>CAZIOS010000011.1:0-73579 GCA_964540905.1 uncultured Conexibacteraceae bacterium | reverse complement strand
CGCCGGCGGCGTTGTTGATCGAGCCGGCGATCAGGCCCGGGTGGAAGGGCGGGGTGCCGCCGGAGGGGCAGGGGCCGGCGTTGGGGCCGCTTTCGATCTGCATGCTCGACTGTTTTTCGACCGGGGTGGTGGGGGCCGAGAAGGGGTAGAGCTGGGAGACGGTGCGGTATTCGCCACAGGCGGGCGGGGTCGCCAGGGGCGCCCTGGCGCCTTCGCGGAAGTGCAGGGTGAAATCGGAGAAGGGCAGCGGCGGCAGCCCCTTGAAGGTGGCGCGCAGCTGGCCGGTGACCGGGTCCGGCTTGACTTCGCCGGCCTGCTTGACGAGGACGCCGCGTTCGGGGGCGCGCAGGACCATGTAGATGGCGATCAGGGAGTGGAATTCGTTTTCATACGGCGTCGCCAGGTACAGCGAGCCTTCGATCGGTTCTTCGAGCAGCGAGGAGTGAGCGACCACCGAGCCGAGCTTGGAGGCTTCCGGGCAGCCCGCTCCCGCTGGGGTGTCGATCTGCTCGGCCTTGTATTGGGCTTCGGAGCAGGGGGAGATGCCTTCGGCGAAGGAGGGGTTGGCGGTCATCCCTTCTGGCAGGGCGACTTCGACTTTCTGAGGCTCGGTTTCGGCGATCCCGCCGGGGCTCAAGAGGCCCTGGTTCGGCAGCTTCAGCTGGAAGTCCAGGCCCGAGGAGCTCTCGGCGCTGCGGCTGGTTGGCTGGGAGGCGATCTGCGGCGAGAACGGCACCGCGTCGCAGCGGCTCATCGCCGCCGGGTTGCCACCGGCGTCGCGGAAAGGGGCGCTCTGCTCGGCGTAGACGCCCGGCGCCAGTTTGGAGTCGGCCTCGACCGTGACCACCGGCGGCGCTTCGCAGGAAGCGGGGAGGGTGAGGTAGGGGAGCAGAGGTGCGGAGGACGGCAGGTCTTCGTGCGCCGCCGGCCCGCGTTCGGGGTTATGGCCCGGGGCAGCGGGCACCCCCCAGATCGTCTCCGAGATTTCGCTCACCTCGATCGGCAGCGAGGCGCGGACCTCGACCGCGTAGCCTTCGCCGGTCTTGACCAGGGCGCCCTGGAGAGCATTGAAGGAGGCGGCGCTGAGGCCGAACTGCGCCGCCAGGCCCGGTGGCGCGGTCGTGTTGTAGACGGGACCGATGATCCCCCCGAGGCCGACGATGTTGGCGTGCAGCACCCCGATCTGGGTATCGGTCGGGCATTGTGGAGTGAGGCCCTCAAATTGCTGCCCAGTGCACCGGGGGACAGCCAAGGGGTTGCCGACCAGGCCCGGCGGCAGGTCGACGACCACGTCGCGCGGTTCGCCGCCTACGACGTGGCCACTTGCTTCGGTGTTGAAGTCGAAGCCGACGGTGAAGGAGTAGGGGTGCGAGCCGGCTTCTTCGTCGCGGGTGCCGTGTTCGTATTCGGCGACGGCGCTGAGGCTGCCGGGGACGAAGCCGAAGTCGGCCTGGGCAGCGGCGGGGGCGGCCAGAACCGCGACGAGGGCGGCGAGCAGGGCAAGGGTGTGGCGGCGAGCAATCATCGCTGTGCCCTCCGGTTGGCGTGGGCTCGGCGGTGGTGGCGCTCGTGCTTGTGCTTGCGATGCTTCTTCTTGCTCTTGTGGGCCTTCGTTTCTGCGACGTTGCCGGCGCCGTGGAAGCTCGAAGAGGCCGGCGTGGCGTCGTTGGGCGGGCTCGCCGCCGGCTGACAGGATTCGCCCTGGCATTCGCCCCGCTGGGTTTCGCTTTCGCCGGCGATACCTCCCCCTTCGCGAGCGTCGTAGAGGTCAATCGCTTCGTCGGTGTCCTTCTGCACCAGGTGGTCGCGGGTGGTGAAGAAGACGTTGGCGCCGCTTTCGTCGACCGTGAGCAGGTTGGAGTCGACCGGTTCGTGACCAGCCGAGATCAGGCTGACGCAGCCGCCTTCGCGCCCACAGCTACCGACCCCCTGCGGCTCGTACTGGTAGACGTCTTCGACCCCTTCGTTGGTGTCGAACGGCGAGAGCGAGTCCTGGCTGTCGAAGTAAAGGCGCCCGGAGTCGAGCATGTACCGTGGCTGGGCCGAGGTCGCCGGCACTCCGTGGATCCGCCTCAGGTAGGACGGTCCCAGTGGCGAGCGACCGGTCGGGTTGCAGGAGGGACAGCTCAGCCTGCCGCTGGCAGCGTCAAACAGGAAGACCTCGATGCAGGGACCCTGGGTGAATGTTTCCGTTCCCCCCGGCCCTGAAACCGATTCTTTGCAGAGGCCGGTGTTGTCCTGGCCGGTAAGCGGCGCGACCGACTGGAAGGCAAGGTAGCGCCCGTCGGGGCTCGCCTCGGCGTCGCGCTGGGTCGGGTTGGCTTTCGCGTCTCCGTCGATTTCCCCGCCTACGTCGCTGGCGGTGAGAGTGGCGACGAACCTCGTCTCGCCCCCGGTCCAGGCGTAGAGGTTGTTTCCACCCGCCTGCGCGGAGGCGCCGTATTCGTTTTCTTCTCCCCCGGTCAGCACCGCCGTGTCGACGAAGTAGACGTGGGAGAGGTCATCGCTCTGTCCGACGATGCCCCGGAAGCCGCCTTTGCCGCCGGTCAGGTCTTCGCATGCTTCGCTCGCCAGGTCATAGAGGCAGCCATCGTCCAGCAGCACCTTCGAGCCATCGGCCGAAGCGGTGAGGAACTTGCCGGTGTGGTCAGCGATCTCGCGGGTCCGCTGAGCGTCTTCGCGCACGTAGAGCTGTCCGGATTCGTCGGACCAGAAGACCCGGCTGCCGTCTGCGGAGATCGCGTTGTAGATGGCCGGCGCGTTGACGTTTCCGCTCGCTTCGACCAGAGTCCCGCCGCCGAACTGTCCCGGGACGGTTTCGGTGTTGCCCGGCAGCACGTTGACCAGCGACAGCTGCCCTCCCGCCGACTGATAGAGGTTCGCCGGGATATGCCTGCTCCCGGGGGGCGGGCCGGGAGGGTCCGCCGCCGCCGGCGCGAAGGGGGTTTCGCCGGTCAGCGCGTCGTTGGCCGAGAAGAAGAGCTTGGAGAAGTCGGCCGAGCCGCCACCGAATTCGATCACGAATTCGGTGGCGTTGCGGCTGGGCGGTGCCGCGGTGAGCAACGGCGCGAGCGAGAGCGGCTCTTCGGTGGGCTGGGAATAAAAGTCGGGGTAGCCGCTAGGAGCGCCGGCGGCGAGAGTCGGCCCTACGGCCTGACGCAGGACCCCCGCGCTCAGATCGCGGTCGAAGGCTTGATATCCGGCACTACCCGTGCTCGACATCAGCGGCGGGGTCAGGTTCTTCGTCTGCCAGCCGGAGGCAGTGCGCCGCGAGATGTACTCGCCGAACTTGCCGTTGCCTTCTTCGGGGGAGAAGGAGTAGCCCTCATAGACCACCGCTTCCCCGTCGGGGGCGCTCTGCAGCGGGAAGCGCCCGGTCAAGACCTGCGCCGGCTTGCAGTAGTGGCAGCTGTGGCTGAAGAGTTCGGGTTCGGCCGGGAATACCTCGCCGCCGTTCTTGCGCGGCGGCGAGACCAGCTCCCAGGCGCGGTGGTCGGGCAGGCCCGGCGCTTCGTCGCGGAAGGTGTGGAAGGCCTTGGGGGCGCCGTCGGCTTCGCAGATCTGTGCTGCGACGGCTTTGCAGTGGCTGGTCGCGACCGCACGGAAGCGGTAGGCGGTGTCGGGCGCCAGCCCGCTGAGGGTGGCGGCGGCGGCGAGCGCTTCGCTGGCGGCGGCGAGGTTGCCACCGCCCGGCGGCGCTTCGGCGGCGCCGGCGAAGCCGGCGCCCCCCTGGTTGGTGGTCGTGACGGTGGCCGAGGCCGAGCCGCCGCTGAGTCCGAGCGAGGTGGCTCGGACCTGTTCGACGTCGGTGTTGACCAGAGCGCCGTCGAATTCGATCTGATAGGGAGCGGAGCCGGTTTCGTCACCCGGGCCGCCGGAGACCGAGACGTTGCCGACCCCGATCGCCGGAAGCGAGGCGAGCGCTTCGCGCACCTCGACGGCGCTCGCATCGTAGGGAAGGCCAGCGAAGAGGTGCACGGCGGTGCCCGACGTTTCGGCGGGCTTGGTGAGTACGATCGCGCCGGGCGTGGCGCTTTCGATCGTGGTCCCCGGGGGGATGCCGGGCCCTTCGATCGCCTGCCCGACCGCAAGGGGCTCAGGGGGGGTGGCGGAGATCGCGACGCCACTGCCGGGCTGGGTAACAGGGCCCGACAGGGTCAGCTCGCCTGGCGCGACGCTTTCGATCGTCGCGCCGGAGGGGATGCCGGTGCCTTTGACTTGCTGGCCGACTTCGAAGGAGCCTTCGCTGGTAGTGAGTGAGGTGAGCACGGTGGAGCCGGCTTTGATCGCGACGGCGGTGCCGGGCTTGGTGAGGGGGGCGGAGAGAAACAGTTCGCCGCTGAAGACGGCGGTGATCTTCGTGTTAGGAGCGATCCCGGTGCCTTCGATCTGCTGGCCGATCGCAAAGGCGCCTTCGCTGGCGCTGACCGCGGTGAGCTTGGCCAGGCCGGCGCTCAGCGCGACCCCGGCGGCGGAGGAGGTGGCGGGGCTGGAGATCGTCAATTCAGTCGATTTGGGGATGGCCAGGATCGTGGTCCCCGCGGGGATCCCTGCGCCGCTGATCGTCTGGCCGACTTCGAAGGGCCCTTCGGAGGTGGTCAGCGCGGTGATCGCGGTCGAGCCGGCGATCACCGTCCCTTTGCCTTTGGCGGCTTTCAGCGTCGCCGTCCCTTTTGCCGCCGAGAGGGTCGCCGTGCCGGCTGCGGTGACCGGCGCCGTGGCCACCGCCGAGCCCGCGGTGAGCGTCGCGGTCAGCGGGCCGCCGTAGCGGCGCTGCCCGGCGGCAAGGCCGAACAGCCCGCCGGTGGCGCTGAGCGTCAGCTCTTGGATCTCGTCGGGGTGGTTGGCCTCGTACTGGGCCTGCGTCTCATACTGGAAGGCATAGCCGGTCGGGAATCCGTGCGGGTTGATCTGGGCGCCGAGCGTGGCGGTGCGGGCGCCGGCCGTGGAGACCGACTCCGCCACCACCGCCGGCGGCTGCGACTCGGCCTCGGCGGCGATGATGCCGTAGGTATGTGCTTGATCGCCGAATTCGCCTGACCCTTCCAGCTTGTCCGCGGCGAAGCCGTAGAGGATGCCGGGCAGGCGCGTGGAGCTGTAGGGGACGGCGGGGTCGAAGGCCAGCGCGTTCATTTCAATCGCCCTTTTCCTCAGGGCGATGCCGCCTTTCACCGTGAACTTGCCTTCTGCGTTGCAGGCGGCGAGCTGGGTGATTTCAGACCGGCGCTTTCCGGTCCAGTAGAACACTTCCCCCGTCGCCGGGGCGACCGTCATTCCTTGCTCGCCCCCGCTCGGCACTTGATAGCCACAGATCGGACTGCCCGGTTCGCTCGGGTCGAACTCATAGATCGCCCCGACTTCCCCCTGAGCCGCCATGTAGAGGTGACCGGCCGCGTCGAGGCTGAGCGCAGTAGGGTCATAGTGGACCGGCGATTCGAACGTGGAGAAGGCGATGTCGTTGCCGCGCCCGGTGTAGGCGTAGTGTTCGTAGTCGCCGGGACTTTCCGGCTTGAACACCATCGCCCGCGCTTCTCCCCCCACGCTGTCGAAGTCGGAGACGTAGACCGTGCCGGCGTCGTCGACCGCGATCCCACTGTCCTGTAGGCCATGGAACTTTCCAGGACCTGCGGCGACCGTTTCGTGAGGTGCGCCTCCTTCGCCGAATTCGGCGATCAGCAGGCCGCTGGGGCTGTAGATTCGGACTGCGCCACCGGTGAGGACGTAGATGTCGCCGGTCGTCTGGTCGACCGCGACGCCGAGCGCTGAGCCGTTGCTGCCCAATTCTTCGAGGAATTCGCCTTGCGGGCCGTAAACGCGCAGGCCCTTGAATTCGCCGCCCCCTTCTCCAAAGGCCGTAAACCCAGGTCTAGCGACGTAGAGGGTGCCCGGCGTGACGCCACCGGCGCCGCTGTAGTTGACCGCCGCGCCATTCGTATGGAAGAGCTGGGACTGTCCGTTGGAACCGCCGATCGGACCCGTGTCCCCGAATTCGGTCACCTCTTCGAGAGAGGCCATCGCGGGGGCGGCGAGGAGAAGCAGCGCCGCCGCGATCAGCACAAAGCTGGCAGCTGCGGAGCGCAGCGAATGCCGCGCCCTCCGTCGGTGACTGCTGTTTGTTGACATCTCCGCTTCCTCGTTTTCCCTGGTCTTGTTCGTCTTGGCGCGCTGCGCTCTAACCGTTCTGGTGGCCGTTGCCGCTCTTGTGGGCTGGGATCAGGATCGTCGTCTTCTGGCCATTCACGTGGAGTACGTAGTGCCCCTTGCGCAGGTGGCTGAGGTCGAGGTGCAGAGCGCCCTTGCTGGTGCCGTGGCTGAGGGCGTGGCCGCCGTGGCGCAGGCTCCAGCGCAGCTGGCGGCGCTTGGAGGTGGTGGCGTACTTGACGGTGCAGGTCACCTTCTTGCCCTTGACCTTGCAGGTGACCTTGCCGGCGGGGCCGGCGGGGCCCTGAGGGCCAGCGGCGCCCTGTTCCCCCTTGGCGCCGGCTGGGCCCTGAGAGCCGGCCGGGCCCTGGGAGCCGGCTGCACCAGCGGGACCCTGGGAGCCGGTCGACCCGGCCGGGCCCTGAGGACCGGTGGTTCCGGTCGGGCCTTGCGGGCCGGTGGTTCCGGTCGGGCCCTGGGGACCAGTCGGCCCCTGGGGACCAGTGGTGCCGGTCGGGCCTTGCGGGCCGGTTGGGCCAGTCGGCCCCTGGGGACCAGTGGTGCCGGTCGGGCCTTGCGGGCCAGTTGGGCCCTGGGGGCCTTCGGCGAGGAAGACGGCGGTGACTTCGACCGCCGAGGAGGTCAGGGTCACGGTGCAGTTGGTGGCGCTGACGTGTTTGCAGCCGAGCCAACCGGCGAAGACCGAGCCGGAAGCCGGGCTCTCGTGCAGTTCGACCGTGTCGCCTTCTTCGAAGGTGGCTTCGCAGGGTTCGGTGCCGCAGCTGATGCCCGTGTGCGGTGCGAGGCTGGTGACGGTCCCGCCGCCGTTGCCGCCCTTGAAGACGGTGAGGGTGGAGGGGTTGGCGATCGGCGCCAGCGTTTCAGCCGCCTGATCCGGGGTGCCGATAGTGGTGCCGCCGGTGTTGGTGGCGACGATGCGGTAGACGTACTTGGTCTGTGGACTGAGGCCGGTGGCGGTCGCTTCGACCGCGGTTGAGGCGGTGCCGGTGACCGGGTTGACCGAGCAAGCCGGTTCTTCGATGATGGTGGCGGGCGAGCTTTCGAGGGCGATCTGGAACTTGCAGGATGAGCCTGCGGAGGCGCCTTCGTTGTCGACGGTGCCATTCATCACGATCGAGCTTTCGGTGATCGTGCCGGGGGCGTCGTTGGTGACGAGGGGCGGAGCCGCCGGAGCGGCCAGCGTTTCAGCCGCCTGATCCGGGGTGCCGATAGTGGTGCCGCCGGTGTTGGTGGCGACGATGCGGTAGACGTACTTGGTCTGTGGACTGAGGCCGGTGGCGGTCGCTTCGACCGCGGTTGAGGCGGTGCCGGTGACCGGGTTGACCGAGCAAGCCGGTTCTTCGATGATGGTGGCGGGCGAGCTTTCGAGGGCGATCTGGAACTTGCAGGATGAGCCTGCGGAGGCGCCTTCGTTGTCGACGGTGCCATTCATCACGATCGAGCTTTCGGTGATCGTGCCGGGGCCTTGGGTGGTGACGAGAGGGGCGGTCGGCAGCGCTGAGAACTCCGGTTCCAGCAGGGAGTCCGGGAAGGAGGAGGACCCGGCCGCGAAGCATTGGGGTTTAGTCCTTTGATTATGGTTGCAACCGCTACTTGCGAGGCCGCCGGTGGCGTTCCATTCCACGAAATGGCCTTCGCCTTCGCTGACGGCTTCAAACGTGAGTTCCACGAAGCCGCTGGTGATCGTCATTTCGCAGAGCCCGGTGGCGGTTTCACCGGAGATGTGGCAGTTGAGCTCGGTCAGCGGCCCTTCTTCTTCGCCGCCGATGATCGTGCCTTCGCCGGTGGAGCCGGCGGCGGGTTCGACCGTGATCGTCGAGGCGGCAGAGGCCTGCGCGGCGACGGCGAAGAGGAAGAAGGTGGCGGTGACCGCTGCCAGGAGGGCGATGCGGACGGCGTGAGAGGAAGAACCGCCTGAAGGCGCACTACTCCCGTCGGCACCGGGCGAGGCGGCACGGGTGAGGAGGCTTCCGCGGCGGACGCGCGGCGCGAGGGCGGCGCGGGTGGCGGTGAGTCGGGCGATTGCCTGTGCGATCACTTTGCTCCTCCTTGGGGAGTCGTGGTGTGGGTTGGGGCGAGAAGGTCGGTGGAGCGGCCACGGGCGGCCCTGACGGGGCATGCCTCAAGGCGCTGGGAGCCGCGCACGCCAGGGGAAGCAACGGATGCCGCCTGGGAGAAACGGAAGAAAGAGGGCGCAACGCCTGGCGCCGCGGCGCCGGCACTGTGGCCCCTGCTCGAAGCTGCTTGAAACTGCATGCGATGCATCCCTCTCTCCCTGGCTTTTCCCTGTGCCCGGTCCCATCCGGGCTGCGCTTCCAACTGTCAAGAGACGCGGATATCCGTGTTTCTTGATCCAAGCAAAATTAAGACACATATGTGTCTGGAAGTCAAGGCAGGGGTGGTTTACTCCTGCAAATCGACGGTTTCAGCTTGGTATGAAGGCGGCTTAGATCAGCCCGGCCGCCAGGAGAAACGCCGCTACTCGGAGCCGAACAGCTCCTCGACGAAGAAGCGGGCGGCGGGGTCGAGCCGGTCTCCGTAGCGGCGCTCGGCGACCGCCAGAACCTGGTCGGCTCGCTCGAGGCCGAGCTCCGCCGCCAGCAGGCGCACGTCGTCCTCGTCCTCGCCGACGCGGTGGGCGAGAACCTTCAGCGCCAGCAGCGTCTCCGGAGAGGCCGCGAGGCAACGGAGGCCCGGCAGATCGAGAACGGGCGCCGCGGCTGGGTCGTCTCCATCGAGGAAGCCCTTGACCGCGTCGTTGAGCCAGCCGGCCGGCAGCCCGAGCCGCTCGGCGACGGCCGCGGCCGCTTCGTAGACGACGTTCTTCGGCTCGAAGACGGCGTCGATATCGCGCGTTGCCCGCCGCTCGTCGAAAGCGAGGGCGATCGCGGCACCGCCGACGACGTACATCTCGGCGCTGACGCCTCGGCGCTCCAACTCGGCCGCCAGGACGGTGAGGGCCTCGATGATCTCTCCGCGATCCACTTCAGACGCGGTGCAGGGAGCGCTCGGGGATGAACACGCCACGGCGGCGGAAGGCGGCGGGGGCCTGGGCGATCGCCGTCGCCCGGAAACCGGGCACGTCGCTGACGAACCAGAAGCGGTCGAGAAACCGCTCGGGCTCGACCGACCACGACGGCCGGCTGAGGCGATGGACCGCCGCGAGGTGCTCCGCGAGCGCCCCCAGGTAGGCGTCATGACGAGGATCCCCGGTGAGCTGCGGCCGCTCGGCGATCGCCTCCGCCTGCGAACTCGGCTCGACCCGGAGCGCGAACTCGCCCAGGAACTCCCTCACCGCGTGGCGAAAGCCCTCACCGGCACGGGCGCGCCGGGCCACCCCGGCGAGCGTCTCGGTGAGCTGCCGCGCAGCGGGGGGATGGGCCGTGAGCCAGTCCGAGCGGGTGATGAGCCTCTCTGCCATCTGCAAAAGATCGTAGGGACTCGCTCGGCGAGCGACCCGCGGCGATCGTCACCGCCTTCAGGGTCGGAAAAGAGGCCGAGGCCCCGCTCGCGGCCTGAATCAGCCCCCGCCGCCGTCGAACTTGTACCCCACCCCCCGCACCGTCACCACCAGCTCCGGTTTCTGCGGGTCGCGCTCGACCTTCTGGCGCAGGTTGGAGATGTGGACGTCGCAGGCGCGCTCGTCGCCGTCGAACTCGGTCTGCCAGAGCTCCTCCATGATCTGGGCGCGGGCGAAGACCTCGCCGGGGCGGCCGACCAGGAGGCGCAGCAGCTGGAACTCGGAGCGGGTGAGGTTGACGGGGGCGCCACGGACTGTGGCGACGTGGCGGACGAGGTCGATCGCGACCGGGCCGGCCTCGATCCTCGCCGCCTGGGCCAGCGGCGAGCGGTCGAGCTCGCGGCGGCGCAGCTGGGCGCGGACGCGGCCGAGCAGCTCGCGGACCGAGAAGGGCTTGGTCACGTAGTCGTCGGCACCGACCTCGAGCCCGACGACCTTGTCCACCTCGGCGTCCTTGGCGGTGAGGACGATGATCGGGACGGCGCTGCGCGAGCGCACGTCGCGGCAGATGTCGAGCCCGCTCGGCCCCGGCATCATGATGTCGAGGATCAGCAGGTCGAAGGGGATCGCCTCGCCGATCTGCGCCGTCGCCACGTCGCCGTCCTCGGCCGCGGTCACCTCGAAGCCCTCCTGGGCCAGCGCGTAGCCGACCGAGTCGCGGACCGAGGGCTCGTCGTCGGCGATCAGGATGCGGCCGCTGCTCAAGTGGTCCTCCCGGTAAGTCCGGTGTCGATTTGGCGAGCGAAAACCGAGCACGCCGCGGACGCAGGGAGGCCGAATAGTTCCACTATTTGGCCGACCGAGGACAAAGGCGGGCGAAGGTTTGCAGCCGCCAAATCGGTGCCGGAATTTGCCGGGAGGACCACTAGGCCACCGGGGTCGGGCTCGGTTGGGCGAGCGGCAGCCGCACCCAGAAGGTGCTGCCCTGGCCGAGCAGGGACTCGGCGCCGATGCGGCCGCCCATCACGTCGACCATCCGCCGCGCGATCGCCAGGCCAAGGCCGAAGCCCTCCTGCTTGCGCGACTCGCTGCGGCGGTAGAAGCGCTCGAAGACGCGCTCGATCTCGGCCGCCGGAATACCGGTGCCGGTGTCGACGACCTCCAGGATGACCTCCCCCTCTCCGTCATGGCGGCCGCGAACGGTAACGGTGCCGGGCGGTGGCGTGTTCTTGAAGGCGTTGGTGAGCAGGCCGATCATCACCTGGCGCAGCAGCGTCGGGTCGCCGGTGGCGGCGAGGTCGGGCTCGACCTCGACCTCCAGCGCCACGTGCGGCGGCGCCTCGACCGCGGCGACGACGTCGCGGATCGCCTTCGGCACGTCGACGACTTCGCTCTCCGCCGCCCCCCGCGACTCGACCCGGGCCAGGGTCAGCAGCGACTGGGTCAGCCGGTTCATCCGCTCGGCGTCCTCGGCCAGGCGGCCCAGGAAGTGGTCGCGGTCCTTGGGCTCGTTCTTGGCGCCGCCCTGCAGGACCTCGATCGCGCCGGAGATCCCGGCCAGCGGGTTGCGCAGCTCGTGGGCGGCGTTGGAGACGAAGTCGGCTTCGGCGAGCTCGCGGCGCAGCTCTTCGGTGCGGTCGCGCAGCACCGCCAGCACCGCCCGCTCGTCCGGCAGCGAGCGCGCCGTCATCGCGTAGGCGCGGTCGCCGATCCGCAGCGCCGGATGGGCGGAGAAGCCGACCTCGGAGGCGCGGTGCAGCTGCGGCAGCACCACCTCCTGCGGCTCGCCGGCGCTGTCGAGCAGGCGCGAGGCGGCGCTGTTGGAGAAGCGCACCGGGCCTTCGAAGTCGACCACCATCACCGCGTCGGTGAGGCCGTCGAAGATCGCCGCCAGCTTGTTGCGGTCGGCGGTGAGGACGCCGAAGCTCTCTTTCAGCGAGGCCCGCATCGAGTCGAGGGCGCGGGCGAGGTCGCCGATCTCGTCGGGGCCGGAGACGCCGAGGGTGCCGTCGAAGGAGCCGTCGGCGATCTGGCCGGCGGCGCGGGCGAGGCGGACGACCCGGTGCGAGATCGCGACCGCGATCAGGAAGCCGGCGAGGACGCCGATCAGCACCGCCCCGACCAGCGCCTGCTGGTTGTCGCCGAAGAGGTAGACGGCGCCGGCGGTGATCAGGCTGACCGCGGCGAAGGCGGCGGTGAGCCAGAGGCGCATGCCGATCCGCGGCGTCTGCGATCCATCCGTCATGAAGGTTTACTAACACAAAACCAATCCCCGCCTCGGGCCGTGGCCGGGCGGCGCCGGGCCAGCGTGGGAGAATCGACGCCCGTGCGGACTCTCGTCTTCATACCCGCCTGGAACGAGGAGGAGTCGATCGCGGCCGTGATCGCCGACGTTCGCGAGCACCTGCCCGGCGCCGACATCCTCGTCGTCGACGACGGCTCGACCGACGCGACCACGGCGCGGGCGCGGGCGGAGGGGGTCCTCGTCGCCACCCTCCCCTTCAACCAGGGGCTCGGCGCGGCGCTGCAGACCGGCTACCTCTACGCCCTGCGCGAGGGCTACGAGTGCTGCGCCCACCTCGACGCCGACGGCCAGCACCCGGCGGCGGAGGTGGCGCGGCTGCTGGCCGAGGTCGAAGCCGACCGCGCCGACCTGGTGATCGGCTCGCGCTACCGCGACCCCGACGCGGTCGCGGCCAGCGACGACTACCGGCCGACCCTCTCGCGGCGGATCGGCACCAGCGTCTTCCGCTTCTTCCTCACCCTGGCGACGCGCCAGCGCTTCACCGACACGACCAGCGGCATGCGGGCGGCGAACCGGCGGGTGATGTCGCTGTTCAGCGAGAACTACTCGCCCGACTTCGCCGAGATCGAGTCGCTGCAGCTGGCGGTGCGCCAGGGCCTGCGGGTCGAGGAGGTGCCGGTGCGGATGCTGGAGCGGGCCGGCGGCAGCTCCTTCCTGACCCCGCTGCGCTCGGCCTTCTTCATCTTCAAGGGCGTCGTCGTGCTGCTGGTCGGCCAGTTCCGGCCGCGCCAGGCGGAGACGGAGCGGTGAGCGCGCTGACGCTGGCGGCAGCGAAGACGACCGTCCACCTGACCTCGCAGACGCGGATCGTCGCCGCCGTGCTGGCGATCGCCTTCATGCTGCTGATCCTGGAGCTGATCCGCCGCGACCGCCTGCAGGAGCGCTACAGCGTGATCTGGTTCGTCGCCGGCCTCGGCATGCTCGCCGGCGCCGCCTTCCCCGGCCTGCTGAAGCTGGTCGCCGAACTGCTCGGCGTCCGCAACACCAACGTCGCCCTGTTCTCGATCGTGCTGCTGCTGCTGCTCGGCCTGGCGCTCAACTTCAGCGTGATCATGTCCCGCCAGGCCGCCCAGATAACCCGGCTGGCCCAGGAGCGGGCGCTGGAAAAGGCGCGGGCGCAGGCCGCCGAAGATCGCAATGGCGGCGGCAGAGTCGGCTCAGAGCAGGCCCGACCTGAGTCCGAGCGGACCTGACGTCGACGGTCAACCCCGGCGAGCCCGACGGCGCCGCTCGCGGGTCGGGATCTCGTCTTCGTGCGCGATGCAGTAGTTGCCGATGATGAGAGCCCCAACTGCCATATAGACCAACAGGGAAACCATGGCAAGCTCCGGAGGAGCGTCGAGGACATTGACCAGGAAGACGAGCGGAACCACTCCAACGCACATCATGGCGAAACGTATTGTCAGCGCTCTAACCATGCGGGCAGTCTAGCCAAACGCCCAATCGGCGATGAAGACCAGGGTGCCGAAGACAAAGCCTCCAGTGAATCCCGCCGCCGTCATCCACTCAACCCGCTCTGCCGGGGCGCCCTGAGAATCGTCAACGCGCGAAGGGCAGCGGCCAGGAATCCGGTCGAGACGACCATCGTCCCAGCCGTCTCCGAGACGATCTCGACGAATACGCCGGCGATCGGTAGTTCGGTCGGCATCGGCCAGGGCATGTCGCGACCGTAAAGACGGGGAACGCACCGATGGGACGTGAAAATTCAAGAATCTGAAGCTTCTCTATGCCAACTCTCGCTCGAGGCGGAAGAACAGGGCCTCTAGGGCCAGCTCCTCGGAGACGTTGAGGTCGAGGCTGCGGCGGGTCTCCTGGACCAGCTCGGCGCCGCGACGGGGTCGGGCGGGGTCGAGGCCCTGGGCCTGGGCCCGCAGCTCGGCGAGGCGGTCGCGGTTGAAGGCGACGTCCTCGGCGCCAGCAGCGACGGTGGCGAGGTCGCGCAGCCAGGCGGCGCCGAGCTCGAGGCCGAGGTCGAGGATCTCGGTGCGGCGGCGGCGGCCGGCGCGTTTGGCGCCGTCGGCGATGTCGCGGGCGGTGCGCTTGATCCCCGCCTTCGCTTCCTCCTCCAGCGCCTCACGGGCCTCGGCTTCGGCCTCCTCGCCGGCGGCCTCGGCCCGCGCCAGCAGCCGCTTCCAGGGGGCGGCGGCGACCTCGCCGGCAAGCGCGGCGGCAAGGGAGCGCTCGGCCTCCGCCCGCAGCTCGCGCCCCTGCTCCCCGAGCAGCAACCGCCCCCGCTCGAGATCGCCGGCCCCAAGCCGGGCCGCCGCCGCGACCTCCTCAGGTTGATGGGCCGATTTCCCGTCTATATCACTGGAAATCGGCCCATCGACAGCCAGGGCGGCTTCGAGAACCTCGGCGCTGAGGGGGGCGAAGTCGACCGGCTGGCAGCGCGAGGCGATCGTCTCCAGCAGCGCCTCGGGCTCGGAGCTGATCAGGATCAGGTGGACGAAGGCGGGCGGCTCCTCGAGCGTCTTCAGCAGCGCGTTCTGGCTCTCGTCGCGCATCGCCTCCGCCGCCTCGACGACGAAGACCCGCTTGGCGCCTTCGAAGGGCCGGTAGGCGGCGGCGCGGATCACCCGCTCGCGGACGTCGTCGACCATGTGCTGGGCGCCGGCCGGCGCCAGCCAGACGAGGTCGGGATGGGGCGAGGGGTCGAGCAGGGCGCGGCGGCGGGCGTCGTCGGGGTCCTCGGCGCCGCTGGCGAGGATCTCGGCGGCGAAGGCGCGCGCGGCGGCGCGCTTGCCGGCGCCGCGGGGCCCGCGGAAGAGGTAGGCGTGCGAGGGACCGCCGGCCAGCGCCGCGCTCAATGCCACCCGCGCCCGCGCCTGGTGCTCGGTCGCGGTCTCCAGCGCCGTGCTCATCGCGCTGCGTTCGCCGTTTGTCCGACAGAGTCGGACAAGGAACGAACGCACCTCACTGAGAGTGCCTCCGGACCGCCTCCATCACCCGGGTGTGGACCTCGTCGACCGTGCCGGTGGCGTCGACGACGACGACCCGGTCACTGGCGATGATCGCGATCTCCTCGTAGGCGGCGGCGACGGCGCGCTGCAGGTCGAGGCCCTCGGCCTCGAAGCGGTCCTCGCCCTCGGCGCGGCCGAGGCCGAGCTCGGGGTCGAGCCGCAGCAGCAGCGTCAGGTCCGGCCAGAGGCCGTCGGTGGCAGTGTCGCAGAGGCCGATCACCTCGCCGACCCCGAGCCCGCGCGCCGCCCCCTGGTAGGCGACGCTGGAATCGGAGAAGCGGTCGGAGACGACGTCGCGGCCGGCCTCCAGCGCCGGCCGGATCACCCGCTCGGTGAGGTCGGCGCGGGCGGCGCAGAACAGCATCAGCTCCGCCAGCGGCTCCAGCTCGACCGTGGGATCGGCGAGCAGCGCCCGGATCCGCTCCGCCGCCTCGGTCCCCCCCGGCTCGCGGATCGCGACCGTCTCCGCGCCCAGCGCCTCGACCAGCAGCCGCGCCTGGGTGCTCTTGCCCGAGCCGTCCACTCCCTCGAGGGAGATGAACAACGCCGGCGGCCTCAGCCTTTGGCCGCGGCTTTGGCGCGTTTGCGCCCGCGCGTCGCGGTGTCCGCTTTGGACGCTTTCACTTTGGCTTTCTTCGCTTTCGCGAGAGCGTCCTCGTCGCCCTTGACGGGGGGTTTCTTGTCCATCTCCGCTTTCGCCGCTTTGGCGGCTTCGCGCTCGGCCCGCCGTTTCTTCATCTCCTGCATCGACTCGCAGTCGTCGTTGAGGCAGAGGTTCCAGGGGCGGCCGCGGAAGGGGACGACTTTCAGCCGCGGCGTCTGGCCGCAGATCGAGCAGCGGTCTTCGAGCTTGAAGACGTCGCCGCGCTGGGGCAGCGGAAAGGTCTGGTCGCAGGAGTCGGGGTCGTCGAGGGTCCAGCCGCTGCAGCCGACGAAGCGTTTGCCCGATTTTTTCGCGCGGATGATCCGCAGCATGTTGGGCGAGCCGTCCTCCTTCTTGCGACCGGCCTCTTCGCAGACCTTGCAGGGGCCGAGGATGCGGTCCTCGTCCATCCCTTTCCAGATCACCTTGGCCAGGTCCTCGCGGCTCTTATCGATCTCCGACCAGGTCTTGTGCAGGAGGTCGCGGCTCTCGCCGACGACGGTGCCCTTGGTCATCTCGCCGGCGGCGATGCGGTCCATCTCGGCCTCGAGCTGGGCGGTCATCTCCGGCGTCGCCATCGCCGGCACGAAGTTCTTGAACGCCTCGTAGAGGGCGATCCCGGTCTCCGAGGGCACCGGCGGGTTGCCGTAGACGTAGCCGCGGTCGAACAGCTTCTGGATGATGTCGGCGCGGGTCGCTTTGGTGCCGAGGCCGCGCTCCTCCATCAGCTCGATCAGTTTCGCCTGCGAGATCCGCGAGGGCGGCTGCGTCTCCTTGTCGACGATCCAGGGCTCGCCGTCGAGGGCCAGCTCCTGGCCCTCCCGCAGGGCCGGGATCTCCTCGTCGGCGGAGCGGGCGTAGGTGTAGATGCCGGCGTAGCCGGGGTCGACGACGACCGAGCCGCGGACGAAGTAGGTCTCCGAGCCGGCCTCGATGTCGGCCCGGGTCGACTCGGTGATCATCGGCGGGCTGAAGGTGGCGAGGAAGCGGCGCACGACCAGTTCGTAGACGCGCTTCTTCGAGCCGTCGAGGGCGCCGGGGTGGATCGCCTGGGTCGGGTAGATCGGCGGGTGGTCGGTCGTCTCTTTTTTGCCGCGGGTCGCTTTCAGCTCGCCGTCGAGCAGGCCAGCGGCGGCGGAGAACTCCGGCACCCGGACCAGCGAGGAGACCAGCTCCTTGACCGGCAGCGAGGCCGGGTAGACCGTGTTGTCGGTGCGCGGGTAGGAGATGAAGCCGTCCATATAAAGGTCCTCGGCGATCCGCATCGCGCTGGCGGGGGTGATGCCGAGGCGGCTGGAGGCGTCGGTGCTGAAGGCGGTGGTGTTGTAGGGGGTCGGCGGGCGGCGCGTGTTCTTGCGCGCGGTCACCGCTTTGACCACGCCCGGCGCCGCGGTCCCGGCGAGGGCGGCGTCGGCCTCGGCCTTGTCCCAGAATTTGTCGACGCTGTGGTGGGTCTCGAAGGTGCCGTCGGGGTGCTCGAACTTGGCGAACAGCTCCCAGAACGGTTTGGCGACGTGGGCGCGGCGCTCCATCTCGCGCTCGACGATCAGGCCCAGGGTCGGGCTCTGCACGCGGCCGACGGAGAGGAAGTTGGAGCCGAAGCGGCGGCTGGCGAGGGAGACGGCGCGGGTCAGCGTCGCCCCCCAGAGCAGGTCGATGTCCTGGCGGGCGGCGCCGGCGTTGGCGAGCGGGTAGGAGAGCGTGTCGAGGTTGTTGAAGGCGCGCTCGATCTCTTCCTTGGTCAGGGCCGAGTAGCGGGCGCGCTGGATCACCAGGCTGCCGTCGGCGGTGCCCTCGCGCGAGCCCAGCTCGGGGTTGGCGTCGAGCATCTCCTCCAGCGCCTCGAGCCCGATCAGCTCGCCCTCGCGGTCGAAGTCGGTGGCGATCACCAGCTCGTCGGCCTCCTTGGCGACTTTTTTGATCGCTTTGACGACGTTTTTGTCGGTCGGCTCCTTGATCAGCTCGGCGTCGATCAGGTCGTGCAGGTCGGTCTTCTGCCAGTTCGAGTAGCCCTCGGGGAAGGCCGGGCCGAGCACGTGACCCTTGAGGCCGATCGTCATCTGGTCCTCGCCGGCGGCATCCGTCCACTTGTAAAAGGGGACTTTGAAAGTCTTGTCGCTGGTCGGCCCACCGGTCGGCGCACCGAGGATCTCGGCGATCTTCTTGGCGGAGTTGTTCTTCTCGGTGACGATCAGGCGCATCGGGCGGCAAAGGTAGCAGGGGCGCTCGGCCGTTCCGCTCGGGCCGCTCGCCGCCGATCGCTCTCCCGCCCCGCGCCGATCCCCGTAGGATCGGCGGCCGCATGAGGTCCCTGGTCACCGGCGGCGCCGGCTTCATCGGCTCGAACCTGGTCGACGCGCTGCTGGCGCGCGGCGACGAGGTAACCGTCGTCGATGACCTCCGCAGCGGCCGCCGCGCCAACCTCGAGGGAGCCCTGGCGGCGGGCGCCGAGCTGGTCGAGCTCGACATCCGCGACGCTGCCGCGCTCGGCGCGCTGGCGGCCGAGCGCCGGCCCGAGACCGTCTTCCACCTCGCCGCCCAGATCGACGTCCGCAAGTCGATCGAGGACCCCGCCTTCGACGCCGCGATCAACGTCGGCGGCAGCGCCAACGTGCTCGAGGCGGCCCGGCTGGGCGGCGCCGGGCGCTTCGTCTTCGTCTCCACCGGCGGCGCGATCTACGGCGAGGGCGCGGGCAAGCCGCTGCCGCTGGACGAGAGCACGGCGATCGCGCCGATGTCCGCCTACGGCCAGAGCAAGTACGCGGCTGAGGGCTACCTGGCGCTGTACGAGCGGCTCTACGGGATCTCCGGCATCGCCCTGCGGCTCGGCAACGTCTACGGCCCGCGCCAGGACCCGCTCGGCGAGGCCGGGGTGATCGCGATCTTCTGCGGCAAGCTGCGGGCCGGCGAGCGGCCGCTGATCTACGGCGACGGCAGCCAGACCCGCGACTACATATATGTGGGCGACGTGGTCGCGGCGGCGCTGGCGGCGGCGGAGTCGGAGACGACCGGCCCGGTCAACATCGGCACCGGCGAGGAGGCGAGCGTGCTGGAGCTGGTGGAGACGCTCGGGCGACTGGGTGGGGCGACTTCCTCCCACCCGTCAGGGAACAAAGCGCCCCACGCCGGCGCGGCCTTCGAGCCCGAGTTCGCGCCGCCGCGGGCCGGCGAGGTGCAGCGGATCTCGCTCGACGCCAGCCGCGCCGAACACGAGCTCGGCTGGCGCCCGGCGACCAGCCTCGAAGAGGGCCTGCGGCTGACGCTGGCCTCCCTCTGACCCCGGTTCTCTAACCTCCCTCGCATGCCCGCCCAGGCCTACGCCGGCAAGGAGTGCGTCTGCCAGCTTCGCAAGGGGATCTGCGATCAGTCCTGCGTGCGGGACATGCTCGAGACCCCGTTCTACATCGCCTGCCTGAAACTGAAGGGGCGGCGCTGCGTGGTCGTCGGCGGCGGCGACATCGGCCTCGAGAAGGTCGAGGGGCTGCTCGCCTGCGACGCCGGCGTGACCCTGATCGCGCCGGTCGCCCACCCGCAGCTGGAGGACCTGGCGCGCGAGGGCTCGATCGAGTGGGAGCGGCGCGAGTACGCCGGCGCCGCCGACCTCGAGGGCGTCTTCATGGCGATCGCCTGCACCGACGACACCGACGTCAACATCGCCGTCTTCGACGACGCCGAGCGGCGGGCGATGCTGGTCAACATCGTCGACGTGCCGCCGCTCTGCAACTTCATCCTGCCGGCGATCGTCCGCACCGGGCCGCTGGCGATCGCGATCTCCACCGCCGGCGCCTCCCCCGCCCTGGCGAAGCGGATGAAGCGGCAGGTGGCGGCGCTGTTCGGCGAGGAGTACGCGCGGCTGGCGGTGATCCTCAACGACGCCCGCGGCTGGGCCAAGGGGACGCTGCCGACCTACCAGGACCGCAAGGAGTTCTTCGAGGGGATCGTCAACGGCGACCCCGACCCGATCGAGCTGCTGCGCGACGGCCGCGAGACGGCGGTGCTGGCGATCGTCGAGTCCGCCAAAGAGCGGGCCGCGGCGGCGCTGGCGTAGGGCGGCGCCCGGCGCGCCCGCTCAGACGACGCCGCTGCAGGCCGAGGAGCGGACCCGGTCCAGGGTGTCGCGCAGCTCGTTCGCCTCGGCGACGCTGAGCCGGGCCGAGAAGGCGAGCTCGAGCTCGCCGACGATCACCGGCCGCATCTCCGCCAGCAGGTGGCCGCCGGCCGGCAGCAGGGTCGCGTAGCTGACGCGGCGATCGGACTCGCAGAAGGTCCGCTCCAGCAGGCCCGCCTTGACCAGGCGGTCGACCAGCTTGGTGAGGCCGCCGCGGGTGATCACCAGCGCCTCGGCGAGGTCGCCCATCCGCATCCGCTGCTCCGGCGCCTCGGCGACCGTGGCGAGCACCTCGTACCAGGGCAGCGGCGGGAAGTCGCCCTGCGCGAGCGCCTCCTGCAGGCGCTGGGAGACGGCGGCGTGGGTGCGGGCGAGGGCGCCCCAGGCCTGGCCGTGGGGGGTCTCGGCAGGGCACTCGCCCTTCGCGGCGGGGCTCTTGGTCGCGGTCGCTGGCTCGGTCATCGCCTCCGGATCATCGCAGATGAACGTTGTCGGGACAATAGTTGTAGATACAAGCTTTTCTGCTACGATGGTTTCTGCGTCAATCGTTTATCCGACAACAGACTTGAGAGGAACCAAGATGAGCACCGAGACCGTCACCCAGCAGGCAGTCCCGGCCGGGACCTACACCGTGGACCCGGTCCACTCGACTATCCACTTCGCCGTCGTCCACAACGGCGTCGCCACCTTCCGCAGCGGCTTCGAGGCCTACGAGGCGAAGCTCGAGGGAGGCGAGGCGCCGAAGCTGACCGGCACGGTCGAGGTCGACAGCATCGATATCAACGAGGACCAGCTCAAGGGCCACCTCCTCTCCCCCGACTTCTTCGACGCCGAGCGCCACCCGCAGCTCAAGTTCGAGTCGACCGAGATTGCCCTCGGCGAGGGCAACGAGGTGACCGTGCGCGGCCAGTTGGAGATCCGCGGCCAGACCCACGAGGTGCAGGCCAGCGGCCGCATCGGCCAGGTCGGGGCGGACCTCGGCGGCAACGCCCGAGTCGGGCTCTCGCTGGCGACCAGGATCGACCGTCGCAGCTTCGGGCTCGACTGGAACGCCGACCTGCCCAGCGGCGGCCAGGCGCTCGAGTTCGACGTCGACATCGCCGTCGACCTGGAGCTCGTCGCGGAGGCCGAGTAGCGATGCGGGTCCTGGGCATATCCGGCAGCCTGCGCCGGGACTCGCACAACACCGCCCTGCTGCGGGCAGCCGCCGAGCGGCTGCCCGCCGGGGCGGAGCTGGTCGAGTTCGGGCGGTTGCGGGAGATCCCGCCCTACGACGCCGACGCCGAAGCGGCGGGGGTGCCGGCGGTGGTGGAGGAGCTGCGCGAGGCGATTCGCGAGGCCGACGCCGTCCTGGTGGCGACGCCGGAGTACAACCACTCGATCCCGGGCGTGCTCAAGAACGCGCTGGACTGGGCCTCGCGCCCGGCCGGCAAGAGCGCCCTCAACGGCAAGCCGGCGGCGGTGATCGGCGCCTCGACCGGCATGTTCGGCGCGGTCTGGGCGCAGGCGGAGACGCGCAAGGTGCTGGGCGCCCTCGGCGGCCGCGTGGTCGAGGCGGAACTGCCGGTGGCCAAAGCCGCCGAGCTCGCGGTCGAGGACGGCCGCCTGGAGCTGGACCCCCAGCTCTCCGAGCAGCTCGAGCAGATCCTCAGCGAGCTGGTCGCCGCGGTCGAGGAGGCCGAGGCGCTGGCCGTCTAGCGGTGCGGCAGGGCGAAGAAGGCGATCGCCGAGAAGTGGGCGATCGCGGCGGCGATCACGAAGAGGTGGAAGACCTCGTGGTAGCCGAAGATCGCCGGGTTGGGGTTGGGGCGCTGGGTCGCGTAGACGACGGCGCCGGCGGTGTAGAGGAGGCCGCCGGCGGCGACCAGCAGGGTGCCGCCGACCCCGATCGCCGACCAGAGCTCGGGGAAGGCGGCGACGGCGACCCAGCCGAGCGCGAGGTAGATCAGCGCCGCCACCCATTTCGGGTGGTCGATCCAGACCATCTCGACGATCGCGCCAGCGATCGCGCCGATCCAGACGACGATCAGGATCGCGCTGGCGAGGGCGCCGTGCAGGACCAGCAGCGCGAACGGCGTGTAGGTGCCGGCGATGAGGAAGAAGATCATCGAGTGATCCAGGCGCCGCATCCAGAGGCGCACGTTGGGCCGGGTCCAGTTGACGCGGTGGTAGAGGGCGCTGGTGCCGAACAGGGCCGAGAGGCTGACCGCGTAGATCGCCACCGCCAGGGTCGCCTTCGGCGTTTTCGCGAGGATGATCAGGGTGGCGCCGAAGCCGAGCGAGAGGAAGAAGGCCCACTCGTGCGAGACCCCGCGCAGCTTCGGCTTGACCGCGGCGATCGCCTCGCTTGCAACTTCCTTTGCAGATTCCGCCCTCTCGGCGGCCCTCGCCCGCATCATCGTCTTGTCACCATAGAGGGAGAAAGGCGCGAAATGTGCGGCTTTTGCGGGAACTGCGATCGCAAAGTCTGTCCGACTCGTTGACGATCCTGCTCAGCCCATCTGAAAGTCGCTGCGAGAGGAGAAGTTCGATGTCCAAGACCGCCACCACCGCTCCCCAAAACGGTCTGCAGGGCCTCTCGATAGAGCGGCGGTTCTCGACTGCCGGCGTGCATCCCTTCGACCAGGTCGAGTGGGAGCTCCGCGACGCGGTGATCGGCAATCCCGAGAGCCCGGCATTCGAGCAGCGCGGGGTCGAGTTCCCCAAGAGCTGGTCCCAGAACGCGACCAACATCGTCGCCCAGAAGTACTTCCGCGGGCAGCTCGGCAGCCCCGAGCGCGAGAGCTCGGTCAAACAGATGATCGGCCGCGTCGCCGGGACGATCTCGAACTGGGGGCGCGACGGCGGCTACTTCGCCTCCGACGAGGACGCCGGCGCCTTCGAGGCGGAGCTGACCTCGATCCTGCTCAACCAGAAAGCGGCCTTCAACTCGCCGGTCTGGTTCAACGTCGGCTTCGAGGAGACGCCGCAGTGCAGCGCCTGCTTCATCCTCAGCGTCGAGGACACGATGGAGAGCATCTTGGACTGGAACACCAAAGAGGGCAAGATCTTCCGCGGCGGCTCCGGCTCCGGCATCAACCTCTCCAACATCCGCGGCTCGACCGAGCCGCTGAAGAAGGGCGGCACCGCCAGCGGCCCGGTCTCCTTCATGCGCGGCGCCGACGCCTGGGCCGGCACGATCAAGTCCGGCGGCAAGACGCGGCGGGCGGCGAAGATGGTCGTGCTCGACGTCGACCACCCGGACATCGAGCACTTCATCTGGTGCAAGGCCGACGAGGAGAAGAAGGCCGAAGCGCTGCGCGAAGCCGGCTTCGACATGTCGATCGACGGCGAGGGCTTCACCTCGATCCAGTACCAGAACGCCAACAACTCGGTCCGCGTCACCGACGACTTCATGCAGGCGGTCGAGGCCGGCGAGGACTGGCAGCTGACCGCGCGGGTCACCGGCGAGCCGGTGGAGACGCTCGACGCGCGCGGGCTGATGAACCAGATCGCCGACGCCGCTTGGCGCTGCGCCGACCCCGGCATCCAGTACGACACCACGATCAACCGCTGGCACACCTGCCCCGAGTCGGGCCGGATCAACGCCTCCAACCCCTGCAGCGAGTACATGCACGTCGACGACTCGGCCTGCAACCTGGCCTCGCTCAACCTGATGAAATTCCGCCGCGAGGACGGCAGCTTCGACGTCGAGCCCTTCGAGCACGCGGTCGACATCGTCTTCCTCGCCCAGGAGATCGTCGTCGGCTTCTCCAGCTACCCGACCGAGGAGATCACCGCCAACGCCAACCGCTTCCGCCAGCTCGGGCTCGGCTACGCAAACCTCGGCGCCCTGCTGATGTCGGACGGCCTCCCCTACGACTCCGACGCCGGCCGCAACGTCGCCGCCGCGATCACGGCGCTGATGACCGGCCGCGCCTACCGCCAGTCGGCGCTGATCGCCGCCGGCGCCACCGGCCCCTACGAGGCCTACGAGCTCAACCGCGACGCCCACAACGGGGTGATGCGGATGCACCGCGACGCCTCCCACGACGTCGACCCGAGCGGGATCAAGGGCGATCTGCTCGCGGCCGCGCAGCGGGCCTGGGACGAGGCGGTCGAGCTCGGCGAGGAGCACGGCTACCGCAACGCGCAGGCGACGGTGCTGGCGCCGACCGGGACGATCAGCTTCCTGATGGACTGCGACACGACCGGGATCGAGCCCGACTTCTCGCTGGTCAAGTTCAAGGAGCTGGTCGGCGGCGGCCAGATGACGATCGTCAACCAGTCGGTGCCGATGGCGCTGCGGGCGATGGGCTACTCGGAGGCGGAGATCGACCAGATCAACGCCCACATCGCCGAGAAGAACACGATCGTCGGCGCCCCCGGCCTCAAGGACGAGCACCTGCCGGTGTTCGACGTCGCGGTCGGCGAGCGGGCGATCTCCCATACCGGCCACATCGACATGATGGCGGCGACGCAGCCGTTCATCTCCGGGGCGATCTCGAAGACGGTCAACCTGCCGCAGTCGGCGACGATCGCCGACATCGCCGACGCCTACACGCGCGGCTGGACCGGCGGCCTCAAGGCGCTGGCGATCTACCGCGACGGCTCGAAGACGGCGCAGGCGCTGCGCACCGACGCCCAGGAGGAGAAGGAGGTCGAGGTCGTGGCGGCGCCGCCGGAGCGCAAACGGATGCCGCGCGAGCGCGAATCGATCACCCACAAGTTCTCGATCGCCGGCCACGAGGGCTACATCACCGCCGGCAAATACGAGGACGGCTCGGTCGGCGAGATCTTCCTCACCGACATCGGCAAGGAGGGCTCGACGATGCGGGGGCTGATGAACGCCTTCGCGACGGCGATCTCGCTCGGGCTCCAGTACGGCGTGCCGCTCGAAGACTTCGTGCGCAAGTTCAGCTACATGCGCTTCGAGCCGGAGGGCATCACCGGCAACCCGGAGATCCCCTTCGCCAAATCGCTGCCCGACTACATCATGCGCTGGGTCGCCAGCCGCTTCGTCGAGGACACCGACACGCTCGAGGAATTGGGGATCATGACCAGCGAGGTGCGGGCCAAACAGGAGGCCGAGACCGCCCAGCTCGGGCTCGGGATCGCGACCGACACCGCCGGCCCGGCCAACGGCGGCAACGGTCACGCCAAGCCGGCCAACGGCGGCGGCGCGGCGGCGAAGGCCAAGGCGAGCGAGCCGGTCCCCGCGGCGGCGGCCTTCACCGACTCCCCCCCGGTCCGCCCGGCGAGGATGAAGGGCCTCGACCTCGGCCCGGCCTGCGAGCAGTGCGGCGGCATGATGCAGCGGACGGGCTCCTGCTACACCTGCTCCTCGTGCGGCAACAACACCGGCTGCGGCTGAGCCGTCGCGCCGGTCGCCGAGCCGGCCCTCCCTTCACGTAGGTTTGCTGTTTTAATCGGGTGCTATTAACCAGTCCTACGTGGGGAGACACTCCGTGAACAGCAAGCCCAGTTGGCAGTCCACGATCATCGCCTTGGCGCTCATCGCCCTGGCCGGCGGGATCTTCATCGTCGTCTTCGAGAAGGAAGGAATCGACTCTGGCCTCAAGGTATGGGCCGTGCTCGGCACCCTGGTCGGCGTCATCACCGGGGCGGTACCCACCTACTTCTTCGGCCAGCAGGCGACCGCGGCGGCGAGGGAAGACTCCCGGCAGGCGCACAAGACCGCCGATGAGGAAAAGGTGAAGCGCGACAAGGCCGAGGAACAGGCCAAGGTGGCGGAAACGCAGGCCAAGGTTGTCTTGGGCTTCGCCGACAAAGAGGCGATGGACAAGGCGCTGAAGCTGCGCCCGGACATATTCACCGAAAGTTGATCGAACGTCTCACCAGGGCGGACCTGGTGCATGGGGCCCACATGGCCGACATGCTGACCTATCCGCGGTGGATCAGTCGCAGAGTTGAGCAGATCGCCTTCGAAGACGAGCAGATCGCCAGAAGATCGGTCAGCGTTGACTTCAAGCTCCCCGACAACTATGTGGATGTGACAAACCTCAACTCCGGGGTCCCCCTCGTGCCGCTCGCCCTGCTGGCGAAGAAATCCCTGGTTGCCTTCGACCTCCGTGACGAGGAGGGGCGCAGTCTGCCCCTGATCGCCAGGAACAAAAACGAGCGGGTCGCCGCCGGCACGCTGATCGCCCGTGCCGGCACGGTGCTTAGAGAGCACGGTCAGGAGCTCGACCCGCAAACCGCCCTGGATCTCCAGGGGGTCGCCAGCTCCTCTCCCGCGAACAGCGCCGAGGCCGTGCGGAAGGCGTTCGACCCCAAGCGATCCTCGCCAGTCGGGCGGCGACTGCTCGCCCGTGACACCCAGTTGAGGAACCTGGCTCGCGATCTGGCGCAGAACTTCCTCGTACTGACGCCGATCTCAGATCCAGGCGCGAGGCGGGTGATCAAGTTCGCCTACAACGAGCCGGTCGGGTACGGATCTGAAAAGCTCGGCGAGGCCGTGCTGACGGCGCTCGGCTGGAAGCCGGCGAGCTTCCGCTGGATAGCCGGCGGCGGCGGCATGGCGCGCAGCTATCACTGCGAGGTGAAAGCGCCGGAGAACCTCGAGCTGATCGACGGCATGCTGTCGGCGGTCACCACCGACGGGAAGACCAGGACGGACAAGAGCGAAACGCTCGGGGAGCGCATCCACCTTCATCTCACCAACGTGCCGTCCGATGCCAACTGGGTGCTCCGCACCGATCTCCGCGCGATCCGCAGAGGGCTGCCACGCAACGCCGCGGCGCTGGGCGCGGCGGTGTCGGCGACGCTCACCGCCGGCGTCGTCTTCCACCACAACGTGGCCCGGGCCAGCGACACCGCCGCCGTGCTCCTGGTCGCCATCCCAGCCCTGATCGGCGCCTTCCTGGCCCGGCCCGGCGAGCACCTCCTCGCGACCCGGATTCTGTTCGGGATCCGAACGCTGACGGCGACGATCGGCGCCCTTGCGTTCATCGCGGCCGCCTCGATGACCGTCAGCGCCGATCGAGCGCACACCATCTTGGTGACCTGGATCCCACTCGCCGCGCTTTCCTGGCTGGCGACCTTCGCCCTTACCCTCAGCGCCTTCCTCCCCCGGGTCAGGGAGTGATTCGGTCAGAGGCAGCCCCACGCGCTGCTAAATTCTCAGTATGAGCGACGCCACCGATCACGAGCCTCTGGAGTTTCACCCGACCGAGCCCGGTGAGCTTCCCGAGCCCCTGGCGACCTACCTGAGGCAGAACGGGGAAGAGCGGGCGACCGTGACCGTGGGAGCGGCGGACGGCTGGCGCCACGGCTCCCCCGGCGTGAACATCAACGACCCCAGGCTGCGGCAGGAAAGTCATGACCTGATGGTGAGGAGCAGCCGGCGCATACTCGAGGGCCATCTCTCGCCCGGCGAGGAATCGCTGATCGGCGCCGACGAGGACGACTGAGGGTCAGCCGAGCACCACGGTCGCGTCGTGCCGCGGCGTCTCGGTGATCGCCCGGCGGAAGGGCCGCTCGGACTCGGGGCGGGCGGGGCGGGAGTCGCAGTCGCCTCCATCGACCCTCCGACGCCATATCGCGGTGGCGGCGGAGTGTGTGACATCGGTCGCCGATAGCCTCCGGTGCGGCCGATGACCCCTCCACCCCGCCTCCCCCCTCGCGCCGAGCACCGGCTGATCAAGTCCGTCTGCGGGATGTCGCCGCGGCGTCAGCGGCGGCTGTTCGGAGCGCCGCTGACGATCGACGGGCAGACCCTCGCCAGCGACGTCCAGGCGCTGCTGAAGCTGGCCGAGCTCGCCGGCAGCCCCACCTTCCTGGTCGGCAAGTCGGTGGCGGCGGCGCGGGCCGAGAGCCGGCGCGAGGCACAGGTGGTCGCCGCCCGGCCGCCGATCCCGATGGCACGGGTCGAGGCGATCGAGGTCCCGGGCGCCGCCGGGCCGATCCCGGCCCGGCTCTACGTTCCGAGCGGCCTGCCCGCCGGCACGTCGCCGCCGCTCCTCGTCTACTACCACGGCGGCGGCTGGGTGATCGGCGACCTCGACACCCACGACGGCGTCTGCCGCTTCCTCGCCGCCGAGTCCGGCACCGCGGTGCTCGCGATCGACTACCGGCTGGCGCCGGAGCATCCCTTCCCGGCCCCGCTCGAAGACGCCTGGGCCGGCTTCGCCTGGGCCGCCGCCAACGCCACCGAGCTGGGCCTCGACCCGGAGCGGATCGCGGTCGGCGGCGATAGCGCCGGCGGCAACATGGCCGCCGTCGTCAGCCTGCTGGCGCGCGCCGGCGGCGGCGCGATGCCGGCGATGCAGCTGCTGATCTACCCGCCCACCGACACCGCCGGCGACCTCCCCTCGCGCCAGCTCTTCGCCGAGGGCTTCCTGCTGACCAAGGCGGACATGGAGCAGTTCGAACGCCACTACCTGCCGGAGGGGACCGACAGGAGCGACCCGCGGATCTCGATCCTGCGGGCGCCCGACCTGCGCGGCCTGCCGCCCGCCTACGTCACCACCGCCGGCTTCGACCCGCTGCGCGACGAGGGCGAGGCCTACGCCGAGCGGCTGCGCGAGGCCGGCGTCCACGTCGCCCTGCGCCGCCACTCCGGCCTCGTCCACAGCTTCGTCAACCAGACCGCGGTCTGCCCCAGCGCCCACGGCGCGATGCTCGAGGTCGCCGGGGCGCTGCGGATGGGGCTCGCCCCCGGCGACGCCGGCCGCTGAGCCGGGCCGCGAGCGCGCACGCGAGGCCGGGCCGGCGCCTAGGATGTCGCCATGGCTACGGAGCTGGCCGCGGCGCCGAAGATCCTCCACCTCTCGCTGGTGACCGGGGGGGCGCTGCGCGACAGCGACGGCCAGCGACTGGGCCGGGTCGACGACCTGATCGTCCGCCTCAGCGGCGCCGGCTACCCGCCGATCACGGGGCTGTTGGTGACGGTGGCCGGGCGCCAGTCCTACCTGCCCTCGGAGCGGCTCGCCGACCTCGCCCCCGGCGAAGCGGTTCTCAGCAAGGCCAAGCTCGACCTGCGGCCGTTCGCGCGGCGGCCGGAGGAGGTGCTGCTCAAGCACGACGTCCTCGACCATCAGCTGATCAACGTCGAGGGGGCGCGGCTGGTGCGGGCGAACGAGGTCGAGCTGGCGCGGGTCGAGGGCTGGTGGCGCGTCGTCGGCGTCGACACCGGCGCCCGCGGGGGGATGCGCCGGCTGCTGCCGCGGCCGCTCGGCCGCCGGATCGCCACCGGCGAGTTCCTCGACTGGGCCAGCGTCGAGCCCTTCGCCGGCGATGCCGCCTCGGTGCGCCTGCGCGTCCTCCACCCGCGGCTGGCGAAACTCCACCCGGCCCAGATCGCCGACCTGGTCGAGGCCGCCTCCCACCGCGAGGGGGAGGAGATCATCCAGGCGGTCGGCCAGGACGACCGCGAGCTCGAGGCCGACGTCTTCGAGGAGCTCGACGAGCAGCACCAGCTCGAGTTCATCGAGCGCCGCTCCGACGCCGACGTCGCCGCCGTGATCGCCCGCATGGCGCCCGACGACGCCGCCGACCTGATCGCCGAGCTGGACGAGCGGCGGCGGGCGGTGGTCCTCGATCTGCTGCCGGCGCCGCAGCAGCGCAAGGTGCGGGCGCTGCTCGGCTACGACCCAGCCGAGGCGGGTGGCCTGATGAGCCCCGACTTCGTCAGCGTCTACCGCCAGGCGACGGCCGGCGAGGCGCTGGAGCGGGTCCGCCGCAGCTCGCTCGCCGACGAGATGCTGTCGAGCGTCTACGTGATGGACGCCGGCCACCGCTTCCTCGGCGCGGTGCCGCTGGCGGCCCTGGTCCGCGCCGACCCCGAGGCGGGCCTGACGGAGCTGGACCTGCAGTACGTCCCGCACCTGATCCCCGAGGCCGACTTCGAGGAAGTCGCCCGGCTGATGGCCGACTACAACCTGATCGCGGCGCCGGTCCTCGACGCCGAGGAACGGATGATCGGCGTCGTCACCGTCGACGACGTACTCGAGGTGATGCTGCCGAAGGGCTGGCGGCGGCGGTTCGGCCTGCTCGGGGACGAGTAGGCGCGGGCGAGCGTAGACTGCCCGGCGCGATGGCGATCCTGATCGAACACGAGGCACTCGATGGCGTCCCGAGTACGGGCCGCCATGCGCCGCGCCCGGTCGCTGACGAGCGCCCGGCCGCACCTGCCTGCCCGGCTGCGCTCGCGGCGTAGCCGCGTCCTCGTCTTCCTCGGCCTGCTCGGCCCCGGCCTGATCGCCGCCAACGCCGGCAACGACGCCGGCGGCGTCGCCACCTACTCCTCGGTCGGCGCCAAGTACGGCTACAGCCTGCTCTGGGCGATGGTCCTGATCACCGTCTCGCTGGCGCTGGTGCAGCGGGCGGCGGCGCGGATGGGGGTGATCACCGGCAAGGGCCTGGCCGAGCTGATCCGCGAGCGCTACGGGATCCGCTGGTCGGCCTTCGCCACCACCGCGGTGCTGATCGCCAGCGTCGGCATCTGCATCTCCGACTTCGTCGGCGTCGGCGCGGCGCTGGGGCTGGCCGGGATCCCGGTCCAGGTCTCGGTCCCGATCGCCGCCGGCTGCATCTGGCTGATCATCCTGCGCGGCTCCTACCGCTCCGCCGAGCGCATCTTCATCTGGCTGACGATCCCCTTCTTCGCCTACCCGGTCGCGGCGATCCTCGCCCACCCCGACTGGGGCGAAGTCGGCCACTCGCTGGTCGTCCCCCAGATCCAGACCAGCCCCGCCTACCTGCTGCTGTTCGTCGCCACCGCCGGCACCACCATCACCCCCTACATGCAGCTCTACCTGCAGTCGGCGGTGGTCGAGCGCGGGGCGGGCAAGGACGAGCTCAAGGCCGAGAGCCGCGAGGCGGTCGCCGGCGCCCTCTTCGCCAACCTGATCGCCGCCTTCATCATCATCGCCACCGCCGCCACCCTCTACGCCGGCGGCGTCCACACGATCGGCTCCGCCGCCGACGCAGCGAAGGCGCTGGGGCCGCTGGCCGGCCAGTACGCGGAGCTGCTGTTCGGGATCGGCCTGCTCGGCGCCAGCCTGCTGGCGGCAGCGATCCTGCCGATCGCCACCGCCTACGTGCTCTCGGAGTCGCTCGGCTTCGAGAAGGGGGTCGGCCGCCGGGCACGCGAGGCGCCCGTCTTCATGGGCGTGATCGCGGCGATGATCGCCCTCTCCACGGTCGTCGCCGTGATCCCCGGGATCCCGGTGATCGCGCTGCTGGTCGGGGTGCAGGTGGTGAACGGGCTGCTGCTGCCGATCAACCTCTTCTTCATCTGGCGGCTGGCGCGCAACCCGGAGCTGATGGGGGAGGACCGCAACCGCGGCGCCGTCGACGGGCTGACGGCGGCGACGGTCGCGGTCACCTCGGCGCTCTCGCTGGTCCTGGTCGCGGTGACGGTGCTCGGGCTCTGACCGAGCCCGCCGGCCCAGCCGCGACTAGACCGGGGCGGCGCCGTTGCCGCCGGGGCCGGTCGCGCTCAGCACCCGCCGGTCCTCCGGGCCCGGGCGCAGGATCAGCACCTCGGCCGGCGCCTTGCGCAGCAGCCAGACCAGGTCTTCGCCGGAGAAGCCGGCGGCGCCGGTCGCCGTCGCCGAGACCACGACCCGGTCGAAGGTCTCCCTGCCCAGCAGCCGCTCCAGCGCGTGGCGGTAGGAGCGGCCGCGCTCGATCCGGGCGTCGACCGGCACCCCCTGGGCGGTCGCCCGCTGTTCGATCGCCTCCAGCATCGGCATCGCCCGGGTCGCCTCGTTCGGGATCGGGCACTCCAGCGGCAGCCGCTTCGGCACCTGGGCCAGGTAGGCGGGCATCAGGGTCGCGCCCTCGGCCCGGGCCAGGCGCAGGGCGGCGTCGACGGCGCGGCGGGAGATCTCGGTGCCGGTGAAGGGGAGGAGGATCTGATGGACGGCGTCGGGGCGCTGGGAGCGGCCGCCACGCAGGCGCGAGCGGGCGATCAGGTAGCCGCCGCCGAGCCCGGCGAAGAGGGCGACGCCGACCAGCACGTGCTCGATCACCGCTCCCCCTCCCTCTGGCCGCGGTGGGCGACGATGCGGACGTCGACGCCGGGCGGGGTCGCCCGCATCAGCCGCTGCGGCAGCGGCTCGCGCAGGCGCGCCAGCCCCCGCGGCGGCTTCGCCTCGCCGACCATGATGTAGGTGGAGCCGCGCTCGCGCACGACCCGGGCGACAGCGGCGACGAGGTCGTCGTGCTCCTCGATCAGCAGCGTCGCGCCGAGCACCGAGGCGAGCTGGCGCAGCGCCGTCACCTGGCGCTCCTGCTCGCCCGCCAGCGGCTTCCCAGGCGGCTTCACCCAGAGCAGGTCGAGGTCGGTGCCGAGCCGCTGGGCCGAGCGCCAGGCGCGGCGGACCAGGCGCTGGGAGCTGGGCTGGGGCCGGATCAGCGCCAGCAGCCGCTCGCCGACCGCCCGCGGCGCGTCGGCCGCGACCCGCTCCTCGCCGCGGGTGCCGAGCGGCTCGTCCTGGCCGTGGACCAGCCGCTTGGACTCGACGTCCTCGGCGACCTGGCGCAGGCTGACCTCGCGCAGGGCGGCGAGGTTCTCGATCCGGAAGAAGTTGTTCAGCGCCGCGTCGATCGTCTCGCCGGGGTAGATCTTGCCCGCCCGCAGGCGGGCGATCAGCGCCTCCGGGGTGAGGTCGATCAGCACCACCTCGTCGGCAGCGCCGAGCACCGAGTCGGGCACGGTCTCCCGCACCCGCACCCCGGTCAGCTCGGCGACCTGGTCGTTGAGCGACTCGAGGTGCTGGACGTTGACGGTGGAGAAGACGTCGATCCCCGCCTCCAGCGCCTCGGCGATGTCCTCGAAGCGCTTGCCGTGGACGAGGCCGGGGGCGTTGCTGTGGGCGAGCTCGTCGACCAGCGCCAACTCCGGGTCGCGGGCGAGCAGCGCCGGCAGGTCCATCTCCTCGACGACGACGTCGCCGATCGGGATCCGGCGGCGGGGCAGCGTCTCCAGCCCGCGCGCCTGGGCGCTGGTCTCCTCGCGCCGGTGCGGCTCCAGGTAGCCGATCACGACGTCGCGACCGGCGGCGGCCTCGGCCTGACCCTCCTGCAGCATCCGGTAGGTCTTGCCGACCCCCGCCGCCATCCCGAGGAAGATCTTGTAGCGGCCGCGCTCCATCCCGGCCCCCCTGGCTCAGGCTCCCAGCAGGTTGTGGACGACGAGGTCGATCAGCTTGATCCCGATGAAGGGGGCGATCAGGCCGCCGAGGCCGTAGATCAGCATGTTGCGCCGCAGCAGCCCGGTGGCGCCGATCGGCCGGTAGCGGACGCCGCGCAGGGAGAGCGGGATCAGCAGGGGGATGATCAGGGCGTTGAAGATCACCGCCGAGAGGATCGCCGATTCCGGGGTGCCGAGGGACATCACGTTGAGGGCGCCGAGCGGGCCACCGTGGCCGGCGGTGGCGTAGGTGGCGACAAACATCGCCGGCAGGATCGCGAAGTACTTGGCGACGTCGTTGGCGATCGAGAAGGTGGTGAGGGCGCCGCGGGTGATCAGCAGCTGCTTGCCGACCTCGACGATCTCGATCAGCTTGGTCGGGTTGGAGTCGAGGTCGACCATGTTTCCAGCCTCGCGGGCGGCCTGGGTGCCGGTGTTCATCGCCACGCCGACATCGGCCTGGGCCAGCGCCGGGGCGTCGTTGGTGCCGTCGCCGGTCATCGCGATCAGACGGCCGTCGGACTGCTGCTCCTTGATCAGCTCGAGCTTGCGCTCCGGGGTCGCTTCGGCGAGGAAGTCGTCGACCCCCGCCTCCTCGGCGATCTTCGCGGCGGTCAGCTTGTTGTCGCCGGTGACCATGATCGTGCGGATGCCCATCGCCCGCAGCTGGTCGAAGCGGGCTTTCATCCCTTCCTTGACGATGTCTTTGAGGTAGATCACGCCGAGCACCCGCTCGTTGCGGGCAACGGCGAGCGGGGTTCCTCCCTCGCGACCGATGCGATCGAGCTGCGCCCTCAGCTCGGCCGGGGCGCGCCCGCCCTCCGCGGCGACCCAGGCCTCGATCGCGTCGCCGGCGCCCTTGCGCAGGCGGGTGCCGTTGAAGTCGCAGCCGCTCATCCGCGTCTGCGCGGTGAAGGGGACGAAGGTCGGCTCGTGGCCGGCGAACTCGTGCTCGCGGATGCCGAAGCCCTTGGCGAGGACGACGATCGAACGTCCCTCGGGCGTCTCGTCGGCGAGCGAGGACATCTGCGCCGCCTCGGCCAGCTCGCTCTCCTCCACACCCGGCATCGGGATGAATTCGGTCGCCTCGCGGTTGCCGAGCGTGATCGTCCCGGTCTTGTCGAGCAGCAGCACATCGCAGTCGCCGGAGGCCTCGACGGCGCGGCCAGAGAGGGCGAGGACGTTGCGGCGCACCAGCCGGTCCATGCCGGCGATGCCGATCGCCGAGAGCAGCGCCCCGATCGTGGTCGGGATCAGCGCCACCAGCAGCGCGATCAGGGTCGTCTCCGAGAGTTCGGTGTTGGCGAAAAGCGCAAACGGGCGCAGCGAGACGATGACGATCACGAAGATCAGGGTCAGCGCCGCCAGCAGGATCCCGAGCGCGATCTCGTTCGGGGTCTTGCGCCGTTCTGCACCCTCGACCAGGGCGATCATCCGATCGAGGAAGGATTTGCCCGGTTCCTGCGTGATCTCGACCACGATCCGATCGGAGAGCACCTTGGTGCCGCCGGTGACGGCGGAGCGGTCGCCGCCGGCCTCGCGGATGACCGGCGCCGACTCGCCGGTGATCGCCGACTCGTCGACCGAGGCGATGCCCTCGATCACGGTGCCGTCGCCGGGGATCGGCTCCCCCGCCTCGATCACGACGACGTCGCCACGGGTCAGCTCGGCGGCGGATTTCTCGCCGCCGTCGCGCAGGCGGGCGGTGGTCTCGGTCCGCATCGCTCGCAGGCTCGCCGCCTGAGCACGGCCGCGTCCCTCCGCCAGCGCCTCCGCCATGTTGGCGAAGACGACGGTGAGCCAGAGCCAGATCGAGATCGAGAAGGTGAACCAGGCCGCCTCGTGGCCACCGCCGAGCGGCTTGCCGCCGAAGACCTGGATCAGCCAGGCGACGGTGGTGATGACGGCGCCGATCTCGACCACGAACATCACCGGGTTGCGGGCCTGCACGCGGGGATCGAGCTTCTTCACGGACTCCCAGAGAGCCGGGCGGAGGATCTCCGGGTCGAAGAGCGAGCGAGCCTGAGCTTCGGTGGTCATCTGATCGGCGCTTCCTTGTCGAGGGCGATGTTGAGCTCGAGGACGTCGACCCCCGGCTCACCGAGGACGCCGAGGAAACGGCCGTCGGTGTGGTCGGAGATCAGTTCGTCGACCTTGGTGAGCGAGAGGTGGCGCACGGCGGCGATGCGGTGCGCTTGAATCCAGGCGTTGGCCTGTGAGATTTCAGGGTCGACGCCGGAGGCCGACTGGGTGACGGCGTCGACCGGAACGCCTTCGCTGGTCAGCGCCTTGTCGTAGGGCTTCTCGAGCTGCAGATAAGCCTTCATGTATTCGCGGACTTCTTCGCGTGCTTCGGGGCTGTTGGGGGCGGCGTTGCCGAAGAAGGTGACGTCGCCGGAGTATTCGGTCGCCGACGGGCGCGAGTGGAAGTAGGCCTTGCCCTTGAATTCCTGGCCGATCAGACTCGAGCCGACGACCTTGCCATTCAGGCTCACCTTGGAGCCGTTGGCCTTGCTGGGGAAGACGACCTGGGAGATGCCGGTGATCGCCAGCGGGTAGGCGAGGCCGAGGAAGACCGTCATCGCGACGATCGCGATCAGCCCGGTCTTGAGGTCCTTCCACATCAGAACAACCTCGTGGTCAGGCTCTGGACGACCGGCCCGAGCAGGAGTGCCGGGAAGAAGGTCAGGGCGCCGACCAAGATCACGACGCCGATCAGCAGGATGACGAAGGTCGGGTTGTCGGTCCGCATCGTCCCCAGGCCCGCCGGCGAGACCTTCTTGCCGGCGAGCGCGCCGGCGACGGCGAGGACGAAGAGGATCGGCAGGAGGCGGGCGATCACCATCACCCCACCGCCGAGCAGGTCGGCGAAGCTGATCCCGTAGGCGCCGACGTTGCCGGGCGCGTTGGGCTGGATGAAGCCGGTGTAACCGGCCAGGGCGGAGCCGTTGTTGTTGGCCTGGGAGAGGTAGGCGTAGAGGGTCTCCGAGAAGCCCTGCGGGTTGATGCCGGCGTAGATCGAGCGCGTCCCCAAGCGGGTCGCCGAGGCGAGGCCGGAGGAGAGCAGGACCACGAGCGGGGTGACGAGGACGCCAAGCGAGACCAGCTTGATCTCCCGCGCCTGGATCTTCTTGCCGAGGTACTCGGGGGTGCGCCCGACCATCAGGCCGCCGATGAAGACGGCGAGGATGACGTAGAGCAGCATCGAGTAGAGGCCGGTGCCGACGCCGCCGAAGACGACCTCGCTCAAGCTGAGGTTGGAGAACGGCACCAGCTGGCCGAGCCCGGTCAGCGACTCCAGCGCGCCGTTGACCGCGCCGCACGAGGTCACGGTGGTGATCGCCGTCCAAAGTGAAGTGCCGGCGATTCCGAAGCGCTGGTCCTTGCCCTCCATGTTGCCGCCGGTCGAGCCGCTGAAGGCGTGGGTGTGGAGGCCGGCCGCGTGCTGGGCGGGGGTGCCGTGCTGCTCGGCGATGTAGACGACGGCGACGCCGGCGACGAAGAGGACGAACATCGCCGAGAAGATCGCCCAGCCCTGGCGCTGGCTGCCGACCATGCGGCCGTAGGTGTAGGTGAGCCCGGCCGGGATGACGAGGATCAGCAGCATCTCGAAGAAGTTGGTCAGGCCGCTGGAGTTCTCGAACGGGTAGGCCGAGTTGACGTTGAAGAAGCCGCCGCCGTTGGTGCCGAGCTCCTTGATCGCCTCCTGCGAGGCGACCGGGCCCTGGGCCAGGATCTGCTGGCCACCGGTGAGGGTGTGGATCACCGACGAATCGCCGAGGTTCTGGATCACCCCCTGGGAGACGAGGAAGAGGGCGCCGATGATCGAGATCGGCAGCAGGATGTAGAGGAGGGTGCGGACCAGGTCCTGCCAGAAGTTGCCGATCTCGCGACCGGAGCGGGCGACGATGCCGCGGATCAGGGCGATCACGACGACGATCCCGACGCCCGCTGAGATGAAGTTCTGGACCGTCAGACCGGCCATCTGGGTGAAATAGGTGAGCGTCGTCTCGCCGCCGTAGTACTGCCAGTTGGTGTTGGTGACGAACGAGGAGGCGGTGTTGAAGCTGAGGTCCCAGGGTCCGGAGTGGAAGCCCTGCGGATTGAACGGCTGGATTCCCTGGGTGCGGAGGATCAGGTAGAGCGCCAGCCAGGAGAACAGCGAGAAGACGATCACGCTGCGGGCGTAGGCCTTCCAGTCCTGGCCCTCCGCCTCGGGCTTCACGCGCAACACCTTGTAGGTGAGGCGCTCGATCGGCCCGACGACGGGGCTGAGGAAGACGCGTTGGTTGGAGAAGACGCGCGCCATGTAAATGCCGACCGGCTTGACCAGGGCGACGAGGACGGCGATATAGATCGCGATCTGGACCCAACCCTGGAACATCTAGAGCTTCTCTCCCCGCAGCAGCGCGTAGATCAGGTAGACGCAGACCAAGGCCGAGACGATCAGGCCAAAGATGTCCGCAGCGGTGATCGTGGCGAGGGTCAGGGTCATATCCGGTCGATCAGGTCGATCGCCCAGTAGAGGAGGGCGAAGAGGCCGACCGCGATCGCTATCGCGAGGAGGTCGGCGAGCGGGCCGCCACCACCGGGAAAGATGTCTGCGAGTGGCATGTGCCGATCATGCGCCCGCCCCCGTCAAGGCCGCATGAAGCAATCCGTCGCCCCCATACAGATCGTGTGAAGACCTGTCAGACCGCGAAGCGGTAGCCCACGCCGGGGTCGGTCTTGATGTAGCGAGGGCCGTCGGGGGGCTCGATCTTGCGGCGCAGGTTGGCGACGTGGGCGCGCAGAACCTGGAAGTCGTCTTCGTACTCGACCCCCCAGACCTCGACCAAGAGGGCGCGGTGGGTGATCAGCTTGCCACGGTTACGAGCCAACTCCCGCAACAAGCCGAACTCGGTCGGGGTCAGGTGGACCGGCTCACCGTCGCGGCGGACCGTGCGCCCGGCGAGGTCGATCTCGATCCCCTCGGCGACGATCGTCGGCTCCGCGCCCTGCGGCTGGGCGCGCCGCAGCAGCGCCTCCAGCCGCGCCACCAGCTCGCGCGGGCCGAAGGGCTTGGTCACGTAGTCGTCGGCGCCGGCCGCCAGCGCTTCGACCTTGCGGTCCTCCTCGCCGACGGCGGAGAGGACGAGGATCGGCATCTGGCTCCACTCGCGCAACCGCCGCGTCAGCTCGACCCCGTCGACGTCGGGCAGCATCAGGTCGAGGATCGCCGCCTCCGGCGGTTTGACCGCGGCGCGGTCGAGCGCCTCCTCCCCGGTGCTGGCCGGCACCGCCTCGTAGCCGGCGTCGCGCAGGATCACGGTCAGCGCCCGCAGGATCTGCGGCTCGTCGTCGCAGACGAGGATCCGCGGCGCCGCGCTCACCGCTCGGCCCCGCCGGTCCCGGCCCCGCCGTTGCCCGCGGCGGCCCCCGGGGCCGGGAAGGTGACGACGAAGCTGCTGCCCTGCCCCGGCAGCGACTCGACCCCGATCTCGCCGCCGTTGGCCTCGATGAAGCCGCGGGCGATCGCCAGGCCGAGGCCGGAGCCGTGGTTGGCGTCGGGCCCGGCGGCGCGGAAGAAGGGCTCGAAGATGCGCTCGCGGTCGCCCTCGGGGATACCGGGGCCGCGGTCGACCACCCGCACCACCAGCCGCGGCCCGACCAGCCGCGAGCGGACCAGGACCGGCTGGCCCTCGCCGTGGACGACGGCGTTGTCGAGCAGGTTGGCGAAGGCGCGCTCGAGCTGGGCGGCGTCGGCGTGCAACGCCGGCAGCTCCGGGTCGATCGCCAGCCGCACCTCGGCCTCGGTGCCGATCGAGTCGCGGGCGGCCTCCAGGAGCTCGCCGAGGTCGACCGGCTCGCGGCTGGGCTCGGCTTTGCCCGACTCCAGCCGCGAGACGTCGAGCAGGTTCTCGACCAGGCGCGAGAGCCGCTGGCCGCCCTCGACCACCGCCTCGCTCAGCTCGTGGCGCTCGGCGGCGTCGATGCTGGGCGAGTCGAGGGCGGCGCCGGCGGCGATCATCGAGGTCAGCGGCGTCCGCAGGTCGTGCGAGACCGAGCGCAGCAGCGCCGTCTTCAGCTCGTCGGAGCGGCGCAGCGCCTCGGCCTCGATCGCCTCCGCCTGCATGCGGTCGCGCTCGCGCGCCATCTCCTCCAGCTCGGCGAGGGCGCGGTCGGCCTGCTCGCGGCGGCGCTCGGCCTCGGCGGCGCGGGCGCGGGCCAGCTCGGCCAGGGTGCCGCTGGCGAGGGCGACGATCGCGAAGACGACGAAGGCGACGAAGTCGTGCTTGTCGGCGATGTCGAGGCGGCCGACCGGCGGGATCGAGAACCAGTTGAAGCTGAGGGCGCTGAGCGCCGCCGTCAGCAGCCCCTGCCGCAGTCCCCAGACGGTCGCGATCAGCAGCACCCCGGGGATGAAGACGATGCCCAGCGAGACCGGGGTCGCGACCGACTTCAGCGGCAGCACCAGCAGCGTGCCGAGGGCGACGACGGCGAGCGAGGAGAGGGCGCCGAGCCAGCCCGGGGGCGGCTCGCCGCTGAGGCCGAGGGGTATCCGTCGCGACGGCACCCCGCCAGCGTACGCCGCTACTCGTACTGCAGGGACTCCAGCACGTCGAGCCGCGAGGCCCGCCGCGCCGGCGCGATCGCCGCCAGGACGCCGGCGCCGGCGGCGAGGACCAGCAGCACGACCAGCGAGCCGATCGGGTAGGAGAGCGTGAACCCTTCGTCCTTCAGCGGCTGCGCGATCAGGGCCGCGAAGACGATCCCCAGCACCATCCCCAGGATCGCCCCGATCAGCGCCGTGATCACCGACTCGTAGCGGATCATCGTCCGCACCTGGCGCCGCGACATCCCGATCGCCCGCAGCATCCCCAGCTCGCGGGTGCGTTCGTGGATCGAGAGCGCCAGGGTGTTGGCGATCCCGAACAGCGAGATCACGATCGCCAGCGCCAGCAGCGCGTAGAAGAGGTTGACCAGCTGCCCGACCTGTTCTTCCCGGTTTTCCTTCAGTTCCTGCTGGTTGAGGACTTCGGCGACCGGGAAGAGGGCTTCGACGCCTTTCGAGAGGATCGCCTGCACGGTCGCCGCGTCGGCGCCGGGTTCGGTGACGACGAAGTCAATCTGGTCCTGGGTCTGGTCGAAGTCGGCCGCCATCACCGGTTGGGTGACGATCACGCTGCCGAGCACGTCCAGCTTCGATTCGAAGACGGCGGCGACCGTGAAGTTGGGTCGCCGCCGCGTCTGGCTCAGGAGCTGGAAGGAGTCGCCGACTTCGAGCCCGTTTTCGGAGGCGAAGGATTCGGAGACGACGGCCTGGTCGTCGCGCAGCCGGCGCAGGGCCTGGGGCCCTCCCTGCTTCCATTCCAGGGCCAGCGCCTGTTCGATGTCCGGCGAGGGCCCGGAGACTTTCGGGGTGCCGCCGCCGCTCAGGTCCCTCGCCTTCGCCGAGCGGATCGTCGCCACCGTCTCGACGCCCGGCACCTTGCGGGCAGCGACCGCGACGCCGGCGGGAATCGGCGAGAAGCCGTCGGTGTTCTGGATCACCAGGCCGCCGGCGAAGTTTTCGTCGACCACCTGGGCGACCGAGCTCTTCAGCCCGGCGGCGAAGACGGTGACGAAGGTGACCAGCGCCAGGCCGATCATCAGCGCCGCCGCGGTGACCGCGGTGCGGCTCGGGTTGCGCTGCGCGTTCTCGCGCGCCAGCCGGCCGGTGAGGCGCCGCAGCCGCTCCAGCGGCCAGCCGGCGACGGTCGCCAGCGCCGGCACCAGCCGCGGGCTGAAGAAGGAGACGGCGAGGACGATGATCACGGCGCCGATGCCGATCAGCTCCGCCGCGCCGCCGGCGCCGGCGTTGCCGAAGAGGCCGGCCAGGAGCAGCGCCAGCCCGCCGAGGCCGAGCAGGATCGAGAGCGCCGCGTAGAGCAGCCGCCGGCGCCGGCTCGGAGCGGGCGCGAAGGCGCGCAGGGCGGCGATCGGCGGCACCCGGGTCGAGCGCAGCGCCGGGACCAGCGAGGAGACGAAGGTGACGACGACGCCGACCAGGAGGGCGACGACGACCGTGCGCGACTCCAGCACCAGGCCGGTGGTCGGCAGGTCGACGCCGAAGGCTTCCAGCAGCGCGTTCAGCAGCAGGGCGATGAGGAAGCCGGCGGCGATCCCGACCAGCGCCCCCAGCAGCCCGATCGCCAGCGCCTCGACCAGGACCGAGCTGAGGATCTGCCGGCGCGAGGCGCCGATCGTGCGCAGCATCCCGAACTCGGTCACCCGCTGGGCGACCGTGATCGAGAAGGTGTTGAAGATCAGGAAGGAGCCGACGAAGACGGCGATGAAGCCGAAGACGAGCAGCAGCGTCGGCAGGAAGCTGAGGTTTTCGCGGATTTCTTCGGAGCCGCGGTCGGCGTTTTCGGTCGCCGTCTCGACCCGCGTGCCGGCCGGCATCTCGGCCTTGATCCGGTTCCGCAGCGTCGCCGCCGACACCCCCCCGGCGGCCGCCACCGAGATCTGATCGTAGTGGCCGAGCTTGTGGGTCAGCGCCTGGGCGACCGGCAGCGTCACCTGGGCGATGCTGGCGCCGCCGAAGGAGGCGCTGCCGAGCTGGGTGAAGCCGACCAGCCGGAACTTCCTGGCGCTGCCCTGCCCGATCAGCTCGATCCGTTCGCCGAGCTTCAGGTGCGAGCTTTCCGCCGCGGCCTTGTCGATCGAGGCTTCGGTCGGGCCGCGGGGTTTGTGGCCGACGACGTAGTTGAGCGACTCGAGCGGGCCCGGCAGGGTCGAGGAGATGAACTTGGGGGCGAATTTGTTGCCGATCTTTTCGCCCTCGGCATTGAAGAACCCGCCCGGGGTGAAGATCGCTCCCGCCGCCAGCTTTACGCCCGGCGTACGCTGGATCCGCGGCAGCAGCGAGGCTTCGATCGTCGGCACTTCGCCGTTTTCCTGTTCGACCGGGTTCTGGGCGGTGACGACGACGCTGGTCCCGCTCAGCGACTCGCTGAAGATTTCGTCGAAGGCGGCGAAGATCGTGTCGGTGAGGATGTAGCTGCCGGCGACGAAGGCGACGCCGACCACGACCGCGAAGGTCGTCGTCAGGGCCCGGAGCTTGCGAGCCCAGAGGCTCTTGAGGGCGAGGCTAGTCAATCTGCTTCATCAGCTCGATCACCTCGTCCGCGGAGCCCGGGCGGTCGTCGTGGACGAGCTTGCCGTCGCGGAGGGTGATCAGCCGGTCGGCGTGGGCGGCGGCGACCGGGTCGTGGGTGACCATGATCACCGTCTGGCCGAAGTCGTCGACGGCCTTGCGCAGCAGCTCGAGGACGCCGGCGCTGGCCTTCGAGTCGAGGTTGCCGGTCGGCTCGTCGGCGAAGACGACCGCCGGCTTGGAGACGAGGGCGCGGGCGACGGCGACCCGCTGCTGCTGGCCGCCGGAGAGCTCGGCGGGCCGGTGGGTGCGCCGGTCCTCGAGCCCGACCGTGCGGATCAGCTCCTCGACCCAGGCCCGGTCGGGCTTGCGGCCGGCGATCGAGAGCGGCAGCAGCATGTTCTCCTCGGCGCTGAGGACCGGCAGCAGGTTGAAGAACTGGAAGACGAAGCCGAGCTTGTCGCGGCGCAGCTTGGTCAGCTCGCCGTCGTCGAGGGCGGTGATCTCGACCCCGTCGAGCTCGACCGTGCCGGCGGTCGGCTTGTCGAGGCCGGCGAGGATGTGCATCAGCGTCGACTTGCCGGAGCCCGATGGGCCCATGATCGCGGTGAAGCGGTCGCGCTCGAAGCCGGTGCTCACACCCGCCAGCGCGTCGACCGCGGCGTCGCCCTCGCCGTAGCGGCGGCTGAGGTCGGTGGCGACCACGACCTGTCCGTTCAGGCTCACTTCCCCCACCGTAGCGAGATGACCACTAGCCTGCGGCCCGTGCCCCTCGCCGACGACTTCGACGGACTTCTGATCGATCTCGACGGGGTCGTCTGGATCGGCCGCGCGCCGGTCCCGGGCGCCGCCGAGGCGCTGGCGGCGCTGCTCGCGGCCGGCAAGGAGATCGTCTTCGTCACCAACAACCCGGGCCGGCCGCCGGCCGCCTACGCCGAGCGGCTGCGGGGGCTCGGGGTCGAGGTCGGCCCCGAGCGGATCGTCACCGCCGGCATGGTCGCGGCGCGACTGGCGGCGGATGCGGCGGGCGAGGACGGCGGCGCCTTCGTGATCGGCGCCGAGCCGCTGAAGCGGATGGTCGCCGAGGCGATCGGTGTGCGAAATCCCCGACATATGGGGAAAAGGAACACCGCGGCGCTGCTCGAGGGGGAGGCCGGGCGCGGGGCGGCGGTGGTCGTGGTCTCGGGGCACCGGGGGTTCGACTACGGCGAGCTGCTGACCGCGAAGCTGGCGCTCGACGGCGGCGGCGCCCTGGTCGCGACCAGCCGCGACCCGACGATGCCGATGCCGGGCGGCGAGTGGCCCGGCACCGGCGCGATCCTGGCCGCGGTCGAGACGGCCTCCGGGCGCCGGGCCGAGATCGGCGGCAAGCCCGAGTGCCACCTGTTCGAGCTGGCGCTGGCGGCGATCCCCGGCGCCGAACGGGTGGCGATGGTCGGCGACCGCGTCTCCTCCGACGTCGAGGGCGGCCGCCGCGCCGGCCTGGCCACGGTCCTCGTCCTCAGCGGCACCACCGGCCGCGAGGAAGCGGCGAGCGCCGACCCCCGCCCCGACCACGTGCTCGAGAGCCTCGCCGGCCTGCTGCGGTGAGCGCCGCGAGAGCGCCGGCGCGGCCGGCCCGCCACCGGCCCGGCCGCAGCTTCGCCGGGATCTTCTTCGTCACCTTCTGCGGCCTGATCGCGGTCGGCTCGGTGCTGCCGGTGCTGCCCCGCTACGTGCGCGGGCCGCTTGGCGAGAACGACCTCGCGGTCGGGATCGTGATCGGCGCCTACGCGATCACCGGCCTGCTGCTGCGCCCGGTCGCCGGCCGCCTCGCCGACCGCCGCGGTCGCAAGCCGACGGTCCTGGTCGGCGCCCTGCTGCTCGCCGTCAGCGGCCTGCTCTATCTGCCGAGCGCCGGGCTCGCCGGCCTGATCGTCGCCCGGCTGGTGCTCGGCGTTGGCGAGGGCTCGGTCTACACCGCCGGCTCGGCCTGGATCGTCGACCTGGCGCCGCCGGCCCGGCGCGGCCGCGTGCTCGGCCTCTACGGCCTCGCCGTCTGGGGCGGGCTCAGCGTCGGCCCGCTGGCCGGCGAGCTGCTGCTGGAAACGAGCGGCTACCGCGCGGTCTGGATCTTCGCCGCGGCGATGCCGCTGCTGGGAGCGCTGGTCGCCTCGCGCGTGCCCGATCCCTTCGAGCCCCTCTCCCACGCCGAACCGCACCCGCTGATCGCCCCGGAGGCGGTGCGGCCGGGGCTGGCGGTGGCGCTGGCCTCGGTCGGCTACGCCGCCGTCGCCACCTTCATCGTCCTGCACCTGGAAGCGCGCGGGGTCGGCCATGGCGCCACCGTCTTCGCCGCCTTCGCGGCGATGATCGTGCTCACCCGGCTGCTCGTCGGCGACCTGCCGGACCGGGTCGGCGCCGCCCCGGTGGCGATCGGCGCCACCCTCGGCGAGGCGGCCGGGCTGCTGACGATCGCCTTCGCCCACAGCCTCCCGGTCGCGCTCGCCGGCGGGATGGCGATGGGGGCGGCGTTCTCGCTGCTCAACCCCGCGCTGATGCTGATCGCCGTCGACCGCGTCTCCGCCGGCGCCCGCGGCGCCGCGATGGGGACCTTCACCGCCTTCTTCGACGCCGGCGTCGGCTTCGGCGCGCCGCTGGCCGGGCTGGTGGCGGCGCTGAGCGACTACGAGGGCGCCTTCGTCCTCGCCGCCGCGATCGCCGCCAGCTCGGCGCTGCTGATCCTGACCACGCTGCACCGCGGCGCCGGCCGAGCGCCGCGCGCGCCCAGGACGGACTAGCGCTCGCTGACCAGCAGCGTCTGCAGGGCGCGGCCGATCCGGCCCTCGCGGTCGGAGAGGACCGACTCGGCGGTGCCGACCCCGTGCGGCTGCGGCAGCGTCACCGCGTCGACGCAGACCCACTCCCCCGCCGGCATCCGCTCGAGGTGGACGGTGAGGTCGACGTTGATGAAGAGGTAGCGGCGGTAGTCGAGGGTGGCGCTGACCCCGTTGCCGACATCGGCGGCGACCAGCGTCCGCTGCAGCGGCGAGGGCGGCTCGGAGTCGACCAGGGGCTGGCGCATCCGCAGCCAGACCAGCGCCGGGCCGACCTCGACGAAGCCGCCGGAGACGAAGCGGCACTCCATCGCCGTGTGGTAGCCGAGTGCCTGCCCGGTCGGGAAGAACCCGACCTCCCGGCCCTGCTCGGGCGGGGGCGGTGGCGCGGCCGGGGCAAGCGCCTGTGGCGGCAGCTCGACCGGGGCGATCCGAATCCGCCAGGCGGCGGCGCGCATCAGCGGCTCGCCGGCCTCGTCGCGAAGCTCGGCCTCGACCAGCTGCACGCGGCGGCCGGGGCGGACGACGCGGGCGCCGACCCGCAGCGGCGCGATCGGCAGCGAGCGCAGGATCTCGAAGCTGATCCGCCCCACCTGGAACAGCTCGGCCTCCGGCAGCAGCTCGATCTCGCGGCCGAGCAGCGCCGCCGGCGGCCCGGCGTGCTGAGCGCCTGGATCCCACGGCCCCCGCGTCAGCTCAGTCGCCAGGTAGCGGTCCCCGTCGCTCTCGTAAAAGGCCTCCGCCACGCCGCCATCCTAGGCCGAGCGGGGGTGTCTGACTTGGCGGGGTCTATTGCACCCTTTAAGTCAGACACGTCCGCTGGGTCAGCAGTGCGAGCCGAAGTCCTGGGTCCAGACGTGGGCGCCGGCGTAGCCGTCGAGGCCGCCGACCTCGAGGCCGATGCCGATCTGGGCGTAGCGGCCGAGGATGTTTTCGCGGTGGCCGGGGGAGTGCATCCAGGCGCGGAAGATCGAGCCGACGCCGCCGAGGCGGCCGCTGCCCCAGGCGATGTTCTCGCCGGCGCGCCAGCAGCCAGCGTCGAGGTAGCCGAGTCGCTGCATCCAGTAGGTGAAGGCGCGGCCGCAGGCCTCGTGGCTGAAACTGTCGCAGCGGAGGATGTCGGCCGACTTGTGGACGGCCGAGCGCTCGAGGTCGGCGGCGAGGGCGAGCCCGTGCAGGCCGGCGGCGCGGCGGGCGAAGTTGGTCAGGCACAGCATCGCCCGCTCCTGTTCCACGGCGGGCGCGTCGGTGGCGACTTCGGGACAGACGGCGGCGGGCGCTATCAGGCGCGCGACCGGAGCGGCGCTGGCGACACCGGCACAGCCGGCGGCCACCAGCAGCAGCGAAAGCGACAGGACCAGTGGGAGGGTGAAAGGAATCTTGCGAAGCACCCTCATCTGTCGCCAGTCTCGGGCGGTCGCTTGAGCCAGCGGCGTCGCGGCGGCCGCCCGGGCGCCGGGCGTCACAGACTCGTAAGACCGAGGGCGTACCCTGGCTGCAGAGACCGAAAGGAGAAAGATGGCGACGAAGATCGAGAAGTCAGAGCAGGAGTGGCGCCAGCAGCTGACCCCGGAGCAGTTCGAGGTGACCCGCAAGGGCGGCACCGAGCGCGCCTTCACCGGCCCCTACGTCGACGAGAAGGGCGAGGGCATGTACCGCTGCGTCGGTTGCGGCACCGAGCTGTTCTCCTCCGACACCAAGTTCGACTCCGGCACCGGCTGGCCCAGCTTCACCGAGCCCGCCAACCTCGAGCACGTCGAGCTGCGGCCCGACAACAGCCTCTTCATGCGGCGGACCGAGGTCGTCTGCAAGCACTGCGACGCCCACCTCGGCCACGTCTTCGACGACGGCCCGGGCCCGAACGGCCAGCGCTACTGCATCAACGGCTGCGCGCTGGAGTTCAAGCGTTCCCCCCAGCACCCAGATAGCTGAACTTGACCGCCAGCGCGACCGCCTCGGTTCGGGTGTCGACCTCGAGCTTGGCGATCGCGTTGCGGACGTGGGTGTGGACGGTCGCCGGGCTCAGTCCCAGCCGCTCGGCGATCTCTTTGACCCGCAGCCCCTCGGCCAGCAGCTCGAGGATCTGGCGCTCGCGCGGCGAGAGGTCGAGCAGTTTCTCGACCTCCGAGGGCTTGCCACCGGCGAAGTCGCCGCCGAGGAAGGTGCCGCCGCCGGTCACCGCTTTGACCGCCCGGGCGATGTCCTCCGCCGGGGCCGACTTCAGCACGTAGCCGGAGGCGCCGGCCCGCAGCGCCAGCGCCAACAGGTCGGGCTGGGCATGGGCGGTGAAGATGATCACCTTGGTCCGCGGCCGCGCCTTCAGCACCTCCTTGGTCGCCTCGATCCCGTCGCGCTTGGGCAGCTCGACGTCGATGATCAGGACGTCGGGCTCGAGCTCCTTGACGACGTCGACGACGTCGCGCCCGTTGCCCGCCTCGCCGACGATCTCGACGACGCTCGAGTTGAGCATCCGCCCCTTGATCGCCTCGCGGACGATCTCGTGGTCGTCGCAGAGGACGACGCGCTTGGCATCGCGCACATTGGCGTTCATGACCTTGCTCGATCGGCGCTCATTCCGGCGCGATTCTGTCAGGACAGCCGTATCGATGCAAAATATTAGGTAGCGTGAATCCGCCATCCCGCTCCTGGCGGTTCTCGATCAGGGCGATGATCGTCCGTCCCACCGCCACCGCGGTCCCGTTCAGGGTGTGGACCGCGAGCGGCGCCTCGCCCTCCCCCGGCCGGTAGCGACAGCCAAGGCGGCGTGCCTGGTAGTCGGTGGTGTTGGAGCAGGAGGTGAGCTCGCGGTAGCGGCCCTGGCTGGGGATCCAGGCCTCGCAGTCGTACTTCTTCGCCGCCGGGGCGCCGAGGTCGCCGGCGGCGACGTTGACGACCCGGTAGGGGAGCTCGAGCTCGCCGAGGATCCGCTCCTCGATCGCCAGCAGCCGCTCGTGCTCGGCCGCCGACTCCTCCGGCGCGACGAACGAGAACATCTCGACCTTGTCGAACTGGTGGACGCGGAAGATGCCGCGGGTGTCGCGGCCGGCGGCGCCGGCCTCGCGGCGGAAGCAGGTGGAGAAGCCGGAGTAGCGCCGCGGCAGCGCCGCGGCGTCGAGGATCTCGCCGGCGTGCAGGCCGGCCAGCGCCACCTCCGAGGTGCCGGTCAGGAACAGCTCGTCCTTCGGCACCTCGTAGATCTGGTCGCGGTCGCCGGGCAACAGGCCGGTGCCCTCCAGCGCCGCTTCGCGGACCAGCACCGGCGGCACCACCGGCTCGTGGCCCTCGGCCCGGACCAGGTCGAGGGCGAAGTGGACCAGCGCCAGCTCCAGCATCACCAGGTCGCCCTTGAGGTAGGCGAAGCGGGAGCCGGAGAGCCGCGCCGCCGCCTCCATGTCGATCAGCCCCAGCTCGGTGCCGAGCTCGAGGTGGTCGCGGGGCTCGAAGTCGAACTCGGTCGGGGCGCCGACCGTGCGGACGACGACCGCGTCCTCCTCGGTCATCCCGTCGGGAGCGTCGGGGTCGGGCAGGTTGGGGAGGGCGAGGGCGAGCTTCCCAAGCTCGAGGTCCACCTTCTCCAGCTCCTCCTTGCCGGCCTCGATCCGCTCCTTCAGGCCCTGCACGGTCGCGATCAGCTCCTCGGCGTCCTCGCCCTTCTGCTTGGCCTCGCCGATCCGCTTGGAGAGGGTCCGGCGCTCGGCCTGGGCGTTCTCGAGCTGCGGCAGCAGCTCGCGGCGGCGGGCATCGAGCCCCAGCAGCTCCTCGACGCCGGCGCCGGCGCCGCGGCGCCCAAGCGCCGCCTTGACCCGCTCGGGGTCGGAGCGGATCAGCTTCAGGTCCAGCATCGCCAGCCCCTGCTAGGGCGAGGTCTGGCCGGGGCGCGGCGAGGATTCCGCGTCTTCGCCGGCGTACTTGGCGACGAAGCGCGCCACCGCTTCGGCTTCCTTGCCGACGACGATGTTCTGGGGCATGATCGCGCCGGAGAAACCGCCGTTCTGGATCGCGAAGAGAGCGTCTTCATAGGTCTCGGTTCGCTGATTCAGGTTCGGACCCTGCGTGCGCTCGCCGCGATTGCCGCTGCCCTGGGTGCCGGCGGCGCTGAGCGTGTGGCAGCCGGAGCAGTGGGTGGCGAACAGCGACGCCCCTTCGTAGTTGGGGTCGCTCTTGGAGAGCGCGACGCCTTCGGAGCCGTAGCCGCAGGCGGCCAGGCCGAGGGCGGCGGCGACGGCCATTGCTATGAGAAGTGCGGGACGCACGCGGCGCGCATCATATTGTCTGGCGGCGATCCCGCCCTGCTGACGATGCCCGCACCCGACCCAGACCGATTCCGCGCCGCGCTGTCGGCCCTGCCGACCGGGGTGACGATCGTCGCCGCCAGCGGCCCCGAGGGCCCGGCGGGGGCGACCGCCAACGCCGTCTGCTCGCTCTCGATCGAGCCGATGCTGATGCTCGCCTGCCTCGACCGCGGCTCCCGCACCCTGCTCGCGGTCCAGGCCGCCGACCGCTTCGGCGTCAGCGTCCTGCACGCCGGCCAGGAGCCGATCGCCCGCGCCTTCGCGACCAAGGCGCCGGTGGCGGAGAAGTGGGCCGGGGTCGCCTGGAGCGACCGCGACGGCGTCCCCGCGATCGACGGCGCCCTGCTCTGGCTGGCCTGCGACCTGCGCGACGTCCTCGCCGCCGGCGACCACGTGATCGTCACCGGCGAGGTCCGCGAGCTGGCGACCGGCGCCGGCGACCCGCTCGTCTTCCACGGCGGCGAGTACCGGCCGCTGGGCTGACCAGACCTGTAATCCGATAATCTGATTTTGTGAAGCAGCTCAGTGCCACCGACGCCGCGCGCCGGTTCTCCGATGTCCTCGACAGCGTCGAGGCCGACGGCGAGACCTTCGTCGTCGTCCGCCATGGGCGCGCGATCGCGCGGATCGGCCCGGCCGCGGCCGGGACCGGCCTGGCGTTGAAGGAAACCCTGCGCGAGCATCGCCCCGACCCAGCCTGGGCCGGTGAGCTGCGGGAGCTGCGCCAGGCCGTCGGCCCGGGGACCGATCCCTGGCGCGGCTGATCCTCGACACCTCCCTCCTCGTCAGCGCCGAGCGCGAGGGCTTCGACGCGCTCGAGAGCGCAATCGGCGACGAAGACGATGTCGCGGTGGCGACCGTCACCGCGACCGAGCTGCTCGTCGGCGTCGAGCTGGCCGCGGAGAAGCGGCGCCCGGCGCGACGAGAGTTCGTCGAGGCGATTCTGGATGCGATCTCGGTGGAGGACTACGACCTCGACGTGGCCGCGGCTCACGCGGCGCTGCTCGCCCACACCCGCCGCAGCGGCAGGCCCCGTGGCGCCCACGACCTGATCATCGCCGCCACCGCCCGGGCCCGCGAGCGGGAAGTCGTCAGCGCTGACCTCGATGGCTTTTCGGATCTCCCCGGCGTGACCTTGCGCCGCGAGTAGAACCGAGCCGTCAGTCGCAGCCGGTGGCGATCGCCAGGGCGCGGCAGACCTCGTGCATGCGAGGGCCGGAGAGGGTGGCGATCGGATCCCCGAGCAGCGCCCGAGAGACGTTCTCCAAGTTGTCGAAATTGGCGACACATTCTTCCGGCAGGCCATCCTCAGAGCCGAGCCGGACCTCGGTCGGGATCTCGCGGATGGTCCGCGTCAGGGGCGCGACGGTGACCCGCTCGAGGACCGGGATCGCCTCGCGCCGAGTGAGGACCAGCACCGGTCGCCGCCCGGCGCTGGGCAACTCGGTCCAGCAGATGTCGCCGCGGGTCACCAAGGCCAGTCCGGCTCTTCTTCGACCATCCGGCGGGCATTTGCTTCGGCTTGTCGCAGCTCCTCCTCGGTCTCCGGAATCCGTTCGTAGCCTTCGATGATTTCCCGGTCGATCCGGGCCTTGGCCTCGTCGTGGAGGTAGGCCTCGATCGCATCGCGGATCAGCGCCGAGCGGGAGCGGCCCTCACGGGCGGCGCGCTCGTCGAGGCGGCGCAGCAGCGCGTCGGTCAGCTGGACCAGGGTCTGGGTGCGGGACACCGGCCATATGGTACCCAATGGTCTAACGGTGGTGACGGCCATCGGGCGGCCAAGTCCGCCGAGACGCCGATCTCTCCCCCTCGCCGGAGCTCAGTCGGGCGGGCGGTGGCAGACGGCCTCGACGTTGTTGCCGTCGGGGTCGAGGACGAAGGCGCCGTAGTAGTGGGGGTGGTAGAGCGGGCGCGGGCCGGGGGCGCCGTTGTCGCGGCCGCCGGCGACGAGGGCGGCGGCGTGGAAGGCGTCGACCGCGTCGCGGCCGGGGGCGGCGAAGGCGAGGTGGGCGCCGTTGACGACCGGGCGGCCCCGGGAGCCGACCCAGAAGTAAGGCTTCGTCACGCCCCCGACCTCGCTGCCGAAACCGGCCGAGGCCGGGACCGGTTCCATCACGAAGCCGATCCCGAGCGGCGCCAGCGCCGCCTCGTAGAAGGCCCTGCTGCGCTCGAAGTCGCTGACCTCGATGCCGACGTGGTCGAGCATGTGCCGGCAGCCTACTGCTGCGACAATCGCCGCGTGAGCGATCAGGCACCTCGCTTCCAGCAGCCCGGCTGGTTCACCAAGAACGTCTTCAACCGCCTCGTCGCGGGCCTGGCGAAGCTCGGCGTCAGCATCGCCGGCTCGCGGGTGCTGGAAGTGCAGGGGCGCAAGAGCGGCGAGTGGCGGCAGACGCCGGTCAACCCGCTCGAGTTCGAGGGCGCCCGCTACCTCGTCTCCCCGCGCGGCAACACCCAGTGGGTGCGCAACATGCGCGTCAGCGGCGGCGGCCGCCTGGTCCGCGGCCGCAAGGTCGAGGAGTTCACCGCGACCGAGGTTCCGGAGGCCGCCCGCCCGCCGCTCCTGCGCGCCTACCTGGAGAAGTGGAAATGGGAGGTCGGCGCCTTCTTCGGCGGCGTCGGCCCCGACTCCTCTGACGAGGAGCTGCGCCAGATCGCTCCCGACCACCCCGCCTTCCGCATCGACTGATCGCGAGGAGTGCATTGCCGGGCATAGGACCCGAAAATGCACTCCTCTCAACCGCCGGTGGTCGCCGCGCGCAGGGCGAGGAAGAAGATCACCCAGCAGCTCACCGCCATGATCCCCATCTCGCGGCGAACGATCGCCAGGGCAAAGGACTGCTGCTCCTCCCCCGGCAGGGCTTCGAAGTCGACCTCGCCGAGCTCGCGCTGGGCGGCCCCCGCCCGCGCCCCCTCGGCGAGGAAGGAGACCAGCAGCGGCGAGAGCCCGTAGACGAAGTGCAGGCTTTCGGCCGGCTCGTGGTTGGTCACCACCAGCAGGCCGCCGAGCGCGACCTGGAGGAAGACCGAGCCCTGGGCGGCCCGCAGCAGATACCAGAACGGGACCGAGGCGCGGTGCCGGAACCAGGCGATGCCGCCGCTGAGGCCGCCGGCGAGGTTGAAGAGGATCACCGCGCAGCCGACCACGAGGTGGACCGCGACCACTGCTACCGCCCCGCCGCCGCAACCGATATCCGCCCAAAAGGGTCGGGATTCGGCTTGCTGATGCGGAAAATCACTATGTAGCAAGTTGTCACAATGTGGTTGTATAACAGCGACCGCTGTGCTGAAGAGCTACCTCCCCATCCTCGTCTTCGCGGTGCTCGGCCTCACCGTCGGCGGCGTCTTCGCGATGCTGAACCACCTGATCGGCCCGAAGAAGCCGAAACAGGCGACCGCGGCGAGCCGGCGCCAGTCGGAGCCGTACGAGTCCGGGATCCCGGTCGAACCGTCGAGCGGCTTCCGCTTCGGGATCAGCTTCTACCTGCTGGCGATGCTGTTCATCCTCTTCGATATCGAGGTCGTCTTCCTCTACCCGGTCGGGGTGATCCTGAGGGGAGCCGACAGCGTCTTCGTCCTCGGCGAGCTGATCACCTTCGTCGTCCTGCTGCTGATCGCCTACGTCTACGTCTGGCGAAAGGGTGCGCTCGATTGGAGGTAGAGCGCCGCAGCTTCCGCGCCAAGCAGGCCTCGGCCCGCGAGATGCTGCGCGGCGACCTCGAGGGCGAGGACCTCGACCGCTACGTCGAAGAACGGGTCGTCACCACGACCTTCGAGAAGGTCCAGAACTGGGCCCGCTCGAACTCGATCTTCCCGCTCACCTTCGGCCTCGCCTGCTGCGCGATCGAGGCGCCGATCGCGATCGTCACCGCCCGCTACGACCTCGCCCGCTTCGGCGCCGAGGCGCTGCGGGCCTCGCCGCGCCAGGCCGACCTGATCATCCTCTCGGGCCGGGTCTCGATCAAGATGGCGCCGGTCGTCCGCCGCCTCTACGACCAGATGCTGGAGCCGAAGTGGGCGATCTCGATGGGCGCCTGCTCCTCCTCCGGCGGCATGTTCGCCAACTACGCGGTGGTCCAGGGCGCCGACAAGTTCATGCCGATCGACCTCCACATCCCCGGCTGCCCGCCGCGGCCGGAGGCGGTCCTCTACGGCTTCACCAAGCTGCAGCGCAAGATCCAGGGCAACCCCGACCAGGGCTGGCGCCAGCGCTACAACGCCGCCGGCAGCGAGGAGTGGGCCCGCGGCGGCCCCGCCAGCAAGCCCAGCCCCGAGGCCGCGGCGGCCTACGAGCAGGCGCGGGAGCTGAGCCTTGCCTGACGCTCCCGGACTGGAGCTGATCCGGAGCGAAATCGAGCGCGACCGCCCCGGCGGCGTCCTCGCCACCTCCTTCGACCGCGGCCAGGCGGCGCTCGTCGTCGACCCCGCCCAGATCCTCGCCGTGCTCGGCTGGCTGCGCGACGAGCCCGGCCAGCGCTACCGCTTCCTCTCCAGCCTGCACGTCGCCGACTACCTGCCGGCGGAGCCCCGCTTCGGAGTCCACTACGAGCTCTTGAACCGCGACCGGGTCGAGCGGATCCGGGTGAAAGCGATGCTCGCCGACCCCGGCGATGACGCCCTGCCGGAGATCGACTCCTGCGTCGAGCTCTTCCCCACCGCCGAGGCCCAGGAGCGCGAAGCCTTCGACTTCTTCGGGATCGAGTTCCGCGGCCACCCGGACCTGACCCGGATCCTGATGCCGGAGGACTACGTCGGCTGGCCGCAGCGGCGCGACTTCCCGGTCGGCGGCGAGCCGGTCACCTTCACCTACAACGAGCATCGCTATGGCTGAGCTGACCGCCGACCGCGCGACCGAGATCATGACCGTCAACATCGGTCCCCACCACCCGGCGACGCACGGGGTGCTGCGGCTGATCGTCGACCTCGAAGGCGAGATCGTCCGCGACCTCAAGCCGGTGATCGGCTACGTCCACACCGGGATCGAAAAGTCCTGCGAGGACAAGAGCTACTGGAAGGTCATCCCCTTCGTCGAGCGGATGGACTACGTCTCCTACTTCTTCCAGATGGAGGCCTACTGCGGCGCCGTCGAGCGCCTGGTCGGGCTCGAGATCCCGCCCCGCGCCAAGTACCTGCGGACGATCTTCCTCGAGCTCTGCCGGATCCACTCGCACCTGGTCTGGCTGGGGACGACGGCGCTCGACCTCGGCGCGATCTCGATGCTCTGGTACTGCTTCCGCGAGCGCGACCGCATCCTCGACCTGTTCGAGATGGCGACCGGGCAGCGGATGCACACCCGCTACTTCCAGGTCGGCGGCGTGATCGAGGACATCCCGCTCGGCTTCGAGGACAAGCTGCGCTCCTTCGTGGAAGACATGCCGGTCCGCGCCGCCCAGTACCAGGCGCTGCTGGACCGCAACGAGGTCTTCCTGCAGCGGACCAAGGGGGTTGGCATCGTCTCCCGCGAGCGGCTGCTGGAGCTGGGCGTGAGCGGGCCGCTGCTGCGCGCCGCCGGCGAGCCTTGGGACCTGCGCAAGGCCTTCGACTACCTCGCCTACCCGGAGCTGGAGTTCAAGATCCCGGTCGGCACTGTCGGCGACAACTACGACCGCTACCGGGTGCGGCTGGCGGAGATGGTCGAGTCGGCGAAGATCGTCGGCCAGGCGCTGGAGGCGCTGCCGGCGGGGCCCTTCATCGCCGAGGACCGCAAGTACGTGCTGCCGCCGCGCTCGGAGCTCTCGACCTCGATGGAGTCGCTGATCCACCACTTCAAGCTCGTCACCGAGGGCTTCCGGGTCGATCCCGGCGAGGTCTATTACTCGATCGAGTCGCCGCGTGGGGAGCTCGGCTGTTTCGTGCTCGCCGACGGCTCCTCGAAGCCGGCCCGGGTCCACTTCCGCGACCCCTCCTTCGTCAACCTGCAGGCCTTCCGCGAGATGGCGCTCGACAGCTACGTCGCCGACATGATCTGCAGCCTCGGCATGCTCGACCCGATCCTCGGCGGGGTCGACCGATGAGCCCGGTCGACGGCGCTGGCATCGACAACCCCAACCTGCCGGTCGACGTCGCCCTGACCGCGGGGCGCGTCCCCGACCGCGCCCCGGAGGCGATCCCGGAGCTGCATGAAGTCGGCTGCCCGGCGGAGCTGCGGGAGCGGATCGAGACCCTGATGGGCCGCTACCCCGACCGCAGATCGGCCTCGATCCCGGCGCTGTGGGCGGTCCAGGAGCGCTACGGCTGGTGCACGCCGGAGGGGATCCGCCAGGCCGCCGCGGTGATGCGGGTGACGCCGGCCTACCTGGAGTCGGTCGCCAGCTTCTACGACCTGCTTCATACGGAAGCGGTCGGCAGCCACCGGATCGAGGTCTGCACCAACATCAGCTGCTGGATGCGCGGCGGCGATGAGCTGCTGGAGGCCTTCCGCGCCGCCGCCGAGGGCGACGAGGACGTCTTCGTCACCGGCTTCGAGTGCCTCGGCGCCTGCGACATCGCGCCGATGGCCTCGATCGACCAGCGCTACTACGGCCCGCTCGAGGCGGCCGAGGCGGGGACGGCGATCGGCCAGCTGCAGGCCGGCGAAGAGGTGCTGCCGTCGAAGGCGCTCTCCAAGCGCCCGCTGGCCGGCGACACCCCGGGCGTGAACGATTCCTGGGCCGATAACCCCAGTAATCGTTCACGCCCGCAAGGAGGCGACGGTGCCTGACCCGCGCGAGACCCGCGTCCTGCTCGAGCACGCCGAGGACCCGGCGCTGCGCACGCTCGCCGGCTACAGGAGCTACGGCGGCTACGCCACGCTCGAGAAGGCCTACCGCGAGATGGAGCAGGACGAGGTGCTGAAGGAGCTCGAAGACTCGGGCCTGCGCGGCCGCGGCGGGGCCGGCTTCTCGATGGGCAAAAAGGCCTCCTTCCTGCCCCGCGGCGAGATGGCCAAGTACCTCTGCTGCAACGCCGACGAGTCCGAGCCGGGCGCCTTCAAGGACCGCGAGCTGATGCAGCGCAACCCGCACCAGCTGATCGAGGGGATCGCGATCGCCGCCCTCGCCGCCGACGCCGGCCACGCCTTCATCTTCATCCGCGGCGAGTACGACCTGCAGGCCGACATCCTCGACGAAGCGGTCGCCGAGGCCTACGAGGCCGGCTACCTCGGCAAGGACATCCTCGGCTCACATCGCGATCTTGAGCTGGTCGTGCATCGGGGCGCCGGCGCCTACATCTGCGGCGAGGAGACGGCGCTGCTCGACGCGCTCGAGGGCAAGCGCGGCAACCCGCGGCTGAAGCCGCCGTTCCCGGCGGTGCAGGGCCTCTACGGCGGGCCGACGCTGATCAACAACGTCGAGACGCTCTCCAACGTGCCGCGGATCGTCGCCCACGGCGCCGAGTGGTTCCGCAGCTTCGGCACCGAGCAGTCGCCGGGGACCAAGGTCGTCTCGGTCTCCGGCGGCGTCCGCCGCCCCGGCAACTACGAGGTCGAGCTGGGCATACCCACCCGGGAGCTGATCTACGGCCTCGCCGGCGGCCCCGAGCCCGGCCACGAGGTCAAGGCCTTCTACCCCGGCGGCTCCTCCTCGCCGGTGCTGACCCCGGCCGAGCTCGACCTCCCCTACAGCTTCGAGGCGATGGCCGAAGCGGGCTCGATGCTCGGCTCCGGCTCGATCATCGTCGCCGACGACCGCGTCTCGATCCCGCACATGGCGCTGCGCACGGCGCGCTTCTACCACCACGAGTCCTGCGGCAAGTGCACCCCGTGCAGGGAGGGCACCAACTGGACGGTGAAGATGCTGGAGCGGGTGGTGCGCGGCGAGGCGACGCCGATGGACCTCGACATCATCAGCTCGGTCCAGGAGAACATCATCGGCCACTGTCTCTGCGTTCTCGGCGACTCGATGGCGATGCCGGTGGCGGCGATGGTCCGCAAGTTCCGCCCCGAGTTCGAGGCGGTCATCGAATCCGGTCAGCCGGTGGCCGCGTGAGCCGCGAGATCACGCTGACGATCGACGGCCGCGAGATCGTCGCGACCGAGGGCGAGATGCTCCACGACGCCGCCCGCAAGGGCGACGTCGAGATCCCGGTCTTCTGTTACGACCCCAAGCTCGGCGACCCGGTCGGCGCCTGCCGCATGTGCCTGGTCGAGATCGAGGGGATCCCGAAACTGCAGACCTCCTGCTCGACCCCGGTGCGGGAGGGCATGGTCGTCCACACCCGCACCGAGCAGGTCAAGCACGCCCAGAGCGCGGTGGTCGAGTTCCTGCTCGTCAACCACCCGCTCGACTGCCCCGTCTGCGACAAGGGCGGCGAGTGCCCGCTGCAGGACATCACCCAGGGCTGGGGCCCGGGCAAAAGCCGGGTGATCGACGAAAAGCGCCACTTCGAGAAGCCGATCGAGCTCTCGCCGCTGGTCGCGATCGACCGCGAGCGCTGCATCCTCTGCTACCGCTGCGTGCGCTTCAGCCAGGAGGTCTCCGAAGACGCCGAGCTGCAGCTGCTCGAGCGCGGCGACCGCACCTTCGTCGGCACCTTCGACGACCGCCCCTACGTCGCCCCCTTCCACGGCAACATCACCGAGCTCTGCCCGGTCGGGGCGCTGACCAACTACACCTACCGCTTCCGCGCCCGGCCCTGGGACATCGAGCAGGCGGGCTCGGTCTGCACGCTCTGCCCAAGCCAGTGCAACGTCAGCTTCACGGTCCGCGACGAGCAGGTCAAACGCGTGCTCGGCCGCGACAACGCCGAGGTCGACGACGGCTGGCTCTGCGACCGCGGCCGCTACGGCTTCGAGATGTTCGGCGACGAGAAGCGGGTCGACGGGCCGCGGCTGCGCAACGGCGTCGCGGCGGGCTGGGAGCAGGCGATCGAGGCCGCGGCGGCGGGGCTGCGGGCGGGCGGCAGCGCCAGCGCCGCGATCGTCGGCGACGCCTCCAACGAGGAGGCCCACCTGGTCCAGCGGCTGCTGCGCGAGGCGCTCGGCTCGCCCCACGTCGACTCGCGGGCCTCGCGCGGCGCCGGCCGCGAGGCGCTGGTGCGGCTGGCCCAGCCGGCGCTCTCGGCCCGGGTCGGCGACATCGACGCCGCCGAGGTGATCCTCGTCCTCGGCACCGACCCCCTGCACAGCTCGCCGATCCTCGACCTGCGCGTGCGCAAGGCGATCCGCCGCAACGGCGCCAAGCTCGCGGTCGCCACCGAGCGTCCGACCGCGCTCGACGGCGGCGCCGAGGCGATCGCCCGCTATGCCCCCGGCGAGGCCGGCCACTTCCTCGCCGAGCTGGCGGCGGCGCTCGGCGGCGCCGAGAACGTGGCGACGCCGCTGGCCGAGACCCTGCGCGGGGCCGAGCGGGTCGTCGTCCTCTGGGGCGAGCGCATCGCCCGCGACGGCGAGGCCGCGGTCGAGTCGCTGCTCGACCTCGCGGCTGCCCTCGACGTCGCCGCCAACGAGGGCGCCGGCCTCCTCGAAATCCCCGACTTCGCCAACGCCCGCGGCCTGCGCGAGGCCGGCTGCCTCCCCGACGCTGGCCCGGGCCTGACGAAGAGTGCATTTACCGCCCCTGAGGGGGGAAATGCACTCCGCACCGGCATGGCCACGGAGGAGATCCGCGCGGCGCTGGAGTCCGGCGAGCTCAAGTCCCTGATCCTCTTCGGCGTCGACCCGATCCGCGACTTCCCCGACACCAAGGCCTGGGAGACCGCGATCACCGCCGCCGACTTCGTCGTCTGCTTCTCGATGTTCGAGAACGCCACCAGCACCAAGGCCGACGTGCTCTTCCCGCTGGAGACCCACGCCGAGAAAGACGGCACCGTCACCCACCCCGACGGCCGCCTCCAGCGCGTCCGTCCTTCTGCTGCTCGGCCAGGCGACATCCGCCCCGGCTACCAGGTCCTCGCCGACCTCTCCGTGGCTTTGGGCCACGACACCGGCATCGACTCCCAGCCCACCGCCTTCGCCGCACTCACCGACGCGGTCCCCTTCTACGCCGGCATCACCGACGCCGACATCGGCGGCCGGGGCGTCCGCTGGCAGGAGACCGACGGGGCGTCCGCTCTTGCAGGCGTCGACGGAGGGGAGGGAGCAGGTGCCCCCTCCTCTCTCGGAAGTCGGCCGGAGACGGCGCGGTCGTCCGCCGTCGAAGGCGGTGCCGATTCCGCAAAACGTTCGGAGGGGGTACCTGCTCCCTCCCCAGCCTCGGCGTTGAAGCTCGGGACGTATAGGGATCTGTGGGCCGGGCCCATCACGGAGCTGAACCCGCCATTGAGGTTTCTCCAGCCCCAGCAGCGGCTGGAGCTGGCCCCTGCGGATGCAGAGCGATTGAGCCTGAAAAGCGGTGACATGGTCCGGGTGAGCCAGAACGGCTCCTACGTCGAGGCGGCAGTACAAATCAAGGAGCGAGTTGCGGAGGGTGTCTGTTTCCTGGCAGAGGGTGTGGCGGACGGCAACGCCAACGCCCTGCTCAACGGCGGTCCCGTCAGCGTCGAGATCGCCAAGGTCGAGGCCCGCGCCTAGTGCTGCCGATCGCCGACACCCAGCTGGTCGAAGCGACCTGGATCATGATCGTCAAGTCGCTGGTGATCTTCGCCGTGATCTTCGGCATCCTGCCGATCCTGACCGTGGTCGAGCGCAAGCTGATCGGCCGCTTCCAGCACCGCTACGGGCCCAACCGGGTCGGCCCCTTCGGCATCCTGCAGCCGCTCGCCGATGTCGGCAAGCTGATCTCCAAGGAGTCCTTCCGGCCCGCCAACGCGGTCTCGACCCTGTTCATCCTCGGGCCGCTGCTGCCGGTCTTCTCCGGGGTCCTGGCGCTGGCGATCCTGCCCTGGGGCGACGTCCAGGACGGCTTCGGCCTCTACGGGATCGACGTCCCGATCGGCATCCTCTACTTCTTCGCCGTCGGCTCGATCGCCTTCTACGGGCTGCTGCTGGGCGGCTGGTCCTCGGGCTCGAAATACAGCCTGCTCGGCGCCATGCGCTCGGCCGCGCAGCTGATCTCCTACGAGGTCTCGATGGGGCTGGCGCTGCTCGGCGTGATCATGATGAGCGGCTCGCTCTCGCTGGTCAGCATCGTCAACTCGCAGGGGCATATCTGGTTCGTGATCCCCCAGTTCGTCGGCTTCCTGATCTTCATGCTGGCCGGCTTCGCCGAGACCAACCGCACCCCGTTCGACATGCCCGAGGCCGACGCCGAGCTGGTCCAGGGCTTCATGACCGAGTACGGCGGCATGCGCTTCGGCTCCTTCCTGCTGGTCGAATACATGGAGATCCTGGTCGTCTCCGGGATTGCCGCGGCGATGTTCCTCGGCGGCTGGATGGGACCCGGCCCGGGCTGGCTGGACCCAATCTGGATGCTGCTGAAGATGTTCGCCCTGGTCTTCCTCTTCATCTGGGTGCGGGCGACGCTGCCGCGGCTGCGATATGACCAGCTGATGACGCTGGGCTGGAAAGTGCTGCTGCCGCTGGCGACGCTGAACGTGCTGGTCACCGCGGTGCTGGTGGTGACGACGTGAGCTTCGACCCGAAGAGCGCCCCCTACCTGAAGGACATCGAGGTGGTCGCGGTCCAGCGCGGCCCCGAGCCGGGCGGCGTCGGCGGCGCCTACCGCGCCTTCGGCGAGACCCTGCGGGGGCTGAAGACGACGATGGCGCGACTGATCGAGGGGCCGCTGACGATCGAGTACCCGGAGGAGAAGACCCCCGTCTACCCGCGCTTCCGCGGCCGCCACAAACTGCACAAGTTCGAGGACACCGGGCTGGAGAAATGCGTCGGCTGCTCGCTCTGCGCCGCCGCCTGCCCGGCCGACTGCATTCGCGTCGTCGCCGCCGAGAACATCCCCGGCGAGCGCGTCTCCGCCGGCGAGCGCTTCGCCGCGGTCTACGAGATCAACCTCTCGCGCTGCATCTTCTGCGGCTACTGCGAGATCGCCTGCCCCTTCGACGCGATCACGATGGGCCACGACTACGAGATGGCCGACTACGGCCGCGACGACCTGATCTTCACCAAGGAGATGCTGCTGGCCGAGCCGGTCGAGCGCACGCCGCTGAAAAGCGAGGGCGAGTGAGCGGGGGGCTACTCCGGGTCCGGCCGGACGAGCACCGTGTCGGCAACGGCGATCACCTCGTCCACCGGCAGGCCGGCCCGATCGGCGTGTTCCCTGATCGCCTCCGGGCTGGTGGCCTGGTAGACGCAGACCGTGCCGACCGACCCTCCGCCCTCGTCGAGGACATAGCTGCGGATCCAGCGAATGTCGTCGGACATCTGCTCGTCTCCAACCTGCCGGGATCGCTCGGCGGCCTCCTCGAGCTCACTCCCGGATCGCCAGCCGCTCCGTCGCAGAATCACGTACGTGTCCATGGGACCTCCGTTCTTCCAGCTTTGCCGAACGACTCCATCCAACCACCGGACGGGTGGGCGGTCAATCGGCCCGGGGAGGGCGAGTAGCGGTGGAAGCGGTGCTGTTCTTCCTGGCGGCGATCGGCGCCCTCGGCGGCGCGATCGGGGTGATCGCGATGCGCAACCCCTTCTACAGCGTGCTGGCGCTGATCGCCCACCTGTTCTCGCTCGCCGTCCTCTTCCTGCTGCTGACCGCGGCCTTCGTCGCCGCCGCCCAGGTCGTCGTCTACGCCGGCGCGGTGATGGTCCTCTACGTCTTCGTCGTCGCCTACGTCGGCGCCGGCGAGTCGGCCTGGGAGCCGATCCCCGGCCAGCGCCTGCTGGCGCCGCTGCTGGGGATCGCGATCTTCGTCGAGCTGACGATCGCGATCGCCTCCTCCGCCCTGCGCGCGCTCAGCACGCACGGCCCCGAAGTCGGCGCCGGTTTCGGCAACCCCGCCGCAATCGGCCGCCTGCTGCTGGAAAAGTTCCTGCTCCCCTTCGAGGCCACGTCCATCCTGCTCCTGCTAGCTGCTGTAGGAGCGATCGTCCTCGCCAATCGCAAACGGGTGGGGGGAGCTACTGCTGACGCTGGTCGAGGGATGGATGGCACCCCCTCGGAACACTCTGCGAAGCGTTCAGAGGGGGTGCCATCCATCCCATGAACACCTCGTGGTACATCGTCCTCTCCTCCTTGCTGTTCGCAACTGGCGCCGTCGGCATCCTGATCCGCCGCAGCCCGATGGTGATCCTGCTCTGCCTCGAGCTGATGCTGAACGCCGGCAACCTGGCGCTGGTCGCCTTCAGCCGCATGGTCGGCAACCAGCAGGGGCAGGTCTTCGCCCTGGTGGTGATGGTGATCGCCGCCTGCGAGGTCGTCGTCGGGCTCGGCCTGATCGTCGCGATCTTCCGCCGCAAGCTGCCGCTCAACGTCGACGACCTGCGGGAGCTGCGCGGATGAGCGCCACCAGCTGGGCCTGGCTGGTCCTGCTCCTGCCGCTGCTCGGCTCGCTCTTCATCGCGCTCGGCTTCCGGGTGCTGCCGGCAAAGGTCGCCGGGGCGATCGGCACCGCCGCGATCGGGCTCGCCTTCCTCTGCGGGATCGGCGCCCTGCTCTGCCTGCTGGGCGAATCGCCCGACGCCCGCCACCACGCCTCCTCGCTCTGGGACTACGCCAGCGCCGCCGGCCTCGACATCAAGCTCGGCGTCTACGTCGACCCGCTCTCGGTCTTCATGGTCCTCGTCGTCACCGGCGTCTCGACCCTGATCCACCTCTACTCCTACGGCTACATGCAGTCCGACGAGGGCTACCACCGCTTCTTCAGCTACCTCAACTTCTTCGTCTTCTCGATGCTGCTGCTGGTCCTCGCCGGCAACTTCGTCCTGCTGATCGTCGGCTGGGCCTTCGTCGGCTTCGCCTCCTACGCGCTGATCAGCTTCTGGTACCGGCGCGCGACCGCGACCCGGGCGGGGATGAAGGCCTTCGTGATCAACGTCGTCGGCGACATCGGCCTCACCCTCGCCGCCTTCCTGATTTTCCGCGAACTCGGGACCTTCGAATACGGCGAAGTCTTCGCCAAGGCCCCGCACGTCTTTCACACCAACGAGTGGTCGGTCACCGCGATCTGCCTGCTGCTGCTGGTCGGGGCCTTCGCCAAGTCGGCGCAGCTGCCGTTCCACACCTGGCTGCCGGACGCGATGGAGGGCCCGACCCCGGTCTCCTCGCTGATCCACGCGGCGACGATGGTCACCGCCGGCGTCTACCTGATCGCCCGCACCCACGTCCTCTTCGTCCTCGCCCCGACCGCGGCCGACATCGCCGCCTTCGTCGGCCTGGCGACGCTGCTGGTCGCCGGCACGATCGCCCTGGTGATGACCGACCTGAAGCGGGCGATCGCCTACTCGACGATGAGCCAGATCGGCTACATGATCATGGGCGTCTCGATCGGCGCCTACAGCGCCGGCATGTTCCACCTGATGACCCACGCCTTCTTCAAGGCGCTGCTGTTCATGGCCGCCGGCTCGATCATCGCCGCGATGGCCAACGAGCAGAACATCGACAAGATGTCCGGCTTCGGCAAGGCGATGCGCTTCACCTCGTTCACGATGCTCTGCGGCGGCCTCGCCCTGGCCGCCTTCCCCGGCACCTCGGGCTTCTTCTCCAAGGACGAGATCCTCGCCTACGCGACGGCGCGGGGCGGGATGTACGAGATCTTCACCGTGCTCGGCTACTTCGGCGCCCTGCTGACCGCGATCTACACCTTCCGGCTGATCTTCCGCGTCCTCCCCGGCCGCCCCTGCGCCGAGGCCGAGGAGCTGATCGAGACCGGCCACGTCCACCACGCCCACCCCTTCAACCCGGCGACGGGCGAAGAGGAGGACACCGACGTCGGCTTCCCCGGCAGCGAACACCACATCGCCGAGCAGTCCTGGCCGATGCGGGCGGCGATGGGCGTGCTGGCCTTCCTGGCGCTGTTCGCGGGGCTGGTCCAGGTGCCGGGGCTCGACGAGACGATCACCAAGTTCCTCGACCCGGTCTTCGCCGACTCGCCGCTGGCCGCGATCCACCCCTCGGTCGGCGCCTCCTGGGCCGGGCTGGCGATCGGCGCCGCGATCTCGCTGAGCGGGATCGGGATCGCCTACTGGCTCTACATGGTCCGCCCGGAGGCGCCGGGGGCGCTGGAACGGCGGCTGCGGCCGCTGCACACCTTCCTCGCCAACAAGTGGTACTTCGACGAGCTGATCGAGCTGCTGGTCGTGCGCCCGGCGCTGGCCGTCGGCCGCTTCGCCAACGACACCTTCGAGCGCTTCGTCGTCGACGGCCTGATCACCGGCACCGCCGGCACCGTGCGCGGCGCCGGCGGCGTCGTCCGCGCCGTCCAGAACGGCTTCGTCCGCAGCTACGCGCTGCTGCTGATCGCCGGCTTCGCCGGGCTCGCCCTCTACTTCCTGCTGAGCAGCTCGTGATCAGCGCACTGCTCTGGGCGCCGCTGGCCTTCGGCATCGTCGGCCTCTTCCTCCCCAAGCGGGCGACCGGCTGGTGGGCGACGCTCGGCACCGTGGTCACGCTGGGGATCGCGATCTCGATGCTGACCGGCTTCGACAGCGGCTCCTCGGGCCTGCAGGACACGGTGAACACGCCCTGGATCTCCGGCCTCGGCGTCGACTACAGCCTCGGCATCGACGGCCTCAACCTCTTCCTGGTCCTGCTGACGACCGTGCTCTGGACCGGCGCCACCGCCTTCGCCGCCTTTCGCGAACAGGAGCGGGCGCCGCTCTTCTTCTTCCTGATGCTGGTCGGCGAGACCGCGACGCTGGGCTCCTTCCTGGCCCAGGACCTGCTGCTCTTCGTCCTCTTCTTCGACCTGATGCTGGTCCCGTTCTACTTTCTCTTCGGCGCCTGGGGGACCGACCGCGAGGACGGCGGCCCGACCGCCGCGGCGGCGACCCTGAAGATGATCGTCTACACCCTGATCGGCTCGCTGCTGATGCTGGTGGCCGCGATCGCGACCGCGATCATCTCCGCCCACGGCGGCCACCTCACCTTCTCGATCGCGGCGATCCAACGGCAGGGAATCGGCGCCGGCAGCCAGCGCTGGATCTTCTGGTTCTTCGCCGCCGCCTTCCTGGTCAAGATGCCGGCCTTCCTCCTGCACGGCTGGATGCCGGACGCCTACCGGGCGGCGCCGCTGCCGGTGCTGGCGGTCTTCTCCGGCGTCCTCGCCAAGGTCGGCGCCTACGGCTTCCTGCGGATCGTGCTGCCGCTGTTCCCGGCGGCGACGGTCGAATTCCAGACCGTGATCCTGGTGATCGCCCTGGCCTCGATCCTCTACGGCTCGGTGATGGCCTTCACCCAGACCAACGTGCGGCTGATCGCCGGCTACTCCTCGGTCGCCCAGCTCGGCTTCATCACCGCCGGCATCTTCGCCCTGCGCGCCGACGGCGCCGACGGAGCGGTCCTGCAGATGGTCAACCACGGCCTGGTGGTGGCGCCGCTGCTGATCATCGTCGCGATCCTGGCCGAGCGCACCGGCACCGAGGACATCCGCCAGATGGGCGGGATGGCACTGCGAGCGCCGGTCCTGGCGGCGCTCTTCCTGATCGTCTCCCTCGCCACCCTGGCAATGCCGGGCTCGGCCAACTTCATCGGCGAGTTCTACATCCTCAACGGACTCTTCGAGTCGAAGATCGTCTTCGCCTTCGTCGCGATCAGCGGCGTGGCGATGTCGGCTTACTACGCGCTGCGGCTCTACCAGCGGACGATGCACAACCGTAAGCCGGACGGGATCGCCTCGCGCGAGATCGGCCTCCGCGACGGGCTGGTGCTGGCGCCGCTGGTGCTCTGCATCCTCGGCCTCGCCCTCTACCCGCAGCTGATCCTGCACCGCACCGATCCCGCCGTCAAGCAGGCGGTCGGGATCGTCAACGGCGGCCCGGCGCCGCAGGCGGAACTGGCTGCCACCAAACCGGGCTGGACCGGCTACGGACCGCAGGTCTCGCCATGAATTTCCACGAACCGCATATCGACTACGCCGGGATCTCGCCGATCATCGCGCTCACGGTCGGCCTCGTCGTCGTCCTGATGACGGCGGTCTTCAAGCCGCTGCGGCGGACCGCGCCGGCGCTGACGCTGCTAACCCTGGCCGCCACCGCCGGCCTCCTGATCTGGCGCTGGGGGGACGCGGCGAACCTGATCACCGGCGCCCTGCGGCTCGACGACCTGGCGATCTCGATCTCGCTGATCGCGATCCTCACCGCTGCCGTCACCGTCCTGCTCTCGCTCGGCGAGCCGGCCAGCGAGGAAGCCGGCGGCGGTGAGTACCACGCGCTGCTGCTCGGCTCGGTGCTGGGAATGACGCTGCTGGCGCAGGCGACCAACCTGGTCACCTTCTTCGTCGCGATCGAGACCCTCTCGATCCCGCTCTACATCCTCTGCGCCACCAACCTGCGCCGCGAGGGCTCGCTCGAGTCGGGGCTGAAGTACCTGATCGTCGGCTCGCTCGGCTCGGCGACGCTGCTCTACGGGATGGCCTTCCTCTACGGCGGCACCGGCTCGACCGGGTTCGAGGGAATCGCCCGCGGCATCGTCAACAACGGCGTCCTCAGCGATCCGCTGATCCTGATCGGGATCGCGATGGCCGCGGTCGGGCTCGCCTTCAAGACCTCGATCGCCCCCTTCCACCAGTGGACGCCCGACGTCTACCAGGGGGCGCCGACGCCGATCACCGGCTTCATGGCGGTGGCGACCAAGGCCGCCGCCTTCGCCGTCTTCCTGCGCTTCTTCGACGTCGCCCTCGGCCCCCAGGTGAACGAGTGGCAGCCGGCGCTGGCGGTCCTGGCCGCGATCTCGATCGTCGTCGGCAACGTCGGCGCCCTCGGCCAGGATTCGCTGAAGCGGCTGCTCGGCTACTCCGGCATCGCCCAGGCCGGCTACATGCTCGGCGGCATCGTCGTCGCCTCGCGGGCGGGGATCGGGGCGCTGGTCTTCTACCTCGCCGCCTACGCGCTGATGAACCTCGCCGCCTTCGCGGTGATCGTCGCCCGCGAGCGCGAAACGCCCTTCGGCGACGGCATCCGCGCCGTCCGCGGCCTCGGCGCCGAGCGGCCGCTGCTGGCCTGGCCGCTGACGATCTCGATGCTGGCCCTGGCCGGGCTGCCGGCGACCGCGGGCTTCATCGGCAAGCTCTACCTGATCGAGGCCCTGGTCGAAGGCGACTACACCTGGCTGGCGGTCTTCATCGCGGTCGGGACGATGATCTCGCTCGCCTACTACCTGCGGGTGGTGGCGGCGATGTGGATGCGCCCCGAAGGCGATCTCGCCGCTACCCCGGCGATCGCCGGCGCCGCCCCCGAGGCCGACCCGATCGATCCCCAGGCCGGCCGCCGCCTCTACCTGCTCGCCCCGGCCCTGCTCTGCGCCGCCGCCACGATCTTCTTCGGCGTGATCCCGCAGCCGCTGGTCGACTTCGCCCAACACGCCGGCGCGTCGCTCTTCTGAGCAACCGCGCTCGCCCGGGCGATATCGTCGCCGCCATGAGCGAGAGGCCCCGCGCGCTGTCCGCCGCGACCATGTGCGAGGCGTTCCAGATCACCGCTTCCGAGCGGGCCGAGAGCCCGGCGCTGCGGCTGCAGGACAGCGAGTTCGAGGCGAGCTTCGGGGAGTACGCGGCGACCGTGCGGCGGCGGGCCGCGGGGCTGGCGGCGCTCGGGGTCGGGCGCGGCGACACGGTCGGCTTCATGCTCGTCAACCGGCCCGCCTTCCACCTCACCGACTGCGCCGCGATGCACCTCGGCGCCACCTGCTTCTCGGTCTACAACACCTCCTCGCCGGAGCAGATCGAGTACGTCGTCGCCGACGCCGCCAACCGGGTGATCGTCACCGAGCAGGGCTTCCTCGACCGCGTGCTGGAGGCGCGCGAGCGGGTCGCGGCCCTGGAGCACGTGGTCGTCGTCGACGGCGAGGCGCCGGCGGGGACGATCTCACTGGCCGAGCTGGAGGCGAAGGGCGAGCCCGGATTCGACTTCGAGGCGGCCTGGCGCGCGGTCGAGCCCGAGGACGTGCTCTGCCTGATCTACACCTCCGGCACCACCGGCCCGCCCAAGGGCGTGCAGCTGACCCACGCCAACATGGTCGCCGAGTGGCGCGCCTGCGATGCCGTCTTCGGCACCGCCCCGGGCGGCCGCAGCGTCTCCTTCCTGCCCGCCGCCCACGTCGCCGACCGCTGGTCGCAGCTCTACGCGCAGATGCTCTACGGCAGCTGCGTCCACTGCTGCCCCGACCCGCGGCAGATGGTCGCCTACACGATCGCGGTGCGGCCGACCTTCTGGGGCGGGGTGCCGCGGATCTGGGAAAAGCTGATGAGCGCGATGGAGGCGGCGATGGCGGCCGAGGCCGACCCCGGGAAACGCGAGGCGACCGAGTGGGCGATGGCGATCGGCCGCCGTCGCGTGGCCGCCTACATGGCCGGCGAGGTGCCGCCCAAGCTGCAGGCCGAATGGGAGGCGGCTGACGAGCGCGTCTTCGCCGGCATCCGCGAGATGCTCGGCCTCGACCAGGTCGAGCAGTTCGCGGTCGGAGCGGCGCCGACCCCGCCCGAGGTGATCGAGTTCTTCCTCGCGATGGGGATCGAGATCTGCGAGGTCTGGGGGATGTCGGAGCTCTGCTCGGTGGCGACGCTGAACCCGCCGGGAGCGGTCCGGGTCGGCACCGTCGGACCGCCGTTGCCGGGGGTCGAGGTGAGGCTGGCCGAGGACGGCGAGGTGATGGTGCGGGGGCCGATCGTGATGAAGGGCTACCGCAACATGCCCGAGCGCACCGCCGAGGCGCTGAGCGAGGACGGCTGGCTGGCCAGTGGCGACATCGGCGAGTTCGACGAGGCCGGCTACCTGCGGATCGTCGACCGCAAGAAGGAGCTGATCATCGGCGCCGGCGGCAAGAACATGTCGCCGGCGACGATCGAGGCGAAGCTGAAGGCGGCCTCGCCGCTGATCGGCCAGGCGGTGGCGATCGGCGACAGCCGCCCCTACAACGTCGCCCTGCTGACCCTCGACCTCGAGTACCTGGCGGCGCGCGGCGCCGACCCGGCGGACCCGGCGATCGCCGCCGAGGTCGAGGCCGCCGTCGCCGTCGCCAACGCGCGGCTCTCACGGGTCGAGCAGATCAAGCGCTACCGGGTGCTCGAGGGCGAGTGGGCGCCCGGCGGCGAGGAGCTGACCCCGACGATGAAGCTGCGGCGACGGCCGATCGAGCGCCGCTACGAAGCCGAGATCGAGGCGCTCTACGCCTCGGCCGGCTGAGCGCCCCCGGCCCGAGGTCTCCGCATCGGCGTCCTGCTGACCGCCGCCGCGATCGTCGCCGCCACCGCGGTCGGCGTCGTCGCCGAGCGCCGCCGACCGCGGGCCGCCGCCCACGCCGCCCGCCAGGCGCTGCTGGCGATCCTCTACTTCCTGCTGCCGCCGGTGATCTTCTTCAACCTCGCGTCCTCCCAGATCAATCTGGACCGCGGGGTCGGGATCGGACTGGCGATCGTGGCGATCTCGCTCACCTCGGTCCTGGTCTGGTGGGTCGCGAGCCGCTTCCTGAAGCTCTCCCGGCCCCAGGTCGGGGCGATGATCTGCACCGTCCTGGTCGTCAACACCGCCTACCTCGGCTACCCGATGACGGTGGCGCTGCTGGGTCGCGACCAGCTCTCGACCGCTGTCCTCTACGACGTCCTCGTCAGCAGCCCCTGCCTGCTGCTCGGCGCCTTCGCGGTCGGGGCGGCGTTCGGGACCAGGGCCGGCGAAAGCCCGCGCCAGCGAGTGCGCGCCTTCTTCACCCGCAACCCGCCGCTCTACGCGGCGATCGCCGGCCTGCTGGCGCCGGGCGCGCTGGCGCCGCACGTCCTCGTCGACGCCTCGCAGGCCCTGGTGGTCGCGATCCTGCCGATCGGCTTCTTCGCCGTCGGCGCCACCCTGGCCGAGGGCGCCGAGCACGGCGAGCTGCCGATGCCGCCGCCGCTGACCCGGCCGGTCCTGGTCTCCCTCGCCGGCCGGCTGCTGATCGCGCCGGCGCTGCTGACCCTGCTGGCGGCGCCGCTGATCGACCTCCCCGCCGCCTATCGCCTGCTCTCGGCGATGCCGACGGGCCTCAACGCGATGATCGTCTCCCACGCCTACGGGCTCGACAACCAGGTCGTCGCCGAGGCGATCGTCTGGTCGACCCTGCTCGTCGTCCTCGCCGCCCTGCTATCCCTGCTGTTCTGATGCTCCACCACGCCGGCATAGAGGTCGCCCCGGCCGACCTCGAGCGCACCGCCGAGCTCTTCGCCCTGCTCGGCTTCGAGCCGGTCGCGCCGCCGCCCTCGCTGCGCGACGGCTTCACCTGGCTGCAGCGCGAAGGCACCCAGATCCACCTGATGCATCAGCAGAGCCCGACCGTGCCGCCCCGCGGCCACCTCGCCGTCGTCGTCCCCGACTTCGACGTCGCCCTCGGGCGCCTGCGCGCCCACGGCTTCGAGCCCGAGCGCCGCCGCGAGCACTGGGGCACCCCGCGGGCGATCGTCACCGCCCCCGGCGGCCACCGGGTCGAGCTGATGGCGGCGGCGCCGGACTAGGGCTCGCCACCCGTGAACGTTTACTGGGCCTATGACCCCAGCAATCGTTCACCCCCGCGACAGCGGCTCGATCCGCATCGCGGCGGTGCCGCGGCCGGGGGTGTCGCGGCAGGCGTAGTCGCCGGGGGCGCTTGTGTAGAGGAGGCCGAGGCAGGCGCCGATCGCGCGCTGGCCGTAGGCGTTGGGGTGCAGCGACTCGCGGCTCGAGCCCTGGACGAGGGAGAGGCGGCGGACCCACTCGGCGCTGCGCGCCGAGGGTCCCTCGGAGCCGACCCGGCGCGAGCGGCGGTCGCAGAGCTGGTGGCCGTCGAGGGCGTGGCGGAGGTCGAGGAACTCGGCCCCGGTTGCCGCGGCGGCGGCGCGCATCGCGGCGTCGATCGCGCCGATGCCGGCGCCAGCGGCCCAGTCGGCGTCGGCGTCCCAGACCGGGCAGCCGCCCTCCTCGAGCCGGCTCCAATCGTCCTGCGGGTAGCGAAACCAGCGGCCGGAGGGGAACGGCGAGGCGTAGCCCATCGCCACCAGGCGGTACTCGGAGCGCCGGTAGCCAGCCGCCGCGAGCACGCCGCGGATGCCGCGCAGGGCCTTCTCCAGCCCCGACTCCATCGCCGGCAGCGTCCGCTCCAGCCCGGCCTCGGCACCCGGGAAGCAGAGGACGGGATCCTCGCCGGAGCTGCGGGCCCAGTCGAGCGCGCAGCCGGCGACCAGGCCGCCGAAGCCGACGTCGTTGGCGCCGACGCTCAGCACCACCATCCGCACCTCCTGGCGCCGCGCCAGCGCCGCCAGCCGGTCGGCCTGGGGCGGCTCGCCGAAGTGGCCGCGCCCGCCCAGCGCCGCCGGCCAGACGTTCGCCTCCCGCGCCCCCGAGCAGGCGAGGTTGACGCGGGCCACGCCGGCAACCGGCGCGCTGCGGATCGGCGCCAGGTCGGAGCGGTGGCAGCCGCTCTCCTCGCTGGCCCCGTAGACCCGCGCCGGGTCGTACTCGCAGATACCCCACTCGTCGCAGTCGAAGGCGGCGCGGTCGGTGCCGGAGCGGGTCCCGAACGGCTCCGAGCCGTTGCCCAGCCAGCGACCGCCCTCTCCGGAGATGAAGCTGTCTCCGAGCGAGACGATCGCCGCCGCGCTCGCACTCGCCGCCGCCGACCCCGCCGCCAGCAGCAGCGCCAGCGTCAATCCCAACCCGATCCTCACCATCTCGTCCTCCCCGTCCGGGCCGGCGCCGATCGCCGGCCTGCGCGCCGACAAGGTTCTGGGAGCGGCATTTTCGCCCCCGCCGCAAGCACTACTACGATGCCCCGGTGCGCTACCCGTCCGAGCAGTTCAGCCCCGAGGAGCAGGCGATCCTCGCCCCTCACTTCACCAACCTGGACCGCCCGGTGTTCGCCCTCGTGAACCTGCCGGAGACCGTCAAGGGGGCGCTTTTTGCCCGCTATTCGCGCTATTCCGGGACCGTGCGGCGGCTCTTCCTGGAGGAGTTCGCGGCCGACGCCCCGGCCGGCGGCCGCCCCTTCGACGACGAGGAGGGCGAGCGCGCGGCGAAGCTCTACGAGCGCGTCTTCGTCGGCTACGGCGACGACTCGATCGCCCAGGTCGGCGGCGCCCACGTCGCCTGCGAGTGGGTCTCCAACATCCTCACCAAGCAGTTGCAGCGCGGCCGCCTCGCCGCCTACCTCGAGCAGTCGACCCGCTACATCCCCTACGACAAGCCGCTGCCCGGCGGCGGCTACCGCTTCTACAGCGACGACGAGCTCGGGCCCGAGTTCCGCCGCGCGATGGACGAGCTGTTCGCGATCTACTCGCGCTCGCTGGAGGAGGTCGAGGAGTGGGCGGCCGGCCGCTGGCCGCGCGGCGAGGGCGAGCCCGAGGGCGCCTGGCGGCGCTCGATCCGGGCCAAGGCGCTGGACCTGCTGCGCGGCCTGCTGCCGGCGGCGACGCTCAGCCACGTCGGCATCTACGCCTCCGGCCAGGCCTACGAGCAGCTGATCCTGCGGCTGCTGGCCTCACCGCTGCCGGAGGCGCGCGAGTACGGCGGCATGATCCTGGCCGAGCTGCAGCGGGTGATGCCGAGCTTCGTCTCCCGGGTCGAGCGCCCCGACCGCGGCGGCGAGTGGATCTCCTACCTGCAGCGGCGCCGCGAGCGGACCGAGAGCTGGGTCGCCCGGCTCGGGCTCGATCGCCGCGGCGGCGGCGATGACACCCCCTCGGTCGAGCTGCTCCACGTCGACGGCAACGAAGAGGACCTGCTCGCCTCCTGCCTGTTCGAGGCGGCGAGCGCGCCGGAGACCGAGGTCCTCGCCCGGCTCGACGTCCTCGACCGCGGCGAGCGGGCGGAGCTGCTGGCGGCGCTGGCCGGCGAGCGCGCCAACCGCCGCCACCGCCCCGGCCGCGGCTTCGAGGCGCTGCGCTACCGCTTCGAGATCGTCTCCGACTACGGCGCCTTCCGCGACCTGCAGCGCCACCGGATGCTGACCTGCCAGTGGCAGCGGCTTGGCCCCGACCTCGGCGCCGGCGTCCCCGACGAGGTCCGCGAGGCCGGGGTCGGCGGCGAGTTCGAGCGGGCGCTGGAGATCTCCCGCAACGAGTACGAGCGGCTGCTGGCGGCCGGCCTCGCCGAGCAGGCGCCCTACGCGCTCAGCCTCGCCTACCGGATCCGCTACACGCTCGACCTCAACGCCCGCGAGGCCATGCACCTGATCGAGCTGCGCTCCGGCCGCGAGGGCCACCCCACCTACCGCGCCGTTGCCCAGGCGATGCACGAGCGGATCGCCGCGATCCACCCCGGCGTCGCCGCCGCGATGAGCCACGTCGACAGCTCCGAGGAGCCGCGCCTGGAGCGGATCCTGAGCGAGATCCGGACGCAGCGGAAGAAGGTTCAGGCGAGCAAGCAGGCCGAGGCGCCGCCGGGATTGAACCCGCTGGGCTAGGAGGGGCTGGCGAAACCCGGGTGCGCGGGCCAGCGAGCGCCGGACCAAGCGGGGCAAGGACGCAGGGAGCCCGAATAGCAGCGCTATTCGGGCGACCGAGGACGCCGCACCGCGCCGTGTCCGCCGCCGCTGGACGCGTGCGGGGGGTTCGCTAGATGACCCGCCCACACACCTTGTGAACGCCTGAGAGGCATCCGGGCCCTCCA
>CAZIOS010000010.1:0-82840 GCA_964540905.1 uncultured Conexibacteraceae bacterium | reverse complement strand
CGGTCGACAGCGACGCCTACAACTCGGTCGGCGGCTACGTCTTCGGCGAGCTCGGCCGGCTGCCCAAACGCGGCGACTCGATCAGGTCCAACGGCTACACGATCCGGGTCGAGGCCGTGCGCGAAAACCGCATCGAGGCGGTCCGGATCAGCGGTTCGGCCCAGCCGGCCCAGACCTAAGGCAAGGGGGGAGAGATACGGCGGTTTGAGAGCTTGGGCAGCCATGCTCAGCGCCTTGGCTTTGCCTTCCTCTCTCATCGGTACGATTGATGGCATGAGAATTACCATTGATCGTGCCGGAAGAATTGTCATTCCCAAGGGAGCACGCGAGGCGCTGGGGCTGGATGGCGCTGGCGAGGTGGAGCTGTCCCTTGCGGGCGACCGGATCGAGATCGCGGCAGCTTCCCGTCCGGTGACGCTGAAACGCGGTCCCCATGGCATCCTCACCTCCGACCTCGACCTTCCCTCGCATGGCCCGGATCAGGTTCGGGATGCGCTGGAGCGGGCACGGCGATGACCGCGCCCGACAGCTCTGTGCTGATCGCAGGATTTGTCCCCAGCCACCGCTTCCACGAAGCCGTTCTGCCTTCCCTGGCCGAGGTTGTCCGCGGTGGCGGCGGCCTGATAGCCCACACGATCGCCGAGACGTACTCGGTTCTGAGCTCACCGGCGGGCCCCTACCGAGCCGAGCCAAGCGCGGTCGTCGCCTACCTCGAGCAGTTCCTGTCCGGTGGGCCGACGATCGCGGCGACCTCGGCCGCCTACCGCAGGGCGCTTGACCTGCTCAGCGCCGCCGGCCGCTCCGGCGGCGCCATCTACGACGCCCTGATCGCCCTGGCCGCGGTCGATGCCGGCGCCGTGCTCGTCAGCCTCGATCGCCGGGCGGAGCGGGTCTACGGACTCTGCGGTGCTGAGGTGCGATTCCTGGACGCCGCTTGAGCTCGGGCTGGCGAGCGGTTCCGTCCGTCCTGGCGCCTAGTTTCTCTGAGCAACCCGCACCCCCGGACAGTTGGAGGTACGCCATGTGGGTTGTCCGCCTGACCGACAAGCAGCTCGAGGTCCTGAGGGCGCTGTTGCGCTCCGAGGAGCATCTCGGCCCGGCGCTGAAGGGCTCGATCGAGGCCCTCGACCTGGCCCGCTGGGACGACCTGCCGGAGGCCGAGCTCCCCTGGGAGGAGGTCGAGATCGTCGCCCGCCGCCAGGGGGTCTCCGAAGCCGACGTCGTCTGGGACCTCAGTGCCAGGCACCGCCGCGCCGCGGGCTGAGCGCGACACGCAGGGGGGAGAGTTTCTGCGAGCTGGCGCCTTGGTTCGGCATGCCAGCCGCCGTAGCCTTTACTTTGGATACGATTGGTAAAGGCATGCCGAGACTGTCGCGTAAGAACCAGGTCACGATCCCGGTCAAGGTGTTGCGTGAGGCTGGTCTCGAAGCGGGTGACGTCGTCCTCGTTCGAGCGGCCGGCGAGGGGCGGATCGAGGTCGAACGGTTCGACGACCTAATCGATCGCCTCGCCGGCAGCCTCCCACCGCTGACCTATCCTCCGGGCTACCTCGACGAGTTGCGGGACGAGTGGGACCGGTAGTCCTCGACGCGAGCGTGGCGATCGGGTTCCTGGACTCCGGCGACGTCCACCACGAGCGGGCGGTCACGGAGCTGCGTGCGGCTCGCGGCGCCCCGCTCTCGATGGCCGCAAGCGCCTACAGCGAGATCCTCGTGAGGCCGCTGGCGAGCGGACACGGCGATCGAGTCGAGGCCTTTGTCGACGGCCTGAGCGTGGAGATTGTTCCGATCGACCGGGAGGTCGGACTGCGGGCCGCTGAACTTCGCGCGCAGCACACCGCCCTCCGTCTTCCCGACGCCCTCGTCCTGGCGATCGCGCGGCTGCGCGGAGCGCGCCTGCTCACCTTCGACGAGCGGTTGGCTCAGCTGTAGTCGTAGAAGCCGGCGCCGCTCTTGCGGCCGAGCTTGCCCTCGCCGACCATCTCGACCATCAGGCCGGGGGGGCGGCTGGCGGCCTCTTCGCTGTCGGCGTAGAGGGCGTCGCCGATCGCCTCGGCGACGTCGAGGCCGACGAAGTCGAGCAGGGCCAGGGGCCCCATCGGGTGGCCGGCGCCGAGCTTCATGCAGGTGTCGACCTCGCCGGCCTCCATCCCGGTCCGCTCTACCATCCGCACCGCTTCGAAGAGGTAGGGGAAGAGCAGCCGGTTGACGACGAAGCCGGCCTGGTCGGGGACCTCGACCGCGGTCTTGCCCAGCGCCGCGCACCAGGCCAGCGCTCGCTCGCGGGCGCCCGCGGCGCCGTCGGGGAAGCAGACCTCGACCAGCTTCATCCGCGGCACCGGGTTGAAGACGTGCAGGCCGAAGAGCTTCTCGGTGCCGGCGGCGGCGGCGATCGCGGCGATGCTCAGCGACGAGGTCGTCGTCGCCAGGTCGGAGTTGGGACAGGCTTCGGAGATGGTCGAGAGCAGCTCGCCCTTGGGGCCGACTTCCTCGACGATCGCCTCGACGATCACGTCGCAGTCGGCGAGGTCGGCCGGGTCGGTGGTGACCCGCAGCCGCGAGGGCTCGCCACCCTCGATCTTGGCGCAGGCGGCGACCACTTTCTCCTCGGCGCGCCAGGCGGAGGCCTCGCTGCGGGCCAGCAGGATCGTGTCGGCGGCGGTGGTCGAGACGGCGGCGAGGCCGGTGGCGATTGCCCCGCTCCCCGCGATCCCCGGACTTGCGTACCCCTGGTTAGCGCTCATGGCCGGGTTCCTATCAGGACTCTCGCCGGCCGTGCGGCGTGGCGTAGAATTGGTTGACTGACCAGTCAATCGGCAAGGCGAACGGAGAGGGCGATGTCAGAGCACGGAAAGGGCAAGTTCGGGGGGCGCGAAGTGGTGATCGTCGAGGCGGCGCGGACGCCGATCGGCCGCGGCCATCCCGAGAAGGGCTATTACAAGGACAAGCACGCCTCGAACCTGCTGGCCAAGGTCTACGGCGAGCTGTTCGAGCGCTCCGGCGTCGACCCGGCCGAGACCGGCGACGTCGTCGCCGGCTGCGCCCAGCAGTTCGGCGAGCAGGGCGTCAACATCGGCCGCAACGCCTGGCTCGAGGCCGGGCTGCCGATCGAGACCCCGGCGACGACGATCGACCGCCAGTGCGGCTCCGCCCAGCAGGCGGTCAACTTCGCCGCGGCGCTGATCGCCACCGGCGTCCACGACGTCGCGATCGGCTCCGGGGTCGAGCACATGGGCCACATCTCCTTTGCCGACGGCTACGAGGTGATGAAGGAGCACGGCTCGCCCTTCTCGCCCGAGCTGATGGACCGCTACAACCTGATCCCGCAGGGCCTCTCGGCGGAGATGATCGCCGACCGGTGGGAGATCGCCCGCGCCGAGCTCGACGAGTTCGGCCTGCGCTCCCAGCAACTCGCCGCGAAGGCGACCGAGGAGGGCCGCTTCGAGCGCGAGACGATCCCCTTCGCCGTCAACGGCGACACCTACCTGACCGACCAGGGCCTGCGCGAGACCACCCTCGAGGGCCTGGCGGCGCTGAAGCCGGCCTTCAAGGAGGACGGCAAGATCACCGCCGGCAACTCCTCGCAGGTCTCCGACGGCGCCGCCGGCGTGCTGCTGATGGCGCGCGAGCGGGCCGATGCCCTCGGCCTGAAGCCGCGGGCGCGGATCTACGACCAGACCACGGTCGGGGTCGACCCGGTGATCATGCTGACCGGCCCGATCCCGGCGACCCGCAAGCTGCTCGAGCGCAACGGGATGACGATCGACGACATCGACCTGGTCGAGATCAACGAGGCCTTCGCCTCGGTCGTCGTCGCCTGGCAGCGCGAGCTGAAGCCGGATATGGACCGGGTCAACGTCAACGGCGGCGCGATCGCCCTCGGCCACCCGCTCGGCTCGACCGGCGCCCGCCTGATCACCACCCTCCTGCACGAGATGGAGCGCAGCGACAAGGAGATCGGCCTGGTGACGATGTGCTGCGGCGGCGGCCTCGGCACCGGCACCCTGATCGAGCGCATCTGAGGTTGGCTGAATGGCGCATCTCGGCTAGGTTTGCGGCCCCGTTACGTCCATCAGAGGAGAACCAGTGAGCAAGCGACTCATCGCTGTGCTGTTCGGCGTCCTGGCGATCGCCGTCATCGCCGCCGGTTGCGGCAGCAGCAGTAGCAGCAGCGAACCAAGCACGTCGTCCCTGACCAAAGCTGAATTCATCAAGCAGGGCGACGCGATCTGCGCCAAGGCCGAAAAGGAAAACGAAGCCGAATTCGAAGAATTCGCGAAAGAAAACGGCCTCAGCGAAAACAAGGAACCGAGCAAAGCGGTGCAGGAAGAACTGGCGACCAGCATCCTGCTGCCGTCGGTGTCCGGCCAGCTCGAAGACATCCGCGCCCTCGGCGCTCCCAGCGGCGAAGAAGAACAGGTCGACGAAATCATCGAAACCGTCGAAGGCGAGGTCGAAGAAGCCGAAGAAGAACCGACGGTCCTCTTCGAAGCCGAAGAAGAAGGCAAGAGCCCGTTCGCGGCAGGCAACAAGATGGCCCGCGAATACGGCTTCACGGTCTGCGGCCAGGAAGGGGAATAGGCCCAGCCGCTTTTCCCGGGGCGCCTGGCTGAGTGGCCAGGCGCCCTATATGCTGCCCCCTCGATGGACCTGACGCTGTCACCATCGGAGGAGGAGTTCCGCGACGAGGTTCGCGCCTGGATCGGGGAGAACAACCCCGGCCCCGAGCCCGAGGCCGGGCTCGACGAGGTGATGGCCTTCCGCCGCGAGTGGCAGCTGAAGCTGCACGCCGCCGGTTGGGCCGGGATCTCCTGGCCGAAGGAGTACGGCGGCCGCGGCGCGACGATGATCGAGCAGGCGATCTTCGTCGGCGAGGCGGCCCGGCAGGAGGCGCCGAGCCCCGCCAACGTGCTCGGCTTGGCGATGGGCGGCCCGGTCGTCATCGCCCACGGCAGCGACGAGCAGAAGCAGCGCTACCTGGAGCCGATCTTGACCGGCGAGGAGATCTGGTGCCAGGGCTTCTCCGAGCCCGAGTCCGGCTCCGATCTCGCCTCGCTGAAGACCCGCGCGGTCAAGGACGGCGACGAATGGGTGGTCAGCGGCCAGAAGGTCTGGACCACCTTCGCCCAGTACGCGAAGTGGTGCATGCTGGTCGCCCGCACCGACCCCGACGCGCCCAAGCACCAGGGCCTCACCTACTTCCTGATGGACATGGAGCAGGATGGGGTCGAGGCGAAGCCGCTGGTCCAGATCACCGGCGAGGGCGAGTTCAACGAGGTCTTCATCGACGAGGCGCGGATCCCCGACGAGAACGTCGTCGGCGGCGTCGGCAACGGCTGGGGGGTGGCGATCACGACGCTGATGAACGAGCGCGCCGGCCTCGCCTTCGGCGCCATCGCCCAGATCCAGAACAGCCTCGGCCGCCTCGCCAAGCTGGCGCGGGAGGTCCGCGTCAACGGCGGCTCCGCGGCCGACGACTCCTACTTCCGCCAGCGCATCGCCCAGCTCCACATCGAGGCCGAGACGATGCGGCTGAACGCCTACCGCGGCCTGACCAAGACGATGCAGTCGGGGATCCCCGGCCCGGAGGGCTCGCTCGGCAAGTGGCAGTGGGCCGACATCAACCAGGACTTGACCGAGTTGGCGCTGGAGATCGAGGGCGCCTACGCGCCGCTGGCGCGCGGCGCCGAGCAGGCGATCGACAACGGCGCCTGGCAGTACGGCTTCCTGCGCTCGCGCGCCAACTCGATCGAGGGCGGGACGACGGACATCCTCAAGAACATCATCGCCGAGCGGGTGCTCGGCCTGCCGAGGCTGCGCTAGGGCCGCGACCATGTATTTCGATCTCACCGACGAGCAGCAGGCGATCAAGTCGACCGCCCACGACTTCCTCGCCGCCCGCTTCAAATCGGAGCGGCTGCGGGAGATCGCCGCCAGCGAGGACGGCTTCGACCCGGCCGGCTGGGGCGAGATGGCCGAGCTCGGCTGGACCGGCTTGGCGCTGCCGGAGGAGTGGGGAGGGCAGGGGCTCGGGATCGTCGAGCTGGCCATCCTCTTCGAGGAGATGGGCTACGCGCTCGCCCCCTCGCCGCTGCTATCCAGCACCGTCGTCGGCCTCGCGCTCAGCCTCTGCGGCTCCGACGACCAGCGCCAGCGCTACCTGCGCCCGCTCGCCCTCGGCGAGCGCCGCGGCACGCCCGCCCTCTGGGACGCCGGCTCGCCGGCGTCGCCGGGCGGCTTCACGCTGGAGGCCAGGGCCGACGACGACGGCGTCGTCCTCGACGGCGTCAAGGTGCTGGTCCCCGACGCCGCCAGCGCCGACTTCTTCGTCGTCGCCAGCAGCGACGGCAGGCGCCACCTGGTCGAGGCCGGCGCCGACGGGGTGACGGTGACGCCGGAACCCTCGATCGACCCCACCCGCCGCTTCTCCTCGCTCCACCTCGACGGGGTCCGGGTCGCCGCCGCCGACACCCTGCCGGGCGAGGCCGCCGATTACTACCCAGTCTTCTTCCGGATCTGCGTCGCGCTCGCCGCCGAGTCGACCGGGATCGCCCAGCGGACGCTGGAGATGGCGGTCGCCTACGCCAAAGACCGCCAGCAGTTCGGCCGCCCGATCGGCGCCTACCAGGCGGTCTCGCACCGCTGCGCGCAGATGCTGCTGGAGACCGAGAACGCCCGCTCCGCCGTCTACGGCGCCGCCTGGGCCGCCGACGCCGAGCCGGAGTCGCTGCCGCTGGCCGCCTCGACGGCGAAGGCCTACGCCTCCGACGCCGGCTGGCGCGTCCCCGACGCCTCGATCCAGGTCCACGGCGGCATCGGCTTCACCTGGGAGCACGACCTCCACTTCTTCCTCAAGCGCGGCCGCGCCAACGCGGCGATCTTCGGTGACGCCAAGTGGCACCGCGAGCGGGTCGCCGAGGCGGTGCTGGCCGGCGCCGCCGCGCCCGCGGCGGCCTGACCGACGCCCCGGTGAGCGCACTCGACCGCATCTCCGTCGCCGCGATCGGCACCTCGGTCGCCGACCTCGAGGCGGAGACGCTGCGGGCCGAGGCGGCTGGGGTCGAGTGCGTCTGGGCGCCGGAGCTGTTCCGCAGCGCCGCCACCCAGGCCGCCTACCTGGCGGCGAAGACCGAGCGGATCGACGTCGCCACCGGGATCGTCTGGGCCTTCACCCGCAGCCCCTTCATCCACGCGGTGACCGCGCTCGACATCGACGAGATGTCCGGCGGCCGCTTCCGGCTGGGGATGGGGGCGGGGGTCAAACGCCTGAACGAGACCTGGCACAACGCCGACTACGGCAAGCCGGCGCCGCACCTGCGCGAGGCGATCGAGGCGACGCGGCTGATCATGAGCCAGGCCAGCGGCGGCGAGCCGATCCGCTACCAGGGCGACTACTACGACATCGACATCAGGGGCTGGGTGCGCCCGCACCCGGCGCCGCGCGAGGCGGTGCCGATCTACACCGCGGCGGTACAGGCGGGGATGGCGCGGATGGCCGGCGACGTCGCCGACGGGCTGATCGGCCACCCGATCCAGAGCCTGCGCTGGATCGACGAGGTCGTCGTCGACGCCTTCGAAACCGGCCTGCGTCGCTCCGGTCGTCAGCGCTCGGACTTCGACTACCTGCCGACCGTCTGCTGCGCGATCGACGACGACGAGGGCCGGGCGATCGAGATGGCCCGCCGCACGATCTCCTTCTACGCCACGGTCAAGACCTACATGCCGCTCTGGGAGCTTCACGGCTTCGCCGACAACGCCGTCGCCGCCGGCGAGGCCTTCCGCCGCGGCGACCTCGCCGCGGTGCCGGCGGCGATCAGCGACGAGATGGTCGAGGCCTACTGCGCCGCCGGCCCGCTCGACAAGGTCCGGGCCCGGGTGCAGGAGACGGCCGAGCGCGCCGACGGCCTCTTCCTGACGCCGCCGACCTACTTCATCTCGCCGGAGGAGCTGAGCGAGTTCCAGAACCGGATCATCGACGCCTTCGGCCCCGCGGCGCGCTGACCGACTCGCCCGAATCCCGCCTGCTCGAAGTGCTGGACCGCGTGCGCGAGATCCCGGAGGGGTTCGTGCGCACCTACGGCGACGTCTCGCCCGGGGCGCCGCGCTTCGCCGGCTCGGTCCTGTTCGCGGTCGACGACCCCGACCTGCCCTGGTGGCGGGTGGTCCGCGCCGACGGCTCGCTCGCCAAGGGCGCCCGCCAGCGCCAGCTCCTGGTCGCCGAGGGCGTCCCCTTCAAGGGCGAGCGGGTCGACATGGAGCTGGCCCGGGCGCTGCCCTGAGCCGGCTCCGGCTCGGCCCGGCGTCATCTGCCCCTACTAAGGGCAGATGACGATCAGGTGGAAGTCGGAGTCGACGTCGTTGCCTTTTTCGTCGCGGGTGTGGACTTCGATCGCGTCGACGTTGGCGCCGGAGGCATTGGTCTGGGCGGTCCCCGCTCCCGGCACGGTGGTGCCGGCGTTGTTGCGCCCGGCGACGTCGGCGCAGCCGCTGACGTTGACCGGGAAGGAGACGGTGACGGCGCCGCTCGCCTCGCTGACGCCGATCCCGGAGCCGCTGGCGCGGGCGAGGGTGGCGTTGCCGGCGCCGGCCGGGTTGTTGACGACCGCCCAGTAGACGTTGCTGGCCGACTTCGCCGAGGTTGCCAGCGGCACCGCGCCGAGCTTGTTGGTGTTGATCTGGTAGCCGGTGAGGGTCTTGTGCTTGATCTTGCCGGCGCCGATCGTCTGCTTCATGATCGCGCCGCCGTTGATCGTCTGGGCCGCGTAGGCGGTGCCGGCGAGGGCGACGACGAGGGCGATCACGGCGACGACCATCGCCGGCGACGGGCATCTCTGCTTCAAGCTGCTCATCCTGGACTCCCTTCCAGTTGGGGGTAGCTGAAATTAAGTAACCCCGCTGTCAGGGGAAAGCTGCGGCGCCAGGGTTAGGGGAGCGCCGCGACGAAGCGCTCGAAGGCGGCGATGTCGGTCACCGCCGGGCCGTGGCCGGGCAGGATCAGGGCCGGGTTCAGCGCCGCCAGCTTGCGGATCGAGCGGCGGTTCTCCTCCGGGTCGTAGGTGAAGACCGGCGGCGGCTCCTTGACCCCCGGCAGGCCGGTGGCGTAGCTCATGTTGCGGATCACGTCGCCGCAGATCGCCACCCGGTCGGACTCGCGGAAGAAGATCACCTCGCCGCGGGCGTGGCCGGGCGCGTGGACGACGCGGAAGCCGGCGACCTCGTCGCCCTCCGCCAGCACCCGGTCGACCCTGTAGGGAGGGCCCTGCCAGAGCTTGCGGATCACCGCGTTGAGGAGCTTGCCCGCGTCCGCGTCCTGCATCGGGCGCTTGCCTTCCATCGCCTCGACGTCGTCGGCGTGGCAGGCAAGCGGCACCTCGCGCGCTTCGCAGACGTCCTTGGCCACTCCTTGGTGGTCGGGGTGGGCATGGGTCAGCGCCAGCATCGAGATCTCGACCCCCTCGAGCTCGGCGAAGATCCGCCGCCGGTCCCAGCGCCGGCCGGCGTCGATCAGCACGTCCTCGGCCAGGTAGACGTTGATGCTGGGGGCCGGGAATTCCTTCAGCCGCCAGACGCCGGGCGCCAGGTACTTCAACTCAGTGCCCGATCCCGAGCGTGCCGCGGGGGTCGCCGCTGTGCTCGGCGAGGTCCTCGAGGCGGGCGATCGTGCGCTCGCCCTCGACCCGCGCCGGGTGCCCGGGCGGCAGCGGCTCGATCAGCCGCCGCACGCGGTTGCGGACCTGCAGCGCGAAGTGGGGGGTGGAGGCGCCGGCGAGGGCGCGGATGTCCTCGGGGGTGACCGCGTGGGCCGGGGCCAGCAGCTTCGGGTTCTCGGACTCGCTCACGGTTCTTCGCCGCCGATCTTGGCCAGTTCGGCCAGTTCGTTGACTTCGGCCTGCTGGTTCACGTCGATCGCCTCCTGGTCGCCGATCACCCACACGTGGTTGTAGAAGGCGCGGGTGGGGTTGGTCGTGTAGCCGGGCTTCAGGTCTAGAAAGTATTCCCGCAGCGCCTTCGGCAGCGTAGCGGCGCTGTCGGTGAGCAGCAGCGGGCCCCAGGTTCCCGAGGCCGAGAGGGCGGCCGCGGCGGCGGCGTCGAGCGGCGAGTCGCTGCGGGCGAGGACGAAGCCGTGGCCGGGGTCGTTGACGTCCCAGCCGAAGCCGCCGTCGGCGTAGCGGGCGAAGGCGATCGCGTTGGCGACCGCGTCGGCGCCGGCGACGCGGTGGACGCGATGGTCGATCTTGGCGATTTCGGCCAGGACCGAGGCGGGGATCGCGCTGGCGGGGCCGAGCACGTAGACAGGCACGTCCCTGTGGCGCGCCAGCGCCGCCGCGGTCGGTGGCGGCAGCTTGCCGCCTTCGGCGTAGAGGACGGGGTCGCCCGAGCGCGCCGCCCAGGCGGCGGCCGGCATCGCGAAGTCGGGCCGGTCGGCGGCGGCGACGAGGACGTGGGCGGGGGCGGCGCCGAAGAGGCGGTCGCGCAGCTTCGCGATCGCCGCCGCGGTGGCCGCGGCGGAGCTCCCCTTGATCGCGGTCACCCTGCCGGCGACCTCCGGCGCGGCGACGGCGCCGACCGTGAAGGCGGCGGCGCCCCCGGAGGCGGGGGAGCCCTGCGGTTCGAGGGCGGCGAGCGCCTGCGCCGTCGGTTCCGGGGTGCCGCCGGGGCTGGAGACGAGCAGGGGCGCGCGCAACGGCGGCGCCATCAGCACCGCGGCGGCGATCGCGCCCGCCCAGTCTTCTTCGTCGACAATGGCGACCGCCGCCGGGCGCTGCGCCGGGGTGGTCGCGGGGAAGACGGCGAGGGCGGCGCCGGCGGCGTTGGCGGCGGGGTCCGAGCCGCCGATCCGGGTGGTGTTGTTGGTCGCGAAGGCGGGGTAGCCGAGCGCTTCGGCGGTCTGGGTGGCGCCGCTCTGGCTCGGCGCACCGCCCTTGGCCGGGGCCGGCACGGGGGCCGGGGCCGGCGACCCCGAGGAGGCGTCGTTGGAGCCGCCGCGGCCGCCGAGCACGGCGGCGAGGATGAAGACGATCGCCACCGCCACCAGCGCCGCGATCAGCTTCAGCGCCCCGGGCACTCGCCGGCGCCGGCGCCGCGCCGCCCGTTTCGGCGCCGCCGCCGGTGTGGTGGCGGGCTTCGGGGCGTCCTCGGTTGCCGCCTCGCCCGCCTCGGGCCCTCCTGGCACCGGCACGTCGGCGTTGATCGGGCGCTCTCCGCTCATCGGCGGAACGCTACTGCGGCGCGCCGCCGCGGCGTACGACCGATCATCTAAAGTTCCGGGGGACTGGCTGACTGACCAGTCAATCAGTCCGACCCGAGGAAGGAAGCCGATGGATTTCGCACTCAACGACGAGCAGCTCGAGTTCAAGCAGAAGTGCCGCACCTTCGCCCGCGAGGTGATCCGCCCGGCGGCGCCCAAGCACGACCGCGAGGAGAGCACCCCGTGGGAGGTCATCAGGGAGGCGCGGCGCCAGGGCCTGCAGGGGATCGAGTCGCTGCGGCGCTCGGCCGGCGACCCCGAGGGCCAGATGCAGGTGATCTCCGCCGAAGAGATGCACTGGGGCTGCGCCGGCACGGCGCTGGCGATCAACGGCTCCGGCCTCGCCGCCGCCGGCATCGCCGCCTCCGGCACCCCCGAGCAGATCGGCCGCTGGGTGCCCGAGTGCTTCGGCCTCGGCGACGAGATCAGGCTCGGCGCCTACGCGGTGACCGAGCCGCAGGCCGGCTCCGACGTCAAGAGCCTGAAGACGACCGCCAAGCGCGACGGCGACGAGTGGGTCCTCAACGGGACCAAGGTCTTCATCACCAACGGCGGCATCGCCGACGTCCACGTCGTCGTCGCCACCGTCGATCCCGAGCTTGGCACCCGCGGCCAGGCCTCGTTCATCGTCGCCAAGGGCACCCCCGGGCTGAGCGAAGGCAAGAAGGAGACCAAGCTCGGAATTCGGGCTTCGCACACGGCCGAGGTCGTCCTCGACGAATGCCGGGTCCCGGCCGAGAACCTGCTCGGCGGCGAGGAGAAGCTGGCGCGGAAGCTGGAGCGCGCCCGCTCGGGGCAGAAGTCCCGTTCCGCCGACGCCCTGGCGACCTTCGAGATCACCCGGCCGATCGTCGGCGCCTCGGCGCTCGGGATCGCCCAGGCAGCCTACGAGTGGACCCTCGAGTACCTCGACGGCCAGTCCGAGGGCGGCGTGCCGATGCTGAAGCTGCAGCGCGTGCAGCAGACGCTGGCCGACGTCGCGACCGAGATCGAGGCGGCCCGGCTGCTGGTCCAGCGCGCCGCCTGGATGGGCCGCAACGGCGTGCCGATGACCGGTGGCCAGGGCTCGATGTCGAAGCTCAAGGCCGGCGACGTGACGATGTGGGCGACGACGACGCTGATGGACCTGGTCGGCCCCGACGCCTGGAACACCGAGTACCCACTGGAGAAGTGGTTCCGCGACGCCAAGATCTACCAGCTGTTCGAGGGCACGGCGGAGATCCAGCGGATGGTCATCTCCCGGATGCAGGCGCGCGAGTACGCCGAGCGCTTCCAGTACGGCGCCGAGGTCGCGGCGAAGGCCGTGGCCGCGGCGGAGGCGAAGAAGGAGCCGGTCCCGGCGTAAGCTCGGGGCGGTGCACGGGCCGCACGGACATACGCACTCGCTGGACGCGCGCCGCGAGGACAGCCGGCGGCGGATGTGGGTGGCGCTGGCGATCAACGCCGGCCTGCTCGTCGCCGAGGCGGTGGGGGGAGTCCTCACCGGCTCGCTGGCGGTGCTGGCCGACGCCGGCCACCTGCTCTCCGACGTCGGCTCGATCGTCCTGGCGCTGATCGCCGCCCGCCTCGCCGCGCTGCCGGCGGCGGGCCGGCGAACCTTCGGCTACCAGCGCTCGGAGGTGCTGGCGGCGCTGGTCAACGGCCTGCTGCTGGTCGCGGTCAGCATCGGCATCGCGATCGCCGCGATCGGGCGCCTCGCCGACCCGCCGGCGATCGCCGGCGCCGGCGTCCTCGCCCTCGGTGCCCTCGGCCTCGCCGGCAACCTCGCCGCGACCCTGGTCCTGGCCCGCGGCCAGCGCCAGGACATCAACCTCGAGGGGGTGCTGCGGCACAGCGCCGCCGACGCCCTCGGCTCGCTCGGCGTCGTCGTCGCCGGCGCCTTCGTCCTGCTCGGCGGCTCGGCGATCGTCGACCCGATCGTCGGCCTCTTCATCGCCGCCCTCGTCCTCGCCTCCTCCTGGCGGCTGATCAAGGAGCCCTTCGACGTGCTGATGGAGGCGGCCCCGGCCGGCGTCGACGTCGACGGCGTCGGTGCCGCGATCTGCGCCGAGGCGGGGGTGCGCTCGGTCCACGACCTCCACGTCTGGACCGTCACCTCGGGCTTCGGGGCGATCGCCGCCCACGTCGTCGTCGCCCGCGGCTGCGACCGCGACCTGGTCCGCCAGCGGCTCGAGCTGGCGCTGAGCGAGGGCTTCGGGATCGAGCACACGACGCTGCAGATGGAGGAGGAAGCCGAGGGCGGCCTGCTGCACGTCGAGAACGCCGCCGCGGAAGCCTGATCGCAAGCCCGATTGCAGCGCCTGGCGGCCGTGCGGGCCGCAATCGGAGCTTGGCTAGCCTCGGCGCGATGCTGAGGAATCGTCCCCTCGCCGCGGCCCTCTCGATCGCCGCCTCGGCGCTCTTCATGTTGCTCGTCTCCAGCCCGGCGCCCGCGCCCGCGCAGGACCTGCAGTCCAAGCTCGAAGCCAAGCAGGCGAAGCTGGACAAGGTGCGCGAACGCAAGGGGGTGCTGACGACGACGATCTCCGCTGACAAGGACCGGATCGACCGCCTCACCACCCAGGTGGCCGGCATCCGCGACCGCGAGGCAGCGGTCCGCACCCGGCTCGCCGCCAAGCAGGCCGAGCTCGACAGGGCGATGGCCCGGCTCGACGTCGCCAGGGGCCGGCTGGACCAGCTCCGCTCCCATCTGAAGCGGGCGCTGGGGGCGCTGCGCCAACGGCTGGTGGCGATGTACGAGACCGGCAGCCCGGACCTGATCAGCGTCATCGTCGGCTCCAGCGACATCGACGACCTCGCCGCCCGGACCGAATACCTCGACCGCCTGCACGGGATGGACGAGGCGGTGGTCGGCCGCGTGCGCGAGCTGCGCGACCAGGTGCGGCGGGTCGTCAGCCGCCTGCGCGGCGCCAAGGACACGATCGAATCGGCGCGCGACGCGATCGCCGCCGAAGAGCGGGCGCTCGCCGGCGCCCGCGCCGCCCTGCGCAACCACCAGCGGGCGCTGGTCGGCGCCCGCGCCAAGCGGGTCGCGGCGCTGGCCCGGATCGGCGAGCACGAAGAGGAGCTCGACGGCTCGGTCGCCGCGATCCAGGGCAAGATCGCCGCCCAGCTCGGCGCGATCGGCTCGGCGCCGCTGCCGGCGGGCCCGATCCAGGGCGGCAACGGCAGCGGCCTGATCTGGCCGGTCGACGGCCCGGTCGTCTCGCCGTTCGGCCCGCGCACGATCGAAGGCCACTACGAGTTCCACCCGGGGATCGACATCGCGGTCCCCGAAGGGACGCCGATCCGCGCCGCCGCCGCCGGCACCGTGATCTTCACCGAGCCGGAGGCCAGCAGCGGCGGCTACGGCAACTACACCTGCATCGACCACGGCGGCGGGCTCTCCACCTGCTACGCCCACCAGTCCGCCTTCGCCGTCTCGGCCGGCCAGCATGTCTCCCAGGGTAAGGTCATCGGCTACAGCGGCTGCACCGGTTACTGCCTCGGCCCGCACGTGCATTTCGAGGTGCGGATAAACGGTGCCGTAACCGACCCGATGGGTTACCTTTAGCAAGCGATGATTCGCCAGGCCCACACCTATCTGGTGGGCGCGATGGGGGGAGCGACGCTGATCGCGATCGCCATCGCCGTATTCGTCCTGCTCGTCTCCGCCCAGGTCTTCAAGCAGTGGCCGATCGGCGGCCTCGGCGGCGGTGGCGATGCGTCCTCCGTCTCCCAGGCACAGCCGGCGGGCGGCTCCGGCGGCGCTGCGGGGGCGACGGCGGCTGCGCCCGCCGGCGCCGCGATCGCGGCCGGCGGCGGCCACGGCAGCGGGCGGGCCGCCGGCTCCGGCGGCAAATCCGGCACTGGCGCCGCGGCCGGCGACCTCGGCGCCGCGACCGGCGCGGAGCCGGCCGGCGGCGGTCAGGGCGGCTCCGGCGGCTCGCACCAGGGCGACTCGAATCTCGGCTCGACCCCGACCTCCTCGGCGCCCGGCGCCGGCTCCGGCTCCGCTGGCAGCGGCGGCGGCTCGGGGGGCTCCAGCGGCGGCTCCACCACCACGCCGGTGTCCTCGACCGCCGGCAAGGTCGCCGAAACCGTCAACAACACCGTCCACGGAGTCGACGAAACGGTGACCGGCGGCGCGCTCGAACACAGCGGCGTCACCACGGTCACCGAAAACGCCGTCAACGCCGTCGTCGGCTCCGAATCGGCGGTCGGCCACGCGGTCGAAGAAACCGTCGGCGCGGTCGGCGGCCTGCTGCACCCCCACGGCTGACCGGGGTCTGGCGCTAACCGTCACAATGCCGGTCCAGTGGCGGAGCGAGAACAGGCGGGAGCGGTCGCGAGCGGCGACCCGATCGAGGGCTCGGCGGTCTATCCGGCCGGCAGTCGCGTCAACGCGCGCGGCCACCTCGAGGTCGCCGGCTGCGACGTCGTCGAGCTGGCCGCCGAGCTCGGCACTCCCGCCTACGTCTACGCCGAGGACGACATCCGCGCCCGCGCCCGCGCCTACCGCGAGGCCTTCGAGCGCCGCACCGACGACTTCGAGGTCCTCTTCGCCAGCAAGTCGCTGCCCTGCACCGCCGCCTACCGGCTCTGCTCGGAGGAGGGGCTCTCGGTCGACGTCGCCTCCGGCGGCGAGCTGCACATGGCGCTGCGGGCCGGTTTCGACCCCGACCGCATCCACATGCACGGCAACAACAAGAGCGACGAGGAGATCCTCTTCGCCCACCGCTCCGGCGTCCGCCATTTGATCCTCGATTCCTTCGACGAGATCGAGCGCTGCGAGCGGCTGCTCGACTCGCCGCAGCGGGTGCTGATCCGGGTGACGCCGGGGATCAAGCCCTCGACCCACGACTACGTGCAGACGGGCCAGCTCGACTCCAAGTTCGGCTTCGGGCTCGAGGACGGCCTGGCGGCGCGGGCGATCGAGCGCGTGCTCGCCTCCGAGCATCTGGAGCTGGTCGGGCTGCACGCCCACATCGGCTCGCAGATCTTCGAGCTCGAGCCCTACGCGCTGGCGATCCGCGCCCTCGGCGAGCTGGCCGGCGAGTGGTGCCGGGTGGTCAACGTCGGCGGCGGCCTCGGCATCGCCTACACCGCCGAGGACGAGCCGCCCTCGATCGACGCCTACGTCGACGTCAAGGTCCGCGGCGTCGCCGAGGTCTTCGGCCCCGGGGTGCGGATCCTGGTCGAGCCGGGCCGCTCGCTGGTCGGCAACGGCGGCCTCACCGCCTACCGGGTCGGCACCGTCAAGGAGATCCCCGGCATCCGCACCTACGTCGCCGTCGACGGCGGCATGTCGGACAACCTGCGGCCGATGCTCTACGGCGCCCGTTACGAGGCGCTGATCGCCGACCGCGCCGCCGCCACTCCCGACACCCTGGTGACGATCGCCGGCATGCACTGCGAGTCCGGCGACATCCTCGTCCGCGACGCGCTGCTGGCGGCGCCCGCCGTCGGCGACGTCCTGGTGACGCCGGCGACCGGCGCCTACGGCTACGCGATGGCGAGCAACTACAACGGCGTGCCGCGGCCGCCGGTCGTCTTCTGCCGCGACGGCGAGGCCCGGGTCGTGGTCCGGCGCGAGACCTACGAGGACCTCACCGCCCGCGATGCCTGAGGAGCCCTCGAAACCGGTCCGGGTCGGGCTGCTCGGGCACGGCACCGTCGGCGCCGCCTTCGCCGAGCTGCTGGCGGAGCGCGCCGAGGCGGTCGCGGCGGCGACCGGCCGCCGGCCGCAGCTGGCGGGCGTCCTCACCCGCTCCGAAGGCGAGTTCGCGGCGATCCTCGAGCGCTCCGACGTCGTCGTCGAGCTGATCGGGGGGACCGACCCGGCCCGGGAGTACGTGCTGGCCGCCCTGCGCGCCGGCAAGCCGGTGGTCACCGCCAACAAGCAGCTGCTGGCCCAGCACGGCGACGAGCTCTTCGGCGCCGCCCGCGAGGCCGGCGTGCAGCTGCGCTTCGAGGCGGCGGTGGCGGCGGTGATCCCGATCGTCCGCACGATCCAGGAGGGCTTCGGCGTGACCGAGATCTCGAAGGTCTTCGGGATCGTCAACGGCACCACCAACTTCATCCTCACCGAGATGGCGGCGACCGGCGCCGGCTACGACGAGGTGCTGGCGCGGGCGCAGGAGCTGGGCTACGCCGAGGCCGACCCCTCCGACGACGTCAGCGGCGCCGACGCGGCGGCGAAGATGGCGATCCTCGCCCGGCTCGCCTTCCACACCCCGGTCACCCTCGACGAGGTCTCCTACGAGGGGATCGAGGCGATCGCCCCCGACGACCTCGCCTACGCCAAGGAGCTCGGCCTCTCGCTGAAGCTGCTCGGCGTCGCCGAGCGCCGCGACGGCGGCATCAGCGTCCGCGTCTTCCCCTGCTTCCTCTACCGCGGCCACCCGCTGGCGCCGATCGAGGGCCCGTTCAACGCGGTCATGGTCGAGGCGCCGGCGATCAACGAGGTGACGCTGTCGGGGCCGGGGGCGGGGGGCCTGCAGACCGCCTCGGCGGTGCTCGGCGACCTCGTCTCGATCCTCGCCGGCGACGCCCCGGTGCACGAGCCGCGGGAGCAGCTGCCGATCGTCGCCGACGTCACCTCCTCCTTCTACCTCCACCTCGCGGTCGCCGACCGCCCCGGCGTCCTCGCCCGGGTGGCGACCGTGCTCGGCGACAACGAGGTCTCGGTCAAGAGCGTGGTCCAGCGCGGCGCCGGCGAGGACGCGCGCCTGGTGATGGTCGTCCACGAGTGCCTGGAGTCGCGCTTCGCGGCGGCGGTCGCGGCGCTGGCCGAGCTCGACGACCTGCGCGCGCCGCCGCGCTCGATCCACGTGATCGAGGAGGAGTTCTAGTGCCGGCGCCGCTGATCGAGCGCTACCGCGAGCGGCTCTCGCTGCAGCCGGGCGACCCGGTCGTGACCCTGAACGAGGGCTCGACGCCGCTGATCGAGGCGCCGCGGCTCTCGGAGCGGATCGGCGCCCGCGCCTACCTCAAGTTCGAGGGCGCCAACCCGACCGGCTCCTTCAAGGACCGCGGGATGACGGTCGCCGTCTCCCGCGCCAAGGGGCGCGGAGCGGAGGCGGTGATCTGCGCCTCGACCGGCAACACCGCCGCCAGCGCCGCCGCCTACGCGGCGCGGGCGGGGCTGCGCGGGGCGGTGATCGTGCCCGAGGGCAAGATCGCGATCGGCAAGCTGGCGCAGGCGCTGATGCACGGGGCGCGGGTGATCGCCCTGCAGGGGAACTTCGACGACGCCCTGCGGATCGTCCGCGAGCTCTCCCAGCGGCACCCGATCGAGCTCGTCAACTCGGTCAACCCCCACCGGATCGAAGGCCAGAAGACCGGCGCCTTCGAGGTCGTCGAGGAGCTCGGCGGGGCGCCGGGGGCGCTGGCGATCCCGGTCGGCAACGCCGGCAACGTCACCGCCTACTGGCGCGGCTTCCAGGAGCTGGAGACGGCGCCGGTCCTCTACGGCTTCCAGGCCGAGGGGGCGGCGCCGCTGGTCGACGGCGCCCCGGTCGCCAACCCGGAGACCGTCGCCTCGGCGATCCGGATCGGCAACCCGGCCCGCTGGGAGGAGGCGATGGCCGCCTTCACCGCCTCCCGCGGCCGCGTCGCCGCCGTCTCCGACGCCCAGATCCTCGACGCCTACCGCTGGCTCGCCGCCAGCGAAGGCGTCTTCTGCGAGCCCGCCTCCGCCGCCTCGGTCGCCGGCCTGCTCGCCCACGGCCTGCCGGTCGTCGAGGGAGCCATCCCGCCCGAGACCGTCGTCTGCGTGCTCACCGGCCACGGTCTCAAGGACCCCGACACCGCGCTCGGCAAAGCCCCCGCGGTGATCGCCTGCGACAACGACCTCAGCGCCGTCGAGCGCGCGGTCTTCGATTGACCGCGCGGCACCGACTCGTCCGCGTCCCCGCCTCCTCGGCGAACCTCGGGCCGGGCTACGACGCGATGGCGGCGGCGGTGGCGCTGCACCTCGAGCTCGAGGTCGAGGAGACCGGCGAGTTCTCGCTCGACCCCGGTGGGCTCGAGGTCTCGACCGGGCGCGACAACCTCGTCGTCCGCGCCTTCGAGAGCCTGCACCCGGTCGACGGCATCGCCTTCCGCCTGCGCAGCGAGATCCCGCTGGCGCGCGGCCTCGGCTCCTCGGCGGCGGCGATCGTCGCCGGCCTCTACGCCGCCGATCACCTCTTCGAGCTGGCGCTGACCCAGGAGCAGATGCTGGCCCGGGCGACCGCGCTGGAGGGCCACCCCGACAACGTCGCCGCGGCGATCTACGGTGGCTTCGTCGTCTGCGGGGCCGAGCCGGGCGGCGAGCCGTTCGCGGCCCGTTTCGCGCCACCTGAGGAACTCGAGGGAATCGCCGTGATCCCCGCCGAGGAGGTCTCGACCAGGCTCGCGCGCGAGGCGATCCCGGCCACGGTGCCGCTCGCCGACGCGGTCGCCAACGTCGCCGCCGCGGCGCTGCTGGTGCTGGGGCTGCGCAGCGCCGACCTCGACCTGATCGGCCGCGGCCTCGCCGACCGCCTGCACCAGCCGTACCGGCGCGACCTCTACCCGCGCTCGATGGAGATCGTCGACGCCGCCGCCGAGCTGGGGGCGCTGGGGGCGACGATCTCCGGCGCCGGCCCGGCCGTGCTGGTCTGGACCACCTGGCAGGACGCCGGCAACGTCGCCGCGGCCCTGGAACGGCGCTGCGCCGGCTGGGCCGAGGTGCGGCGGCTGCCGTTCACCCCGCACGGCGCCGACGTCCCCGAGCTCTGAGCCGTGCGCTGGCTGGTCGAGATCGGCCTGGTCGAGCTGGCGCTGGGCGGGCTGCTCGGCTGGGCGATGGTGGTGCGCGACGAGAAGCCGGATTGGCTGCGGCGGATCGGCGTCGTCGCCCCGCAGCGGATTCGCCAGGTCCACCTCGACTACGTGATGATGGGGCTGATCTCGATCGCCGTCGGCCTCGCGATCCCGAGCCTGCCGACCGCGATCGGCGTCGCCCTCGCCTTCGGCACCGCCGTCAACCCGCTGCTGTTCGTGCCGCTCGCCTTCGACCCCGAGGTCGAGCGGCGGACCTGGTACAGGCTGCTGGCCCTGGCCTCTTTCCTGGCGATGAGCGGCAGCCTCGTCGCCGCGGCGGTGGTCGGTCCCGGCTGAGCGCTTGCCGCGCGGCCGGCCGCGCGGATACGATCATCCGATGCCGAACAAGACGAAGTTCAAATGGATCGCGGCGCTCGCAGCCGCAGCCGCGCTTCTTGCGCTTCCCGCCGCCGCCCAGGCGACGCTGGTATTCAGCCGCAACCTCACGCACCCGACGATCTGGATCGCCAACGACAACGGCTCCGGCGCCAAGTTGCTGGCTCACGGCTCGGGCCCGAAGATCTCGCCGGACGGGCAGACCGTCGCCTATTACCGGACCCAGAAGGCCCACGGCTACCGGGCCGAACTGGTCGTCGTCGGCAGCGACGGCAAGGGCACCCGCCTGCTGCTCGCCAACTGGAGCGAACCGTTCGTCTTCGCCTGGTCCCCCGACTCGAGCACCATCGCCGCGGTCACCGGGCCCCTCAACGGCGCCCAGCGCCTGGTCCTGATCAGCGTCGCCACCGGCTCGCAGCGGACGATCGCCAAGGGCTACTTCGGCGGCGTCAGCTTCTCGCCCGAAGGCGACCAGGTCGTCTACTCGAAGTCGGGCGGCCAGAGCTACCCGCCTCATTCCGACATCTACCGGCTCGACCTCGGCAGCAACAAGACCTTCCAGCTGACCCACGACAAGAGCTCCGAGGACCCGCTCTGGGGGCCGAACGAACAGATCGTCTTCGTCAAATTCATCGGCGCCAAGAGCCGCAGGTACGGTCCCAAAGGGGATCTCTTCCTGATGAACCCGGAAGGGGGCCAGGTCAAGCGCCTCACCCACACCGTGGTCGCGCCGCTGCTGTTCGGCCTCTCGCCGGTGCAGTGGTCGGCCAGCGGCAACCAGCTGCTGACCGAGTTCGGCGGCGAGGACACGAGCTACGCGGTCACGGTCAACCCCAAGACCGGGGCGGAACGGACGCTGACCAAGGAACGCGAGACCGGCTTCGTCGGCGCCGCGCTCAGCGCCGACGGCAGCACCGTGCTCGGCAGCATCGGCGGCTTCGAACCGGGTCCAGGCCACAAGGTCGTGACGATCCCCTACAAGGGCGGCAAGCCCAAGGTGCTCGCCAACAACGCCTCCGAGCCGGACTGGAACCGCTGAGGCGCGGTCAGGTCGGCCCGCTCAGTCGAGCAGGCCGACCTGGCGTAGGATCGAGACGCTGTCGGAATAGACGTCCTTGCGCTTGACCAGGCCGCCCTCGAAGGGGATCACGTCGAGGCCGTCCCAGGCGATCCGGCGGCCGCTCGGCTCGGCCGTGAGCTCGCCGCGCCGCATCGTCTTCGCTTGGGTCGCGGTCGCGGTCCATTCCTGGACCACGAGCCCCTCCCGCACGTAGAGGCGCCTGGTCGTGAACTCGATGTCGGGCCAGGTCGCGAAGATCGCGCCGATGTGGGCGCGCACCTGCTCGCCGCTGGCGGACTCGCCGGCGGTGTGATTGTCGAAGACCATGTCGGGCGCGTGCAGGGCCATGATCGCGTCGAGGTCGTGGGCGTTCCAGGCCCCGTTGTAGCGGTCGATCGCCTCGCGCAGCGCCGGCTCTGAGTCCTGCCGGTCGTCAGTCACGCTCGCTCCTTCCAATCGGGGATGGGCAGAGGTATGGTCGCAGCGAAGATGCCCGGCGGCTACACGATCAAGCACCGCGACGAGTTCGAGTCGATGCAGGGCTCCGGCGAGACGACCTGGAAGCTGGCGCGCAAAGCGCTCGGCACCTCCGCCTTCGGCTTCAACCTGGTCGAGATCGAGCCCGGCGGCGGCATCCCCGAGCACGACGAGGCCGAGAGCGGCCAGGTCGAGCTCTACGCGATCCTCGAGGGCGAGGCGACGCTGCGGATCGAAGGCGAGGATCACCCGGCGCCGGCCGGCACCTTCGCCTCGATCGAGCCGCCGGCCAGCCGCACGATCCTCAACCGCTCCGAGGCGCCGGTGACGGCGCTGCTGATCGGCGTCCACCCGAGCGGCAGCTACGAGCCGCCTGCCTGGGCCTGACACCGGCTTGCACCCTGTCCCTATAATCCGGCGACCCGTCAACCCGTCGCGCGCCCGCTCGGAGAAGGCGCGGAAACCGGGAGGTCAGATGTCGAAGAACCAGTCAGGCGCGAGCGTCGAGCGCTACTCGCCGGAGCGTCCCTACAAGCCGCTGGTATCGCCGCCGAGCGTCGAGGACAAGGACGCCTGCGCGATCTACGCCTCCGTGCGCAAGGACGCGACCCCGAGCCACGCGCCGATCGAGCTGGCGATCCCGGCCCTGCAGAAGATGCTCCACCGCGCCGGCAACGTCGACGGCGAGGGCGACGGCTGCGGCCTGCTGCTCGACATCCCGCGCCGGATCTGGGCCGAGGAGGTCCGCGCCGGCGGCCACGACCCCTCGCTGACCCTCGACGACGCCTTCGCCGTCGCCCACATCTTCGTCGAGCGCTCGCAGGACCTCGACAGGGTCCAGCACGACGCCCGCGAGCTGCTGAACGAAGGCGGCTTCCGCGTCCTCGCCGAGCGCATCGGCGTCGTCGACTCGCCGGCGCTGGGGCCGACCGCGCGTGAGGAGGAGCCGCACTTCTGGCAGATCGCCGGCCTCGTCCCCGACGCCGGGCGCCGCGACCCGATCCTCTTCGAGCTGCTGATCGAGCTCGAGCAGCGGCTCGACGTCCACGTCCCCTCGTTCTCGGCGACGACCTGCGTCTACAAGGTGATGGGTTCCCCCGACGTGCTAGGCGCCTACTACCCGGACCTGCGCGACGAGCGCTTCGAGACGATCGGCTGCTTCGGCCACAACCGCTACTCGACCAACACCTGGCCCTCGTTCAAGCGGGTGCAGCCGTTCTCGGCGCTCGGCCACAACGGCGAGATCAACACGATCGAGCAGCTGCGCCAGGAGGCGCGGATGCTGGCGGTTCCGATCCAGCCCGGCTCCTCGGACTCGCAGGACCTCAACCGCACGATCGACACCATGGTCAGCCGCGAGGGCATGTCCCTGGCCGAGGCGATGGAGATGATCGTGCCGCCGATCGTCGCCGAGATCCGCTCGCTCCCCGCCGACCTGCACAGCTTCTACATGTACCTGCACCAGGCGATGGGCCCGTTCGCTCAGGGCCCGGTGGCGCTGATCGCCCGCCACGCCGACGAGTGCGTCTTCTCCGCCGACGCGATGGGGCTGCGGCCGCTGTGGCAGGTCGAGACCGAGGACGACTTCGTCTTCAGCTCCGAGCCGGGGGTCGTCCCGGTCAAAAGGATGGTCTCCGAGCCGCTGCCGCTGGCCCCCGGCGAGAAGGCGCTGGTCCTGATCGACCGCGACGCCCGCCGCTCGACCCTGCACCCGCACGCGGAGATGCTGCGGATCGTCCGCGACAGCTGGCTGCGCCGCAACGGCGTCGAGGAGGTCGCCGGCTACGACCGCGCCCTGGAGACCGGCGGGCCGCTGGAGGGCGAGGACGTCCCCGGCTATTCCGACGCCGGCCCCGAGGAGCCGGTCAAGGTCGCCGACCGCGTCCTCGCCGGCTTCGGCTGGCAGCGCGACGACGTCAAACTGGTCCAGCAGATGGCCTCCAACGGGGCCGAGCCGGTCGGCTCGCTCGGCTACGACGGCCCGCTGGCGGCGCTTTCGCCAGAGCGCCAGAACCTGGCCGACTACTTCAAGGAGACGGTCGCCGTCGTCACCAACCCGGCGATCGACCGCGAGCGCGAGATGGAGCACTTCTCGACCCGCGCCCTGTTCGGCCGCCGCCCTTCGATCGACGCCGCCAACGTGGACACCGGCACGGTCGAAACCGCCTTCCCGGTGATCCTCGGCGGCCACCACGGCCTGGCGCCGCTGGCCGACAGGGCCTACCGGGCGATCGCCCGCGAGCACCGCACCTATCTGCTGGAGGACCTCTGGGAGGAGTTCCGCGGCCGCGCCGCCGCCGTCGACATCTCCCTGCTCGAGTCGGAGACGACCCGCGGCGCGATCGAGCGGATCAAGCAGGAAGCGGTGAAGAAGGTTCGCAACGGGGCCGAGCTGCTGGTCCTCACCGATCGCACGGTCTACGAAGGCGAGCGCCGCTACCTCGACCCGCACCTGGCGACCTCGGCGGTCGACCAGGCGCTGAAGCAGTTCCGGGTCACGACCGGCGAAGAGAACCTGCGCCGCCGCTGCGGCATCGTCCTGCGCTCGGCGGCGATCCGCAACGTCCACGACACGATGCTGGCGCTGGGCCTCGGCGCCAACGGCGTCTGCCCGTACACGATGGTCGAGGTGATCTGCGTCGAGGACTACGAGTCCGACGTCAGCAACCTCTGCGCCGCCCTGACCAAGGGGATCGAGAAAGTGATCTCGACGATCGGCATCCACGAGGTGCGCGGCTACGCCCGCCAGTTCTCCTCGATCGGGGTCAAGCCGGAGCTGGCCGAGATCTTCCAGACCGAGGCCTTCGCCGCCTCCGAGCGCGCCGGCACCGGCTTCGAGGACCTCGACGAGGACGCCAACGCCCGCGCCCGGGCGCTCGGCGGCGACGACGAGGCGGCCAAACCGGCGAAGACGTTCCGCTTCTACCCGAAGGTCTACAAGGCGGCGATCGCGACCGCCAACGGCAGCGGGACCTACGAGGAGTACTCGCAGAAAGTCCGCGACCTGGAGAAGCAGAGCCCGATCTCGATGCGCCACATCATGGGCCTCGTGGGCGACCGCGAGCCGGTCGACCCGGCCAACGTCGACGCCGGCATCGGCCACCACGACTACCCGATCGTGATCTCCTCGATGAGCTTCGGCTCGCAGTCCGAGCCGGCCTTCCGCGCCTACGCCGAGGCGGCGAAGGCGATCAACGTCCTCTGCGTCAACGGCGAGGGCGGCGAGATCCGCGACATGTACGGCCACTACCGCAAGTGGCGCGGCCAGCAGGTCGCCTCGGGGCGCTTCGGCGTCTCGGCGGAGATGCTCAACTCCTCCTACCTGGCCGAGATCAAGATCGGCCAGGGGGCCAAGCCCGGCGAGGGCGGCCACCTGCCCGGCAAGAAGGTCTCCGAGAAGGTCGCCGCCGCCCGTAACGCCTCGCCCGGCACCGACCTGATCTCGCCCTCCAACAACCACGACCTCTACTCGATCGAGGACCTGGCCGAGCTGATCGACGAGCTGAAGACGGTCAACCCCGACGTGCGGGTCTCGGTCAAGGTGCCGGTGGTGCCGAACATCGGCACGATCGGCCTTGGCATCGCCAAGGCCGGCGCCGACATCATCACCCTCTCCGGCTTCGAGGGCGGCACCGGCGCCGCCCGCCAGCACGCGCTGCGTCACGTCGGCCTGCCCTCGGACATCGGCACCCGTGCCGTGCACCGGGCGCTGATGGAGGCGGGGCTCCGCAACCGGGTCGAGATCTGGGCCGACGGCGGCTACCGGACCGGCCACGACATCGTCAAATTGCACTGCCTCGGCGCCAACCGGGTCGGCTTCGGCACCCTGGCGATGGTCAGCCTCGGCTGCACGATCTGCCGCGGCTGCCAGCTCGACACCTGCCATGTCGGCATCGCCACCCAGATCGAGACGGTCGAGCAGGCCCAGGAGCACGGGCTGAAGAAGTTCACGCCGCAGGAGGTCGACCTCGCGGCCGAGAGCTGCGCCCGCTTCTTCTCCTCGATGGGCGAGGAGGTCAAGCAGGTCGTCGCCTCGCTCGGCTACGAGCGCGCCCAGGACCTGGTCGGCCGCTACGACCTGCTGGAGCAGGTCGCCGCCCACGACAGCGTCGACCTGGCGCCGCTGATCACGCCGCTGGAGGAGTTCCTCGACCTCGAGCCGATCGACCTGCCGGTCGCCGAGAGCGCCGACGCCCGGGCCGAGGCCGGCATGGTCGTCGCCCGGCCGATCCGGATGGAGGCGAAGGAGGCCTCGCACCAGATCGGCGCCCTGGCCGGCGACATCTGCCCCGGCCGCACGATCAGCAACCACTTCCCGCGCGCCACCGACGCCAACGACCGCGTGCTCGGGACCGAGCTGGCGGGGGCGATCGCGCGCTCGCGGATCTTCGACGAGGACGCGCCGGACTCCAGCGACGAGGTGCTGGCCCGGCTCGACTTCAACGGCGGCTCGGTCGCCGGCCAGGGGCTCGGCGCCTTCAACGCCTACGGCGTCGCGATCCGGGTCGAGGGCGGCGCCCAGGACGGCGTCGGCAAGACGATGCTGGGCGGCTCGATCGCGATCCTCAAGGGCAAGGGGGCGCGGGGCCAGCGGGTCAACGGCTCGGTCGGCAAGTCCTTCGCCTACGGCGCCCAGCGCGGCCGCCTCTTCGTCCAGGGCTCGGCCGACTCGCGCTTCTGCATCCGCCTCTCCGGCGCCGACGTGATCCTCGGCGGCGAGCCCGAGCAGGACATCGACGACAGCCGTGGCTGCATCGTCGACCGCGCCAACGCCAAGGGCTTCGCCTTCGAGTACATGACCTCGGGCCGCGCCGTCGTCTTCGGCGACCTCGGCCCCTGGGCCTGCGCCGGGATGACCGGCGGCCGCGTCTACGTCCGCCACAACGCCTTCGGCATCGACCGCGCCGCGATCGAGCGCCGGCTCGGCGAGGGCGCCAAAGTCGAGCTCAAGGACCTCGACGCCGAGGGGTTGATCGACGTCGACGATCTGATCAGTGCCTACGCCGAGGAACTGCGGGCGACCGGCCAGGAGGAGGAGGCCGAGCGGGTGCTCAAGATGGCCGCGGACGCGACCAGCAACTTCCTGATGGTGGTGCCGCACCGGGTTCAGGCGGATCCGTCGATCTCGACTGAGTGATTTCGGTGGGCGTGGGAGGGGGTGGGGCGCCCCTTCCGCTTGCTGGGATTTTCGCCGTTAACTGCGCCGTCTCTCGCTGACGGGCACTGCGAAAATCGGGACGCCGCGCGCTCCAGGGGCACCCCACCCCTCCCCGAGCACGCGACCGCTCGGTCGAGAGAGCTCTAACGCTGATAGCTGGATCAGCTCGAGACGCTGGCGGCCGGTCCGAGGATCGCTGGTCCGTAGGTCTCTGTGCGTCCGAGGATCGGCTGTTCAACTGGATGCGAGCGTGGGAACTGCTGTCCCACGGCTATCCAATCGGAGACGGGTCGATTGCTTGCTTAGGCAGGTCGTGCCTCGAAGCGGGAGTTGGGGCTCCCTCCAGCGCAGCGGCGTCCTGATTTTCGCAGTGCCCGTCAGCGAGAGACGGGACGTTAACGGCGAAAATCCCAGCAAGCAGGAGGGAGCCCCAACTCCCGCTCCCCGCCCGTGCTCCTATCTCAGCGGACTGCGGTCGAGCCGGTCGGCGATCGCGCGGATCTCCAGCAGCAGGCCGTTGAGCATCTGCTCGGTGGATTGGTGGATCCGGATCTCGGACATCTGGCGGTCGGTTTCGACCTGGTCGATCCGGTGCTCGAGGATCTGGGTGCGCTCGTCGATCTTGCGGATCGAGCGCTCCATCCGCTTCTCGCTCTTGCGCACGCGCTCCTTGACGTAGCGGCGGGTCTCCTCGTGCAGGGTGTCGAGCTCGCGGCGCAGCTCGGGGTCCATCGGGTCCCCCTGCTCGGCCAGCATCTCTTCGACGCCGGCGCGGACGCGCTCGATCTCCTCCTGCAGCTGCGCCCGCGCCCGGTCGGCCGCGACCGAGAGCGTCGGAGGGGGCGGCGGCAGGGACGGATCGACCGGATTGGGAGCGGCACTCACTGGACCGCATCCTAGGGACGCCGGTGGCCGGAAATACGAGTCCTCAGCGTTTGAGGGCGTAGAGGCTGTAGCGGCCGACCGCCAGCTCGTCGCCGTCGGCCAGCGGGCCCCACTCGACCGCGGCGCCGTTGACGAAGACGCCGTTGAGGCTGCGGTCGTCCAGCACCCGCAGCCCCTTGCCCGGCTCGGCGACGATCAGGGCGTGGCGGCGGGAGATGCTGGGGTCGTCGAGCCGCAGGTCGGCGGCGGCGCTGCGCCCGATCCGGGTCCAGCCGCGGGCGATCGCGAAGACCTCGACCTCGCCGTCGTCGTCGCGCCAGGCGAGGTAGTGGCCCGGGCGCTCGAGCCCGGCCCGTGCCTCGGCGAGCCACTCGGGCGCCGCCTCCCCAGTGGGCAGGGCGAACTCGCTGGTCGCCGTGCCGTGGTCCTGGCGCGCTTCGAAGATCGAGTCGCGGCGGAATTGGGCGCCGCCGCAGCGCGGGCACCCGGGCAGCGGCTCGGGCTCCTCGATCGAGAGCTGGGAGCCGCAGATCAGGCAGAAGAAGGTGCCGGCTCCGGGGATCGTGCCGGAGTCGTGACGATCGCCAAGCGGGCTGCTGCTGACGCTCTCGAAGATGGTGGCCTCCTTCCCTCTGCGTCGCCGTCGATCCTACCGCGCCTGGCGCGCGCCGCCAATAGAATCGCCCCGCGATGGGCCCGATCAGCGCCGAGACCGAGATCGACCTGCCGCGCGAGCGGGTCTTCGCGGTGCTCGCAGACCTCGCCGAGCGGCCCTCCTTCACCGACCACTTCCTCAGCGGCTTCCACCTGACCCGGATCGAGTCCGCCGGGGTCGGCGCCGGGGCGCGCTTCCGGGTCGAGGCGCCGCTGCGCTCGGTCTGGATGGACACGACGATCGTCGAACTGGAGGCGCCGCACCTGATCGTCGAGCGCGGCGCCGGCGGCCGCGCCAACCGGATCGCCTCGCACACGGTCTGGGAGCTGACCGAGAGGCCGGGCTCGCTGACCGCGGTGCGGCTCTCCCACTGGACCGAGCCGGGCCACCTCGACCGCGGTCTGGAGCTGCTCTCGGCCGGCTCGGTCTGGACCCAGCGCGGCTGGCGGGAGGCGCTGCGGCGGCTCCGCGACCGGCTCGAGTCCGAGGCCCCGGACCTCGATCGGATCGCCGTCGCCGGGGGCAACCGTTACGCGACCGGCATCCCTTAATAGACTCTCGCCGCCGATGCTCCCGAACCGCAGAATCCTGCTGCCGCTGGCCGCCGCCCTGGCCCTCGCCGCCCTCACCGTCGCGGTCTCCGCCTGCGGCTACTCGAGCGACTCCAAGAACGTCTCCGAGGGCGAATCGGTGAAGCTCGGCGACCTCAACTTCGAGGTCGTCTTCTCGCGTTACCTCAACCCCAACGACAACGAGGACTCGGCCTACCTGGTCGGCCAGCCGCCGCCGCCCGACGGCTCCACCTACTTCGGCGTCTTCTTCCAGGTCCACAACGAAAGCAACGAGGCCCAGAAGCTGCCCTCGACGGTGGACATCACCGACGCCACCCACGCCAAATACGAACTGATCCCCAGCGAAAGCCTCTACGCCTTCCCCTTCGGCGGCGAAGTCGAATCGCAGGAACAGATCCCGGTCCTCGACTCGAGCGCCCAGCAGGGGCCGATCGAGGGCTCGATGGCGCTCTTCCTGCTGCCGGCCGAAGCCTCCAGCAACCGGCCGCTGACCCTGCACCTCCCCGCCGCCAACGGCGAAGAAGCCCAGGTCACGCTCGACCTCTAGCGCGGGGTGGCGCCCTTCGGCGGCCGCTCAGAGACCGGCCGAGAGGACTTCCGCCGCGGCCGGGGCCGCGACTTCGCCGCCGGCCGCTTCGGCTTCGATCAGCAGCACGCCGATCGCCAGCTTGGCGCCTTCGGCCGGGGCGAAGGCGGAGAACCAGGCGTCCTTGCGCTGGACCGGGTTGGGCGAGTTCTCCTGGCCCGGCTTGGGGCCGAGCTCGGCGGTGCCGGTCTTGCCGGCGACCTGGGCCTCGGGGATCGCGCCGGCGGTGCCGGTGCCTTCGGTGACGACGCCGATCATCAGTTCGGTCAGCTCGCCGGCGAGCTTCTTCGACATCACCCGCACCGGCTTCGCGTGCGGGCGCAGCTTCTTGTTGGCGACGATCGAGGTCGGCTCGCGGACGCCACCGTTGCCGATCGTCTGCGCCACGCTCGCCATCTCCAGCGGCGTCGCCAGCACTTCGCCCTGGCCGATCGCGGAGACGGCGAGGTCGATTTCTTCGCCGATTTCGGTCGGGATCGTCGATTCCGCCAGTTCCGCTTCGCGCACGATCCGCGGCGCGTAGAGGGTCGGCGGCGAGTTGAAGCCGAAGCTTTCCGCCGTCTTCACCAGTTCGTCGTTGCCGATCTTGGGTCCGAGCGGGGCGAAGTCCGCGTTGCAGGACTCGGCGAAGGCCTGGCGCAGGGTGCCGCCGCAGTACTCGCCGTTGGCGTTGTTGAGGAAGCGGCCGCCGACGTTGACGCCGTCGGTGATTTCGAATTCGTCTTCGAGCGAGACCGCGCCGGTTTTGAGGGCGGCGGTGGTGGTGATGATCTTGAAGGTCGAGCCGGGAGGCTGGGGGGCGGAGTAGGCCTCGCCGGCCAGCGCCCGCACGTCGCCGTTGCGGGCGTCGAGCACGGCGATGCCGCCGACCCGCCCGGCGAGGGCGGCGACCGCCGAGGTCTGCAGGTCGGGGTCGATCGTCGTCTTCACCGGCGCCCCCGGCCGCGGTTCGGCTTCGGCGAGCACGCGCGGGGAGCCGGATTCGGGCACCGCCAGCAGCGAGCCGCCGGGCCTGCCGGCGAGGCGGGCGTTGAAGGCGCGCTCGAGGCCGCTGACCCCGACCGGGGTGTCGGCGCCGAAACCGTGGCGGGCCAGCTTCGGCAGTTCTTCTTCGCTGGCTTCGCCGACTTCGCCGGCGACGTCGATCGCGGCGCTGCCGAGCGGGTGTTCGCGTTCGTCGGCCGGGCCCTCGGCCAGCGGCGTCCCGTCGGCGGCGAGGATCGGCGCCCGCGGCGCCAGCTTGATCTGGCTTTCGAGGTGCTCGCCCCGGCGCAGCCCGGGGAAGACCAGGCTCGGGTCCCAGGCGATGCCGCCGTCGGCGAAGGGCAGCTCGATCTCGTCTTCGAGCCGGCCGAAGGCGGTGGTGGCGATCGCCAGCGGCACCGCGACGACGGTCTCGCCGTGTTCGGAGCTGGGGTCGTGGGCGGAGCCGGGTTCGAGCCGGCGCACGGTCGCCGTCATCTCGGCGTCGCGGTAGGCGACGACGAAGTCGTTGAGTTCGATCGCCGCCCGCGAGGCGGGGTTCAGTTCCCGGTACATGGCGGCGAAGTTCCCCGCCGCCCAGTCTGCGGCGAAGCGGTCGGCGGCTTCCTTCTGGGGCGAGCCGGGGGCGCCGGTGGCCGCGCCCACGACGAAGGCGACGATCGCGATGATCGCGAGGGGAAGCGTGCGGGTGACGAGGCGACGGCGTCGCTCCACCTCGGGTGACAGCCGGCTCACCACCTGAAAGGTAGTAGAGCGATCCCCCGCATGCTTCTATTCCAGGGTGACCGTTCTCGATTGGGCGATCGTCGCCTTCACCTTGGCGCTGGGGCTGTGGGGCTACCGGCAGGGATTGATCGTCGGCGCGCTGACCATGGCCGGGTTCGTGTTCGGCGCCTTCGCCGGCAGCCGGCTCGGCCCGCTGATCCTCTCCGCCGGTCCCCGCTCGCCCTACGCGCCGCTGTTCGCGGCGCTGGGGGCGCTGCTGGCCGGCGCCCTGGTTGCGGTTGCGCTGGAGAGCTTCGCGCTGGGGCTGCGGGCAAAATGGATCCGCAAACCGGCGCTGCACCGGGCCGACGGCGCCGGCGGCGCGGCGCTGATCGCCTCGGTCGCGCTCGGCCTCGCCTGGATCTTCGGCGCCGTCGCCCTGCACGCGCCGGCGACGGCGCGGCTGCGCACCGACGTCCAGGGCTCGCTGATCTTGCGCAGCCTCGACGAAGTCCTCCCTCCCTCCGGGCCGGTCCTGGGGGCGCTCGACCGGGTCGACCCGGCGCCGGCGGTGATCGGGCCGCAGACGCCGCTGGCGGCGCCCAGCGGCGCGATCGCCGGCGACGCCGCCGTCCAGCGCGACGCCGCCTCGGTCGTGCGCGTGCTCGGCACCGCCTGCGGGCTCGGGGTCGAGGGCTCGGGCTGGGCGGTGCGGCCGGGGCTGATCGTCACCAACGCCCACGTCGTCGCCGGCTCCGACGACACCACGGTCACGACCGAGGATGGCGAGGAGTTCGACGCCACCGCCGTCTACTACGAGCCCCGCGACGACCTGGCGCTGCTTCGGGTCGAAGCCCACCTGCCGACGCTGACGATCTCCTCGCAGCGCCCGAGCGGCGCCGAGGTCGCCGTCCTCGGCTACCCGGAGAACGGTCCCTACTCGCTGGCCCCCGCCCGGCTCGGCGACACCCAGCTGACGATCAGCGACGACTCCTACGGCAAGGGGCCGGTCGACCGCGAGATCACCTCGCTGCGCGGCACGGTCCGCAGCGGCAACTCGGGTGGGCCGTTGGTCGACTCGCGGGGGCAGGTGGTCGGCACCGTCTTCGCCGCCACCACCTCGGGCCTCGCGGGCGGCTTCGCGATCCCGGCCGAGCTGGCCGAGGAAGCCGTCGCCAGCGCTTCCGGCCCGGTCGGCACCGGGCCTTGCACCCACTGACGCCGCCGAAGCCGACCACTTACGGTCAGTAAGCTCGACGCTGTGGAACCGGTCACCTCGACCCAGGTCCCAGCCGGCGCCCCCGGCTCGGTCTGCCCGCACTTCCACGCCGCGATCGAGCTGATCGGCAAGCGCTGGACGGGAGCGATCGTCTGCGCCCTGACCGCGGGCCCGCTGCGCTTCGGCGAGCTCGGCCGGGCGGTCCCCGGTCTCTCCGACCGGCTGCTCTCGCAGCGGCTGCGCGAGCTGGAGGAAGAAGGCCTGGTCGAACGCGAGGTCGAAGCCGGCACCCCGGTGCGGGTCACCTACTCGCTGACCGAGGTGGGTGTGGCGCTGGGCCCGGCGATCCGTGAGCTGCGCCTCTGGGCACGCCAGTGGAAGCACGCCGGCTAGCCGGCTAGCCTCAGCGGCGTGGAGCTCCCCGGGCCGTTCCCAGTTGGCCGCTACGCCAAGAAACTCCAGGAGGAGATGCGCAGGCGGGCGCGGGTGCAGCTGATCGGCGAGGTGACGGGGGTGGGGCGCAGCAAGGTCCAGGCCTATTTCGAGCTGCGCGACGGCGAGGGCGCGGTCCCCTGCTCGATCTGGCTCAACGATTTGGAGCGGGCGGGGATGCCGGAGGGGGCGCTGCGCGACGGCGCCGAACTGGTGATCGCCGGCGGCCCGGACTACTACCCGGGTGGCGGTCAGGCCTCGCCCAGCTTCTCCTTCCGCGCCACCCACGTGCGCCTGGCCGGAGAGGGGGATCTGCTGGCGCGGCTGGAGGCGCTGCGCAAGCAGCTGCGGGCCGAGGGCCTGTTCGAGCTGCAGAAGCAGCTGGCGCGGCCGCGGCTGCCGAAGACGATCGGCGTCGTCACCGCCGAGTCGGGCGCCGCCCGCCGCGACCTGCTCGCCGGGCTGCGGCGCCGCGGCTGGGGCGGGACCGTGGTCTGGGCCTTCGCGCCGGTGCAGGATCGCCACGCGGCGCCGGCGATCGCGACGGCGATCCAGGGGCTGGCGGCACGGCCCGAGGTCGAGTCGATCGTCGTCACCAGGGGCGGTGGCAGCCTCGCCGACCTCTGGGCCTTCTGCGACGAGACCCTCTGCCGCACGGTGGCGATGCTGCGGGTGCCGGTCGTCAGCGCGATCGGCCACGAGCGCGACACGACGCTGATCGACGACGTCGCCGCGGTCGCCTGCTCGACTCCGACCCACGCCGCCGAGGCGGCGGTGCCGCTCGACTGCGGCGAGGCCCGCCGCGGGCTCGAGCGCGCCACCGGCTCGCTGCGGCGGGCCGGGGAGGGGGCGGTCGGCGCCCGCGCCCGGCACCTGGCGGCGCTGGCCCGGGGCCCGGCGCGGGCGCTGGGGCGCGAGCGCGGCGCCCTCAACCAGAAGATCCGCGAGATCCGCGCCGCCAGCGAACGCGGCCTGGCCCAGCGCACCGGCTTCCAGCGCCGGATCGCCACCGTCGTCCTCGGCCGGGCGCGCCGCCGCGGGCTCGAGCGCGCCGTCGCCGCCGGGGCCGAGAGCCGCCGCCGTGGCACGGCGATCGACCGCACCGCCGCCGCGGCCCTGCGGCGCCGCCGCGAGGCGCTGCGCAAAGCCGCGGTGACCCTGCGCGCCCACGATCCCGAGCGGACCCTGGAGCGCGGCTACGCGCTGACCGAGACGGCGGCCGGCGACCCCGTCACCTCGGCGGCCGCCGCGGCCGCCGCCGGAGACGTAAAACTGCGCTTCGCGGACGGCAGGATCAAGGCGAGAACCGAGGGAGACGTTGAGCGAGAAGCCCGATAGCTACGAGGTTGCCGTGGAGCGGCTGGAGGAGATCATCGACCGGCTCGACTCCGGCCAGGCCGGGCTGCGCGAGACGCTCGACCTCTGCCGCGAGGGCCGCGAGCTGGTCGAATACTGCGCCGCCGAGCTCGACGCGGTCGGCGAGGGGCTGAAGGAGCTGCGGCTGGACGAGCTGGCGGCGAAGCTCGAGGTTTCCTCGGAGCCTTAGGCGTCTCCAGGGCCGGAGCAGAGGCGGCCCAGGGCGGGGCAGCCGCGGCAGAGGGGCCAGCTGCGGCTTTGCTCGGGGGCGACTGGGAAGTCGCCCTGGGAGATGTGGTTGATTGAGGCCTCCAGGCGCTCGCGGGCGGCGGTCATCGCGGCGGCGTCCAGGCGGGAGAGCGCCGGTTCCGCCGGGCGCTCGAGGAAGACGTAGGCGACCTCGACCGTGCTCGCGCCCAGCGACTCGGCCGTCGCCAGCGCGTAGATCGCCCGCTGGACCTCGTAACCCGCGGCGTGCTCGGCTGGGGTGCCGTCGCCGAGGCGGTCGGTCTTGTAGTCGACGACCAGCGGCGGTTCCCCCTCGCGCTCGACCAGGAGGTCGATCGAGCCGCGCAGGACGGTGCCGGCGACGCCGAGCAGGAGCGGCAGCTCGGCCCGTACCCGGGTCGCGCCGCCGATCTCCTCGCGCAACAGCGACGAGCCGAGCCAGCCGCGGAGCGGCTCCCGCAGGGCGGCGACGAGGCCCGCGACGTCGGGGTCGAGCCCGGCGGCCGCCGCGTGGCGCCGCGCCAGCTCCGCGGACGGCTCGGCCCAGCCGTTCGCCTGGCTCCACTCGAGCAGCGCGTGGACGGCGGCGCCCTGGGCGCTGCGCTCCTCACGGGCCGAGGGGGTCGCCGGCTCGCTCGCGCCCTCCGGGGCGAACGCACTTTGTCCCGCTATGCGGGCAGAACTGCGTTCGCGCTCGCCGAGGCCGAGGACGCGCTCCATGTAGAAGCGGTAGGGGCACTCCTCGTAGGCGGAGATCGCGGTGTAGGAGAGGGGGCGGCTGGGGACGACCGGCGGCCGCCGGTCGACCAGCGGCGGCGGTCCGGCGCCGAGCTCGCGGACGCTGGCGGCGTCGCGGCGCACCGCGGTCAGCTCGGCGGCGCGCGCGGGCGAGGGGAGGTTGACGCGGGCGACGATCTCGGCCGGCGCGAAGCTGGCCTCCAGTCCCGGCCGTGGCTGCGGCGCCGGCACGGCGACCGCCGAGTCGGCGTCGCGCTCGAACCCCAGCCCGGCGACGATCCGCTCGACCACCGGCGTGCTCGGCTTCGGCTCGCGGCCCGGCTCCGGTTTGACGACGCCGCTGAGGATCAGCCGCCGGCGCGCCCGCGTCGCGGCGACGTGGAACAGCCGCAGGCCCTCCTCGGAGTCGCGTCGCCGCGACTCCTCCAGCAGCTCGGTGTACTCGTAGAGGTTGATCGAGCCGGCGCCGAGCCGGCGCAGCTGCAGGCCCACCCGCGGCGGCTGCTCGCGGCCCAGGGCCAGCAGCGGTGGCCGGGCGCCAGCCAGCAGGCTGCGCGAGAGGTCGGGTACGGCGACGACGTCGAACTCCAGCCCCTTGGCGTTGTGGACGGTCATGATCCGCACCCCGTCGTGGCCCTCGGCGGCGGTCGCCGCCTGCGCCTCGCCGTCGCTCTCGGCGCGGCCGGCGAGGAAGTCGAGCAGGCCGCGCAGGTCGCGCCCCTCGCGCGACTCGAACTCGGCGGCGAGTCGCATCAGCTTGCGGACGTTGGCGAAGCGAGCCTCGCCGGCGGGTCGCATCAGCACCGCCAGGTCGTAGCCGGTCGCCGTCGTCGCCGCCTCGATCAGGCCGGCCAGGGTCAGCCGCGGGCCGCGCTCGCGCAGCGCGGCGATCGTCGCCGCGAAGCGGCGCAGCAGCTCCAGCTCGGACTCGGGGATCTGGACCAGGCGCTCGGGCTCGGCCAGCTCCGCCTCGCCGGCGCCGGCGGCGTGCTCCAGGGCCGGCCAGACGTGGCGTCGGCGGCCGGCGGCGGCGCGCAGCAGCCAGAGCGTGTCCGGGGAGACGGCGCCGGCGGGGGAGGCGAGGGCGCCGAACAGCGCCTGGTCGTCGAGCGGGTTGGCGATCGTCGCCAGCAACGCGCAGACGTCGGCGACCTGCTGCTGGGACCAGTAGCCGCGGCCGCCGACCACGTAGGGGCGCAGGCCGGCGCGCTCGAGCGAGTCCTCGTAGGCGTCGAGGTGGGTGAAGGCGCGCAGCAGCACCACCATCTCGCCGCGGCCGACGCCGGCGTCGGCGAGCTCGCGCAGGCGGGCGGCGAGGAAACGCGCCTCGGCCAGGCAGTTGAGTGGGGTGCGGCCGTCGATCGCCGGCTCCAGCTCGATCTCCTCGGCGTCCCAGCCGTCGCGGGCGGTGAGCAGCAGCTCGACCGGCGGGCCGGCGCCGGCGGGTGGATCTTCAGGCGACGGCAGCCCGACCCGCAGCGGCCGGTAGGCCTCGCCCAGCAGGGCGGCGCCGAGGGCGTTGACGGCGGCGATCAGCTCCGGGCGCGAGCGGAAGTTGCCGCTCAGCTCCATCAGCTCGGCGTCGGCGCGCTCGGCGATCAGCTGGCGCTGGCGACGGAAGACGTCGAGGTCGGCGTGGCGGAAGCCGTAGATCGATTGCAGCTCGTCGCCGACCACGACCAGCTCGCTGCCCGGCCCGCGCAGGGCCTCGATCAGCCGCAACTGCAGCCGGTTGGTGTCCTGGAACTCGTCGACCAGCAGGTGGCTGAAGCGGCTGCGGTAGGCCTGGCCGACCTCGGCCCGCTCCAGCAGCCGCGCGGCGAGGATCTGCAGGTCCTCGAAGTCGATCCCGGCGCGGCGCTCCTTGGCCGCCTCGAAGCGGGCCGAGAACAGCTCCAGCAGCGCCGCCAGGTGGCCGTAGGCGAGGCCGCCCTCACCGGCCTCGGCGACGCGGGCGATCGCCGCCTCGATCGCCTCGCGGTAGGGGGCGATCGCCTTCGCCCTGCTGTCGCTGCGCAGCGCCCAGAGCTCGTCGAGGCCCGGAGCCCCGAGCCGCGCCAGCGCTCGCTCGAGCAGCTCGCGTTTGGGATCGCCCTCGCGCAGCTCCTCCAGCGCTGCGGCGGTCGCGGCGGCGGCGCGCCCGATCGCCGTCGTGGGGTCCGGCTCGGGCGGCGCCGGCAACCGCGGCCGCTCCTCGCCGCGGCTGCGCAGCTCGGCGTGGACGCCGGCGACGATCCCCCGCAGCCCCTCGACCTCGAACGCCGCCACCGTCTCCTCACGCGAATCCCCTGGCCCATCGACATCGTCGTCGGCGGCGAGGAACTCGGCTAGGGCTTCGTCGAAGGCCTCGCGGGCGGCGCGGGCGGTCTCGGGGGCGTCGAGGACGCGGAAGTCGGCGTCGATCCCGGCCGCCACCGGGTGCCCCGCCAGCAGCCGGTTGCAGAAGCCGTGGATCGTCGTCACCCAGGCGCCGCCGATCGCCCCCAGCAGCTCGCCGGCGCGCTCGGAGCCGGCCTCGGCCCGCCCCGCCAGCTCGGCCCGGATCCGCTGCCGCAGCTCCGCCGCCGCCTTGTCGGTGAAGGTGAAGGCGAGGATCGCGTCGGGGGAGACGCCCTCCTCGCAGACGAGGCGGCAGTAGCGCTCGACCATCACCCCGGTCTTGCCGGTGCCGGCGCCGGCCTCGAGCAGGACGTCGCGGCCGGACGCCGCGATCGCCGCCGCCTGCTCCGGGGTCGGAACGCGGGCGCTCACCGCCGCCACGTCGGGGCCGCGCTCGCTCATCGCTCCTCCACCTCGACGTCCTCCTCGTAGACCGGCGCCCGGTCGCGGCGGCAGATCGGCGCGAAGGTGCAGAAGGCGGGACAGACGTCGTGGCCGCGCAGGCCGCGGCGCGGGCCGGGGTCGCGGCGGATCTCGCCGCTGCGCATGCGGGTGACGATCTCGCCCGCCCGCCGCCGCGACTCCGCCAGCAGCTCCGCAAAGCCCTCCTCGTCGACGACGTCGCGGTCATAGAGGCCGTAGCCGGCGAGCTCGGCGGCGGCTTCGGCGAGGACGGCGCCGCGCGGGCGGCGACTGGAGCTGCCGCGCAGCGGGTGGTAGAGGCCGCCGACCGGGACCGCGCCCCAGTGCTCGGCGACCGCCAGCAGGTAGAGCTGCAGCTGCAGCTTCGCCTGCTCCTCGAACTTCTCCCGCGCCGTCACCGCGCTGGAGAGCTTGTAGTCGAGGACCACGGCGCGGCCGTCGGCGTCGCGGTCGACGCGGTCGATCGCCCCGTGCAGGGCCCAGCCGCCGAGCTCCAGCGCCGGTCGCTCGCTGCCCTCCTCGCCGGCGCCGAAGCTCGCCTCCAGCAGCCAGGGCTCGAAGCCGCCGGTATCGCGCTCGGCCTCCTCGGCGAGGAAGCGTTCCAGCAGCCGCTCGACCCGGCGCGCCATCGCTCGCTCGGCGGGGTGCGAGCCGAGCTCGCGCTCGGCGACGACCGCGGCCACCAGCTCGCGCCCGCGCGCGATCCAGGCGGCGAGCGAGCCGGGTCGGGGGAGCGGGTCGCCGCCGGGCCGCTCGCGGTAGAGGCGCTCGAGCGCCGCGTGCATCAGCCCGCCCTGGACCAGCGGGTCCGGCGCCGGCTCCAGCGGCTGCGGGTCGAGCTCGTGGGCGCTGAACCAGCGGTAGGAGCAGACGTCGAAGAGCTCCAGGGTGGTGCCGCCGTAGGCGGGGACGGCGGCCAGGGCCTCGAGCACCGCCGGGTTGCGCAGCGGCCCCGGCGCCCGCGAGGCGGCCTCGGCCCGGCGGGCGGCGCCGATCCGCTCCGCTAGCCGCTCCGCCCGCGCTCCCCCGACCCCGACCGCCGCCAGCAGGGCGCCGGCGTCGGCGCCGGCACCGTGGGCGGCGAGCGCCCGCGCCAGGGCGTCCTCGGAGGCCGCCTCGGCGAGCGGGTCGACGACGCGGGCGAGGTCGCGGGTGCGGGTGATCGCCGCCTCGACCGGGTCGGGCTCGGCGCCATCGGGCGGCGGCACCAGCAGCGCCCGCACCTCGTCGAGCAGCGGCGAGCGCGCCTCGGCGCCGCCGTTCTCGTCGCTGTCGCGGTAGGAGAGGAAGAGCCGCCGCCGGGGCAGGGCCAGGCAGGCGTGGAAGAGGTAGCGCTCCTCGGCCTCGCTGTCGCGGCGCGGGTCGAGCCCCAGCGTCGCCCGCTGGGCTTCGGAGAGGAAGGGGTCGCCGCCGCGGTCGCGGCGCGGGAACTCGCCGTCCTGCAGCGAGGCGACGAAGACGTGGTCGAAGCGGGCGGCGCGCAGGCGGTAGGGGCTGGCGATCCGCACTCGGCCCTCGACCGGGCCGCTCCAGACGCGGAAATCGAGCCCGGCGACCGTCGCCGCCAACTCCTCGGCGCCCGGCGCCATCGCGCCCAGCTCCGCCAGCTCGGCGAGGGCGCCGGAGATCGCCGCCGCGGCCCGCAGCTCGAGCCCGTCGCCGGGGCCGAGCGGTGGCCCGTCGTCCTCACCGCGCAGCGGCCGCGCCGCCATCCGCGCCGCCAGGGCGCCGGCCTCGGCCGCCAGCGCCGCCGGCGAGCGGGCGGCGGCCTCGCGCAGGCGCACGAGGTCGCGCGGCGGCTCGTTCTCCTCCCCCTGCCAGAGCCGCAGCGCGCTCGCCGCGTCCTGCACCCGGCCGCGCCGCAGCGCCCGCTCCAGCCAGTCGACCCGCCGCGGCGAGAAGCCGGACGGCCCGCGCAGGTAGCGCAGCAGGTCGCCCGCCCGGCCGGCGCCGAACTCGGCCTCCAGCAGCGCCACCAGGGCGCCGCCGACGGCGCTGCCGCCAACCGGCAGCTCGGCCTCGAGGGCGCTGGCGACGCCGTTGGCCGCCAGCGCCGCGGCGATCGCCGGCCCGCGCCGCGCCGGGTCGCGCAGGGCGATCGCGACCGTGGCCGGGTCGGCGCCGGCCGCCAGCAGCTTCGAGACCTCGGCGGCGATCGCCTCGGCCTCGCCGCGCTCGCCGGCCGAGCGCAGCAGGGTGAGGTCGCCGGCGGCGGCGAGGGGCTCGGCGCCGGGGGAGCCGAAGCTCCGCGCCAGCCCGTAGAGGAGGGGGCTCTCGGTGTTGCCGGGGTCGGCCGCGGTGACGGTCTCCTCCGCGACCCCGATCCGCTCGCGCAGCTCGACCAGCAGCCGCCCCCGCGCCGCCAGCGCCGCGTTGCCGGGCTCGTAGGGGAGGGCGACGGTGACCTCGGCCAGCGCCGCCAGCGCCGCGACCAGATCGAGCTGGTTGGGGGTGAGGTCGTCGAAGCCGTAGAAGAAGACGGGCCGCCCGCCCCAGAAGGAGCCGTCGCGGCGCAGCAGCGCGATCGCCTCGCGGGCGATGCCGTGGCTGTCGACGCGGCCGCTGCGGGCCCGCGCCTCGGCGTAGCCGGCGTAGAGGGAGGCGATGTCGGCGAGGTAGGCGGAGCCCTCGAGCGTCGCCGCGCTGGCCTCGACCGCGGCCGGGTCGACGCCGGCTCCCTGCAGCTCGTCGAGCAGGCGCTCGAAGGCGGCGGCGAACCCGGGCCGGGCGGCGGAGCGCCGCAGCGGCCCCAGCCGCGGCAGCCGCTCGGCGGCGGCGACGGCGATCGCCCGCAGGCGCTGCGCCGGCGTCAGCTCCGCCCCGGGCGGCGCCCCGCCGGCGCTGGCGACGGTGCGGAACAGCGCCCCGAAGGTCAGCGCCGAGCCCCCCAGCGCCGCGCCCGCCTCGCAGAGCTCGCGCTCGAAGGCGAAGACGTCGTCGACGGTAGGCACGACCAGGACCGGGTCCCGGCCGAGCGCCGCGACGAAGCGGCGCCGGACCAGGCCCGCCCTGCCCGAGTTGGGGGGCCCGTGAATCAGCTTCAGCGGCACCCTTCCCACCATATGCGGGCGCCCGGAGCGCTACCCCGCAAACTGCGGCCTGGAGCCCCCCTTTTGCCGTCTACCAGCGCCTCTAAATTGCCCCTCAGCCCATGTCCCTGTGCTTTGTCGATCCAGCCGACGCAGTCCGCGCAATCGCCGACTCGGTCGGCCGCGAGGCCCGCCGCCAGCTGCTCGGCGAGGCGGTCCGCTCCTGGGTCGACGAGATCCCCGACGCCGAGCTCGAGGTCCACTACGCGAAAGCGATCTCCGAGCTCGACGAGCACGATCTCTCGATGCTCGCCGCCTGGCACGGCTCGCTCGAGGTCGGCCACCCGGTCCCCAACCGCGACTTCCTGATGGGCGCCTTCGGCTCGCTCGGCGACAACCGCCGCGAGGCGCTCAAGCTCGCCGCCGGCTTCCGCGGCGAGGAGGCCGTCGACGCCGGCGTCACCGAGGAGGACGCGCTCGAGCTCGTCCTCAGCCTGCTCTCGCCGCCGCGCCTGATGCAGCTCGCCGTCGAGGCCCTCGAGCTCTACGTCTGGGACCGCGCCGGCTCCGACAACTAGCGGCGGTGGACCAGCACCAGGCTCACGGTCTTGTGAGCCGGCGTGCCGCCGGTGGGCGTGAAGGTGATCCCGAACCTCACCCTCTCCCGGTGGCGCCGCTTCAGCTTTTTCAGCTGCATCCGCTTCGGCCGCACCGTGACCACGGTCCGGCCGGCCTTCCTCACCGTGCGGATCACCGCCCGCACCTTGGCCCCCCGCAGCACGATATGGCCGGGAGCGGGCAGGACCAGGATCAGCTGCACCGTGCCGTTCTTGCGGTTGAAGCGGCGGCTGCCGAGCCTGAACCGATTGGACGGCGCCGCCGCCGGGCGCGATTCGGGGGGTTCTGGCTGGTACGCGGCTTCGGCCTTGCGGGCGAGCGCTTCGACTTCGGCGCTGGTGTAGCCCTGCGCATAGGCAGCGCGAGCCAAGGCCGAGCCACCGGCGGGAACCGGCACCGTCTCGTGGAAGTAGAAGTCACTGCCACTGGGGCCGACCGCGTTGAAGGTCGCCGGCGAGGCTGGGCGGTCGAGCACGATCGCCCCCTGACCGGTTTCTTGGTCCCCTTCTGGAGCCCCTTCGACTCGGATGAAGGTGGTCGCCGGAGCGGTGCCGGAGAAGGAGACGATGCTTCCGACCGCGTGCTTGGAGAACGAGCTTTCGCCGGGGAAGCGGTAAGAAACCGTTTCGCCGTGCCCGCCGAAGCTTTGGTCGTTTTGAGCCAAGAGGTCGACGCTGTGGGCCGCGGCATCGGTGCTGAAGAACCGATCCTCGATCTTGACCAAGTGGCCGTCGTCGGTCTGTTCGACGAAGCGGTCGTCGCGAATCCCGGTGCCGACGAAGGAAGGGCAGCTCCCTGCCGTGGGCGGATAGGTCGCGAAGGCGCACTTGACCACCGGCTCGGATTCGAGGAACTGGAGGTTGCCGTTGCCGCGTTCCAGGCTGAAGGAGAAGAAAAGCGCCGGGAAGCCGCTGGCGGCGGGGTTGATTTCAAACGCCGCATCCGCCAGATAGGCATTGGCCCCGTCGACCTGGATCTCGGAGCGGGTCGAGGCCGCGGGCGTCTGCACGTTCTCCCCCTGGACGAACGAGTCGTTGCAGGCGAAGGTCGTGGTCGTCTTTTCCAGGCTTGCGTTGAAGAGAGTCGAGTCGCGAAGGCCGCAGTGGGAGGCCGAGCTGTAACTGTCGCCGGCGCTCACCTGCTGGCCGTCGAGTTCGAAGTCGTAGCGGCTGCCGCTGTTCGGACCGCTGGGGATCGATTTGCTCTCGCGGCTGCCGATCGCCATCACCGGACCGGCGAAGGGGCTCAGTTTGGACGCTTCGGATGGCGGCGATGCCGCGGGTACCGCGCGCAGCCGACAGAGCTTGTCCTCGATGCCGGAGAGGCTCGCCGAGGCAACCGAGAAGCTGCCATCCGAAGCCAGCGTCGCTTCCCCGAGGCTGGCGTGGGTGATGCCAGTGCCTTCGTAGCAGTAGAGGTCGACCTTTTCCCCGCCGGCTCCGTTGGAGGTGCCCTCGACTTCGATCGCGTTGGGGCCGATGCCGGGATTGTCTTCGTCGAAGACGCCAAACGTCGGGCTGCTCGGCGAGGTGATCTGCGAGCTGGTGATCGCCGCGGCGGCGGGGGAGGCGAGCACCAGGGCACAGGCGATTGCCAGCAGCGACGTCCCGGCGATGCGAAGCCTCATCACCCCTGCATCTTTACAAGTGCGCGGATCGCGGCGATCGCCTGCTCGTTGTCGCGGAAGTGGACGGTGTTCATGCCGGTGGCGCGGGCGCCCTCGCAGTTGTGCTCGAGGTCGTCGACGAAGAGGCAGGCGCCGGCGGGCAGGCCGAGCCGCTCCAGGGTCAGCTCGTAGATCCGCGCTTCCGGCTTGCGCAGGCCGACGAAGGCGGAGTCGACGACGGTCTCGAAGATCTCGTCGACCGGCAGCATCGAGCGCCACAGCGGCTCCCACTCGCGCACGTTGTTGGTCAGCATCGCCATCCGTTTGCCGTCCGCCTGCAGCTCGCGCATCAGCGCGATCATCGGCTGGTTCGGGTGCAGCGCCGCGAAGTAGATCTCGCGGAAGCGGTGCAGCTGCGGCCGCTGGCCGAGCAGAGGCTCCAGCCCGTCGGCGAGGCGCTCGAGAAAGGTGACCTCGGTGACCTCGCCGCGCTCGAGCGCGAACAGCGGGTTGTCGCCGTCCTCCTCGGTCAGCGCCCGCATCGCCTGGCCGAGCGTCTCAGGGGAGATCCCGATCTCGTCCTGGACCGCCATGAAGGAGCTCAGCAGCGGCGTCGTCAGGACGCCGCCGAAGTCGCAGACGATCGCCTCGATCTCAGCCATCGGCCCGGGCCACCTCGTAGTGGCCGAGCCCCTCGCGTCCCTCGACAGACCAGCGGAAGAAGGCGATCTCCGCGTTCAGCCCCTGGCGGCGCACCGCGATCGAGCTGATCAGGGTGCCGGCGCCGCGCAGCGGCCGCGCGTCGTCGCCCTCGGGCCAGAGCTCGAGGGTGGCACGGCGCTGGACGCCGTCCTCGCCGTACTCGGTCGAGAGCAGCGCCTGCTCGAACTGGACCGGCCCCGCGTCGGGGTCACAGAGCACCGCCGCGACCTCCTCCTCGCCGTGCCCGTTGCGCCCGGGCGGCAGCACCGAGGTCAGCGCCAGCAGGCCGCCATCGGCGAAGACCACCCCGATCGACCGCCGCAGGATCTGGCCCGAGTCGCTCATCGAGCGGCAGCCTATTGGCGCGAAAAGGATTGCGGCGGCGCGGCGGGCGGCGCGGCCTCTAGATTGCCGCGATGGTCCGCGACGCCGATCCCGCCAGCGACGCCGCCGCCTGCGCGGCGATCTACGCCCCCTACGTCGAGTCCAGCGTCATCTCCTTCGAGGCCGCGGCCCCGGCCGCGGCGGAGATGGCGGCGCGGATCGAGCGCTGCTCCCGCACCCACCCCTGGCTGGTCGCCGAGGAGGGGGGAGAGGTGCGCGGCTACGCCTACGCCTGCCGCCACCGCGAGCGCGCCGCCTACCGCTGGGCGGTCGACGTCTCCGTCTACGTCGCCGAGGACGAGCGCGGCCGGGGCCACGGCCGCCGCCTCTACGAGGCGCTGTTCGAGCGCCTGCGCGCCCAGCGCTTCCAGATCGCGGTCGCCGGCATCACCCTGCCCAACCCGGCCAGCGTCGCCCTGCACCGGCGGCTCGGCTTCGAGCCGGTCGGCGTCAGCCGCCGGATCGGCTGGAAGCAGGGCGCCTGGCGCGACGTCGGCTGGTGGCAGCTGGAGTTGGCCCCGCCCGGCGAGGGCCCGCCGCCGGAGCCGCTGCCGCCGAGGTAGCCACCGCCGCCCGGCTACCATGGGGCGATGCCAGAGAACACCGCAGCGACCCCCAGCGAGCACGACGAAACCCTGACCGAGGAGGACGTCTACGAGGCGCTCGAGGAGGTCATCGACCCCGAGCTCGGCCTCGACTTCGTCTCGCTCGGCCTCGTCTACGACGTCGAGATCGAGAAAGACGACGTCTACGTCACCTTCACCCTGACCACCCCCGCCTGCCCGATCGGCCCCCAGGTCTCCGAGCAGATGAAGGAGTTCGTCGGCGACCTCCCCGGCGTCTCCGCCGTCCACCCGAAGATGGTCTTCGACCCCGCCTGGTCGCCGGAAATGATGACCGACGACGCCAAGTTCGCGCTGGGCTTCTAGGCCAGGGGATCGACCAGCGTCACTCGCGCCGGCTCGAAGTCGCGCCGGTTCAGGGTCGCCAGCGCCAAATCGTGGGTGAGGGCGCTGGCGGCGATCAGGCTGTCTTTGATCGACATCGGCCGGCCGCGGCGGCGCAGCTCGGCGAGGAGCCGAGCCCAGCGCAGCCCGACCGCCGCGTCCCAGGGCAGGCAATGGATGCGGCTGACGCCCTGCTCGAACCAGCGCTCCAGCTCACGGCGACGGGCGCCGGGCCTGAGCAGCTCGATCCCGAAGCGAACCTCGCCGAGGATGACCGGGTCGACGAGGAGCGAGCGCTCGTTGGTGCGCAGCCACTGCACGACGCGAGGCTCGGGCTCGGGCTTGGTCGCCTCGGAGAGGACGTTGGCGTCGACCAGGAATCTCACAGAGTGTCGGTCGACTCGGAGTCGACCGCGACGAAGTAGCCCTTCTCAGGACAGGCGAGCAGCCAGTCGACCAGCCCCTCGTTGGAGGGGGCGACCCGGGTCAGGCGGTACTCGTCGGCCCCGAGGCGCTCGACCTCGAACTCCTGTCCCGCCTCGATACCGTCGCGCCGGCGAAGCTCAGCCGGCAGGACGATCTGGCCCTTGGTGGAGACGGTCGTTCTCATCGAGGTAAGATATCATCTTACAACTTAGGCGCCAGGGTCGGAGCCGACGAAGGATGAGCCCTCTGCGTCGACCGCTTTAGCCGGCCTTGGCGACTTTGAGACTCACCTGTACGGGCGGAACTTTCGTCACCTTCATCGAATCTCACCTCCCCTCGCCCATCGGGGATTCAAAGCCGACGAGTGCCATCGTCGCGGCGAGCCGGTCCCCTGATCCTTTCGCCAGTCTCGTTCCGGCCTTCTCCTCCACTGCGGCGAGCTGACTGAAAGTCGAGGCGAGGATTGACATCGCCTCATTCCAGCCCTGCTCGTCAAGGACCATCGGCGTCCAGGTGAAATGACGATCCTTGCGAGCGTCGAAGGTCTCGGCGACGATCGCCTGGCTGATGCGCCCGACGAGGTCCTGAAAGATGGTCTGCGTGATCACGCGCTGCATCTCATCCGGCATCTCGCGCGACACGTCATCCTCAAAGACGACCGGTCGGATGCTGCGGTGAAAGTGCTCGGTTGAGCCGCGGGCCGGTTTGACATCGGTCACCTCGGCCACTCCCAGCTCGCAGAGTCTTCTGAAGTGGTAAGCGACGTTGGATACCTGCAGACCATGCTCTCGCGCGAATTCCGCAGGGCTGGTTTCCCGGCAACTCAGCGTGCCCAGAATTTTCAGGCGCATGGGATGAGCCAGGGCTTTCAGGAGGTTCAGATGAGCCTCGTTGCTTTTCATGACAGCCACAGTGCGGACACCTCCAATGTTTCAAGGATTACTGAGTTCTTGATCGTATTGCTTTGAGCCCGCTATGTGCGTCCTATTCGATGCAACCTCTTACATCGGTGGGAACACTTGCATCAGTCAGTTGGTCTGGCACAGGGAGGGCAGTGCGGCCGGGGGCCCTGCCTTCTGAAGCTGGCCCCGGGTTCGCATGACATGCCCCAACTCCGATCAAGTTGGAAGGGGGTGAAGGCATGAAGATCGCGAAGGCGGTGACCGCGTTCCCGGCGGCGACGATTAGCAAGAACGGCTAATTCGTCCACGAAAGACTGGCCTGCTCGACCTGGAGGGATCTGTCGTCGAGTAGGCCAGTTCATCGCTGATGGTCCATCTCCCGCATAGTCCGATTGGAAAATATTCCAGCGGTTGATTTGCTGGGCTCGAATACTTGGGTTGTGGAGATCCGTCGAGTGGTTAAAGGTAGGCGCCGTTCTAAGCAATGGGGGCGAGGTGAGTGTCACTCCGTGAACCTGAATCTCCCCGTCGCACTCTCGAATCGAGCGAGGTAAGCCCTGCTAAAGGCCGCCCTCCTGAGGAGATATCAGGTGCCAAACAAAACGGTAGGAAAAGCTGGCCTCAAGAGGAGTGAATCTCGCATCCTCAAGGTCCAGACAAGGACGGCTTGCCATGCCTGAAGATGTAGGGAGGAAGCCGCTGCTCGAGACCCCGGACGTGGACGAGTTGGCGCGGATCGGGCTCCCACGGGTGACCGCCGATTGGTGTCTGGTAAACGGCATCAGCGAGATGGCGATGGTGCGGGCCGGCGAGATCTGCCTCTCCAAGGGCGAGGTGCACCGAGCGACCCTCGCCGCCTTCCAGCTCGGCTATGAGCTGCACCGAAAGCAGGAACAGAAGCGCGCCGCCCGCCGCCCCGGCCCCCGTTACGTCGTCAAGCACGTCGTCGTCGACATCGACAACGACAACATCGTCAGCGATCCCACCTTTCGCCGTGAGGAAGCCGAGGAAACCTCCGAGCTGCTGAACCCACTCGATGGCGTCGATAGCTGGGATGAGGACCGGGGGTGAGGCTCCCGCGCTCCTGCCGGTCCGAGCGCCGACACGCCGAGGCCGCCTGCCTGCATTGCGGGAGTCCGCAAGGACTGGGAGAGGAGCTGCGTGCCCTGGAGGTGGCCCAGACAGAGCTGGGGCTCAACTCCGTCTTTCTCTCCGGAGTCCTGATCGCCGAACCCCAGGAGGACAAAGACCGCAGGGGCGAGCCGGTCACCCTGCTACTGGTCGCCTTCCTGGTCGAAGAACAGCCTGGGGAGGGTGAGGAGATGGCGAGCTGCGAGGTCGAAGTGCCCGACGCGGTCGCCGCTGAGGCAGGGGGCGAGCTGCGAGCGGGTGCGGCGGTGGTGGTCACCGGCATCCTCAACGGCGGTGGCGGTGTGTGGGCCTCGCTGCTGCGCTCGGGGCCGACGCCCGGCGAGCCGAGGGAGGCGCCTCTCAATTGATCCACCCCGCCGACATCGCCCGGCTCGAAGCCGACTACAAGCGCACAAAGAAGGACGTCCCCGCCCGATGCGCCGAGAACGACGTCGACGAAGACGCGCTGATCCACATCCTCGGCACCTATGGTGCCTGCCCCAATCCCCGCGCGGTGGCCATATATGCACCTTCCAGCTCGGCCACGACGCCCGCAGGCTGGCCGAGCCAAGGGGCGCCGCGACCGAGACCTCAGAACGGCGCTACGTCGTCCAGCACGTCGCCATCGACGCCACCGACGGCGCCATCGCGGCTCCCCCGACGCCGAGCGCCGAGTTTGCCAACGGCCTCGCCGCGACCTTCAACGAGCCCGCTGCCGGGCTGAGGCGACTACTTCGCGCTCGGGTTGAAGGCGCGGATCGCGGAGGTAGTCAGAACGTGCCTTCAGAGCCACGTTCCTGATACAGCAGCTGGCCTGAGGCGCTGAAAAGCGAGACGGAGGTGACGAAGCCCTCTGGCGGGTAGTACTGGACGAAGTAGCGGGCATTCCTCAGCCAGGCAACTTGCCGGCGGAGCTGCGCGGGAGCCGATCTGGGTTTGATCGTAAGGCGCTTTCCATCGCTCAACCCGGCTACCAGCTTCGCCACGCCGCCGGCCACGGTTCCGCTGAAAATGCGCCAGGAGCCATCTTCCTGAAGATCGTCTGAAGCATCGATCGTGAAGTCCTTGGAGAGATGACCGCCCGCAGGTATTCCGGTTCCCCAGCCCCAGCGCACCGCACCGGGAAGATCGAAATCCATGCCGAAGAGCCACTCGCTGCAGCTGCCGTTGTCGCCGATCGTCCCTTCGACCGTCCATTGATCGCCTTCAGGGCTCGGACCGCTCGCAATCGGGACGCTGTGCCTGGCGATGCAGCTGGCAGCGGCGGATGGGACGAAGGCCAGAAGCGCGGCGACCACCACGAGTGCAAGCGATGTCCCTCTGCGCATCGCTTCGATACTACCCGGGAACTGGAGAATCTTTTATAGGGTCCGTCTGTGATCGCGCCAAGCAAGACGAATGCTCACCGCAACGGCGAACGCATCAACCTCGAAGTCCTGCGGACGCACGGACACCAGCATGTATAGGGCGACAGGCTCGCGGATGGCACGGACAGGGGCGGGGGCGCTGCTGGTCTCCGCTCTGGCCGTGCTCACGATGACCAGCATCGCCGCGGCCGCAACTTCGCCCAAGCTCCCAATCCCAGATGGGTTTCAGCTACAGGGCAGCAACGGCTATTCCTTCGTCGTCCTGGGTGTGCCGGCGCGGGACGGGCGATCGGCCGGGGTTGAGATATTCGTGAGCGGAAAGCACGCCGCGGTCAGCTACTCGGCCCCCGCCACCGTGACCGAAACGTCGATCCAGGCCAACCTCGGCGAACTCGGTGAAATCTCGGTTGCCTTCCATCCGTCGGGCCAGCCGACGACGGCTCGCCCCAAATGCGGAGGGAAGCCGGTGTCCTTCGACTCCGGCTACTACGAGGGGAAGATCGACTTCCACGGCGAGGAGGGCTACACGGAAGTCAAGGCGACTTCCGCGCCGGGCAGTATCGACTTCCTGCTCAACGCGCTGTGTGGCGGCGTCTCTGGTGGGGGCGGTGGCCCTTCCATGCCCGGCGCGGAACTGCGCATCCGCAATCCTCAATTGGGTCCGGAGCTCAGTGTCGTCAAGAACCGCCCCAACGCCCAGGCGCGGTTTGAAGTCGGCGTCTCCGAATACCACGATGGCATCTCGATCGAGAGGGGCACGACGCTACTGATGCCGGCGCGGACCTTCAGATACGACCCGCGTCTTCAGACTGCGACCGTTAGCCCCCCTGCCCCCTTTGCCGGAACGGCCCGGTTCGACCGCGGCAAGAGGGCAAGCCGCCGCTGGAGTGGAGACCTGACCGTCGACATGCCGGGACGGGCGGACGTGCCGCTGACCGGCAGCGAGCTTCGGGCGAAGCTCGTCCACGCCGAGTGGGAAGGCCCGGCGAGAGGGAAGCCCGGCGTCTAAACCCGGCCAACCGGCGCTGGGTCTGCGCCCTGCGCCACCGACGCACCCATCGCCGCTTTCGCCCTGGGCACGCGACCGTCGCCGTTCCCGGCGCCCTCGACGATCACCCGGCAGGGGCGCTTGTTGAGCAGGTAGCGGGTGGTCGGGCCCAGCAGGCGCTCGTCGCTGGGGGCGTGGTCGGTGCTGATGTAGATCAGGTCGGAGCCGCGCTCGAGCGCCTCTTCGACGATCGCGCGGCCGGGGTTGCGGGTGCGGACGAGGTTGACCCGGACTTTGAGGCCGCGGGCGCGGGCCTGCAGGCGGGCCTCCTCGAGGGCGCAGCGGGCTTCGTATTCCAGCTCGTCGAAGCCGCCGTCGGGCAGCTCGTGCTTGCGGGGGATTTTGAGCACGTAGAAGGCCTCGACGCTGGCGTCGGGGTCGACCACCGCGGCCGCCCGGTGCATCGCGTCGGTGTCGATCTCGGGGCCGAAGATCGGCACCAGGGCGGATTTGTAGGAGATGTCGAGGAAGCCGACCGGCCGCTGCGGCCGCCGCACCTGCTGCACCTCGCGCGGGTCGATGCCGAGGTGGCGGCGGTAGAGCAGGTAGCCGATCAGCCCGATCCCGAGCCAGGCCGTGCCGATGATCCGCGCCTCCGGGTGGAGGACGATCACCGAGACGAAGGCGGCGCCGGTGCCGACGGCCCCGAGCACCGCCGTCAGCGGGATCTCGGCCCCGCGCCAGCGCACGTTCCAGGGCGCCCTGTAGGGGCGGTAGCGCTCGGGCTGGCGCCGCCGCAGCGCCACGATCGAGAGGTGGGCGATCGTGAACGAGAGCATCGCCCCGAAGCTGTAGAGGTTGCCGAGGAAGGTCGTGTTGCCCGGCAGCACCAGCACCGCCGCGATCGCCGCGAAGAAGAGGATCGTGAACCAGGGCGTCTGGTAGCGCCGGTGCAGCTTGGCGAAGACGCCGGGCAGCTGGCGATGCTCGGCCAGCGACCAGGAGAGGCGGGAGATGCCGATCATCCCCGCGTTGGTCGCGATCAGCAGGATCGTCGCCGCCAGCGCGCCGACGTAGTAGTGGGCGACGGTGGAGACGGTTCCGTGCAGCCCCAGGGCCGAGACGATCCCCAGCACCGGGTCGTTGCTGTAGGTGGTGCCGAGCGCGGTCGAGTAGTGCCCGGCGGCGTTCTGGGTGACCGGCAGCGCCGAGAGGGCGACGATCGAGATCCCGGCGTAGATGCCGAGCACGGCGATCAGCACCAGGTTGACCGCCTTCGGCACCTGCTCGCCGGGGTCGCGCGCCTCCTCGGCCATGTTGGAGACGGTCTCGATCCCGGTGTAGGCGAGCATCGAGATCGAGACGGCAAAGATCAGCTGCGAGAAGCTCGGGGCGGTGCCGAGGTGCACCTGGTCGACGAGGACGGAGGGGTGGAGGACGAGCACCGCGCCCAGCCCGACCAGGGCGATCTGGGTGAAGAGGTCGAGCAGCGCCAGGCCGATGTTCAGCTTCGCCGACTCGCCGAGGCCGCGGATGTTGACCAGGGCGAGCAGGCCGATCACCGCGACGCCGCCGATCACGTCCCCCGGCGCGTGGCCCAGCGCCGGGAAGAAGACGGCGAGGTAGTGGGGCACGAAGAAGGCGCTGATCGCGATCGTGAGGATGTAGTCCAGCGAGAGCCCCCAGCCGGCGATGAAGGAGACGACCTCGTTGAAGGCGTGACGGGCGAAGGACGAGGAGCCGCCCGCCTCGGGGAACATCGCGGCGCCCTCGGCGTAGGTCTTGGCGGTGAGGGCGAAGAGGCCGCCGGCGAAGAGGAAGACCAGCGGCGTCAGCCCCAGCGCGTGGGCCGCCACCAGCCCCAGCGCGTAGTAGATCGAGGAGCCGACGTTGCCGTAGGCGGTCGCGAACAGGCCCGGCACCCCGACCGTTTTGCGCAGCCCGCGAGTCTTCAGATTGGCCATCGGGGATCAACCCCCGATGCTGCGCCGGGCGCCGTCAAGGCCGCGTGAACTTCAGCGCCCTCCCCATACAGATCTTGTGAAGATCAGCCTCCATCCACCGCTTGATGAGTTAATCCGCCTATGACCGGATTAACTCATCAAGCGTCGTCGCTGCGGGGGAGCCGGTGGCCGGCGCCGTTGCCGTTGGGCGGCACCTCTTCGGCGCTGGCGTCGAAGTCGTAGGGGCGCTGCGGGCCGGGGGCGCCGGCACCGGGCCGCCCGCCGAAGCCGCCGGCGCCGCCGGGCATCCCGACCACGGTGAAGCGGCCGACCGTGAAGCGGCGCAGCAGGGCGCGGGCGATCGCCCGGGTCGGCGGCACCAGCAGGAAGACGCCGACGATGTCGGTGAGGAAGCCCGGCGCCAGCAGCAGGCTGCCGCCGAGCACGATCAGGAGGCCGTCGGCGGCCTCCTTGCCGGGGAAGCGCCGCGCCGCCAGCGCCGCGTTGAAGCGGCGCCAGGCGCCGCGGCCCTGGTGTTTGAGCAGCAGCGAGCCGAGCACGGCGTCGGCCAGCAGCAGCGCCAGCGTTGGCAGCACCCCGATCAGCTCGCCGACCTGGATGATCACGTAGAGCTCGGCGATCGGGACGACGATGAAGAGGACGATCAGCAGGGCCACACGTCAAGCCTAGATACTCGGCTCAGCCGGACGGGGGCGTGAACACTTACTGGGCCCATGGCCCCATCAAGCGTTCACGCCGCCGCGGTGGCGGCGGCCGCCTGCTCGAGCTCGGCCAGCGAGTCGACGATGCCCTCGGAGATCGCTTCGACGTCCTCGACCGAGTCGTAGTCGGCGAGCAGGCCGAAGCCGACCTTGCCGTGGTAGCTCATGATCGCCACCGCGAGGGCGTGGTTCTGCGGCAGGAAGGCGACCGGGAAGACCTCCTCCATTTCGCGCCCCAGCACGTAGAGCGGCATCTGCGGGCCGGGCACGTTGGTGACGATCAGGTTGAAGAGACGGGTCGAGAAGTTGATCCGCGAGGCCTGCGCCAGCAGCGTCGGCGGCGCGAAGTCGTTGAAGCGCGAGATCACTTCGGCGCCGAGCGCCTGTTTGGAGCGCTTCAGCCCGTCCATCTCCTGACTGATCGTGTGCAGCCGCCGCACCGGGTCCTCGACGTAGACCGGCAGCGGCCCGCGCATCAGCGCGATCCGGTTGCCGAGGTCGCCGTGCTCGTCCTCGCCGCGGATCGAGACCGGGACCAGCGCCCGCAGCTCCAGCCCCTCGGTGCGGATGCCGCGGCGGTGCAGCCAGTCGCGGATCGAGCCGGTGACCACCGCCAGGACGACGTCGTTGACGGTGCCGCCGAGCGCGTCCTTGATCCGTTTGAAGGTCGCCAGCTCCGAGCGCGCCCAGACGTAGCGCCGGTGCGGCCCGATCTCGCGGTTCAGCGGCACGTCCGGGGCCGGGTCGGCGAAGGCGCTGACGATCTCGCTCAGCCCCTCCAGCGCCTCGACCGCCTTGCGCGCCGTCGTCTCCGGGTTGCGGACCGCCTCGACCGCCCGCTCGGCGAGCTTGACCGGCGCCGCGACGACGTCGCTGACGCCGCGGGCGACCAGCTCGGTCGTGCCCGGCTCGGGCTGCGGCACCCAGTCGTCCTCGAACGGCGCCGGGTCCGGCACCGGCTCGAGGTCGAAGAGGACGGTGCCGATGTCGACGCCGGAGATGCCGTCGACCATCGCGTGGTGGGTCTTGGTCAGGATCGCGAAGCGGTCGCGCTCCAGCCCCTGCGCCAGCCACAGCTCCCAGAGCGGCTTCGAGCGGTCGAGCTGCTGGGAGAAGACGCGGCCGGCGAGCCGCTTCAGCTGCTCCTCGCCGCCCGGCTCCGGCAGCGCCGTGTGGCGGATGTGGTAGGTCAGGTTGAAGTTGACGTCGTCCGCCCACAGCGGCCGCCCCGCCTCCAGCGGCGGCACGACGATCTTCTGGCGGAAGCGCGGCACCAGGTGCAGGCGGCCGCGCACGTGCTCGACCAGGTCGACGTAGCGCGGCGGCGGCCCCTCGAAGATCAGGATCGCGCCGACGTGCATGTGGCTGGACGAGCTCTCGTTGGTCAGGAACGAGGCGTCGACCGCGGTCAGCCTGTCGAGGTGTCGTCCGGAGGTGCTCATCGCTGCAAGGCTAGCTTCGCGGGCCCGCCAGGGCCAGCCCGCGCCCGTTCCCGCAACCTCGCCACCGCTACCCTGCAGGGATGGCAGCCACCGCCACCGCCGCCCCCAAACGCGTGCTCCTGGCCGCCCCGCGCGGCTACTGCGCCGGCGTCGACCGCGCCGTGCAGACGGTCGAGCGGGCGCTGGAGCTGCACGGGGCGCCGGTCTACGTGCGCAAGGAGATCGTCCACAACAAGCACGTGGTCGAGGAGCTATCCAAGCGCGGCGCGATCTTCGTCGAGCAGGAGACCGAGGTGCCGGAGGGGGAGATGGTCGTCTTCTCCGCCCACGGCGTCGCCCCCGCGGTCCACGACAACGCCGCCACCCGCAACCTGCGGACGATCGACGCCACCTGCCCGCTGGTGACCAAGGTCCACGTCTCCGCCCGCCGCTTCGCCGCCGCGGGCTACACGATCGTGATGATCGGCCACGACGGCCACGAGGAGGTCGAAGGGACGACCGGCGAGGCGCCGGAGAGCATCGTCCTGATCGAAACCGTCGAGGAGGTCGAGCGGCTCGAGGTGCCCGATCCCGGCAAAGTCGCCTTCATCACCCAGACGACGCTCTCGGTCGACGAGACGGCGGAGGTGATCGCCGCCCTGCGGGCCAAGTTCCCGGCGATCGTCAGCTCCAAGTCCGACGACATCTGTTACGCGACGACCAACCGCCAGATCGCCGTCAAGCAGCTGGCCCGGGAGTGCGAGCTGGTGCTGGTGATCGGCTCGACCAACTCCTCCAACTCCAACCGCCTGGTCGAGGTCGCCCGCGAACACGGCGCCGCCTCGCACCTGATCGACAACCACACCCAGGTCGAGGAGGCCTGGCTGCAGGGGGTCGAGACGGTCGGCATCACCTCCGGGGCCAGCGCCCCCGAGGAGCTGGTCGAGCGCCTCGTCGGCTTCTTCCGCGAGCGCGGCGCCGACGACGTCTCCGAGCTGCGCACCGTCCACGAGGACGTCCGCTTCATGCTGCCGAAGGAGATCCGGCAGCAGCTCACCGCCCGCGCCTAGGGCATTCCAGCCGAAAAGCTGAGCGACCAGACCCGCAGGCCGGAGGAGGGGCGCAGGACCAGCTGGTGGATGCCGTGGCGGTCGTGCTCGGTGAGCGTCACGAGGCCGGTGCTGGCGCCGGCGACGGGGTCGAGCGGGCGGCCGTCGAGCTCCAGCTCGAGGTCGCCGATCCCCTCGATCGTCGCGAAGGCGCCGCCGGCCATGTACTCGACCGCCAGCTCGTCGTCGTCCTCGCCGGCGACCCAGGGCCGCTCCCAGGAGCCGCCGGGGAAGAGCTCGGCGCTGGGGGCGATCACGCGGGCGCCGGGGGCGTCGCCGGGGCGCAGCGGCGCCAGCGCCTCCGGCAGCTCCCGCAGGGCGTCGATCTCGCGCAGCTCTTCCTGGATCGCGATCTCCGTCGCCAGGTATTCGCCCTCGCCGAAGTGGGCCCAGCTGAGGGCGCCGCCGAGGCTCCAGAGGAAGAGGCTGGGCCAGCCCTCGCAGCCGTAGGCGCTCCACAGCTCCTGCTCCTCGTCGATCACCACCGGGAACTCGACCCCTAGGTCCTCGAGCCCGGCGGCCACCACCTCGTGGTCGGCGCCGAAGGGAAAGCGCGGCGCCTGCACGCCGATCACGCTGAGGCCGGCCTCGCGGTAGCGGTGCGACCACTCGCTCAGGTAGGGCAGGGTGCGGACGCTGTTGAGCTGGGCGAAGTCGATGAAATGGACGAGCGCCGGGCCACCGGCGGTCAGCGCCGGCATCGACTCCGGCTCCAGCCCGACCCAGGAGAGGCCGCTGGGCAGGTCGGGAGCGGCGATGTTGTCGCGTCCGGGGCGCACCCCCGGACGTTATCCTGGGTCGCCTTGTCACCGCTGCTCGTAGGGAGCCCCCCGCCTCCGGTAAAGCCGCGCAGCCGCAGGGTAGATCTCATCGTCGGGATCGCTGCCGGCGTGCTGCTCGGCATCGCCGTGGTCGCCGCCTTCGTCTTCCTCGGCAGCGAAGGCACGGTCGACGCGCCGCGAATCACCGGCGTCGACACCGGCAAGCCGCCGGAACCCGCCTCCGTCCGGGAAGCCGCTCCGGCTCCGCAGCCGCAGGCCAAGCCCGCCCCGAAGCCCGCCCCGCGCCCGGTGCCCACGGTCGAAGTGATCGGCGGCGCCCCGCCCGAAGCCACCGGGCCGGTGCGGCTGCGCTTCCGGCGCGGCGAACGGATCCGCTTCAAGGTCGAGACGACCGAACCGGTGGCGATCGAAATCCCCGGCTACGGGGTTGCCGAGACGGTCGAATCGGGCTCCGTGGTCTCGTTCAAGGCGACCCACACCGGCCAGTTCCCGGTGATCGCCGCCGCCACCTACATCGGCATCGCCGAGCTGTGGGTGACGCCGTAAGCTTGATTCCCTTCGCGCACGCGCTGGTCGCCCGCCAGGATCTGCCGATCCCCTCCTGGCTCTTCGCCTGGGCGGCCTCGATCGTCCTCATCGTCTCCTTCTTCGCGCTCTCGGCCGCCTGGCGCAAGCCCCGCTTCGAGCGCGAGAACTGGCGCCCGCTCTCCGCCTGGCTCTCCCGCGCCCTGCTCGGCTGGCCGCTGCAGGTGCTCTGCGGCCTGATCGGCGTCTTCCTGCTCGGCGTCGGCATCTACAGCGGCCTGCGCGGCAGCGAAGCGCCCGACCGCAACTTCGCGATCACCTTCTTCTTCGTCACCACCTGGATCGGCTTCGCCTTCTTCTCGGCCCTGTTCGGCGACGTCTTCCGGCCCTTCAACCCCTGGCGCGCGGTCGGCCGCGTCGCCGGCGGCGGCTTCCGCCTGATCGCCGGCGAGCGCCCCGCCCACCTGCGCTATCCCGACCGGCTCGGGCGCTGGCCCGCCGCCGCCGGCCTCGTCGCCTTCGTCTGGCTCGAGGTCGTCTACGGCTCCACCGGCGGCGTCGCCGTCGGCCTGCCGCCGCACGCGGCCGGGGTCGCCGCCGTCGTCTACAGCGGCTACACGCTGGCGATGATGGCCCTGTTCGGGGTCGAGGAGTGGTGCCAGCGCGGCGAGGTCTTCTCGGTCTACTTCGGGATGTTCTCCCAGCTCTCCCCGCTCGGCGTCCGCGACGGCCGGCTCGGCCGCCGCCGCGCGCTCGCCGCCGCCAGCCACTGGGCGACGGTGCCGGGCTCGGCCGCGGTGGTGATCGCCTCGATCGCCTCGACCAGCTTCGACGGCGGCGAGGAGGGCGCCTTCAAAGCCGGCATCGAACAGCTCTACAACTGGTTCGTCGAAGCGGGGATCGGCCCGATCTCGGCAATGCGCCTCGCCGACAGCATCTTCATGCTGCTGACCGTCGCCGCCGTCGGCCTCGTCTACACCCTCGGCGTGCGAGGGATGCGGACCGTGCGCGGGGCGCCGTCGCTGGCGAAGTTGCGGACCGGCTTCGCCCACACCCTGATCCCGATCGCGCTCGCCTACCTCGTCGCCCACTACTTCAGCCTCTTCGTCTTCCAGGAGCAGGCCCAGGTCACCTACCTGCTCTCCGACCCGCTCGGCACCGCCACCACCGACCTCTTCGGCACCGCCTCCGGCGGCATCGACTTCCACGTCCTCAGCTCCAACGCGATCTGGTACGTCCAGGTCGGGGCGCTGGTGGTCGGCCACGTGCTCGGCCTCACCCTGGCCCACGACCGCGCCCTCGTCTACTGGCCCGACTACCGCGACGCCTCGCGCTCGCAGTACTGGATGCTGGCGGTGATGGTCGCCTTCACCTGCTTCGGCCTCTACCTGCTCTCGGTCGGCAACGGTTGACCCCGCCGCTCGCCCACATCGGCCACTTCCTCTGGATCTTCTACATCATGCCCGTGGTCATCGTGATCGCTGGGATCCTCAGAAGCAACAGGGTTCAGAAGCGCGAAGATCGAAACGATTCGTCGGCGGGTGGCGCGGGGGAGGGTCCGAGGACGGACACACCTGCCCGCCCGCAGGACCCTCCCCCGTGAAGGACCCGCCGTCGGAGCGCTTCGTCTCAGAGGATCTCGGCGAGCCGCCGCTCTAGGGCGGCGGAGATCTCGTCCCGCACCGGGCCCTCGGCCAGCCGTTCGACCAGCGACTCGAGGAAGCCTTCGATGATCAGCGACTTCGCCGCCGCCGCGCCGAGCCCGCGCGAGGTCAGGTAGAAGAGCTGGTCCTTGTCGACCTGGGCGATCGCCGCCGCGTGGGTGCAGCGGACGTCGTCGGCGAGGATCTCGAGGCCGGGGATCGCGTCGGCGTGGGCCTCGGGCGAGAGCAGCAGGTTGCGGCTCTCCTGGAAGGCGTCGGTCCCCTGGGCGCCGGGGTCGACCTTGATCATCCCGCGCCAGACCGCGGTGGCGCCGGCGGCGAGGACGCCGCGGAAGGCGAGGTCGGAGTCGGTGTTGGGCGCCGCGTGCTCCTGGGTGGTGTCGTAGTCGAGGTGCTGACCGGGGCCGCCGGCGTAACCGCCGGTGACCCGTGCCTCGGAGCCGGGGCCGGCGAGCTTGGTCTCCATCCGCACCTTGCCGCGGGCCGAGCCGAAGCCGAGCGCCGCCCAGTCGAGACGGCCGTCGCGCTCGACCTGGGCGCGCTGGGTGGCGAAGATCCAGGCCCGTTCGGAGATGTCCTGGGTGTTGACGTAGCGCAGCGTCGCCGCCTGGCCGACGCTGAGCTCGACCACCGAGTTGAGCAGCCCGTCAACCTCGTCGCTGGGCGAGGACCAGTGCTCCCAGATCTCCGCCTCGGCGCCCTCCTCGAGCACGATCAGGGTGCGCCAGTGCAGCGCCTCGCCGTCCTCGTCCAGCGGCACCTCGATCCGGATCGGCGTCTCCAGCCTCACCCCGGCCGGCACGTGAACGAGGACGCCGTCGCTCCAGGCGGCGTCGTTGCGGGCGACGAAGGGGTCGGCGCCCGGCGCCAGCGAGCCGAGCCGTCCCTCGACCAGCTCCGGCCGCGACTCCAGCGCCTCCTTCAGCGGCAGCACCACCGCCCCCGCGGCGGGCTCGATCGAGGCCTGGGCGGAGCCGGGCTCGTAGGAATCGAGGTCGAGGCCGGAGAGGTCGGTGAATTCCCACCCCTTCGCCCTCTGGTCGGGAAGGGGCGGCAGGGTCGCGACCTCAGCCAATTGAGCCCTCCATCTGCAGCTCGATCAGCCGGTTGAGCTCGACCGCGTACTCCATCGGCAGCTCCTTGGTCACCGGCTCGATGAAGCCGTTGACGATCATCTTCGAAGCCTCCTCCTCGCTGAGCCCGCGGCTCTGCAGGTAGAAGAGCTGCTCGTCGCCGATCTTGGAGACGGTGGCCTCGTGGCCGACGTCGGCGTCGTTCTCGTCGATCCGGATCGTCGGGTAGGTGTCCGAGCGCGAGTCCTCGTCGAGCAGGAGCGCGTCGCAGACGACCTTCGAGCGCGATTCGGTCGCCCCGTCGGCGATTTCCAGCAGGCCGCGGTAGGTCGCCCGGCCGCCGTCCTTGGAGATCGACTTGGAGAAGATCGAGGAGCTGGTCCGCGGCGCCGCGTGAATGATCTTGCCGCCGGCGTCCTGGTGCTGGCCGTCGCCGGCGAAGGCGATCGAGAGGATCTCGCCGTGGGCTTCGGGCCCCATCAGGTAGATCGACGGGTACTTCATCGTCAGTTTCGAGCCGAGGTTGCAGTCGACCCACTCCATCGTCGCCTTCTCGTGCGCAACGGCGCGCTTGGTGACGAGGTTGAAGACGTTTTGCGACCAGTTCTGAACCGTCGTGTAACGGACCCGCGAGCTCTTCTTGGCGACGATCTCGACCACCGCGGAGTGCAGCGAGTCGCTGGAGTAGACCGGCGCCGTGCAGCCCTCGATGTAGTGGACGTCGGCGCCCTCCTCGCAGATGATCAGCGTCCGCTCGAACTGGCCCATGTTCTCGGTGTTGATCCGGAAGTAGGCCTGCAGCGGCATCTCGACCTTGACCCCGGCCGGTACGTAGACGAAGGAGCCGCCCGACCAGACGGCCGAGTTCAGCGCCGCCAGTTTGTTGTCGTTGGGCGGGATGATCGTCGCCCAGTGCTCGCGCACCAGGTCCTCGTGCTCGCGCAGCGCCGTATCCATGTCGGTGAAGATCACGCCCTGGGCCTCAAGCTTCTCGTTGACCTGGTGGTAGACGACCTCGGACTCGTACTGGGCGCCGACGCCGGAGAGGAATTTGCGCTCGGCCTCGGGGATGCCGAGCCGGTCGAAGGTGTTTTTGATGTCCTCGGGGACCTCGCTCCAGTCGCGGCTGTTCTTCTCCGAGGCGCGGACGAAGTAGTGGATGTCGTCGAAGTCGATCTGGCCGAGGTTGCCGCCCCAGGTCGGGGTCGGGCGCGAGTAGAAGTGCTCCAGCGCCTTCAGCCGGAAGTCACGCATCCACTGCGGCTCGTCCTTGTACTCGGAGATCGATTCGACGACCTCGCGCGAGAGGCCCTTTGGCGCCTTGTAGGCGTAGCCGGTCTCGGAATCGTGGAAGCCGAACTTCTCCTTGTAGTCGGAGTTGATGCCGGCCAGTTCTCTTTTCTCTGCGACTACCTCGGGCGTTGCCATGTTCAGTCGACCTCCAGGGTGATGGTGTCGTCCTCGATGGCTATCGGGAACGTTTGCACCGGGCGGAACGCTGGGAGCGTCTTCGGCCTGCCGGTGGTCAGGTCGAAGAGGGAGCCGTGACGGGGGCACTCGACGGTGCAGGCGGCGGGATCGAACTCGCCCTCGGCCAGCGGCCCGTCGTCGTGGGAGCAGCGATCCTCGATCGCGTACAGCGCGCCCTCGCAGTTGAAGACGCCGATCTTGCGCCCGCCGTGCTCGACCAGCCGCATCTCGCCGGGCGTCAGCTCGGCGGCGGGGCAGACGGCGATCGTCGTTCCTGCGGTGTCGGTCAAGAGGGTGGGTCGCTTCCGTGCGAGGGTGATTAGTGCGGATCGAGACTTAATCCTACTTCTCCGGTCGGATTTTAGCGGCCGGGCCGGGTGGGCCGTCTGGGTAACAGGCGCTTGACCACCACCGCGCCCCGGGTGAGAGATCGGCGAAACCTGCGAGGAGAGTCGACAGCGCGGTTGGGCGCTGACTCAGATTGCTGCGGCTTCGCTGGGGTTGCCGGCCTCGCCCTCGTCCTCCCATTCGGCGGGCTGGCCGAGGCTGGCGCTCTTGACGATCTTCAGGCCCAGCATCGCGCACTTCATCCGCGTCGCCGAGATCTCGATCCCCAGTAGCTCGAGGACGAAGTCCTTCGGCAGCCGCAGCAGCTCCTGGCGCGATTTGCCGACCAGCTCGTCGGTCAGCAGCGAGGTCGCCGCGGTCGAGATCGCGCAGCCCTTGCCCTCGAAGGCGACCGCGGCCACCCGGTCGTCCGCGTCGAGCCGGATCGTCACCCGCTGCTCGTCGCCGCAGAACGGGTTGGTGTCCTCGAACTCGAGGTCGGGGCTGTCGAGGCGGCCGAAGTTGTGCGGCCGCTTGTAGTGCTCGAGGATCTGGTCGCGATAGAGCTCGTCCATACACCGAGGCTAGCGAAGCGGAGTGAGGCGACTTTCTGTCGGATAGCGACAGAAAGTCGCCTCGAGCAGGTTTAGAGTTGGCGGCACACGTCAAGGAGATTCCCGTGTCCGCCCGCCGTCGCGCCCTCGTCCTCGCCGTCGCCCTCTTTGCCGCGCTCCTGCTTGCCGCTCCGGTTGCGGCGCGGACTCCGACCAAGACCTTCACGACGAAGATCTTCGTCAGCGAAAAATTCCCGGCCTTCCACGGGGCGCTGCACTCGAAGAGCAGCTTCTGCGTCGCCGAACGGCCGCTGAAGGTCTACCGGCTCGCCCACGGCAGGTCCGTCCTGCTCGGGCACCGCCGCAGCAACCCCGACGGGACCTGGAAGGTGCCGATCGGCAACAAGCTGGTCTCCGGCGCCTACTACGTCGAAGCGCCGCTCTACGGCAGCGCCGCGCTCGGGATCAGCTGCAAGCCGGCACGCTCGAAGATCGTGCCGGTCGACTGATCCGGGTCGGGGCCCGCTAGAGCGCGAACACGCGCCGGGCGTCTTCGAGCCCGGCGACCAGGCGGTCGATCTCGGCCGGCGTCGTGTAGACGCCGAAGCTGGCGCGGGCGGTGGCGGCGACGCCGAGGCGGTCCATCAGCACCTGGGCGCAGTGGTGGCCGGCGCGGACGGCGACGCCGTGGCGGTCGAGGATCTCGGAGACGTCGTGGGCGTGGATGCCCTCGATCTCGAAGGAGACCGGGCCGAGCCGCTCGGGGCCGCGGGGCGGGCCGAAGACGCGCAGCCCCGGGACGCTCGCCAGTCGTTCCAGGGCGTAGTCGGCGATCTCGCGCTCGTGCTCGCGCACGGCCTCCATCCCGAGCGCGTCGAGCCAGCGCAGCGCCGAGGCCATCCCGATCGCCTGCGCGATTGCCGGCGTCCCCGCCTCGAAGCGCGCCGGCACGTCGGCGTAGGTGGTGCCCTCGCGGCTGACCTTGCGGATCATCGAGCCGCCGCCGAGGAACGGCGGCATCTCCCGCAGCAGCTCGAGCCGCCCCCACAGCGCCCCGATCCCGGTCGGCGCGTAGAGCTTGTGGCCGGTGATCGCGTAGAAGTCGACCCCCAGCTCGGCGACGTCGAGCGGCAGCTTCGGCGCCGCCTGGGCGCCGTCGGCGAGGACCAGGGCGCCGGCGTCGTGGGCGAGGCGGGCGATCTCGGCGACCGGGTTCTCGGTCCCGAGCACGTTGGAGACGTGGGCGACGGCGACCAGCTTCGGGCCGCGCTCCAGCAGCGCCGCCAGCGCCGCCATGTCGAGCAGCCCCTCGTCGTCGATCGGGGCCCAGTCGATCTCCGCCCCGACCCGCTCGGCAAGCTGCTGCCAGGGGACGATGTTGGAGTGATGCTCCATCTCGGTCAGGAGGATGCGGTCGCCCGGGCCGAGGTTGGCGTCGCCCCAGGCGCGAGCGACGAGGTTGATCGCCTCGGTCGCGTTGCGGACGAAGATCAGCTCGCGGCGGTCGCCGGCGCCGAGGTGGTCGGCGACCGTCGCCCGCGCCCCCTCGTAGGCTTCGGTCGCCTCGGCCGAGAGCGTGTGGGAGCCGCGGTGGACGTTGGAGTGGTGGCGGCGCTCGTAGCGATCGACCGCCTGGATCGAGGCCAGCACCCGCTGCGAGCTGGCGCCGCTGTCGAGGTAGGCGACCGGCTCCCCGTGGACCTCGCGCTCGAGCGCCGGGAAGGCGGCCCGGACCTTCGCGATCGGGAACGAGTCGGCCGAGACGGTCACGCCGTCGCCTCGACCTCCTCGCGGATCCAGCCGTAGCCCTTCTCCTCGAGCACGCCGACCAGCTCCGGGCCGCCTTCCTTGACGATCCGCCCCTCGAACATGACGTGGACGAAGTCCGGCTTGACCATATGCAGGATCCGCTGGTAGTGGGTGATGATCAGGACGCCCATGTCGGGCCCGGCGAAGCGGTTGACGCCCTCGGCGACGGTGCGCAGGGCGTCGATGTCGAGGCCCGAGTCGGTCTCGTCGAGGACCGCGATCTCCGGCCGCAGCAGCGCCAGCTGCAGCAGCTCCATCCGCTTCTTCTCGCCGCCGGAGAAGCCGTCGTTGAGGTAGCGGCTGGAGAAGTCTTTGGGGATGTTGGCGAGCGCCATTGCCTCCTGCGCGGTCTTGGCGAAGTCTTTGATCTTGATCTGCTCCTCGCCGCGCGCCTCGCGCTGGGCGTTGATGATCATCCGCAGGTACTTGCTGACCGAGACGCCGGGGATCGCGACCGGGTACTGGAAGGCCATGAACAGGCCCGCCTGCGAGCGCACGTCGGGGTCGGCCTCGGTGATGTCCTCGCCCTTGAAGACGATCGTGCCCGCGGTCACCTCCAGCGCCGGGTGGCCCATGATCGCGTTGGCGAGCGTCGACTTGCCGGACCCGTTGGGCCCCATCAGCGCGTGGACCTTGCCCTTCTCGACATCGAGGTCGAGGCCGCGGAGGATCTCCTTCTCCTCGACCCTCACGTGCAGGTTGCGTATCTCCAGCTCTGCCAATTTCGCTCCGTTCCTGGGTTCGGTGTTGAAGTTCTGTGCCTAGGCGGCGCTGCCGATGGCGGTCCGCCGGCGTCCTGCCGGGGCCGCCGAGAACTCGACCAGCTCGGCCAGCGTGGTGCCGGCCAGGGCCTTGGTGACGCCGCCCTGCACGCGGGTCCAGAGCAGCTTCGTCGAGCAGGCCTGATCGCCGTCGATCTCGTGCGAGCAGAGGACTTTGCCCTCCGGCGTGTCGTGGAAGCACTCCATCGGCGCGATCTGCCCTTCCAGCGCCTCGACCACCGCGTCCATCGTGATCTGCGCCGCCGGCTTCGCCAGCCGGTAGCCGCCGTGGGCGCCGCGGGTCGAGGTGACCAGGCCCGCCTTGCGCAGCTTCGCGACCAGGTGCTCCAGGTAGGAGAGCGGCAGCCGCTCGGCCTCGGCGACGGTGCTCAGCGAGATCGGCGTCGAGCCAGGCTGGCGGCCCAGCTCGACCATCAGGCGCACCCCGTACTCGGCTTTGGTCGAGAACAGCATCGGCTCCAAATCCTACTGAAGGGGTCGGTTATGCCTGCCTACGGCTCGATCAGACCGCGCCGGATCGCGTAGCGGACCAACTCGACCCGGTCGCGCATCCCCAGCTTGCGCATCGCGTTGGCGCGGTGGTTCTCGACCGTCTTCTCGGAGAGGTGGAGCAGCTCGGCGATCTCCCTGGTCGTGTGCGCCTCGGCGACCAGCTTGACGATCTCCTCCTCGCGTGGGGTCAGCTCCTCCTCGCCGCTGGAGCCGCGCTCGAGCACGTCCTTGATCAGCGTCCGCTGCGCCGCCGGGGTCAGGAAGGGCTCGCCGCGCTCGACCGCCCGGATCGCGGCCAGCAGGTCGGTGTCCGCCTGGGCCTTCAGCACGTAGCCGGAGGCGCCGGCCTTCAGCGCCTCGAACAGGTAGCGCTCGTCGTCGTGCATGGAGAGGATCAGAACCGCGACCTCGGGCGCCTGCGCCTTGATCTCGCGGGTCGCCTGCAGCCCGGTCAGCTTCGGCATCTTGACGTCGAGGATCGCCAGGTCGGGCCGCTCGCGGACCGCCAGCTCGCGCGCCTCGGCGCCGTCGGCGGCCTCGGCCACGACCTCGATGTCGGGTTGGCGCTCCAGCAGCAGCCGAATCCCGGAGCGGACGATCCCGTGGTCGTCGGCGATCAGCACCCTCACCGGCCCGATTCTCCCGGCAGCGTCAGTCGCACCGTCGTCCCCCGGCCCGGGCGCGACTCGATCGTCAGCTCGCCGCCGACCAGGAGCGCCCGCTCGCGCATGCCGGCGATCCCGAGCCCCCCCTCGGACTCCTCGAAGGCGAAGCCGCGGCCGTCGTCGGCGACCTCGAGCTCGACCCCGCCCGCGCCGCGGCGGCGCAGCCGCACCTCGACCCGGCCGGCGCCGCTGTGGCGGGCGGCGTTGGAGAGCCCCTCCTGGGCGACCCGGTAGACGACCAGCTGGGCGTCGTCGCCGAGCCCGGAGAAGTCGCCCTCGGGGTCGAAGCCGACCTCGATCTCGCCGTGGCCGAGCTGCTCGACCAGGCCGGCGATCGCCGCCGTCAGGCCGAGGTCGTCGAGCGCCGTCGGCCGCAGCTGGCGGGCCAGCGAGAGCAGCTCCCGCATCGCCTGGTTGGCGAGCGCCTTGGTCTCCGCCAGCGCCGGCTCGAGCGCCGGCGGCGCCGCCTCGCGCACCGCCTCCAGCCGCAGCAGCAGCCCGGTCAGCGACTGGTTGACCTCGTCGTGGAGGTCGCGGGCGACGCGCGTGCGCTCCTGCTCCTGCGCCCGCAGGGCGGCGGAGCCGGCGCGGCGGCGCTCGGCTTCGAGCCGGCGCATCATCCGCAGGAAGGCGAGCTCGAGCCGCTCCACCTCCTCGGTCTCGCCGACGCCGTCGATCGAGGCCGGCAGCAGCGGCCCGGAGCGGCTGAGGTCGACCTTCTCCATCTCCTCGATCAGCCGCTCCAGCGGGCGCGAGCGCCGCCTCATCCGGATCAGCCCGAGCGCCAGCACGACGACGGCGATGGCGAGGAGGACCAACAGGAAGGTCATCGGCCAAGCCTAGAAGGGCTGGGTGGTGCCACCGCCCCGAATAGGGGCTGGCCCCTATGGCCGTCGACGCCGATTGCGGCCATACTCGCCGCACCACCCGAACGAGGAGCCGAACGCATGAAGACCACCAAGCAGTCCACTTTCAGCGCCACCCTGCGCACGACGATCCTGCTGGCATCGCTGTCCGGGCTGCTGGTCGTGATCGGCGCCCTGATCGGCGGGCCCAGCACCGCGGCGCTGTTCCTCGGCATCGCCCTGCTGATCAACCTCGGCTCCTACTTCTTCAGCGACAAACTCGCGCTCGGCATGAGCCGGGCGAAGCCGATCGAGGAGTCGGAAAACCCGCGCCTCTATCAGATCGTGCGCGAACTGACGACTCGCGCCGGCCTGCCGATGCCGCGCCTCTACATGATCCCCCAGGACCAGCCCAACGCCTTCGCCACCGGCCGCAACCCGAAGCACTCCGCCGTCGCGGTCACCCGCGGGATCACCAAACTGCTCTCCGAGGACGAGCTGCGCGGCGTCCTCTCGCACGAGCTCACCCACATCAGGAACCACGACATCCTGATCCAGTCGGTGGCCTCGGCGATCGGCGCCTGCATCACCTACCTCGCCTACATGCTGCTCTGGTTCGGCGACGACGACAACTCGCCGCTGGGCCTGGCCGCCTCGCTGGCGATGGTGCTGCTGGCGCCGATCGCGGCCAGCATCATCCAGCTGGCGATCTCGCGCCAGCGCGAGTACGCCGCCGACGCCGGCGGGGCGGAAATCTGCGGCAACCCGGAGTCGCTGGCGAGCGCGCTGCTGCGGTTGGAGCAGGGCGCCACGTCGACGCCGATGCAGGTCAACCAGGCCGCCGAGCCGCTCTACATCGTCGCCCCCTTCAAGGGCAAGGGCATCCAGGGCCTCTTCTCGACCCATCCTCCGATCGAGGAGCGGGTCAAAAGGCTGCGCCAGATGCGCCCCTCGATGTAGCGGGCTCCCGATAGCCCCTCCTCACGCGTCTGCACTTACACGTCTGATGCACGTGTAAATGCAGACGCTTGGGCCTCGCTATACTTTTTGAAGTAAAGCTGATCGGGATTTAGGAGATTTGGGCGATGGCTACCGGTGCAGAGACGCAGACGATGACGATCGAGGAGATCGAACCCTTCGAGGCCGCCGCGGAGATCGAGGGCGGCGACGTCGTCTTGGTCGACACCCGGGAGCCGCACGAGTACAAAGAGGCCCATCTCGAGGATGGCAAGCTGGTGCCGCCCGGTCTGCTCGCCGACGAAATCGAGACCGCAGCGCCCGACAAGTCGGCGCGGACGATCCTCTACTGCCGCTCCGGCAACCGCTCGGCGATCGCCGCGGCGCAGATGCAGGCGCTCGGCTACACCGACGTCGCCTCGATGGCAGGCGGCATCCTCGCCTGGCAGGAGCAGGGGCTGCCGGTGGTCTCCGCCAGCGGCATGACCGCCGAGCAGCGCGAGCGCTACTCGCGCCACACGCTGCTGCCCGAGGTCGGGGTCGACGGCCAGCTGAAGCTGCTGAACGCAAAGGTGCTGCTGCTCGGTGCCGGCGGCCTCGGCGCTCCGACCGCGCTCTACCTGGCGGCGGCCGGCATCGGCACCCTGGGACTGGTCGACGACGACGTCGTCGACGCCTCCAACCTGCAGCGCCAGGTGATCCACAACACCGAACGCATCGGCATGCCGAAGACCGAATCGGCGCGCCTCTTCATCGAAGCGCTCAACCCCGACGTTGACGTCGTCGAGCACCGCACCCGTCTCAACGCCGACAACATCCTCGGGATCATCGGCGACTACGACATCGTCGTCGACGGCGCCGACAACTTCCCCACCCGCTACCTGCTCAACGACGCCTCGGTGCGGCTGCGCAAGCCGGTCGTCTCCGCCTCGATCCTCAGCTTCGACGGCCAGATCTCGACCTTCGTCCCCTTCGAGGGCCCCTGCTACCGCTGCCTCTACCCGACGCCGCCGCCGGCCGAGCTGGCGCCGAGCTGCTCCGCCAACGGGGTGCTCGGGGTGATGGCGGGGACGATGGGCACGCTGCAGGCCAACGAGGTGATCAAGCTGGTGCTCGGCATCGGCGACCCGCTGGTTGGCCGCCTGCTGCTCTACGAGGCACTCGGCACCAGGTTCACCGAGCTGAAGGTCCGCCGCGACCCCGACTGCCCGATCTGCGGCGAGAACGCGCCCGAGGTGCCGGAGTCGGAGCTGGGCCAGTTCCCCGACTACGAGCTCTTCTGCGCCGGATAGCCGATAGGTTTTCCGCCTGATGGCAAGCGTGAGGATCCCCCCGGTGCTGCGTCCGAAGACCGGCGGCCAGCCCGAGGTCGAGGCGGCCGGCGAGAACGTCGGCGAGGTCCTGCGCGCGCTCACCGCCGCCCACCCCGACACCTCCGAGCAGCTCTTCGACGCCGAGGGCGAGCTCAACCGCTACGTCAACGTCTACCTCAACGACGAGGACGTGCGGGTGCTGGGCGGGCTGGAGACCGCCGTCAAGGACGGCGACACGGTCGTGATCCTGCCGGCGATGGCCGGCGGCGCCCGCTAGCGCTCCAGGACCAGGCCGAGGAACTTCTGGGTCCGCGCCTCGCGCGGGCTGTCGAGCACGGCGGCCGGCTTGCCCTGCTCGACGATGACGCCGCCGTCCATGAAGACGACCTGGTCGCCGACCTCTTTCGCGAACCCGATCTCGTGGGTGACGACCAGCATCGTCATCCCTTCCTGGGCCAGCTCGCGCATCGTGTCCAACACCTCCTTGACCAACTCGGGGTCGAGGGCGCTGGTGACCTCGTCGAAGAGCATCACGTGCGGTTCCATCGCCAGCGCCCGGGCGATCGCGACCCGCTGCTGCTGGCCACCGGAGAGGCGTTCGGGATACTGGCCGAGTTTGTCGGCGAGGCCGACGCGTTCCAGCAGCGCCGTGCCTTTCTCCTTCGCCGCCTGCTTCGAGTTCCCGAGCACCTTTTCCGGCGCCATCGTCACGTTCTCCAAGACCGTCTTGTGGGGGAAGAGGTTGAACTGCTGGAAGACCATCCCGACCCGCTGGCGGACGAAGTCGAGGTTCCAGCTGGACTCGCCGGTGCCTGAGCCAGGGCCCTTGCAGATGTCCTGACCCTCGAGGAAGATCTCGCCCTGCTCCGGCGGCTCGAGCAGGTTGACGCAGCGCAGCAGCGTGCTCTTGCCGGAGCCGCTGGGACCGAGGATGCAGACGACTTCGCCCCTGGCGACGTCGAGGTCGACCCCCCGCAGCACCTCGAGCTCGCCGAAGCGCTTGCGCACCCCCTTCAGTTGCAGCATCGGCTCCGCCACCGGCTAGGCCACCTCGATGTGGGCGCCGCGGGTGATCTTCTGCTGGTTGCGCGCGATCAGCTTGTCGGTAAGACGCGCCATCGGCAGGATCACGATGAGGAACATCAGGGCCCCGAGGGTCAGGGCCGAACTGTTGTAAGAGTGGGACTGGATATCGCTCGCGACCTGCAGGGTCTCGTTGAGCGCGACGACGCTGACCAGGGTGGTGTCCTTCATAAGTGAGATCAGTTCGTTCAACATCGGCGCCGGGATCTTGGTGACGGCCTGGGGAACGACCACGTGTCTCATCGTCTGGCGGTGGCTCATCCCCAGCGACCGCGCCGCCTCGATCTGACCGCGAGGAACGGCTTCGATCCCGGCGCGGTAGACCTCCGCCATATAGGCGCCGTAGGTGATAGTCAGCGCCAGGGTGCCGTACCAGAAGGGGTCGGGCTTCCCAAGCCACTCGGGGATTCGAATCGCTTTCGGCAGGAAGGTCAGGGAGGGGATGCCGGTGGCGATCAGGACGATGAGAAGGAGCAGTGGTATGGCGCGGAACACGTCGATGTAGGCGATCGTCACGAAGCGGACGGGGAGGACTCCCTTGCCCGGCAGCTGGCGCAGCAGGGCCAGGATCAGTCCCCAGGCCAGGGCCAGGACTGCGCCGACGATCCAGATCTGGATCGTCAGCCAGAACCCTTCCAGAACTTCGTCGAAGTGTTCGACCATGAAGCCGACGTCGAAGAACTGGTGGAGGAATACCTGCATCGCTCTATCCCGGGTCTTGGGCCGCTGGTCGTGCGAAGGGGCGCCAATTTCGGCGCCCCTTCGCGTACGGCATCAGTTTCGGCTGACCGCCGTCATTCCGCTTCGTGCGTGGCGGTGAAGATCGCTTTCGGCGGTTCGCGGTGGAACCACTTCTTGTAGATCTTCGTGTAGGTACCGTCTTCCATCGTTTCCTTCAGGCCTTCGTTGATTTCTTCGAGGAGTTCGGTTTCGCCCTGCGCGACGGCGATTCCATACTCTTCTTCGGTTGGGATGGCCGCCGAGATTTCGAGGCCACTCGATTCCTTGACGGCGTTTTCCGCCACCGGGATGTCGATCACGACCGCTTCGACCGTTCCGGCATTGAGGGCGTTAACCGCGTCCGGACCGGTCGGATATGAGCGAAGTTCGCCGGCTTCGCCCTTTTCTTCGACGAATTCTTCGCCGGTGGTTCCCTTCTGAACTCCGACCGTGGCGCCCTTGAGCGCTTCGACGGTGTCGATCGTCCCACCTTCCTTGACCAGGATCGCCTGTTCGGAGAGGTAATACGGGTTGCTGAAGTCGACGGTCTTCTCGCGTTCGGGAGTGATGGTCGCCGCCGAGGCGACCGCTTCGAACTTCCCTTGCGCCAGAAAGGCGAAGATCGTTTCGAACGAGGTGTCTTCGAATTCCGCCGTGCGTCCCATCTTTTCGGCGATCGCTTCCATCAGTTCGATGTCGAAGCCGGTGTAGTGGCCCGGTTTGCCCTGCTCGAAGGGTGGATAGGGGATGTCGGAGCCGACCGTGAGCGGTTCGCCGCCGCTGGCCGTCGATCCGGAGCTGCTGTTGCTGCTGCTTCCACAGCCCGCCGCGACAAGCGACACGGCGCCTACGAGGAGAAGCGCGAAGAAGGCGATCAGCCGGGGCCTGCTCATTGGTACAGCCTCCATTCCAAAGTGTGCGGGACCCGGGCGAAGATACAGGCCATCGCCTCGGAGGGGTTTATCCGGCGGGCCATAATGCCTCGCTACACTTTCTGAAGTAACGGGGCGGAATCGTGGCGGAACAACTACTCAACAGACCCTGCGGGGGGCGCTTCGGCAACATCGTCGAGTCGATCGGCAACACGCCCTTGGTCGAGCTGCCGCGGCTCTCGCCGAAGCCCGAGGTCCGCATCTACGCCAAGCTCGAGGGCCACAACCCGACCGGCTCGGTCAAGGACCGGGTCGCCAAATCGATGATCGAGGCGGCCGAGGCCGAAGGCGCGATCGAACCCGGCCAGACGATCCTCGAACCGACCTCCGGCAACACCGGCATCGCCCTGGCGATGATCTGCCGCCGCAAGGGCTACCCGCTGAAGGTGGTGATGCCCGACAACGTCACCGCGGAGCGCACGCAGCTGCTGAGCATGTACGGGGCGGAGATCGTCTACTCGGAGGGCGCCAAGGGCTCCAACGGCGCCGTCGAGGTGGCGCTGGAGATGGCCGAGCAGCCCGGCTACTACATGCCCTACCAGTACGGCAACGAGGCCAACCCGCTGGCCCACTACAACGGCACCGCGGTCGAGATCCTCGACGAGCTCGACGAGGTCGCCGCCTTCGTCGGCGGGCTCGGCACCGGCGGCACCCTGATGGGGAATGGAAGACGCCTGAAGGAGGCCGACCCCGAGACCCTGATCGTCGCGGCCGAGCCGATGCAGGGGGAGCTGGTCCAGGGGCTGCGCTCGCTCGACGACGGCTTCATCCCGCCGATCATCGACCTCTCGATCCTCGACCGCAAGATCATGGTCTCCAACCGCGACGCGATCATCTGGACCAAGCGGCTGCTCGACGAGGAGGGCGTCTTCGCCGGCGTCTCCGCTGGCGCGATCGCCGCGATCGCCGCCCGCATCGCCGGCGAGCTCGCCGGCGGCAACGTCGTCTTCCTGATCCCCGACGACGGCTGGAAGTACCTCTCCTCCGGCGTTTACACGAAGCCGATCGAGGAGATCGAAAACCTGGACTCCACCGTCTGGTGGTAGATGTCCTGCCCTCGTGGTCCGCTAGCCTCGCCGCGATGAGGATCTCCCAGGGCCTGGTCGACGAGATGGTCGCGCACGCGCGCGAGGATCTGCCGAACGAGTGCTGCGGGATGGTCGGCGGCAGGGACGGGGAGGCGACCGTCGTCGTCCGCGTCGCCAACGCCGCCGCCAGCCCGCTGCGCTACGAGATGGACCCGCAGGAGCAGTACGACGCGCTGAAGGCGATCGAAGACGGCGGCGGCGAGCTGCTGGCGATCTACCACTCCCACACCAAGAGCGCCGCCTACCCCTCGCAGACCGATGTCAACCAGGCGGTCGCCTGGCCCGAACAGGTCTACGTGATCGTCTCCCTGCGGGACGCCGAGGCGCCCGACGTCAAGGCCTACTGGCTCAAAGACCTGAAGATCGCCGATGCCGACCTCCTCGTCGCATAAGCGCGGCGCCCACCAGCGCGGCTCCCACGGGGGCGACGGCGGGCACGACGACGGCGGGAGTGGCGGCGGCGGGGGCGGTGGCAAGCTGGTCAAGGTCGCCTTCGCCCGCAACCAGGCCGAAGCGGAAATGATCCAGGGGCTGCTCGGGGAGGCAGGGATCCCCAGCATCCTCAAGCGCGCCCGCGGCTTCGACGCGCCGGAGTTCATGGCCGCGGGACCGCACGACGTCCTGGTCGATTCCAGCCATGCCCACAAGGCCAAGGCCCTGCTCGCCGACACGCTCACCGAGAGCGAACCCGACGAGGAGGCCGAGCTCCGCGACGAAGCGCGGTTGCGCCGCGGCGGGCCGGCGACCGAAACCTCGCCGGCGCGGCTGGCGCTCTGGGTCGGCGCCGCCTTCCTCGGCGCCGTGATCCTGGTCTGGGTCCTCTACCAATTGAGCTGATCGGCGGGTGGGATGTCGGCGTCTCTCAAGAGCTGACGCCGCTGGGGCGGGCCATCGCCCGCAGGTGGTCGCGCCAGGCTCCCTCGATGTCGCGGAAGCGGGCGTCGAAGGCGTCTTCGAGGGTCGGCACGGCGCCGCCGGGGAGCAGGCCGTCGACCAGTCGCTCGCAGGCCTCGGGACCGCGCTCGTTCTCGAGCAGGTCGAAGATCGTGCCGCCGAGGATCACCGCGTCGCGGCGCGAGGGGGGGAAGGAGGGCCGGGCGCTCTCGCGCAGGCGGCGGATCGTCGCCGCCCGGTAGAGGCCGACCTGGCGGGCGAAGTACTGGGCGCCGCCCTCGACCAGCCAGGCCCACTTCAGGTAGCGGGCGAAGCGGCGCGGGGTCCAGTAGGGGGGCAGGGCGGTGTTGTTGGCGGCGATCACCAGCTGCGCGTAGAGGCGCTCGGCGGTGCCGCGCAGCGCCTCGCGCGAGTCCTCGCCGGCGGCGCGACGCTCGAGGTGGGTGTCGTTGAGGACGTGCAGCTCGGTCGCCATCGCCCAGCCAGCCAGGTAGCGGCGCCCGGCCGGGGCAGCGGACCAGCGCGCCGCCGGCAGGAAGGGGTGGGCCATCGTCAACCAGGCGGGGTTGGTGTGGATCACCACCGTGACCTCGCCCGGCACCCGCTCGAAGCGGTCTTCGAGTCGCAGCCGCAGGGCCTCCATGCGGTCCAGCGTGCGCTCGGCGAAGGCGGAGTCTTCGGAGTCGTGGCGAGCCGTGAAGCTCAGCGATTCGGTCTCGACCCACGACACGGATCGAGATTAGCGATCGAGGCTGAAGCTCAAACGAGGGCCGGCTCTACGTCAGAGCAGACTTCGCGGATCTCGGCGCGGGCGCGGTCGAACTCCTCGTCGGCCATCACCGGGGTGCCCTCGAAGGGCAGGTCGCGGTCGATCTCGACCCAGGAGCGGCAGCCGTGGTACTCGTCGCGGACGCGGACGGTGACCGGGCGCGGGATCCGGTGGACCCGCAGCAGCAGGATGTGGAGCGGGTGGCGGCGCTTCCAGTTGAGCCGCTTCTCGGCGTAATCCGGGGTCCAGATGTAGTACGGCGAGAGGCTGTCGAGGGTGCGGCGGTCGTTGATCGTGACGTGATCGGTGACTTCGGCCCAGGCGCGCAGCCGCACCCGGTCGGGCTGCGGGATGCCGCCGTCTTGGAGCAGCGCCCGCGGCGGCGGCTCCTCGTCGGGCCAGACGCCCTCCTCGAGGGCGCGGCGCAGCTCCGGGTGGTGCGATTCGCGGACCAGGTCGTTGCGCTGGTGGTCGAAGGTCGGGTAGAGGAAGAAGCGCTCGTGCTCGAGCTCGAAGTGCTTGTTCTCCTCGCGGATGCCGCCCTTGCGCAGCGTGAGCAGCTGCTCGCCCTCCGCGAGAGCGCGAACCGTTACTGCCCATTCCTTGAAAGCGATCGGCATTTGAAATCGGTACCTGCGAGTTGTGATTCTGCGGGCTGGGGTGGCGCCTCCAGGCATGACACGCCCGTACGGCCCGCTTGCGGTCGCGCATTCTAGAGCAGCGCGGCCAAATCGCAAAATTAATTGTCGCTAAAGACTGCCGGCACCGCCCGGAGTCTCGATCCTGAGCCGGTTTCCGGGCTTCAGATCTCCCTCGGCCTTGCTCGGCAGCGGCACCCCGTCGAGCAGGTTGCGGCCGCGCGCGCCAGGGCCACCGCTGCCCCGGGGGGCGTGGCGCCGACGCTCGCCGATCAGCGTGAACCGCATCGGCGCCAGCGCCTCGATCTCCCGCACCAACCCGTCGCCGCCGCGGTGGGTGCCCTCGCCACCGCTGCCGCGTCGCAGCGAGAGCTCGCGCACCCGCAGCGGGAACTCGGTCTCCAGCGCCTCGATCGGGGTGTTGAGGGTGTTCGACATCGCGACGTGGATCGCGCTGGGGCCGTCGGCGTCGGGGCAGGCGCCCTGGCCGCCGCCGAGCGTCTCGTAGTAGGTGAAGTCGGCGTTGGCGAGGGTGAGGTTGTTCATCGTCCCCTGGCCCTGGGCGGGGACCGGGCGGGCGCCGCCGAGGGCGGCGATGACGAGGTCGGCGACCCGGCTCGAGGTCTCGACGTTGCCGGCGGCGACGGCGGCCGGGGGGCGGGCGTTGAGCAGGCAGCCGGGCGGGGCGACGACCTCGATCGGGCGGTGGGCGCCGGCGCAGGGCGGCGCCTCGGGGTCGGCGAGGACGCGGACCGCGAAGAAAGCCGCCGACCTGGTCACCGAGAGCGGGCAGTTGAGGTTGCCGTCGAGCTGCGGCTCGGTGCCGCTGAAGTCGAGCCGCAGCCCGTCGCCGGCGATCGTCGCCTCGACCCGCAGGACGGCGTCGCGCCGGTGCCCCTCGCGGTCGTCCTCGAGCACGTCCTCGGCGCCGTAGACGCCGTCGGGGAGCGCCGCCAGCGCCGCCCGGGTGCGGCGCTCGGCGTAGGCGAGGATCTCCTCCATCCCGGAGCGCAGCAGCTCGGCGCCGTGACGCTCGGCGAGCTCTGCCAGGCGCAGCTCGCCGACCCGGTTGGCGGCCTGCTGGGCGCGCAGGTCGGCGAGGTGCTGGCGCGGCGAGCGCATCTGCGCCGCCAGCTGTTCCAGGGTCGCCGCCTCGGCGCGGGTCGGCGGGATCACGACGCCCTCTTCGTCGAGCGTGCGCGAGAAGGCCGGCATGCCGCCGGGGGTGGGGCCGCCGATGTCGGCGTGGTGGGCGCGGCTGGCGGCGAAGCCGAGCAGGGCGCCGGCGACGAAGACGGGCGAGATCAGGGTCACGTCGGGCAGGTGAGTGCCGCCGCGGTAGGGGTCGTTGAGGATCCAGGCGACGCCGGGGCGCTGCTCCTCGCCGAGGATCGCCGCGACCGCGTCCGGCATCGAGCCGAGGTGGACGGGGATGTGCTCGGCCTGCATCACCAGCTCGCCGGCGGCGTCGAAGAGCGCGGTCGAGCAGTCGTGGCGCTCCTTGATGTTGGCCGAGTAGGCGGAGCGGATCAGGGTCGCGCCCATCTCCTCGCAGGCGGCGCGCAGGCCGCCGATCAGGACCTGCAGGGTGATCGGGTCGAGCTCGCTCACACCCGCACCTCGGCGACGATCGTGCCGGCGGCGTCGACCTCGGCCCGCCAGCCCGGTGGCAGCACCAGGGTCGCCTCGGGCAGCTCGAAGACGATCGGGCCGCTGGCCTCGGTCCCGGCCGCGGGCTCGCCGCGCAGGATCGGGGTCTCGATCCACTCGGCGCCGAAGCGGGCCAGCCGCGAGCCGCGCTCGAGCCGTCCCGGTGGTGCCGCGGCCGGGCGCGGGCTGGGCCCGGGGGAGACCAGCGCCAGGCGGATGTCGACGAGGACGACCTCGCCGTCGGGGTCGCGGTGGCCGTAGCGCTCCTCGTGCCTGCGCTCGAAGCGGGCGACGAGGTCGGCGGGGTCGGGGTGGACTGGGCCGGGGACCCCCAGCTCGAAGGCCTGGCCGGCGTAGCGCAGCCCGTAGACCAGCTCCGGCTCGGCGCCCTCGAGGCCGGCGCCGGCGGTGGCAATCAGCTCGTCGACGGCGGCGGCGACGCGGTCTGCGCTCAGCTCGGCGCCGGAGAGCATCACCGTGCGAGCGGTGTCGCGGCGGCGCTCGCAGGCGCAGAGGCCGAGGGCGGAGAGGACGCCGCCGGCGCGGGGGCAGAGGATCGTCTCGATCCCCAGCTCGGCGGCGATCGCGGCCGCGTGCATCGGCCCGGCGCCGCCGAACGGCAGCAGCGCGAAGCGGCGCGGGTCGACGCCGCGCTCGACGGTGACGACCCGCAGCGCCCGCACCATCTCCTGGTTGGCGACGCGGACGATCCCGGCGGCGGTCTCGACCTCGTCGAGGCCCAGCTCGGCGGCGAGGCCGGCGACGGCGCCGCGGGCGGCCGCGGCGTCGAGCTCGATGCCGCCGGCGAGGCGGGAGTCGGCGGCGAGGTAGCCGAGCAGGAGGTTGGCGTCGGTCACGGTCGGCTCGCCGCCGCCGCGGCCGTAGCAGGCGGGCCCCGGCTCGGCGCCGGCCGAGCGCGGCCCGACCCGCAGGGCGCCGCCGGCGTCGCGCCAGGCGACCGAGCCGCCGCCGGCGCCGACGGTGTGGACGTCGACCGTCGGCAGCTGGATCGGGCGGCCGCCGAGCTGGCGCGAGTCGGTGCGGCGCACGGCGCCGTCCTCGACCACGCAGACGTCGCAGGAGGTGCCGCCCATGTCGAAGCCGAGGGCGTTGCCGTCGCCGCTGAGCGCGGCCAGGAGGCCGGCGCCGATGGCGCCGCCGGCGGGGCCGGAGAGCACGCTCCAGGCGCCGGCCCGGCCCGCCTCCGCCGCCGGCGCGACGCCGCCGGAGGACTGCATCACCAGCGGCGCCGGCAGTCCGGCCCCGGAGCTGGCCTCGCCGAGGCGGCCGAGGTAGCGCCCGAGCAACGGGCTCAGGTAGGCGTCGATCGCCGTCGTCGAGCTCCGCTCGTACTCGCGGAAGCGCGGCAGCACCTGGTGCGAAGCGGAGACGTGGAGGTCGGGCAGCGCCGCGCGCAGGTGGGCGGCGAGCTGGCGCTCATGGGAGGGGTCGAGGTAGGAGAAGAGCAGGCAGATCGCCACCGACTCGGCGCCGCTCTCGCGCAGCAACGCCGCCAGCCGCTGCGGCTCGCCGGCGGCGAGCGGGGTGACGATGCCGTCGGGCCCGGTGCGCTCGTTTGCCTCGAAGCGCAGCGCCGGCTCGATCAGCGGCGCCGGCTTCGGCGTGCAGAGGCGGTAGAGCTCGGGGCGGTCCTGGCGACCGATCTCGAGCACGTCGGCGAAGCCCCTGGTGGCGATCAGCGCCGTCCGCGCCCCCCGTTCCTCGAGCAGGGCGTTGGTGCCGACGGTCATCCCGTGGGCGAAGGCCTCGACCTCGGCCGCGGTGGCGCCGGCACGCGACAGCACCGCCTCGACCGCGCTCATCGCCCCGGCCGACTCGTCGCCCGGGGTGGTCGCCACCTTGGCGCTGTGGACGGCGCCGCCGTCGAGCAGGACGGCGTCGGTGAAGGTCCCGCCGACGTCGACTCCCAACAGCATGGGAGGAAGCTAGCGCCACTCCTCGCGGCGGACCTCACCGCCGGGCGCGAGGACGAAGTGGGTGCCGTCGAGGGTGGGATCGACCCGCGGGCAGTCGCTGCGCAGATGGCCGCCGCGCGACTCGCGCCGGTTCAGCGCCGCGGTGGCGATCGCGCTCGCCAGCGGGTAGGGGTTGGAGACCAGCGAGGCGAGGTCGTCGGGGTTGCGCAGCGGCCCGGCGCGGCGCCAGACGGCCTCCCTGGTCGCCTGGGTCGGCGGCTCGAAGCGCCACTCGGGCAGCGGTGGCGCGGCCGCGGGTGCGACCTCCTCCACCGCGGCGGCAGCGGCGCGGCCGCCGAAGACGAAGCACTCGCTGAGCGAGTTCGAGGCGAGCCGGTTGGCGCCGTGCAGGCCGGTGCAGGAGGCCTCGCCGACGGCGTAGAGGCCGGGCAGGGAGGAGCGCCCGTCGAGGTCGACGACGATCCCGCCCATCATGTAGTGGGCCGCGGGGGAGACCGGCACCGGCGCCGTCGCCGGATCGAGGCCGGCCTCGGCGAGCACGGCGAAGACGTTGGGGAAGCGGGCCGGGTCGATCTCGCGCAGGTCGAGGGCGACGCTGGCGGCGCCGTCGGCCCGCATGCGCTCGAGGATCGCGGCGGTGACCGCGTCGCGCGGCGCCAGCTCGTCGGTGAAGCGCTCGCCGCCGGCGTCGAGCAGCTTCGCGCCCTCGCCGCGGATCGCCTCGGTGATCAGGGCGCCGTCGAAGCGCGAGCCGGGCAGGAAGACCGCGGTCGGGTGGAACTGGCAGAACTCGAGGTCGGCGAGGTCGGCGCCGGCCGCCGCCGCCAGCACCGGCCCGGCGCCGATCGCCCCGCGCGGGTTGGTGGTGCGGCTCCACAGCGCCGCGGCGCCGCCGGTCGCCAGCACGGTCGCGGCGGCGGTCAGCGCCCCGGCGTCGGTGAGCACCCCGTGGCAGCGCTCGCCGTCGCTCCACAGGGCCAGCGCCGAGGTTCGCTCCCGGACCTCGATCCGGGCCTCGGCGGCGACCATCGCCGCCAGCTTCGAGGTCAGCTCGTGCCCGGTCTGGCTGCCGCCGGAGTGGACGATGCGCCTCGCCGCGTGCCCTCCCTCCAGGCCCAGCGCCAGCCGGCCCTCGTGGTCGAGGTCGAAGACGACGCCGCGCCGCAGCAGGTCGCGGACCGCGGCCGGGGCCTCCTCGGTCAGCACCCGCACCGCCGCCGGGCGGCAGAGGCCGCGGCCGGCGACGATCGTGTCGGCGGCGTGGCGCGCGGGCGAGTCGCCGGGCTCCAGCGCCGCCGCCAGGCCGCCCTGGGCCCAGAAGCTGGCGCTCTGGGACAGGGGAGTGCGCGAGACCAGGCAGACGCTGCCGCCCTGCTCGGCCGCCCGCAGCGCGGTCCAGAGCCCGGCGGCGCCGCCGCCGACGACGGCGACGTCGAAGGCCGCCGCCGCGGTTATCGCCCCTCGGCCTCTCGGCGGATCGACTCCAGCTGCTGGCGCAGCCAGGCCGCCGCCCCTTCGCGGGCCCGCACCCGTTCGTCGCTGACCGCCAGCTCGGCCTCGGTGGCGCGGCGTTCGGCCGCCTCGACCCGCTTCTCCGCCGCCTCGGCCTGGGCTTCGATCTCGCTCAGGCGCTCCTCGGCGGCGGCGATCGCCCGCTCCTTCGCCTCGCGCTCGCGCTGCAGCTCCTCCGCGTTGACCGCCCGCGCTTCCTCGCGGGCCTGGGCGGTGCGGGCGCGCTCCTGCTCGAGGTCGGCCTCGAGCGCCTTGATCTCCGCCGCGGTCCGGCGCTCGGCCTCGCTGGCGACGTCGGCCACCGCCCGCAGCCGGCGCTCGGCCTCTTCGACCTGGGCGCTGAGGCTGTCGCCGCCGCCTGCTCGGTCCGCGCTCATTGCGCCAATCTATTACGGCTTCGCCGCCACGTCTCGGTAGACCTCGATCGCGCGCTCGGCCATCCTCGCCGCCGAGAGCGAGGCAGCCCGTGCCGCGCCGGCGACGCGGGGGTCTCCGGACTCCAGGTGCGGGCGCGCGGCGGCGGCCCAGGCGTCGACGTCGAAGCGGGCGCAGAGGCAGCCGTCGATGCCGCCGAGGGCGTAGGGGGCGATCCCGACCGGGGTCGAGAGCACCGGCACCTCGCAGGCCAGGGCCTCGATCGTGGCGAGCCCGAAGCCCTCGTAGTCGGAGGTGACGAGGACGGCGTTGGCGGCGTTGAGCCAGAGCGGCATCAGCTCCGGCTCGATCGAGCCGCCGCTCCGCAGCTCGGCGCCGCAGGCGGCGGCGAGGGCGGCGGCGCGGTCGTGGCGCTTCTCGGGCCGGGCCGGGTTGGCGGGGAAGAAGAGGAAGCGCCCCTCCGGGTCGAGGCCGAGCCGCCGCCGGGCCTCGGCGCGCGGGAGCGGGGAGAAGCGGCCGAGGTCGGGCCCGCAGGGCAGCACCGCCGAGCCGGGGACGGGGGGGAGCCCGGGCCGGCCGTCCTCGGCCGCGAACAGCGCCCGCGAGACGGCGGCGACGAGGTCGACCCGCCAGGCCAGCCGGCGCGAGAGCGGGCCGACGATGCCGTGGCGGACGTCGGTGCCGTGGAAGGTGACGATCAGCGGCCGCGCCCCGGCCAGCCGCGCGCACCAGCCCGGCAGCCCGTAGTGGGCGTGGACGAGGTCGAAGCGCTGGCGGCGCAGCAGCGCCCGCAGCCGCCGCGTCGCCGGGACGTACTCGCGGCTGCCGGGCGGGAAGCTGAAGACGTCGACCTCGATCCCGCGCTGGCGCACCTCGTAGATCTGGTCGCGGACCCAGCGCCCGCGCTGCGGCGCCGCGTCGTCGGGCTCGAAGTTGGTGACGACCAGGACGCGCACCCGGGTCAGGGTATCCGCGCCGGCCGATTGCGGCCTTCGGTTGCGCCGATGCCACAGAGTTGGCACAGGCGCGTCTTGTTCGGTGCGCCCTCGCCGCTCAGCATCGGGCCTTCAACCGAGAAGGAGGCTTGATGACTTCGATGATCTACATGCTGATGGGGTACCTGCACGCCGCCGTTGCCGAGCGGCTGCGCCGCATCCAGCGGCTGGCGTCGGGCGAGGCGGGGCAGGGGACGGTCGAGTACGTCGGCCTGATCCTGCTGGTCTCGCTGCTGATGGTCGGGATGGTGGCTGCGATGAAGGGATTCAACGGCAAAGAGGGGGTCGAGCTGGCGGACGTGATCGTCAACAAGATCAAGGAGGCGGTGGACAAGGTCGCCTTCAAATGAGGGGAGCGGGCGGCGCCCTCGCCGCCCCTTTCCCGCCGGCGAAAGGAGAGCCGAGAAAAGCAATGACCGCTGCACACGCGACAGCCACGCAAATTCCGTCCTCTCTGCGACGTATGCTGTATGACAGCATGAAGCATAGAACGCAGCTATATCTAGACGACGCCCAACACCGCTGGCTGCGGCAGCGGGCCGGCAAGTCGGGCAGCATCGCCGCCGTGGTGCGGGAGCTGATCGACGCCGAGCGCGCCCGCCGGGCAGATCCAGCGGCCGATCCGCTGCTTCGCTACCTGGTCGACGAGTCGCCCGGGCGGGGACGCGAGGGAACCAGCGTCACCACCCTCGACCACGACCTCTACGGTCGATGAGGTCGGTCTTCGTCGACACCAGCGCCTTCGTCGCCCTGCGCAACGAGGCCGAGGCGGAGCACGAGCGAGCGAGGACGGCGCTCTCGGAGCTGGTCTCCGAGGGCGTCGCCCTCTTCACCTCCAACTACGTCTTCGCCGAGACCTACACGGCGCTGATGGTCCGGGTCGGGCGCGGCGAGGCGATCGAGTGGGGGCGGCGGTTCCGCGCCGGCGGCGCGATCGAGCTGGTGCGGCTCGACGAAGAGGTCGAGAGCGACGCCTGGGAGATCCTCGAGCGCCACGGCGACAAGCGCTGGAGCTACGTCGACGCGACCTCCTTCGCCCTGATCGAGCGCGACGGCGGCGGTGAGGCCTTCGCCTTCGACGCCCACTTCGGCCAGCGTGGGCTGCGCGTGCTGCCCCACGATTGAGCCGGCGCTGGCGCCGTCCGCGTGAAAGACTCGCCCGATGCCAGCTTCCCGCAGCTATGACCGCGCCCCGGCCGACATCCGGCCGGTCACGATCGACCCCGGCTTCGTCGCCAGCGCCGACGGCTCGGCGCTGATCTCGGTCGGCAAAACCCGGGTGATCTGCACCGCCTCGGTCAGCGAGACGGTGCCGCGCTGGATGCAGGGGCGCGGCAAGGGCTGGGTCACCGCCGAGTACGCGATGCTGCCGGCCTCGACCGGGGACCGCAAGCAGCGCGACATCTCGAAGGGCAAGCAGGACGG
>CAZIOS010000009.1:47155-84970 GCA_964540905.1 uncultured Conexibacteraceae bacterium | reverse complement strand
CGGCCTCGACCGGGGACCGCAAGCAGCGCGACATCTCGAAGGGCAAGCAGGACGGGCGCGGGGTCGAGATCCAGCGCCTGATCGGCCGGGCGCTGCGGGTGGTGGTCGATTTCAAGGCCCTGGGCGAACGCAGCGTCTACGTCGACTGCGACGTGCTCGAAGCCGACGGCGGCACCCGCTGCGCGGCGATCACCGGCGGCTACGTGGCGCTGCGCCAGGCCTTCCAGGGGCTGCTCGACCGCAAGGCGATCGAGGCGCTGCCGCTGAACGGCTCGGTGGCGGCGGTCAGCGTCGGCATGGTCGCCGGCCGCGCCCTCTGCGACCTCGACTACGTCGAGGACTCCAACGCCGAGGTCGACGCCAACGTCGTCATGACCGGCGACGGCGGCCTGGTCGAGGTGCAGGCGACGGCGGAGCGGACGCCGCTCTCGCGCGCCTCGCTCGACGAGCTACTGGCGCTCGCGGAGGGCGGCATCGCCCGCCTGCGGGAGGTGCAGGAGCGGCTGGCGTGATCCTCTCCACGCGCAACCCCCACAAGCTGCGCGAGATGTCCGAACTGCTGCCGGGGGTCGAGCTGGAGCCGCTGCCGCCCGAGGTCGAGCTGCCGCCCGAGGATGGCGACAGCTTCGCCGCCAACGCCCTGATCAAGGCCCGCGCCGCCCAGGCCGCGACCGGCGCCGTCGCGATCGCCGACGATTCCGGCATCTGCGCCGAGGACCTCGGCGGCGCCCCGGGGATCTACTCGGCCCGCTACGCCGGCCCCGGCGCCAGCGACGGGGAGAACCTGGCGAAGCTGCTGCGCGAGGTCGACGCCGCCGGCGGCGAGCGCCGCGCCGCCTACGTCTGCGCGCTCGCCCTGGTCGACGCCGATGGCGAGGAGCGGGTCTTCGAGGCCCGCTGCGAGGGCCGGCTGCTGCGGCAGGGGCGCGGCGAGGGCGGCTTCGGCTACGACCCGGCCTTCGTCCCCGACGAGACCGGCCCGGACGACGGCCGCACCTTCGCCGAGCTGAGCGACGCCGAGAAGCACGCGGTCAGCCACCGCGGCAAGGCGGTGCGGCTGCTGGCAGCGCATCTCGGCTTCGCCGCCGCGGAGACGTCGTGATCCACACCAAACGCGGCGCCGCCAGCCTCTCGATCGCCTCCAACGCCTTCCTGATCGCGCTCAAGCTCGCCGCCGGCGCGATCACCGGCTCGATCGCGATCCTGACCGAGGCGGTCCACTCGCTGATCGACCTCGTCGCCTCCGTTGTCGCCTACGTCTCCGTCCGCAAAGCCGACGAGCCGGCCGACGCCGAGCACCCCTATGGGCACGAGAAGGTCGAGAGCCTGACGGCGACGATCGAGGGGATGCTGATCCTGGTCGGCGCCGGGATCATCGTCTTCGAGGCGACCCACCGGCTGGTCGTCGGCTCGCAGGTGCAGACGCTCGGCGTCGGCATCGCCGTGATGGGGTTCTCGGTGCTGGCCAACTTCGGCGTCTCCGGCGTCCTCTCGCGCCAGGCGAAGGAGCACGAATCGCAGGCGCTCGAGGGCGACGCCGCCCACCTGCGCACCGACGCGCTGACCTCGCTCGGCGTCCTCGCCGGCCTCGCCCTGGTCCAGATCACCGGCGACGCCGCCTTCGACTCGATCACCGCCCTCGCCGTCGCGGTGGCGATCGTCGTCGCCGGGATCCGGATCATCAGGCGCTCCTCGGGGGTGCTGATCGACGAAGCGCTGCCGGGCCCGGAGATGGACCGGATCGAGCTGGCGATCGCCAGCGCCCGCACCCCGGAGGTCGGCGGCTACCACAAGCTGCGCGCCCGCCGCGCCGGCGCCCGCCGCCACATCGACCTCCACGTCCAGTACCGCTCCGGCACCAGCCTCGAGCTCGCCCACCAGCTGGCGCACCGGATGCGCGACTCGATCGAGGCCGAGATCCCAAACTCCGAGGTGCTGATCCACGTCGAGCCCGAGACCTCGCTGCGCGAGCCCGACGACAGCAAAGCGGGACCCTTCCGCTCCGGCTGAGGGTCCTACGGAGGGGGCAGCAGGTTGACCGCGGCGGCGAGGCCGACGGCGATCAGGGTGATCGTGTAGCCGGTGTAGCCGCTGATCGCGAAGAGGACCGCGGCGATCGCGCAGACCGCGACGACGGTGATCCAGGATGCTCGGGCGAGGGACACGGTCGGTATTTTCACCCAGATGGCCGACGCCAACACCAAAGGGGCGGCTCGCGGCGATGCCGCCGCCGCGGCGCTGGCCTTCCTGGCGGAGATGTCGCCGGACCTGCGGGCGGCGGCGATCTTCGATTCCGAGGGCGCGGTGCTGGCCGCCGGCGAGGAGGCCGAGCGCTGGCGCGATGCCGCCGCGGCGCTGTTCGAGGTCGCCGACCGGGCCGGCGCCGAGCCGGTCGAGCAGGTCCACATCGCCACCGAGCAGGGCGAGGTCTTCGCCCTGCGCCACGCCGGCCTCGCCGCCGTCGCGGTGACCGAACGCTTCGCCCTCGCCTCGCTGCTGCTCTTCGACCTGCGCGCCACCCTCCGCGACCTCGCCCTCGCCGGCGGCGGGGAGGGCGAGTGACCCCGCCGAAGCCGCACCGGATCCTGCTCGACCGGGTTTCCGGCTACGCCGACGAGGCGGCCGCCTACATGCGCCGCCGCCGCATCTCGCGCCGGCCCTTCGCCCGCCTCTATTACCCGCACGGCCGCAGCGCCGACCACGCCGAGGACTCCGGCGCCGGTGCCGAGTTGTTCGCCGTCGCCGAGCGCCTGATCGAGGTCGCGGGGAAGCGGCCGAGGTCGTGAGCGAGCTGATCGACCCCGCGGTCGCCGAGCGGGTGCTGGCGCGGGCGCTCGCCCACGGCGGCCGCTTCGCCGAGGTCTTCGCCGAACGCCGCCGCGGCCTGACGATGTCGATCGACGAGTCGCGGATCGAGGCGGTGCAGTCGGGCGCCGAGGAGGGCGCCGGGGTGCGCGTGGTCGACGGCGCCACCACCTACTTCGCCCACGTCGACGGCCTCGACCCGGCGGACCTCGAGCGCGCCGCCGCGGAGGCCGCCTCGGCCCTGCGCGGCGAGCGGGCCGAGCCGCGGCCGCTGGCCGCCCAGGCCAGCACGCCGCTGGCGATCGAGCTGCGCCCGGAGGCGGTGCCCGCCGAGCGCAAGGCCGAGCTGCTGCGCGAGCTCGACCGCCGCGCCCGCGACCAGGGCGGGGAGGTCGCCCAGTTCACCGCCTCCTACGCCGAGGCGCGGCGCCAGGTCAGCGTCGCCAACTCCGACGGTCTCTTCGGCGGCGACGACCGCACCCGGACCCGGATCGGCGCCCAGGCGGTCGCCCGTCGCGAGGGCACGGTCGAGACCGGGGCCGAGACCCTCGGCGCCCACCGCGGCTTCGAGCTGCTCGAAGACGACCCGGGGGCGATCGCCGAGCAGGCGGCGCGCAAGGCGCTGACCCTGCTCGACGCCGGCCCGGCGCCCTCGGGCTCGATGCCGGTCGTCGTCGGCGGCGGCTTCGGCGGCGTCCTCTTCCACGAGATGACCGGCCACGGGCTCGAGGCCGACCACATCCACAAGGGGGCCAGCGTCTACGCCGGCAAGCTCGGCGAGCAGGTCGCCGAGCCGCTGCTGAGCGCCTACGACGACGGCCGCCTGCCGCACGAGTGGGGCAGCGACGCGATCGACGACGAGGGGACGCCGACGCAGAAGACGCGGGTGATCGAGGACGGCCGCCTCACCCACTACCTCTACGACCGCCTCGGCGCCGAGCGCGACGGCGTCGCCTCGACCGGCAACGGCCGCCGCGAGAGCTTCCGTCACTTGCCGATTCCGCGCATGACCAACACCTACATCGCCCCCGGCGACGCCAGCCCGGAGGCGATGATCGCCGAGGTGCGCAAGGGCTTCTACGCGGTCTCCTTCGCCGGCGGCCAGGTCGACCCGGCGACCGGCGACTTCGTCTTCGGCGTCTCCGAGGGCTACCTGATCGAGGCCGGCAAGGTGACCCGGCCCTGCCGCGGCGCGACCCTGATCGGCAACTGCCTGGAGGCGCTGGCGGCGATCGACGCGGTCGGCGACGACTTCTTCATGAAGACCGGGATCTGCGGCAAGGGCGGTCAGAAAGTCCCGGTCGGCACCGGCCAGGGCCACGTCCGGGTGCGGGCGATGACGGTCGGGGGGACCGAGCTGTGAGCGAGCTCGGCGCCAGCGCCGGGCGCGCGGTCGAGGCGGCCCTGGCGGCCGGCGCCGGCGAGGCCGAGGCCTACGCCTCGCGCGAGAGCGGCCGCGAGGTCCGGGTCCACGGCGGCGAGGTCGAGAGCCTGACCGCGGCGACCCAGAGCGGGATCGGCGTCCGCGCCTGGATCGGCAACCGCGTCGGCTACGCCTACGGCACCGACTTCAGCGAGACCGGCGTCGCGGCGATCGCCGCCGCCGCCGCCGAGGCGGCAACCGTCGCCGACGAGGACGAGTTCGCGGCGCCGCCGCGCCCGGCGCCGGTGGAGGCCCTGGCGGGCCTCAGCGACCCCTCGGTCTCCTCCTGGCCCGCCGCCAAGGCGGCGGAGCTGGCGCTGGCGGTCGAGCGCACCGCGCTGGCCGCCGACCGGCGCGTCGCCGGCGTCGAGCAGGCGGTCTACGCCGACGCCGCCGAGCGGGTCGCGATCGCCTCCTCGACCGGGGTCGCCGGCGAGTACGAGTCCTCGAGCTGCTTCGCCTACCTGCAGGCGCTGGCCGAGGGCGAGGGCGCCCGCGAGACCGGCCTCGGCTTCGGCCTCGCCCGTGGTCCGGCCGGCCTCGACCCGGAGGCGATCGGGGCCGAGGGGGCGGCGCGGGCGACGGCGATGATCGGCGCCACCAAGCCCCCTTCGCGCTCCTGCCCGGTGGTGCTCGACCCGACCGTCGCCGCCAGCTTCGCCGGCCTGATCGGTGGCAGCCTCGGTGCCAACGCCGTCCAGCGCGGCCGCTCTCCCTTCGCCGGTCGGCTCGAGCAGGAGCTGGCGAGCGAGGCGCTGGCGCTGTTCGACGACGGCCGCGATCCCGCAGGCCCCGCCTCGGCGCCGTTCGACGGCGAGGGGGTGCCGCGCCGTCGCACGGCCCTGATCGAGGGCGGTCGCCTGCGCGCCTACCTCTACGACACCTACACGGCGCGGCGCCAGGGCGGCGAGTCGACCGGCAGCGCCGCCCGCCACGGCTACCGCTCGCTGCCGTCGGTCTCGGCCTCGAACCTGGTCGTCGGCAGCGGCTCGCTCTCCTTCGCCGAGCTGCTGGCCGAGGCCGGCGACGGCGTCTTCGTCACCGATGTCGCCGGCCTGCACTCGGGCGTCAACCCGGTCACCGGCGTCTTCTCGGTCGGCGCCTCCGGCCACGCGATCCGCGCCGGCGAGCTGGCCGAGCCGCTGCGCGAGTTCACGATCGCCGGCGATCTGGTGGCGCTGCTGGGGGCCGTTCGGGCCGCCGGCGCCGAGGCCCGCTGGGTCCCCTTCGGGGGCTCGGTCAGCACGCCGCCGCTGCTGATTGGGGCGCTGGCCGTGAGTGGTTCGTGACGCTTACGCCGTGCCCGCTGTTAGATTGCGCCGATCTTCAACCCCGAGGAGGATTTCCGACGTGACCAAGGCTGAGTTTCTGGACCAACTGGCCGGCGACGACCGGCTCGGCAGCAAGAAGGCTGCCAGCGACGCCGTCGACGCTGTGCTCGACACGATCACCGATGCGCTGAGCTCCGGCGGTGAGGTCAGCTTCACCGGTTTCGGCAAATTCCACGTCGCCGAGCGTGGGCCCCGCCAGGGCGTCAACCCCCGCACCGGCGAGCGGATCACGATTCCGGGCGGCAAGGTTCCGCGCTTCTCCGCCGGCTCGGCCCTGAAGACCAAGGTCAAGGGCGGCTGATTTCCTGACGTCGTTCGCGGATCGGCTCGCGGCGCTCGTAGACGAGCGCCGCAGCCAGATCTGCCTCGGCCTCGACCCCGATCCGGCCAGGCTGGCCGGGGAGGGGACGCCGGCGGCCGACCCCGAGGCGCCGGTCGCCGAGCTGGCCGCCGCGGCGGTCCTCGCTCACTGCCGCCGCCTGATCGACCGCGCCGGCCCCGCCTGCGTCGCGGTCAAGCCGCAACTCGCCTGCTTCGAGCGCCTCGGCGCCCCCGGCTGGGCGGCGCTGGCCGCGGTTCGCGCCGCCGCCGCCGAGGCCGGCCTGCTGGTGATCGCCGACGGCAAGCGCGGCGACGTCCCGGTCACCGCGGCCGCCTACGCGCAGGCGCTGGTCGGCGAGACGCCGACCCCCTGGGGCCCGGTGCCGGGGCTCGGCGCCGACGCCTTCACCGCCAACCCGCTGCTGGGGCTCGACGCGCTGGAGCCGCTGGTCGCGGCCGCGCAGAGCGCCGGCGCGGGTGTCTTCGCGCTCGTCCGCACCAGCAACCCCGGTGCCGCCGACGTCGAGGACCTGCCGGCTCCGGATCGGCCCCTGCACGAGCGACTGGCCGAGCTGGTCGACGGGCTCTCGCCACGGCTGCTCGGGGAGGGCGGGCTGAGCGGCATGGGCGCCGTCGTCGGCGCCACCGAGCCCGAGCACATCGCCCGCCTGCGCGAGCTGATGCCGCGCTCGATCTTCCTCATCCCCGGCGTCGGCGCCCAGGGGGGCCGGCCGGAGCTGCTCGGCGCCGCCTTCGGCCCCGGCCCGGCGGCGGCGCTGGTCGCGGCCTCGCGCGGAATCGCCGCCGACCCCGACCCGGCCGCCGCCGCCGAGCGCCTGCGGGCGACCGTCTGGGAGATTTCAACCGCCTAACCGCTGCCTGAGCGGTTTACGATCAGCGCCCCGGCTCATGGAAAAACGCACCAGCGCCATCGCCCGCATCCTCGCCGTCCTCGCTCTCGCCGGTGCGGTGGTGATCCTGATCGTCGTCATCGCCGGCGCCGTCGGCGGCTCCGGCTCCTCCTCGCAGACTCAGTTCGGTGGGCATCGCCATGGCACGAAGGACCGGCACCGAACCGATGCGGCGACCTACGAAGTCAAGAGCGGCGACACGCTGATCTCGATCTCGCACCAGACCGGGGTGCCGGTCCACGAAATCGAAGTGCTGAATCCCGAAATCGATCCCCAGATCCTGATCGCCGGCGAGAAGCTGAAGCTGCGATGAGGCCGGCCGGCCGCCGCGCCGCCGCCGCCGCGGTGCTGCTGGTCGCGGCGCTCTGCTTCGGCGCCACCGCCACAGCCACCGCCGGCGCGCCCCCGACGCCGACGCCAGGGGCGCAACCGCAGCCCGCGCACCAGCGCGGTCCGGCGATCGAGGCCCGCGCCTGGACCCTGATCGACGCCCGCACGGGCGAAGTGCTGGTCTCCCACGCCGCCGCCCGGCACCTGCCGATCGCCAGCACGACGAAGCTGATGACCGCCTGGGTGGTCCTGCACGAGCTGCCGCTCGACCGGATCGTCCACGCCGCCCCCTACCGCGACCCCGAATACGGCGAGTCGCTGATGGGGCTGCGGGCGGGGGAGCGGATCAGCGTGCGCGACCTGCTCTACGGGTTGGTCCTGCGCAGCGGCAACGACGCCGCCCACGCGCTGGCGATCGCCGCCGCCGGCACCCAGGCGCGCTTCGTGCGGCAGATGAACCAGCGAGCGGCGGCGCTCGGCCTCGCCGACACCCACTACGCCAACCCGGTCGGGCTCGACCAGCGCGGCAACTTCTCCAGCGCCGCCGACCTGGCGACGCTGACCCAGCACCTGCTGCGCATCCCCGCCTTCGCCAAGATCGCCGACTCGCGCGAAGCCGAGCTGCGCAGCGTGCGGCCACCGCGGCGGATCCACACGATCAACGAGCTGCTGGAAATGGCGCCCTGGGTGACCGGGGTCAAGACCGGCCACACCTTCGGCGCCGAGTACGTCCTGGTCGGCTCCGGCCGCCGCCGCGGGGTCGAACTGATCTCGGTCGCGATCGGCGCCCCCAGCGACGAAGACCGCTTCTCCGACAACCTCGACCTGCTCGAGTACGGCTTCCGCCAGTACCGCCACCGGCGCCCGATCCACGCCGGCCAGGATCTCGCCGATCCCTCGATCCGCTACTCCGGCGGCGAGCTGCCGCTGCGGGCCGCCCGCGGCGTCGCCGTCGGCCTGCGTCGCGGCCAGCACCTGGAAGTGGAGGTGAGGGCGCCGGGGCGGGTCGAGGGGCCGATCCGCCGCGGCGCCGCGCTGGGGCGGGCGACGGTCCTCGTCGATGGCGCCTCGGTGGCGACGGTGCCGCTGCGGGCGGGACGCTCGATCCCGCGGGCGAGCGCCTTCGACCGCGCCCGCGGCTTTCTCGGCGAACACTGGATCCCTATCCTGGTGGCGGCGTTCGTGATACTCATTTGCGGGGTGGCGCTGTACCGCCGCAGGCGGCGCCGAAACGACCAACGGGAGCGGAAAGCCGGGTGAACGCGAAGTGATCCTCACCGTCACGCTCAACGCGGCGGTCGACCGCACCGTCGCCGTCCCCAACTTTCGCCTCGGCCGCCGCCACCGCGCGGTCGAGAGCCGCACCGTCGCCGGCGGCAAGGGCATCAACGTCGCCCGCGCCCTCAGCCTGCTCGGACGGCCGGTGATCGCCGCCGGCTTCGTCGGCGGGCCGACCGGGTCGCGAGTGCTCGAACAGCTGCACGAGGAGTCGGTGCTGACCGACTTCACCCGGATCGCCGCCGAGACCCGGATCAACCTCGCCGTGATCGACCCCACCTCCGGCGAGCAGACCGAGATCAACGAGCGCGGGCCCGCGGTCAGCCCGGAGGAGGTGAAGCGGCTCTTCGAGCGGATCGGCTACCTCGCCAGCGGCGCCAAGATCTGCGTCCTGGCGGGCTCGCTGCCGCCCGGGGCCGGCGACGACCTCTACGCGAAATTGGTTGCCGACCTCGGCCGCCGCGGCGTCCCGGTCGTGCTCGACGCCGAGGGCGAGGCGATGCTGGAGGGCGTCCGCGCCGGCGCCTCGATGGTGACCCCGAACGAGCGCGAGGCCGAGGAGCTGGTCGGCCAGGAGTTCGCCGATCGCGGCGACCTCGCCCAGGGGCTCGAGGAGCTGGTCCGCCTCGGCGCCGCCGAGGCCGCGATCACGCGGCCGGAAGGCTGCGTGGCGGCGGTCGGCGAGAACGCCGAGCGGCGCCTGCTCGAGGTCCACACCGAACCGCTTGAGGCGGTCTCCACGGTCGGCTCCGGCGACGCCTTCCTGGCCGGCTATGTCGCCGCTCGCTACGAGTCGCGCTCGCCCGAGGAATGCCTCGCTTACGGCGTCGCCTGCGGCGCCGAGTCGACCCAGCACTTCGGCGCCGGCGTCGTCGACCGCAACCAGGTCGAGCGCCTGCTCGGCGAGGTCGCGGTGCACGACCTGGAGGTCCCCGCCGAAGTGTAGGCTGGCTGTTCAACGCCAGCCCTTGGAGGACTCACTTGGAAATTGAAATCGGCCGTGGCAAGAAAGGGCGGCGCGCTTACGGATTCGACGACATCGCGATCGTTCCGTCGCGTCGCACCCGCGATCCCGACGACATAGACATCAGCTGGACCCTCGGTCCATACCGCTTCGACCTGCCGCTGGTCGCCTCGGCGATGGACGGCGTGGTCAGCCCCGACACCGCCGTCCTGGTCAACGAGCTCGGCGGCCTCGGGGTACTCAACCTGGAGGGGATCTGGGCCCGCTTCGAGGACGCCGAGGAGCGGCTCGAGCAGATCGCCGCGGCGCCGACCCACGTTGCCACCCGGCTGATGCAGGAGATCTACGCCGAGCCGGTCAAGGCCGAGCTGATCGGCCAGCGCGTCGCCGAGATCAAGGCCCGCGGCGCCGTCGCCTGCGGCTCGCTGACCCCGCAGAAGGTGCGCGAGCACTACGAGGTGGCGGTCGAGGCGGGGCTGGACATCCTGGTCATCCAGGGGACGGTGATCTCGGCCGAACACGTCTCGACCACGGTCGAGCCGCTGAACCTGAAGGAGTTCATCTCCGAGGTGCCGGTGCCGACCGTGGTCGGCGGCTGTGCCTCCTACTCGACCGGCCTGCACCTGATGCGGACCGGCGCCGTCGGGGTCCTGGTCGGCGTTGGCCCCGGCGCCGCCTGCACGACCCGCGGCGTGCTCGGGATCGGCGTCCCGCAGGCGACGGCGATCGCCGACGTCGCCGCCGCTCGCGCCCAGCACATGCTGGAGACCGGCGAGTACGTCAACGTGATCGCCGACGGCGGCATGCGCACCGGCGGCGATGTCTCCAAGGCGATCGCCTGCGGCGCCGACGCGGTGATGGTCGGCTCGCCCCTGGCCCGCGCCAAGGAGGCCCCGGGTCGCGGCTTCCACTGGGGGATGGCGACCTTCCATCCTTCGCTGCCGCGCGGCACCCGGGTCTCGACCAAGCAGGACGGGACGATGGAGGAGATCGTGCTCGGCCCCGCGCAGGAGAACGACGGCACCTTCAACCTGATGGGGGCGCTGAAAACCTCGATGGCCACCTGCGGCTACGAGGACATCCGCTCCTTCCAGCGGGCCGAGGTGATGGTCGCGCCGGCGCTGATGAGCGAGGGCAAGAAGCTGCAGAAAGAGCAGCATGTCGGCATGGGGTCGAATGGCCGTGCCGCCGTATCGGCGGGAGTAGCCGTATCGGATGACTGAGGGCCTCGACGCGCTCCGGCCGGCGGGTTCTGTCACTGCAGGGGACCCCCCATCTCCTCCGGTAGCTAAAGCTTCCTCGGAGATGGGCCCCCCTACAGTGCCACCCGCCGGAGGAGCGCTGGAGGAGGTCCTGGTCCTTGATTTCGGAGGGCAGTACTCGCAGCTGATCGCGAGGCGGATTCGCGAATGCGGGGTGTTCGCCGAGCTGCTGCCGTCGACGATGCCGGTGGAGAAGATTCGCGAGCGCTCGCCGAAGGCGCTGATCCTCTCTGGCGGACCGGCCTCGGTCTATGAGCCAGGGGCGCCGGAGTTTCCGACGCAGCTGCTCGATCTGGAGATCCCGATGCTGGGGATCTGTTACGGGATGCAGGCGATGGTGCTGGCGCTGGGGGGGAAGGTCGAGTCGGCGGAGGCGGGGGAGTTCGGGCGCACCGATCTGGTGCTGCGGGGCGACGGCGGCCGTCTGCTGGGCGGGCTGCCGGCCGAGCAGAGCTGCTGGATGAGCCATCGGGATGCGGTTTTCGAGGCCCCAGTGGGGTTCACGGCGCTGGCCTCCAGTCCGAGCTCGCCGGTCGCTGCCTGCGAGATGCCCGATCGCGGCCTCTACGGGATCCAGTTCCACCCCGAGGTCGTCCACACCCCTTACGGGACCGAGATCCTGACCCGCTTCCTGCGCGACGTCGCCGGCTGCGAGCAGCAGTGGTCGCCGCAGTCGGTGATCGCCGAGCAGGTGGGGAAGATCCAGGCCCAGGTGGGGGAAGGGCGGGTGATCTGCGGCCTCTCCGGCGGCGTCGACTCCTCGGTCGCGGCGCTGCTCGTCCATAAGGCGGTCGGCGAGCAGCTGACCTGCGTCTTCGTCGACCACGGCCTGATGCGGCTGAACGAGGCCGAGCAGGTGGTCGAGACCTTCAGCCAGTTCGACATCCCGCTTGTCCACGTCGACGCCGAAGAGCGCTTCCTCGCCAAGCTGGCCGGGGTCGAGGACCCCGAGGCCAAGCGCAAGATCATCGGCGCCGAGTTCATCCGCGTCTTCGAGGAGGAGGCGGCCAAGCTCGACGACGCCGCCTACCTGGTCCAGGGCACGCTCTACTCCGACGTGATCGAGTCCGGTGGCTCCGACCACGCGGCGACGATCAAGTCCCACCACAACGTCGGCGGCCTGCCCGAGGACCTCGAGTTCGAGCTGGTCGAGCCGCTGCGGATGCTGTTCAAGGACGAGGTCCGGGCGGTCGGCGCCGAGCTCGGCCTGCCGGAGCGGATGGTCTGGCGCCAGCCCTTCCCGGGCCCCGGCCTGGGGATCCGGATCGTCGGCGGCGAGGTCAACAAAGAGCGGCTCGACATCCTCCGCGCCGCCGACGCGATCCTGCAGGAGGAGATCCGCGCCGCCGAGCTCTACCGCCAGCTCTGGCAGTCGTTCTGCGTGCTGCCGGTCGTGCGCTCGGTCGGCGTCCAGGGGGACGGCCGCACCTACGCCTACCCGATCGTGATCCGCGCCGTCACCTCCGACGACGCGATGACCGCCGACTGGGCGCGGCTGCCCTACGACCTGCTGGAGCGCGTCTCCAACCGGATCATCAACGAGATCCGCGACGTCAACCGCGTCGCCCTCGACATCTCCTCGAAGCCGCCGGCGACGATCGAGTGGGAGTAGCCGGCGGCTCCTAGGGGCGCTTCAGAATCTCGTGATTGCAATGGCTGCGTAGCACGATGGTTCCGTCTTCCCAGTGCCAGGTGACGCGGTTTTTCATATCAACGTACGCCTCAAAAACCTTCGGATTCTTCGTCCCTTGGACGGGATGAGTTTGGAGGCTCGGATGGCGAGGGTTCTCGCCGAGCCGAGCAACGGTCTCCATGATTGCCGCCTGTAGGTCCGCCTCCTTCTTCTGAAACCGCTTCTTGAAGGAAGGGTCGATGCGGAGAGGCGGCATTTAGTCGTCGAGCAGGTACCGAACCGCGTCGGTCGGGTTGTCAAAGGTCTTGGCTCGACCAGCCTTGAGATTGGCAAGGGACTCGGCCTCGTCCCGCTGCCACTGACGCGACCAATAGTAGACCTGATCGGCAGGGATGAACCATGGAACCTGCCGGGGAGCGTCGGTACTGCGGTTGGAAGCAATGCCGGAGTGCCCCCGCTCGCGGCGGCTCGTCACGGCCGTGCCCTTGAAAATCGTTTCTCTCTCCATAAATGCTTTCATCGTCATGGTTCTTCTTCGCTCAGTCTGCGTTTGAAATCCTCAAATTCTCTGCGAGCATTTTCTAGCGTAAGAATCAAGCCGTCAAGGTTTCCCGGCGTCAGCGCGACCCGGGCGATCGGCTTGACAGAGAGAAAGCGGAAGGCGGCAAGCTGCTCCTCAGATTCTACGGTTGGGGGAACAAGTGAGCCTAAATTCAGAAAAATGGCCTGTTCGCCGATGACGGCGGAGAAGATATTCGCGAACTGAACAGGAAGATCCTCGGCGCCAACCCACGCGATTTCTGGCTCATTCTGCTCGGGCATGATTTTCTCCTCGGCAGGACCCCCTGAGTCCTTGAGGCCGTCTGATCAGCATAAGGGAGGCCAAGGCGGATGCGGTGGCCTCCCCGTGAAACCGGTAGTTAATTTCCACACGTCCGCAAACCCGTTTGGGGACTCGCGCTGCGAGTTTCGCTAGGCGGCCCGCGAGTCGCCGGTCTCGAAGGCGGCGCCGGCGACGATCGCGCAGATCGACTCCTTCTTGCCCTTGGCCCTGGCGAGGCGGGCCCTGCTCTTCTTCTCCGCTACCAGCACCTCGTCTGTCGCCTCCTCGACGATCGCCGTCACCTCCTCCCAGCCGCGCCGGTCGAGGTGGAGTGGCATCCAGCCGACGACGCTCTCCTCGCGGCGGTCGATCGTCCCGGCCTCCAGCGCCGACACCGCCCGGTCCATGAAGGTCTGCAGGGCGGCGCCGACGACGCCGCCGCGGACCGAGCGCGGCACCTTGCGCCAGCCGCGGCCGCCGATGAACGAGCCGGGCCTGGCCTTGTAGAAGTGCTCGGTGGCGCCGCGGCGGCGACTGGTGTCGACGAGGTCGAGACAGTCGCATTCGTCGAGCGTGCGGGTGTGGTAAGCGATGTGGCTGAGCGGCTTTTCAAGGTGGTCCGAGAGCCAGGTGGGGCTGGCGCTGCGCTCGGTCAGGATCTCGAGGATCCGGGCGCGCAGGGGGTGTCCGAGCGCCCTGACCAGTCGCGGGTCGATCGAATCTGAAGGCTCTCTCTTCACGATGACTCCTTCGGCGGTTGGGGAACGGTCCCTCACGGGGCTCTCTCGCCGTTCGGTTACGTTAAAAATGATCACTTAGATCAGAGTAATCATGAGTGGCCACGGAAACCCGCTTGTTCTCTCTAAAAGAGAACTATTCTCAATATCGTGTAGGCTGCCGCGCGATGCCGAACCGAGTCCCTCGCGCCCTTGTCCTGTCAGCGGTTCTACTCGCCGTCCTCGCGGCCTGTGTGGCCGGCTGCGGCGACTCCTCCGGGCCTGGCGCCGGGAGCCCCTCGGGGAAGCTGCGGGTGGTCGCGGCGGAGGACTTCTGGGGCAGCATCGCCGCCCAGCTCGGCGGCGACCGGGTCGAAGTGACGAGCATCATCACCAACCCCGCCGCCGACCCGCACGACTACGAACCGACCAGCGCCGACGCCCGCACGATGGCCGCTGCCCAGATCGCGATCGTCAACGGCATCGGCTACGACGAATGGGCCTCGAAGCTGCTCGCCGCCAACCCGGAATCGAGCCGGGTCGAGCTGAACGTCGGCGAAGTGCTCGGCCTTAAGGACGGCGACAACCCCCACCAGTGGTACTCGCCCAGCTCGGTGCAAAGGGTGATCGACGCGATCAGCGCCGGCTACAAGCGGGCCGACCCTGGCAATGACCCCTACTTCGACCGCCAGCGCCGGAAGTTCGAGACGGAAGGGCTGGCCGAATACGACGAGCTGATCTCCCAGATCAAGGCCAGCTATGCGGGCACCCCGGTCGGTGCCTCGGAGAGCATCTTCGAACCGTTGGCACCGGCCCTGGGCCTGAAGCTGATCACCCCGAAGGGGTTCATGGACGGGATCGCCGAGGGCACCGAACCGACCCCGGCCGACAAGGCCGGCGCCGACCGCCAGATCGCCGACAACCAGATCGCGGTCTGGGTCTACAACAGCCAGAACGCGACCCCGGACGTGCAGCGGCTGAACGATGCCGCCGGGGCGGCGGGGATCCCGATCGCGACGGTGACCGAGACGCTGACCCCGGAAGGCGCCAGCTTCCAGGACTGGATGTCGCGCCAGCTGCGGGGACTGCGGGCGGCGCTGGCGAGGTCCGGAGCGAGGTGAGCGACGGCGAGGCGGTCGCGCTCGCCGGCGCCACCGCCAGCCGCGGCGGCGCTCCGGTCTGGTCCGGCGTCGACCTGACGATCGGCCAGGGCGAGTTCGCCGCCGTGCTGGGTCCCAACGGGGCCGGCAAGTCGACCTTCCTCGACGTCGTCCTCGGGTTGCTGCCGCTGAGCGCCGGCAGCGCCACCGTGCTGGGGGCCGCGCCCGGAGCTCGGCGGGCGCAGATCGGCTACCTGCCCCAGCGGCGCAGCTTCGACGCCGGCACCCGGGTTCGCGGCCGCGACCTCGTCCGCCTCGGCCTCGACGGCGGCCGCTGGGGACTGCCGCTGCCGGCCGCGCTCAGTCCCGCGAGCCGCGCGGCCGCGGGCCGGGTCGAGGAGATGATCGAGCTGGTCGGCGCCGGCGCCTACGCCTCGCGGCCGATCGGCGCCCTCTCCGGCGGCGAGCAGCAGCGGCTGCTGATCGCCCAGGCGCTGGTGCGGCGACCGCGGCTGCTGCTGCTCGACGAGCCGCTCGACAGCCTCGACCTCAGCAACCAGGGCGCCGTCGCGGCGCTGGTGCAGCGGATCTGCGAGAGCGAGGGGGTGACGGTGCTGCTGGTCGCCCACGACGTCAACCCGATCCTCGGCTACCTCGACCGCGTCGTCTACTTCGCCGCCGGCCAGGGGGTGGAGGGGACGCCGCGCGAGGTGATCTCCGGCCCCACCCTGAGCCGCCTCTACGGCGCCCCGATCGAGGTGCTCGAGGCCTCCGACGGGCGCCTCGTCGTCGTCGGCACGCCGGAGCCGCCCGCCCACCACCACTCGCGCCACGACCATGGCCACTGAGCTCGCCGCGCTCTCCTGGAACCTGGTCGGCGATTTCGAACAGCTGACCGCCTATCCCTTCATGGTCCAGGCGCTGGAGGCGGGGGCGATCGTCGCCGCGATGGCGGGGGCGATCGGCTGGTTCATGGTCCTGCGCCGCCAGGTCTTCGCCGGCCACACGCTCTCGGTGATCGCCTTTCCCGGCGCCGCCGGGGCGACGCTGGCGGGCCTGCCGATCGCGCTCGGCTACTTCGGCGCCTGCGGGCTCGGAGCGCTGGCGCTGTCGCTGGTCAGCCGCGCCGGCGAGGGGCAGCTGAGCAGCGAGTCGGCGGCGATCGGCACCGTGCAGGCCTTCGGCCTCGGCCTCGGCTTCCTCTTCGTCAGCCTCTACGGCGGCCAGCTCAGCGGCCTGCAGTCGCTGCTCTTCGGCACCTTCCTCGGGATCACCGCCGGCCAGGTGCAGACGCTGCTCTGGATCGCCGTCGCGGCGCTGGCGATCCTCATCGTCCTCGGCCGGCCGCTGCTGTTCGCCTCGGTCGACGGCGCCGTCGCCCGCGCCGCCGGGGTGCCGACCCGCTGGCTGGCGCTCGCCTTCCTGCTGCTGCTGGGGATGGCGGTGGCGGCGACCGCCGAGATCACCGGCGCCCTGCTCGTCTTCGCCCTGCTGGTGACCCCGGCGGCAACCGCGCAGCGGCTCACCGCCCGGCCCGGCCGCGGCCTCGCGCTCTCGGTCCTGATCGCCCTCGCGGTCACCTGGCTCGGCCTGGCGATCGCCTACTTCTCGCCCTACCCGGTCGGGTTCTGGGTCACCTCGCTCTCCTTCGGCCTCTACGTCGCGGTCAGGGCGCTGGCCGGCGGCGGGGGGAAGGCCTGATGCTCGCCCACGAGTTCATGCGCAACGCCTACCTCGCCGGCACCTTCGTCGCCCTCGCCTGCGGCCTCGCCGGCTACTTCGTCGTCCTCCGCGGCCAGGTCTTCGCCGGCGACGCCCTCGGTCACGTCGCCTTCACCGGCGCCCTCGCCGCCGCCGCGGCCGGGGTCGACGTCCGCCTCGGCCTCTTCGTCGCCACCGTCGCCGTGGCGGCTGGGATGGGGGCGCTTGGCGACCGCGCCCGCCCTGACGACGTCGTCATCGGCTCTGTCTTCGCCTGGGTGCTCGGGCTCGGCGCCCTCTTCCTGGCGATCTTCGTCAGCGGCGCCAGCGGCTCCGACGGGACCGCCGCCGTGCGCGTCCTCTTCGGCTCGATCCTCGGCCTCTCCGCCGCCGACGCCCGCTTGGCGGCGCTGATCGCGATCTTCGCCGCGATCCTGGTGCTGGCGATCGCGCGGCCGCTGCTGTTCAGCTCGCTCGATCCCGAGGTGGCGCGCGGCCTCGGCCTGCCGGTGCGCGCGCTCGGCCTCGGCTTCTTCCTGATCCTGGCCCTGGTCGCGGCGGAGGCGACGCAGGCGGTCGGGGCGCTGCTGCTGCTGGGATTGCTCGCCGCCCCGGCCGGCGCCGCGCGGCTGCTGAGCGACAGCCCCTGGCGCGGCCTGGCGCTGGCGGCGGCGCTCGCCGTCGGCTCGATGTGGGCCGGGCTGGCGCTCAGCTACAGCGTCCCGGCGCTGCCGGCGGGGACGGCGGTGATCGGCGTCGCCAGCGCCGTCTTCGCGCTGGCGACGATCCGCGCCTGGGCGCGCGAAAGGGCGCGACCGGCGCCCTGGCGGTCTCTAGGATCGGAGGGACGATGACGCCGACGACGAGCACGACCTGGGCCGACTACGCGCTCTCGACCCTCACCGCCGCCGGCTGCCGCCGCGGCGGCGCCAGGCGCGCCGTGATCGAGGCCCTGGCCGGGCACGACTGCGCCGTCACCGCCCTCGACCTCGACGACGAGCTGCGCCGCCGCCGGCCCCCGGTCGGCCGCGCCAGCGTCTACCGCGCCCTCGAGCAGCTCGAGCAGCTCGGCCTCGTCCGCCGCGTCGAGGCCGTCCGCGGCACCGCCAGCTACGAGCGGATCGAGCCCAGCGGCCACCATCACCACCACGCGATCTGCCGCGACTGCGGCCGCATGGTCCCCTTCGAGGACCCCTCCCTCGAGCGCGCCATCGGCAAGCTCTCCGAGAGCCTCAGCTTCGACGTCGCCGAGCACGACGTGGTGCTGCGCGGCCGTTGCGAGCGCTGCACGGGCCCATAGGGCGCGGGATGGCTATGATCCCCCGGCCGCGTGGGGATCGACCGCGCGGTTTTTGCGCGATGAAGACCTATGTAGCCAAAGCCACCGACCGCCAGCGCGACTGGTACGTCGTCGACGCCGAGGGGCAGACCCTGGGCCGCCTGGCGACGCAGATCGCCAATGCCCTGCGCGGCAAGCGCAAGCCCGAGTACACCCCGCACGTCGACACCGGCGACTTCATCGTCGTCGTCAACGCGGAGAAGATCCGGGTCACCGGCAACAAGCTGGAGCAGAAGGTCTACTGGCGCCACAGCGGCTATCCCGGTGGGATCAAGTCGCGGACGCTGGCCGAGATGCTCGAGCGCCGGCCTGAGGAAGTGATCCGCAAGGCGGTGAAGGGGATGCTGCCGCGCAACCGGCTCGCCCGCCAGCAGCTGACCAAGCTGAAGGTCTACGCCGGTCCCGAGCACCCGCACGCGGCGCAGCAGCCGAAACCGATGAAGACCGAGAGATAGATGACGGACGAGCAGAACAACGAGACGCCGGTAGACGAGACGACCGAGGGCCAGGACGCCCCGCCCTCCCCGACGCCACCCGCGGATGAGGCGGTGGAGGGCTCGGACGTCTCGGCTGAGGCTGAGCAGGAGGAGCCCGAGACTCCCGCCGAGGAGGTCGAGGTCGTCGAGGTAGAGGTCGAGATCGAGGAGATCGAGGAGGCGCCCGCGGCCGCCGAGAAGAAGAAAGACGTGATCCCGGGCGCCGACCTGGAGCCGATCGCGGTCGAGCCGGCGCCGGCCCTGAGCGCCGAAGAGCAGGCCCGGCTCGAGGCCGAGGAAGAAGAGAAAGCCCGCCGCGAAGCGGCGCTGGCGGCGGAGGAGACCGAGTCGGAGGCCGCGAGCCGCGCCCCGGCGAAGATGGCCAGCGACGCCCGCTTCCTCGCCACCGGCAAACGCAAGCGCTCGATCGCCCGCGTCATCGTGCTGCCCGGCGACGGCAAGATCGAAGTCAACAAGCGCAGCCTCGAGGAGTTCTTCCCCCGCCCGCTGCACCAGACGATCGCCCGCCAGCCGCTGACCGTCTCCGGCTACGAGGGCAACGTCGACGTCCGCGTCCGCGTCCACGGCGGCGGCATCAGCGGCCAGGCCGGCGCGGTCCGCCACGGCATCGCCCGGGCGCTGACCGAGATCGACCCCGAGCTGCGCGGCGACCTCAAGCGCCGCGGCTTCCTCACCCGCGACGCCCGGGTCAAGGAGCGCCGCAAGGCCGGCTTCAAGAAGGCCCGCAAGAAGCCGCAGTTCAGCAAGCGCTGACGGGGCCTGGGTGACCACGAAGCGCAAGCTCTTCGGAACCGACGGGGTCCGAGGGGAGGCCGGCACGTTCCTCGACGCCGAGCTGGCGACCGCGCTTGGCCGCGCGGCGACCGCATCGCTGGAGGCGGCGCGGCCGCAGGTCCTGATCGTCCGCGACACCCGCGAGTCGGGGCCGATGCTGGAGGCGGCGCTGGCCGCCGGCGTCGCCGCGGCGGGAGGCGAAGCGCTGCTCGGCGGCGTCCTCCCGACCCCGGCGGCGGCGATCCTGGTCCGCCGCCTCGGCCTCGACCTGGCCGCGGTCGTCTCCGCCTCCCACAACCCCTACCGCGACAACGGCATCAAGTTCTTCTCGGCGCGGGGGACGAAGCTCGGCGACGAGCTCGAGCAGCGGATCGAGTCGCTGCTCGAGACCGCCCCCGCGGCCACCGAGCCGGGTCGGGTGCGCGAGCTGCAGGGCGGCCTCGAGGACTACCTGCGGGAGTTGGAGTCCGCCTTCCCGCTCGATCTCTCCGGCCGCCGCGTCGTCCTCGACTGCGCCAACGGCGCCACCCACCGCGCCGGCCCGGCGATCTTCGAGCGCCTCGGCGCCGCGGTCGAGGCGATCGGCGTCGATCCCGACGGGCGCAACATCAACGCCGGCTGCGGCTCCACCCACATCGGCCCGCTGGCGGAGCGGGTGGTCGGCTCCGGCGCCGAGATCGGCTTCGCCTTCGACGGCGACGGCGACCGCGTGCTCGCCGTCGACGGCGACGGTCGCGTCCACGACGGCGACGAGCTGATCGCCCTCGCCGCCCGCGGCCGCGCCGCCCGCGGCGAGCTCGGCGGCGGCGTCGTCGTCACCGTGATGAGCAACTTCGGCTTCCACCGGGCGATGGCGGAGGCTGGGATCGAGGTCGCCGTGACCCCGGTCGGTGACCGCCACGTAATCGACGAGATGCTGCGCCGCCAGTGGTCGCTCGGCGGCGAGCAGTCCGGCCACATCATCGCCTCCGACTTCGCCGTCACCGGCGACGGCATCGCCGCGGCGCTGATGACGATGCGCGAGCTCGGCGCCGCGCCCCTGGCCGCGGCGGCGCCGATGCGCAAGCTGCCCCAGACCCTGGTCAACGTCGAGGTCGCCGAGCGCGAGGCGATCGCCGGCGCCGACGCGGTCTGGGCCGCGGTCGAGCGCGAGGCCGAGGCGCTGGCGGGGCGCGGGCGGGTCCTGCTGCGACCCTCCGGCACCGAGCCGCTGGTGCGGGTGATGGTCGAGGCGCCGAGCGCCGAGGAGGCCGAGGCGGTCTGCGCGCGCCTGGCCGATCTCGTCCGCCGCGAGCTCGCCTGACGTCGATGAGCCGATTTCCCGCGATATAGACGGGAAATCGGCCCATCGACCGGCTGTCTCTACTCTTATCGGTCCCTTATGTGCGGAATCGTCGGATACGTCGGGGCGCGTCCCTGCGAGGAGTTGCTGCTCGCGGGGCTGGAAAAGCTCGAATACCGCGGCTACGACTCGGCCGGCCTCTCCCTGCTCGAGGACGGTGAGGTGGAGAGCGTCCACGCGGTCGGCAATCTCGCCAACCTGCGCGCCGCGGTGCGCGAGCGCGCCGCCAACGGCGCCGGCCCGCTGCCGCCGGCCGAGACCGGCATCGCCCACACCCGCTGGGCGACCCACGGTCGCGTCACCGAGGAGAACGCCCATCCCCACGACGACAGCTCCGGCCAGGTCCACATCGTCCTCAACGGCATCGTCGAGAACCACGCCGCCCTGCGCAAGCGGCTGCAGGCCAAGGGCGAGGAGTTCAGCTCGGAGACCGACGCCGAGGTGGTCGCCCACCTGATCGCCCACCACTACGAGGCCGACCTCGCCGCCGCCGTCCGCGCCGCCTACGCCGAGCTGCGCGGCCACTACGCCTTCGTCGCCATGCACGCCGCCGAGCCGGGGCGCCTGCTCGGCGCCCGCAAGGAGTGCCCGCTGGTCGCCGGCGTCGGCGAGGGGGAGACCTTCCTCGCCTCGGCGATCCCCGCCTTCCTCGCCGACACCCGCACCGCGGTGCCGATCGAAAACGGCGAGATCGTCGAAATCGAAGCCGGCGGGGTGCGGATCACCGACGCCGCGGGGAAGCCGATCGAGCGGGCGCCGGAAGAGGTCACCTGGGACGCCGACGCCGCCGAGAAGGGCGGCTACGAGACCTTCATGCTGAAGGAGATCCACGAACAGGCCGACGCCGTCGCCGAGACGATCGCCGACCGGCTGCCGGGCGACGACGGCGTCGACCTCTCCGACGTCGCCCTCGACGACGAGTTCCTGCGCGGTCTGCGGCGGATCGTGATCGTCGCCTGCGGCACCTCCTACCACGCCGGCCTGATCGGCCGCTACGCGATCGAGGAGTGGGCGCGGGTGCCGGTCGAGATGGACATCGCCTCCGAGTACCGCTACCGCAACCCGGTGATCGGTCCGGGCGACCTGGTGATCGGGATGACCCAGTCCGGTGAGACCGCCGACACGCTGGCAGCGATGCGACTGGCCCGCGAGGCCGGCGCCACGGTGCTGGCGGTCACCAACATCATGGGCAGCCAGGTCACCCGCGAAGCCGATGCCGTGCTCTACACGCGCGCCGGGCTCGAGGTCAGCGTCGCCGCGACCAAGACCTTCGTCGCCCAGGTGGCGGCGATGTACCTGCTGGGGCTGCGGCTCGCCGAGCTGCGCGGCTCGCTGTCGGCGGCGCGGGTAACGGAGCTGGTCGCCGCGCTGAAGTCGTTGCCGTCGAAGATCGAGGAGACGCTGGCGGCGGTCGAGGACCAGGTCCGCGCCGTCGCCGCCGCCCACGCCGAGCAGAACTTCTTCCTCTATCTCGGCCGCCACATCGGCCTGCCGGTCTGCCTCGAGGGGGCGCTGAAGCTGAAGGAGATCTCCTACATCCCGACCGACGCCTACGCGGCGGGGGAGATGAAGCACGGGCCGATCGCCCTGCTCGACGAGTCGACCCCAGTCGTCTGCGTCGCCACCGCGAGCCCGGTGCTGGAGAAGGTGCTGTCCAACGTCGAGGAGGTGCGCGCCCGCGGCGCCCAGACGATCGCCATCGCCACGGTCGGCGACGAGCGGGTCGCCGAGGTTGCCGAGGAGACGATCGAGGTCGCCCGTAGCGACTGGATCCTGCAGCCGATCGTCGCGATCCTGCCGCTGCAGCTGTTGGCCTACGACATCGCCCGCGCCCGCGGCCTCAACGTCGACCAGCCACGCAATCTGGCCAAGACCGTCACGGTCGAGTAAACGTCGCTAGGATGCGCGCTCGTATGAAGGTCCGTCTCGTTCTACTCGCGTTGCTGGCGGCTCTCGCCGCCGTCCTCGTCGTCGGCTGTGGCGGCAGCAGCGGCAGCGGTGGTGGCGACCCGGCGACGCTGGCGCCGCCGAAAGCACCGCTCTACGTCGCGGTCACCGTGCGTCCGGAAGGCGAAGAGCAGTCGAACATCAATGCCCTGGCCAAGAGCATCGGCGGCGTCGACGATCTCGGCGAACTGATCATCTCCAAGCTCGAAGAAGCCGCCAACTCCGAAGGCGAAGAATTCGACTACGAAACGGAAGTCGAACCCTGGCTCGGCGAAAAGGCCGGCATCTCCTTCCAGAGCTACGACGGCAGCGACTTCCACGGCTACGGCATCGCGGTCCAGAGCACCGACACCGGCGCCGCCGAAGAATTCATCGAAAAGCAGGTCGAAGAGAGCAAGGAAACGGTCAAGGAAGGCTCCTTCGAAGGTGTCGACTTCCAGATCCAGGAAGACGGCACCACGATCGGCGTGATCGGCGAATTCTTCGCGATCGCCGAAGACGAAGCGGCCTTCAAGGGCATGGTCGAAGCCTCCGAAGGCGAATCGCTCTCCGAAGAAGCCGACTTCTCCGACGCGATCGCCGCCGCCCCCAGCGACAGCTTCGCCGACGTCTTCGTCGACATCGGCGGTCTGATCGAGGAAGCCGGCAACGGCATCGATCCCGAAGCCCAGACCTTCCTCGACAGCGTCGGCATCGATCCCAGCGAAGCGACCGCGGTCGCCAGCCTCGTGCCCGGCTCCGACAACCTCGAGATCGACTTCAACAGCGACCTCAGCAGCCAGAACCCGCCCAGCGGCGACGCCTCGAAGCTGCTCGGCTCGCTGCCGGCCAGCTCCTTCGCCGCCGTCGCCTCGCCCGAATTCGGCAAGCGCTTCGAGGAAGCGATCGACTCGATCGACGCAAGCGGCATCCCCGGCCAGGTCCCGCCCCACAAGCTGAAGAGCACGCTGAAGGCGGCCGGCCTCGACCTCGAAAAGATCAGCGCCTCGATCGGCGATCTCGGCGTCTTCGCCGAGGGCAACAGCGAGCGCAACCTCCGCGGCGCCCTGGTCCTCGAAACCAGCAACTCGCAGGAAGCCAAGAACACCGTCGCCAACGTCGGTCTGCTGCTGCGCGCCTCCGGCACGCCGGGGGTGACGGCGATCTCCGGCCCGGTCAGCGGCTTCTCGATCCCGAGCAGCTCCTTCGGTGGCAATCCGCTGATCATCGGCGCCGGCGGCGAACGGATCGTCGTCGCCGACGGGCTGACCGCGGCGGCCCAGGCGCTCAGCACCGAAGGCGGCCAGAAGCTGGCCGACAACGCGACCTACAAGGAAGCCGTCAGCGCCCTCGGCGACACGCCGATCAGCGGCTTCGTCAACGGCCAGACCGCACTGACGCTGGCCTCCTCGCTGGTCCCGCCTGGCAACGAAGGCTTCCAGACGGCCAAGCGCTACCTGAATAAGGTCACCTACGTCGCCATCGGCGGCGGCGCCTCGGGCGATCGCTCGACGGCGAAGGTGATCGTCGGCATCGGCAAGTAGCCGGCTTTCGACCTCTGCAGCTCGGTCTCAGACTCTGGGCATCAACATCTAGCCGACCACTCGCGCGCTGCAGCCACCCCTGCGGCGGCTATCATTGAATCATTAGCTTGTTTGCAGGTATTTTCCGATATAACAGGACTTACTTTCCGGTTTAGCAGATACCATTCTTTGTGTGAACACCAGCGAGGAGAAAGATTCCCTCTTCGTCAATCGCGGAGTGACGGAGATCGTGATCGAAGCGATGGCTACCGCTCGCGTCGTCGCGGTGCTCGGTGCGCGTCAGGCCGGCAAGAGCACCCTTGTCAGAAAGCTCGCGAAGGACAGCCTGGGCGCGGACTACCTGACCCTGGATGATGCGTCGGTTCGATTCCTGGCACTCAACGATCCGACTGGGTTTGTTGCTGGACTCCATCGGCCAACGGTGATTGACGAGGTGCAACGAGCCCCGGAGTTGCTGCTCGCGATCAAGTCCCGCGTGGACCGCGACGACTCTAGGGGTCAGTTCCTGCTCACTGGATCGGCCAATCTGCGGCGTATTCCGACGGTGGCTGACGCGCTGCCGGGTCGCATCGACTACGTGACTCTGTGGCCGTTTACGCAGGGTGAGCTCCGGGGCAGGCCAGAGCACTTCCTCTCGCAGTGCTTCGCCGGTGAGATCCCCGAGCTGGTCGATCAGGCGGTTGGGCGAGATGCCTATGCGGGCCTGATCTTGCAGGGAGGCTTTCCCGAGTCTCGATTCCGAGGAAGCGTTGCACGCAGCCGATTCTTTGACAGCTACGTCACTTCGGTAGTCGAACGCGACGTGGTCGAGACGGCGCGCGTGCACACGCCGGCGGCAGTGGGGACGCTGCTGAGATTGCTGGCGGCCAGGTCGGGATCTTTGGCGCGCTATGACGCGCTGGCGCGCGATCTCACGCTGGACGGCAAAACGGCCAAGGCTTACATCGATGTCTTGGAGCGGCTGTTCCTCGTTCGCATCCGGCAGTCGTGGCATGTCAACCTAGGTCAGCGCCAGATCAAAGCGCCGAAGCTCTACGTTGCCGACTCGGGGCTCCTCGCCGGCTTGATCGGATTGGATGCAAAGGCCCTTCGTGACGACGACGGGCTGGCTGGCTCCCTGTTCGAGACCTTCGTCGCAACTGAGCTGGAGCGTCAGGCATCGTGGTCTCCTGAGCCGCTGAGCTTCTGGCACTACAGAGAGGGTGATCATGAGGTTGATGTCATCGTTGAAAGGCCTTCCGGTGAGATTCTCGGAATCGAGGTGAAGGCAAGCGCAACGGTTCGCCCCCGCGACGCTCGAGGCTTGAAACGTGTCCGAGAGCGGGTCGGCAAGCGGATGGTGGCGGGACTGGTGCTCTACGCCGGAGAGCGCACGCTGAGTCTCGGCGAGGGGCTCTGGGCGCTTCCACTCTCCGCTCTGTGGAGTGCACCCAACCCGAGTCCGTCTTAGGCTGGTCGGGTGGAGCCCTGGCTGCAGCCGCTGTTCGACGCCGACGGGATGCGGGCGGTCGACCGTTGGGCGATCGAGGAGCAGGGGGTCCCCTCATTGGAGCTGATGGAGACGGCGGGCAGGGCGCTGGCGGAGGCGGTGGCCGGGCTGGCTCCCGATGGGCCGGTGCTGGTCCTCTGCGGCAAGGGCAACAACGCCGGCGACGGCTTCGTCGCCGTGCGGCTGCTGCGGGAGATGGGCTTCGAGGCGGAGGCGATCCTGCTCTGGCCGGCGGCGGAGTCGGGTGGCGACGCGGCGGTGAACCTCGGGCGGATCGTCGCCGAGCCTGCGGGTGAGGACCTCGATGCGCGGCTGGCGGGCGCTGGCGCCGTCGTCGACGCGATCTTCGGCACCGGCTTCGCCGGCACCCCGCGCGAGCCGGCGGCAGCTGCGATCGAAGCGATCAACCGCTGCGGCGCCCCCGTCGTCGCCTGCGACATCGCCTCCGGCGTCGACGCCTCCAGCGGCGAGGTCGAGGGGGCCGCGGTCGAGGCCGATCTCACGGTCAGCTTCCACGCCGCCAAGCTCGGCCAGCGAGTCGCCCCCGGCAAGTGGCACACGGGCGAGCTGCGAGTGGCGCCGATCGGCGCCCCGGCCGGGGCGCCGGTGGCGCCGGCGGCTGGGACGATCGACCCCGCGGTGCTGGCGCTGGCGCCGCGCCGCGGCCCGCGCTCGACCAAGTTCAGCTCCGGCCAGGTGGCGATCGCCGGCGGCTCGCGCGGCCTCACCGGGGCGGTGCGGATGTCCTCGACCGCGGCGATCAGGGCCGGCGCCGGCTACGCCACCGTCGCCGTCCCGGCCGACCTCGAGTGGGTCTTCGAGCTGGCCCAGCCGGAGGTGATGTCGGCCGGCTGCCCCGGCGGCGACGGCTGTCTCGGCCCGGACTCGGCCACGGCGGTGCTGGCGGTCTTCGAGCGCGCCGCCGCCGGCGTGCTCGGGCCCGGCCTCGGCCGCGACCCCGGTTCCTTCGCGCTGGCGCGGGAGGTCGCGGGCGCGATCGCGGCGCCGCTGGTGATCGACGCCGACGGGCTCAATGCCTTCGCCGGCCAGCTCGGCCGGCTCGCCGCCCGCGAAGCGCCGACGCTGCTGACCCCGCACGCCGGCGAGCTCGGGCGGCTGCTTGAGCGCGACTCCGGGCAGATCGCCGCCCACCGCCTCGCCTGCGCCCGCGAGGCGGCGCGGGCCGCGGGCGCGGTGGTCGTCCTCAAGGGCGACGACACGATCGTCACCGACGGCGAGCGGGTCGCTGTCAACGCGCTGGCGGCGCCGGCGCTGGCGACGGCCGGCAGCGGCGACGTCCTCTCGGGGGCGGTGGCGGCGCTGCTCGCCCGCGGACTCGATCCCTTCGCGGCGGCCTGCGCCGCCGTCCTCGCCCACGCCCGCGCCGGGCGCGAGGCGGCGGCCCGGGTCGGCGCCGTCGAGTCGGTGATCGCCAGCGACGTGATCGACGCGATCCCGGCGGGGATACGTCCAGACGGGCCGGTCGAATAGGCTCGCCGGCGATGAAGACCGCGGCCGACATCATGGACGCCGACGTCCCCAGCGTCGGGCCCAAAGACGACGCCCGCACGGCGATCGACCTGCTCGCGAAGACCGAGCTGGGCGCGGTCCCGGTAGTCGACGAGGACAAGCGGGTGATCGGGATCGTCAGCGAGTCGGACCTGATCCTCAGCGACGAGGAGTCCGACCTGCACCTGCCTCACTACCTCAACATCATGGGCGGGATCGTCTTCGTCGGCTCGATGAAGGGCTTCGAGGAGCGCCTCAACAAGGCCTTCGCCACCGACGTCGCCGAGCTGATGACCGCCGACCCGATCGTCGCCCATACCTACGAGGCCGCCGACCGCGTCGCCAAGAAAATCGCCGACAAGCACCACAACCACCTCCCCGTGGTTGACGAGGACGGGCGTCTGGCGGGAATGGTCACCCGGGCCGACGCCCTCGCCGCCCTCGTCGACGACGAGTAAGCCGATGGAGCGGGCGCACGCCCGGATCGACTTCGAGGCGGTGCGCTTCAACTGCGCCCAGCTCAAGGCCGAGCTGCGCGACGGCGCCGAGCTCTGCGCCGTGGTCAAGGCCGACGGCTACGGTCATGGCGCCGACGGCTGCATCGCCGCGGCGCTGGCCGGCGGCGCCACCCGGCTCGCCGTCGCCACCGCGGTCGAGGCCGAACAGGTCGGCCGCCGCTACCAGCACATCCCGCTGCTGACGATGGGGGCGCTGACCGAGCAGGAGGTCGGCGTCGTCCTCGCCGCCGGCTCCGAGGTCGCGGTCTGGCGCGAGGACTTCCGCCGCCTGCTCGCCGATCGCGCCCGCGCCCAGGGCCGCCCCGCCCGCGTCCACGTCAAGCACGACAGCGGCATGGGCCGGCTCGGCGCCACCGACCCGGCCGAGGTACTCGCTCTGGCCCGCGCCTGCGACGCCGACCCCGACCTCGAGCTGGCCGGCGTCTGGACCCACTTCGCCACCGCCGACGAACTCGAGTCCGCCTTCTTCGACCAGCAGCTCGACCGCTTCGAGCCCGTCGCCGCCGCGGTCAAGGCCGAGTTCCCGACGGCGATCGTCCATGCCGCCAACAGCGCCGCCGTCTTCCGCGATCGCCGCTCCCACTTCGAGATGGCCCGCTGCGGCGTCGCGATCTACGGCCTCGACCCGTTCCAGGGCGACCCGGCCGAGCACGGGCTGCGCCCGGCGCTCTCGCTGCGTTCGTACGTCGCCGACGTCAAGCGCTTCCCGGCCGGGACCAGCGCCGGCTACGGGCAGCGCTGGGCGGCGCCGGTCGAGACCTGGGTCGGGGTGGTGCCGCTCGGCTACGGCGACGGCGTCCGGCGCGGGCTTAGCAACAACGCCGAGGTCCTGGTCCGCGGTCGCCGCCGGCCGCTGGTCGGGACCGTCTCGATGGACAACGTCACGGTCGATCTCGGGCCCGAGACGGAGGTCGAGCCGGGCGACGAGGCGGTGCTGATCGGCTCCCAGGGCGAGGACGCGATCCTCGCCGAGGAGCTCGCCGCCCGCCTCGACACGATCAACTACGAGGTCACCTGCGGGATCTCGGCCCGGGTCCCGCGCCGCCCGGCATGAGCGTCGCCGAGCGCCTCGCCGCTTCGCCCCTGGTGGCGGCCGCTCGCCGCGCGCTCGGCGAGCGGGAGGGGGTCTGGGTCGTCGGCGGCGCCGTCCGCGACGCCGCGCTCGGGCGCGAGGTCGACGACCTCGACCTCGCCGTCGCCGGCGACCCCGGCGCCGCGGCGCGGGCGCTCGCCGCCGAGCTCGGTGAGCACGCCTTCGAGCTCTCGGCCGAGTTCGGCACCTGGCGCATCGTCGCGCGCGACCGCGCCTGGCAGGTCGACGCCACCGCCCTGCGCGGCGAGGGCATCGAGGCCGACCTCGGCGAGCGCGACTTCACCGTGGGTGCGGTCGCCGTGCCGCTCGCCGGCGGCGAGCCGGTCGACCCCTTCGGCGGTCTCGCCGACCTCGACCGCAGGCTCCTGCGCGCGGTCGGCGAGCGCAGCTTCGCCGGCGACCCGCTGCGGCTGCTGCGGGCGCCGCGCCTCGCCACCGAGCTCGGGCTCGAGATCGACCCCGGCACCGCCGCCCTCGCCCGCGCCGCCGCGGGCAGCGCCGCCGACCCCGCCGGCGAGCGCCAGCTGGCGGAGCTGCGGCAGCTGCTCGGCGGCCCCGATCCGCTGCGCGGCCTCGCCCTGCTCGACGAGCTCGGCCTGACCGCCGTCGTCCTGCCCGAGCTGGAGGCGCTGCGCGGGGTCGAGCAGGGCCCCAACCACCACCTCGACGTCCACGGCCACACCCTCGCCGTGCTCGCCCACACGCTCGAGGTCGAGGCCGACCTCGAGCGCTTCGCCGGCGAGCGCGCCGGGGAGGTGGCGGCGCTGCTGGCCGAGCCCCTCGCCGACGAGTTCAGCCGCGGCACGGCGCTGCGCTTCGGCGCCCTCTTCCACGACGTCGGCAAGCCCGGCACCCGCAGCGAGCAGGGCGGCTTCGTCGGCTTTCGCGGCCACGATCGCACCGGGGCCGAGATCGTCGCCGCGATCTGCGCCCGGCTGCGGGCCAGCCGCCGCCTCAGTCAGCACCTGCAGGGGCTGACCCTGCATCACCTTCGACTCGGCTTCCTGATCCCGGAGGCGCCGCTGCCGCCGCGCCGCGTCCACGAGTACCTGCGCGCGACCGAACCGGTCGCGGTCGACGTCACCCTGCTGACCGTCGCCGACCGGCTCTCGGCCCGCGGCGCCGGGCCGATCGCCAGCCCGGAGATGGTCGAGGCCCACCTCGGCCTGGCGCGGGAGATGATCGCCGCGGCACTCGACTGGCGCCGCCAGGGCCCGCCGCCGCCGCTGCTGCGCGGCGACGAGCTGGCGGCCGAGCTCGACATCGGCCCCGGCCCCGAGCTGGGGCGCGTCCTCGCCGAGCTCGAGGCGGCCCAGTACGCCGGCGAGGTCGCCGACCGCGCCGCGGCGCTGGCGCACGCGCGCAACTGGGCGGTTTGGTCCGCCGAGCAGTCCTGACCCGCGGCTGGCGCCCTGGGTCAGGTACGCTGCCCGCCGCATGGCCAAAGAGGAAAAGATCGAAATGGAGGGGGAGATCACCGAGGCTCTCCCCAACACGATGTTCCGGGTCAAACTCGACAACGGCCACGACGTGCTCGGCCACATCTCCGGCAAGATGCGCCGCCATTACATCAGGATCTTGCCGGGCGACCGGGTCAAGATCGAGCTTTCGCCGTACGACCTCGACCGCGGTCGAATTACCTACCGCTACAAATAAGCCGTCCCTACAGGTGGCTGCTCACGGCCGCGGGGTCTGGTTCCGCCATCTCCGCGATCAGGGCTGACCAGGCGAAGTTCTTGGCGCCCAAGCCCCTGCCCGTGCGGGGGTCGTAGTACTCGCGCAGGCCTTCGCGCAGGGCGGCGCCGATCACACCGTCGGCCAGGCGCTTCGCCTCGCGCTCGTAGCCGAGCCGGCGCAGGCCGAGCCAGACCATCCAGGCCGCGTTGACCCAGGTCGGGCCGCGCCAGTAGCGGCGGATCGGGCCACGGCCGCCGCCGGGCTCGTAGCTCGGCTCCGCGACCGACACCGAGGGCGGCGCCACCGTGGTCAGGAACTCGCGCTCGTCCAGCAGGTGCTCCTCGACCAGGCGGCGGCCGATCTCCGGCGGCAGGTCCGGCAGCGCCAGCGGCGCCAGCGAGGCCCAGGTGACGACCCCCGGCCGCGTCCCGCCGGGCTGTGCCTGGTCGAGGAAGAGGCCGCGGCGCTCGTCCCAGAGCCGCGCGATCAGCGCCGGCGTCGCCGAGGGTCGGCCCAGCGCCTGCAGCGAGAGCGACCACATCGTGTTGACCAGCGTCTCGCAGAGCAGCGGCCAGCCGCGCTCGCCGACCCGCCGCGCGTCGAAGTCGAGGCGGCGGTTGCGCCGGACCAGCAGCGGGAAGCCGAGCCGGCCGTTGGCGTGCCAGCCCCAGACCGGTTCGAACTTCGGCGAGGCGTCGAGACCCGACTCGTCCGGCTGCACGATCCAGAGCAGCCCGTCGCCCTCGAGGTCGCGGTTGGCGGCGAGCCAGTCGGCCTGGGCGCCGATCCGCGGCTCCAGCGCCGGGTCGCCGACGGCGATCCGCCAGGCCCAGGCCAGCAGCGGCGGCTGGATCGTCTCGGTCTGCAGCGAGCGCCGCGAGGCGACGTTGTAGAAGGGCAGGCGGTCGTAGGAGACCGGGTGGTTCCAGAAGATCGTGTGGCCGACGAAGCCGTTCGGGCGCTGCGCCGCCAGCAGGCTCTCCAGCTCGGCTCGGGCGCGGCTGACGTCGAAGCGGCGCCAGACGATCGCCGCGAAGCAGGAATCCCAGTACCACTGCCAGGGGTAGCGGCCGGGGCTGGGCCGGGTGTAGCGGTAGCGGAAGCCGTCGCGCTCGCCCTCCTGCCAGTTCCAGCGCAGCACCCGCTCGGCCAGGGCGACGGCGGTGGGAGCGGCGGCCTCGGTATAGCGGACCGGCTCGGAGTGGCGCCGCGGACTCACAGCGCCGTGCGGCGCATCTCGCGCAGTGCCAGCGTCCCCAGCAGCGCCAGCAGGCCGGCCAGGGCCAGCAGCCCGGGCCAGGTTTCGGCCCAGGTGACGCTGCCGACGAAGCCCTGCCGGGTCGCTTCGACCACGTCGGTGACCGGGTTGACGCGGGCGATGCGCGCCAGCCAGCCCTGCAGCAGCGCCAGCGGCGCGTAGGCGGTGGTGGTCAGGATCAGCGCCATCATCCCCGACTGCATCAGCGGTGCCGCCGACTGGCTCTTGAAGTGCAGCGCCAGCATCGAGGCCCAGCAGGCGGCGACCGCCGCCATCGCCGCGACCATGAAGTAGCTGACCAGGAGCCCGTCGATGCCGGGGAAGTGGGCGCCGAGCGCCAGCGCGATCGTCAGCACGAAGGTGGCCGGGATCAGCGCCCGGGCGCTGGCCGCCAGCACGGTGCCGGCGAGCAGCACCCAGCGTGGGGCGGGGGAGACCAGCAGCCGGTCGAGCCAGCCCTGCTCGATGTCGCGGGCGAGGTTGACGCCGGCGGCGGCACCGGTGAAGCCGGCGCCCTGCAGCATGCTGATCGGGACGATGAAGCTCTCGTAGCTGCCGGTGCTGAAGCCGCGCAGCTGGGTCAGGGCGCCGAAGACTCCGTTGAGGCCGAGGAAGAAGATCGTCGGCGCGAGGACGCCCGGGATCGCCGCCCCCGGCACCCGGATCAGCTCGTTCTTGGCCCGCGTCATCAGGGCGGCGATCGTCGCCAGGTTGGTGCGCCAGGCGGGTATCGCGACGGCCGCCTCCATCAGCCCACCCGCAGTCGGTGGCGCAGCGCCCGGGCGCTGAGGACGAGGCCGAGGACGACGATGCCGAGGATCGCCAGCACCGCGTCGAGGGTGACCGAGGCGTCGATGCCGGCGATCATCGGTTCGCGGATGCCTTCGACGATGAAGCTGAGCGGGTTGTAGTGGGCGATCGTCTTCGCCGGCTCGATCATCAGTTCCTGCGGGAAGAAGGCGGAGGAGAGGAAGAGGACGACGAGGACCAGCGGGAACAGGCCCTGGACGACGCTGGCGCTGCCGGTCCGCAGCGCGATCGCGGCGCCGATGCCGCCGACCGCCAGCGCCGAGGTGGTGACCAACACCACTGCCAGCAGCGCCCCGGCGACGCCGCTCTCGATTTCGGCGCCGAAGATCAGCCCGATCGCGAGGAACCAGAGCGAGGCGAAGAGGCCCAGCGCCGCGGTCCCGGCGAGGCGCCCGAGGACGATCGCGAAGCGCGGGATCGGGGCCGAGAAGAGGCGGTCGGTGAAGCCCATCTCGATGTCGACCGCGAGCGCGATGCCGCCGCTGTTGCCGGCCAGCATCAGCGACTGCATCATCGCTCCGGCCAGCATGAACTGGAGGAAGCTCTGCACCGGCGGGAAGCCGGGCAGGTGGATCGCCGCGCCGGCGCCGCCGGTCTGCAGCGCCAGCAGCAGGGTCGGGAAGACGATGATCGGCGCGATCAGCTGCGGCCGGCGGAAGGTCTGGCGGATCGAGCGCATCCCCAGCGCCCGCACCACCCGCGCGTTGACGGCGACGGAGCTCATACCTCGACCGGCGCCTTCTCGGCGTTCTCCTCGCTCTCCTCCTCGAGGTGGTAGCCGGTCTTGGCGACGAAGACGTCGTCGAGGGTCGGCCGCACCAGCTCCAGCGACTCGACCGCGATCCCGGCGTCGTCGAGGGTGCGGACGACGCGGGGGATGTCGGCGGCGCCGTTCTCGACCTCGACCAGGACCTTCTTGCCGTCCTTGGGCGGCAGCAGCTTGCCGAGCGGCCGCAGGATCCGCTCCGCCTCGGCGACCGAGCCGGCGGCGAGCTGCAGCTGCACGTGCGGGTTGCCGACCTCGGCCTTGAGCGCTTCCGGCGTCCCTTCGGCGACGATCCGGCCGCTGTCGATGATGCCGACGTTGTCGGCGAGCTGGTCGGCCTCCTCCAGGTACTGGGTGGTGAGGAAGACGGTGGTGCCGTCGTCGTTCAGCGCCTGCACCTCTTCCCAGATCGTCTTGCGGCTGACCGGGTCGAGCCCGGTGGTCGGCTCGTCGAGGAACAGCACCCGCGGTTCGTGCACGAGCGCGGCGGCGAGGTCGAGCCGGCGCTGCATCCCGCCCGAGTAGGTGCCGACGCGGCGGTCGGCGGCGGCGGCGAGGTCGACCCGCTCCAGCAGGTCGTCGGCGCGCCTGCGGCCCTCGGCGGTGGCGATGCCCTGCAGCGTCGCCTGCAGGCGGATCAGCTCGCGGCCGGTCATCAGCGGGTCCAGCGCCGCTTCCTGCAGGGCGACGCCGATCGAGGAGCGCACCGCCCGCGCCTCCCTGACGACGTCGTGGCCGGCGACGGTGGCCTCGCCGCCGGTCGGCAGCAGCAGGGTCGTCAGCATCCGCACCGTCGTCGTCTTGCCGGCGCCGTTGGGGCCAAGGAAGCCGTAGATTTCGCCCTCGGCGACCTCGAGGTCGATCCCCTGTACCGCCAGCACTTCGGCGAAGGCGCGCTCGAGCCCGCGGACGACGATCGCCGGCATCGCTACGCCCCCGCCGTCTCGGCCTCGCGGGCCAGTGGCGGCAGCGCCTCGACCCAGCGTCGCGCGGTCGCTCGCTCGAGCGCCTCGGCGGCGTCGAGCAGCAGCTCGTCGCGGCCCCAGGCCGCCTGCAGCTGCAGCCCGATCGGCAATCCCTCGGACGATCCGACGGGGACGCTGATCGCCGGGATCCCGGCGAGGTTGGCGAGGCCGGCGCCGCGGACGTTGGCCTGGTCGGCGGTCAGCGTGCCGGAGGGCAGCTCGACCAGCGGCGCTGCCAGCGGCGGCGCCACCGCCGGCACCGTCGGCCAGGCGATCACGTCGACCTGCTCGAAGAGGGCGGCGAGCCGGCGCCGCATCAGCGTCCGCACCCGCTGCGCCTTGATACCGGCCGCGGCCGGCAGCAGCAGCCGGTACTTGAGCAGGCCGCGGGCGATCGGGCTCAGCTCCGGGTCGAGCCGGCGCAGCCGGCTCGGGCTGAGGCCGGCGAGGCCCTCGGTGTTGGCGATCAGCACCGCCGCCAGCGCCGCGGCGTCGAGGTCGGGGAGCTCGATCTCCAGCACCTCGCCGCCGCTCTGCTCGCGCAGCGCCTCGATCGCCGCCGCGCAGGCCGTGGCGACCGCCGGCGCGACGTCCTCGGCGACGGCGTCGCGGACGACGCCGATCCGCAGCCCGCGCGCCTCGCCCGCCGCCAGCTCCTCGCCGCACAGCACCGAGCCCAGCAGGCGGGCGTCGGCGGCGTCGGCGCAGAGCGGGCCGGCGACGATCGTGGTCGAGATCCCGGCCATGTGGTGGCCGTCCATCGCCGCGCGGCCGAAGGTCGGCTTCAGCCCGGTCAGGCCGCAGTAGGCGGCGGGGAAGCGGATCGAGCCGACCCCGTCGGCGCCGACCGCGCCGGCGACAAGGCGGGCGGCGACCGCGGCGGCGGGGCCGCTGGAGGAGCCGCCGGGACAGCGCTCGAGGTCCCAGGGGTTGTGGGCGGCGCCGTAGACGGAGAGGTTGCCGGTGCTGCTGGCGCCGAGCTCGTGCATGTTGCCGACGCCGACCAGGACCGCGCCGGCGTCGCGCAGCGCCCGGTAGGGGCCGGACTCGCCGGCCGCGGCCGGGCCGATCATCTCGGCGGCGCCGAAGCGCTGCGCCCGCCAGGGCAGCGGCCACTCGTCCTTGATCACGACCGGGACGCCGCGCAGCGGGCCGGCGGGGGCGGCGGCGAGCATCTCGCGCGAACGCTCGGGGAAGGTCGCGACAACGGCGTTGAGCGCCGGGTTGCGGTGCTCGATCCGCGTCAGCGCCGCCTCCAGCAGCGCCGCCGGGTCGGTCTCGCCGCTGGCGATCGCCGCCGCCTGCTCATGCAGCGAGAGGTCGAGCGCGCTCACGAAATCGCCGGTGCTCGCGAGAGGTCGGGAAGGGGCTCGGGGGCGACGGCGCCGGTGTCGAGCTCGTAGAGGTCGAGGATCGCCGGCCAGAACAGCTCGTGGGCGGCGCCGATCACCGCCAGCTCGACCTCGTCGGCCTCGATTCCGAGGGAGGCGAGACCGGCTGGGATGAAATCGTCTGCGCGGTTGGAAGCCTCCATCTGGCGGGGCAACCCTACCGCCCCCGACTGGCCGGGATCGTGCAAGCGGCGCCTCGCCGCGCCATTCCCCCGACGCGGACGGCAGAATCCGGGCGCAACCGGGCCATTCGCCCCGTGTTTCTCTAAATCCAATGCCTCTCACGCAGAAGACGAGCCAGCACTCCCGGGCCTGGGCCCTGGTCGTGGGCGCCTGCCTGCTGGCGGTCCTGGTCGCGATCGTTGTTCCCAGGGACGCCGACTCGGCGCCGTTGCGCGTGCTCGTGCTCGGCCAGACCGCGGAAACGCCGCCGCCCTCGTGCCCGGGCAAGATCGTCAACAACGTCGAGATCACCCCCTGCCGGGTCGAGGGTCACGTGACCGGCTTCCAGGCGGTCGCCGGCGGCGTCGCCCGACCCTACGAAGCCCCTTTCGAAGGCAAGATCGTCGCCTGGTCGATCACCCTCGCCAAGCCGTCGACCGTGGAAACCGCGACGACCACCGACGAGGTCAGCTTCTTCAACGAATTCCTCGGCGAACCGTCGGAGGCGCGGATCGGCGTCCTGCGCCCGGTCGAAGGCAGCAAGCCGCCCCAGTACACGCTGGTTCGGCAGAGCCCGGTCGAGGTGCTCAACCCCTACTTCGGCAGCACCCCGATCTTTGCCCTCGAACACCCCCTGACCGTGCTCCAGGGCCAGGTCGTCGCCCTCACCGTCCCCACCTGGGCGCCGATGTTCGCCTTCAACGTCTCCGCCGAAAACACCTGGCGCGGCAGCCGCCTGCCCGAACACTGCGCCTCCAAGGAAGACATCCAGAACGGCCACCCGCAGCAGGGGGTCGGCAAGATCAAGACCTACGGCTGCTACTACTCCAACGCGCGGCTGCTCTACACGGCGACGTTGGTCAAGAAACCGTAAGGGCGCGAGAGCGGTGCGAGAAGAGGGCCGGGTATCCCTCCTCTCTCGCTCATCGTCGAAGGAGAAGGCGGCGGCTGACGCCCCGATGGAACTGCGCTCCTCCAGCGCAAAACGTTCGGAGGGACACCCGGACCTCTTCCCACGCCACGGTCGCGTTGTGCGGAAGCTTCCGGGATGCTTTTGCGATGAAGTTCTGACGTCCTGCGCGCCACGCGTGCGCTTTCAGGTCTCAGTATCGCGGCATGGTTGGAGTGATCCAGGAAGTCGCCGCTGGCGCCGTTCTCCCCCGCGTCCAGAATCCGTGGCCCGAAAGCATTGGCCTCGGCTTTCCCTTTGCCCTGGCAGGTGCCAGCGGCGTTCTGATGGGTGTCCTCCTCAGTGAGGCACCCAGTGCAAAGCGAGATCGGGCAATCCGCATCGGCGGTCTCTGGGGCTTTCGGATCGGAGCGTTGTTCTATTCCGCCTGTGTGGTGGTTCAGGTACTCTCAGGTTGATGAAACGTTTTGTCCGAACGCATTTCATCCTCCCGGAGATCGCTGGGCTGGTCGGCGGAGTAACCGTCGCCCTCACCAGGGCAAGCACGGGCGTGGCCTATTTGATCGCCCTTGGGCTCTTGCTGGTTGTGCTGGCGGTTGGTCTGGGACCGGAGCTTTTCCGCAAAGAACGCGAGGGACTCTGAGGTCTCTATCGGCTAGAGCGCGGACTGGCGCAGGCCGCAGTACGGGCAGTCGCTGACGTCGAGGCCGATCAGCTGGTCGCAGCGGCGGCAGGCGCGGAGGTTGGCCGGGGTGCGGGGGAGGGAGGAGGTCGAGGGGGCGAGCGGCAGCACCATCGCCACCGGCGCCATCTCCTCGCCGGTCTCGCGGTCGACGTAGACCTGGCCCGGCTCGGCGTGGGCGAGGGCCTCGCGGCCCGAGGCCGGCGCGCGCATCCGGTAGAGCTGACGCTGGTTCATCGCCGGGGAGACTAATAGCTTGGGCGGCACGATGCGGGTGCTGATCTTCCACGGCTACATGCTGCGCGGCACCGGCAGCAACATCTACAACGCCAACCTGGCGCTGGCGTTGGCCCGGCTCGGCCACGAGGTCCATCTGCTCTGCCAGGACCGCGAGGTGGAGCTGGAGGGAGTCGAGATCCACAACCCCGACATCCACGGGCTGCTGCCGGTCTACGTCAAGGACCCCTACGAGGGTTTCGAGGTCAAGGCATTCCCGGAGCTGAGCGAGGCCGAGCTCGACCGCTACCTCGAGGCCAACGTCGCCGCCGCGCGCGAGGTCGCCGCC
>CAZIOS010000009.1:0-47055 GCA_964540905.1 uncultured Conexibacteraceae bacterium | reverse complement strand
TCGCCGCCAAGATCCACGGCTCGGCGCTGGAGTACACGGTCAAACCGAACCCCCGCTTCCTGCCCTACGCCCGCGAGGGGATGGAGGCGGCCGCCGGCGTCCTCGTCGGCTCCGCCCACACCGCCCGCTCTCTCTGGGCCGTCCTGCCGGAACTGCCCGATCTCAAAGACAAGACCCGCCTCGGCCCGCCAGGAGTCGACACCACCAGATTCCGCCCGGACGGCGAGCGCCGTCCCTTGGTTGCCTTCGTCGGCAAGCTGATCGTCTCCAAGGGGGTCGATCTGCTGCTGGCCGCCTGGCCACTGGTCAGGGCCAAGCACCCCGAGGCCGAGCTGAAGATCGCGGGGTTCGGCGAGTACGAGGAGGCGCTGCGCAGGCTGCTGGTCGCCCTGGAGCACGGCGACCTGGGCGACGCTCGTGAGATCGCGCGATTGGGCTGGGCCCTCGAAGCGGGCGAGGAGCGGCCGCTGCCGATCCTCTCGGCGTTTCTCGCCGACCCACCCCCCGGCTACGCGGAGGCGGCGCGGGCCGCGGCCGGCTCGGTCGAGTTCGTCGGCCGGCTCGAGCACGACGAGGTCGCCGACCTGCTCCCCACCGCCGAGGCCCTGGTCATGCCCAGCACCTTCCCCGAGGCCTTCGGGATGGTCGCCGCCGAGGCCGCCGCCTGCGGGGCGCTGCCGGTCTCGGCCGGGCACTCGGGGATGCTCGAGGTCTCGCGCCAGCTCGCCGCGGCGCTGCCGCCGGAGGTGGGCCGGCTGACCTCGTTCCCGGTCGACGCCGGCGCCGTGACGGCGATCGCCGACCGGCTCGGCGCCTGGCTGGCGCTGCCGCCGGCGCGGCGCGAGAGCGCCCGCGCGACGCTGGTCGGGACGGTCGGGCGGCTGTGGAGCTGGGAGGGAGTGGCGCGCGGCGTGCTCGCCGCCGCGGCCGCGGAGCTGGACGGCCTGCCGCTTCCGTCGAGCTAGTGCCAAGCGTCACCTGGGGGCGGAAAACCTCCGGCCGCCGCTTCAATAGAATGCCCGCCGCCTCATGTACGGCCGCCTCCCGATAGTGAAGATGCTCGCTGCCACCGTTGCCCTGGCGGCGGCGATCTCCGCGGTGATGCTCTCGATCAACTGGGACGGCCAGGAGGCCTCGACGGCGGCGCCGAAGATCGACGATCTGCTCAACATCATGATCGTGATCTCCGCCTTCGTCTTCTCGCTGGTGATCGTGATGCTCTTCTACGCGCTGTGGAAATTCAAAGCCAAGCCGGGCGACGAATCCGACGGCGAGCCGATCCACGGCAACACCCGGCTCGAGGTCGCCTGGACCCTGATCCCGACGATCATCGTTCTCTTCGGCGGTGGCTACAGCTGGAAAGTCCTGAACGAAATCGAAGAACCGGTCAAGGGCGCGATGACGGTCGACGTCTTCTCCCAGCAGTACGCCTGGAGCTTCGGCTACCCGGGCAAAGGCAACGCCTACGTGGAGGGCGAACTGCGCGTGCCGGTCAACCGCCAGATCACCTTCAAGATGCACTCGATGGACGTGATCCACTCGTTCTGGGTGCCGCAGTGGCGGATCAAGAAAGACAACGTCCCCGGGATCACGACGACCGCGATCGTCACCCCCGACAGGATCGGGACCTACCAGCTGATCTGCACTGAGCTCTGCGGCTTCGGCCACGCCTCGATGCGGGCGAAAGTGGTGGTCGAGTCGCCGGCGAAATTTCAGGAATGGGTATCCGGGCTGAAGGAAAAAGTCCCCTCTGCGGAGATGGCGACGATCAAGCAGGACACCGAAACCAACCCCGTCGAACCCCTGACCGCGGGCGGGGCATAATGGAGGCTGAGATGACCAACCGCACGACCTCGCACGCCTGATGCTGGCAGCGATCAAGCGACCGGGTTGGATTCGAGGCGGGCTCGGCGCCCTCGCCTTCGCCGCATTCGGCTTCGGCCTGGTGATCGCGCTGCGCGCGATCTCCGGTCTGCCGCTCTACCAGACCGAACAGACCGGCTACCCGCACGTGGTCGTGCCGCTGATCCTCGCCCCGCTCGGCTTCCTCGCCGGCTTCGGCTGCTTCGACTACTGGCTGCGCTGGGCCGCCGGGATGCCGACGATCCCCGACGACCACTCCCAGCACGGCGCCAAGAGCTGGCGGGACTACTTCCGCTTCAACACCGATCACAAGGTGATCGGCATCCAGTACATCTGCACCACCTTCTTCTTCTTCTTCGTGGGCGGGCTGATGGCGATGCTGATCCGGGCCGAGCTGGCGCAGCCGGGCACCCAGATCGTCGACGCCAGCACCTACAACAGCCTCTTCTCCACCCACGCGGTGCTGATGATCTTCGTCTTCGTGATCCCGGTCTTCGCCGGCATCGCCAACTACGTGCTGCCGCTGATGATCGGCGCCCCGGACATGGCCTTCCCGCGCCTCAACGCGCTCAGCTTCTGGATGCTGCCGCTGGCCGGCCTGCTCTTCATCGGCAGCTTCCTCGCCCCCGGCGGCGCCTTCGACGCCGGCTGGACCGGCTACGCGCCGCTCTCCACCGGCGCCCCGCTCGGGCAGTCCTTCTTCAACCTCGGCGTCCAGTTCGCCGGCGCCTCCTCGATCGCCACCGCGCTCAACTTCCTGGTTACGATCATCACCATGCGGGCGCCGGGGATGACCTTCTGGCGGATGCCGCTGCTGGTCTGGGCCAACCTCTCGACCTCGCTGCTGGTGGTCGCCGCGACCCCGTTCATCGCCGGCGCCCAGTTCATGGTCCTCTTCGACCGCATCCTCCACACCAACTTCTTCCAGTTCGGCGGCGGTGGCGACGTGATCAGCTACCAGCACATCTTCTGGTTCTACTCGCACCCAGCCGTCTACATCATGATGCTGCCCGGCTTCGGGATCATCAGCGAGGTCATCTCCACCCATGCCCGCAAGCCGATCTTCGGCTACCGCCTCATGGCCCTTGCCTTGATCGGGATCGTCGTCCTCAGCTACTCGGTCTGGGCCCATCACATGTTCGTCGCCGGCATGTTCTCGTGGCTGCGGGTGCCGATGATGTTCACCACGCTGCTGATCGCGGTGCCGACCGGGATCAAGATCTTCTCCTGGCTGGGGACGCTCTACTTCGGCAAGATCCACACCAAATCGACCTCGATGCTGTTCGCGCTCGCCTTCATCGTCACCTTCACGATCGGCGGCATCAGCGGGGTCATGCTCGGCATGGTGCCGATCGACATCCACGTCTCCGACACCTACTTCATCGTCGCCCACATCCACTTCGTGCTCTTCGGCGGCTCGGTCTTCACGATCTTCGCCGGCATCTACCACTGGTTTCCGAAGATCACCGGGCGCATGTACGACGAGAAACTTGGCCGGGTTCACTTCTGGGGCACCCTGGTCTGCACCTGGGGGACCTTCATCCCGATGCACTGGATCGGGATGGACGGGATGCCGCGGCGGGTCGCCGACTACGCCAGCCAGTTCGGCAACTGGAACCTGCTGATCAGCTGCTTCGCCTTCATGCTCGGCGCCGTCCAGCTCGTCTTCCTCTACAACATGATCGTCAGCTGGCGCTTCGGCCCGCGCGCCGAGGCCAACCCCTGGCGCGCCAACTCGATCGAGTGGCAGGTCTCCTCGCCGCCGCCGATCTTCAACTTCGACGAGATCCCGCGTGTGGTCGGCGGTCCCTACGAGTACGGGGTCCCGGGCGCCCGCCACGCGATCATGTCCGGCGAAGGCGCCGAGGTCCCGGCGGCCGAGCCGAGCGTGGTGGGCTCGACGTGAGCGCCGTCGCCGAGGACCGGCCGCTGCTGGTCTTCCTCAACGAGGTCGCCGGCGGTCGCAAACTGCTGCAGGCCGTGCGCGAGCGCCAGGGCAGGGTCTCCAGCGTCGTCGTCGCGGCGCCGCAGAACCAGCCCTCGGTCGGGCAGCTGATCGACTCCGGCGAGCTGCGCGAAGCCGCCCGCGCCCGGGTCGAGGTGACGATGTCGGTGCTGAGCGAGTTCGGCATCGACTCGGTCGGCGAGGTGATGGACCCGGAGCCATGGCTGGCGGCGACCGACGCCGTCCGCGCCCACGAACCGGGCGAGATCCTCTTCTCCAGCCTCTACGACGATCGCTTCGGCTTCACCCGCCGCGACCTGGTCGAGTGGGTCCGCGAGCGGGTCGAACCGGATACGAAGTTCACCCACATCCCGGTCCGGATCGAAGACGACGCGATCCGACTGGACCTGATCCACACCCTCGTCGTCGCCACCAAGACCGTGGCGACCCCGGACCTGGTCAACCGGCTCAAGGAGCGCGCCGCCGGCCAACCGCACCGCTACACGATCATCTGCCCCCGCGCCGAGGGCGTCGGCGAGGCGGAGATCGTCCGCGACCTCGCCTCCACCCTGGCCGAGCTCTACCGCGCCGACGTCGACGCGACCGGCCAGCCGATGAGCCCCGATCCCTTCCTCGCGGTCAAGAACGCGATCGAGCACTACCGGATCGACGAGGTCCTGATCTCGACCTTCGCCGGCGAGGGCTCGCGCTGGCTCGAGGAGGACCTGATCGGGCGGGTGCGCGAGATCACCGAGAAGCAGGTCGAGCACATCGAGGTCGGCCGCCCGGCCGCCGCCGTCGCCGCCGCCGTCGCCGAGGGAGGGGGGTCCTGATGGAGAGCGCAACCGTCGCTCTCGGGCACGGGCACGCCGACGAGCACCACGGTCCGCCGGAGGCCAACCAGAGCTCGCGGATGGACAAACAGACGCTCGGCATCCTCCTCTTCATCGTCTCCGAGGTGATGCTGTTCGGGGCCTTCTTCGCCTCCTACTTCTTCCTCCGCGTCGTCGTCAACCCGCCCGCCTGGCCGCCGCACCCCTACGAACTGCCGGTCGCCGTCGCCGGCGTCAACACGGCGATCCTCGTCTCCTCCAGCTTCACGATCCACTACGCCCTCGAGGCGATCCGCCGCGGCAACCGCCAGGGGATGAAGCTGGGACTGCTGCTGACCTGGATGCTGGGCGCGACCTTCCTCTTCATCCAGCTGAACGAGTACGTGCACCTCGGCTTCAGCGCCCGCGACCTCTCGTTCGGCTCGATCTTCTACTGCCTCACCGGTCTCCACGGCGCCCACGTCTTCGTCGGCCTGATGCTGCTCAGCTTCGCCACGATCCGCGCCTTCCGCGGCCACTTCGGCGAGGAGGGGAAGGACCATCTCGGCGTCGAGGTGCCGGGCATCTACTGGCACTTCGTCGACATCATGTGGATCATCGTCTTTCTTACCGTTTACGTCCTTTAGCGCGGCTCCTGCAAACCGGCGCGTCTCCCTGGCCTCGCGCCCGTGCGTGAGGCAGACTGCCTGAGATGAGGATCTCCGAGGAGGCGGTGTTTAGGTGGGTGATGATCGTCGCGGTGGCGGCATCGTCGGTGATCGTGGTGACGCTGCTGACGCGGCCGCTGGTGGGGGCGCTGTGGGGTCTTGTGCTGGTCTGCTGGGGCGCCTGGCATGGATACCGCTGGGTTGCGCGCAAGCGGCGTGGGAATTGAGCCAGAGCTCTTGCAATGCACAGACAACTCGTTACATCTCGCCCGCTGGTCTGGCAACATGGCAGTCGTGAGAGAGATGTGGAGCGACGACCGGCTTGACGGCCTCAACCGGCGCGTCGACGACGGCTTCGCCGCCGTCGACAGACGCTTCGAGCAGGTCGACAGACGCTTCGAGCAGGTCGACAAGCGGCTCGATCGGATCGACGGGCGCCTTGAGCGGATCGACGAACGGTTCGATCGGATTGACGAGAAGTTCGCGGCGATGAACCGGACCATGCTCCACGGGGTGATCGGCATCTGCACGGTGATGGTCACCGGGTTCGTCGGCACGATGGGCCTGCTCGTCACCCAGCTCTGATCCGCCGTCGCCCCTGCAGCTCCAGTAGGGCGAGGGTGAGCGCGATCGGCACCGTCGCCGGCAGCTCGTCGACGGCGAAGAAGAGCAGGTCGAAGCCGAGGCAGAGGGCGATCGCGAGGTAAGTGCCGCGGAGCTGCAGGCGACGATCGTGCGCCAGCAGGGCGCCGAGGGTGGCGGCGATGAAGATGTCGCCGAAGCCCATCACGGCGGAGCCGAAGGAGACGAACTGCAGCCGCGGCAGACCGCCGGGGGAGACGGCGTTGAGGACCGCGTTGGGCGCCTGCAGGAGGTCGCTGGCGACCAGGTAGGTGTCGATCGCCGCCATCGCGTAGATCCCCAGCTTCAGCCACCTGGCGGGGACGACGCAGGCGAGCAGCCAGCCGAGGCTGACGCAGGCCAGGGCCGAGAGCGCCAGCGCCGCGCTCTGGCCCGCGAGGGCGCCGCGGGCGGCCCAGGCGAGGGCGAAGAGCGGCACCACCGCCAGGGCCAGGGCCGGACGGCCGCCGCGGACGATCGCCGCCAGTGCCAGCGCCGCCAGCGGCGGCACCGCTACCAGAGCCAGGTAGGTGAGGGCGTGGGCGCTGGCCGAGTCGAGGGCGATCGCGGCGATTGCGACGACGATCGAGAGCGGCGGCACCAGCGCCCACCAGACGCTGCGCAGCCGTCCCAGCAGGGGGCTGACGGCCGGCCGGGCGAGGCCGATCAGGCAGGCCTGCACGAGGCTGAGGAAGGCGATCGAAGGGGCGAAGGCGAGCATCGGGGCTCGGGGCCGCCAGGACGGCGCTTAGAGCGCCTCGGCGGGTGCCCTGGCGGCGGGCTCGCGCGACTCGCCGACGGGCGCCGCCTCCTGCCGGGGCTCGAGCCGGCCGGCGGCGGCGACGGTCCAGAGCATCGCCAACCAGTTGCCGGTGGCGATCGCGATGTGGACCCAGACGATCTCGGTCGGAAGTTTCAGATACCACTGCAGGCCGCCGACCGCTCCCTGCAGCGCCAGCAGGCCGAGGACGACGGTCAGCGGCCTCAGCGCCCGGCGGTCGCCGCCGGGTCGCCTCAGCAGGAACCAGACGGCGATCGCGGCGAAGCCGTAGACGGCGGCGATCGCGGCGTGGCGCTGGACCACCCATTCCAGCGTCTTCGGCCCCTCGAAGGTGAAGCGGTGGACGAGCTGTCCCGCGTGCGCGCCGGCGTGGGGCCCGGAGGCGGTGGCGATCGTCCCGGCGAGGATCGTCAGCTGGCCGAACGGGATCAGCGCCCGCACCGCCCAGACGCCGAGCCGGTCGTGGGAGCGACGCCGCTGCCAAGGCTCATAGCGCGAGCACCAGGCCAGCGCGAAGGCGGCGTCGAGCAGCATCATCGAGAGGATGAAGTGGGACATCACCAGGCCCGGGGCGAGGTGGTACTCGACGACGAGGGCGCCGAGGATCGCCTGGCCGATCACGCCCAGCGGCAGCAGGGCGCCGAACAGCGCCAGATGCCAGCGGAACGGCTTGCGGAACCAGGCGAGGATGCTGGCGGCGATCACGGCGAGGCCGACGAAGCCGGTCAGCAGGCGGTTGCTGTACTCGATCACGGCGTGCGATTCGAGCGGCGGCGTGACGCCGCCGTAGCACTTGGGCCAGTTGGGGCAGCCGAGCCCGGAGTCCGTGAGGCGCACCGCGGCGCCGGTGAGGACGATCAGCGCCAGGGCGCCGAGGGCGACGGCGGTGACCTGCGCGTAGCGCTGGGGGGAGATCTCGAAGCGGTCTCGGAGCGGTTCCCGCATCGTCAGCAGATGATGCCAGCGACCGCCGGGTGGCCGCCCCGCTCGGACTCGCTGCCTACTTCGAGCCGCCCTTGGCGGTGCTTTCGAGCAGGTATTCGACCAGCTGTTCGATTTCCTTCGGGGCGATCGTCTGGGCGAAGTTCTCCGGCATCACGTTGGCCGGGTAGCCCTTGGCGATTTTCGCGTTCGGGTCTTCAATCGATTCTTTGACCATCGCCGCGGTCTGGCCGGGCAGGACTTCGTCGAAATTGGGGCCGGTGACGCCGCCGGAACCGGCGGCGGCCAGCGTGTGGCAGCCGCCGCAGCCGTTGCTGGCGAAGACCTGGGCGCCGGGGCCGCCGGGCACCTTCGGCGGCGCTGCGCCGGGGACGCCGGCGTAGGTGCCGACGTAGGCGGCGACGTCGTCGAGATCTTGGCCGGTGACGACGTCGCGCGGCATCGAGACCGCCGGGTCGCCGTTGCTCGGGCGCGGGAACCCGACCTGGGCCTTGACGATCCCTTCGATCGTGTCGCCCCCCTCGCCGGCCGCGCGGGCGGCGGCGAAGGCGTCGTCGAGGTTGGGGCCGACCTGGGCCGTCGTCCCCGCCTGGGCGAGGGTGTGGCAGACGCCGCATTTCTGCACGAAGAGGGTGCGCCCGCGGGCGATGTCGGCGGTCGTCGTCCCGCAGCCGGAGGCGGCGATGACGAGCGCGGCCAGGGCGGCGAGGGCGAGCAGCGGGCGGATGAGTTGCGAGGGGCTTTGCATACGGCTGGCGGCGCGCCGGAGTCTATATGTCAGGGCCGCGCGAAAGCGTCCTGTGGGCACCCCGGCGTGGCCGTGAATACACGTGTGGCATTCGGGTACTCTTGCGTCGATTCGCACTAAGTCGGAAACCGCTCGAAAGGGAGGTCCAGATGCAGGTCAGGGACGGGATGTCGGAGGTGACGTCGACCGTGGGCCCCTCGCACACGCTGCGCGAGGCGGCGGCGATGATGGTCGAGAAGGGGACCGGCGCGGCGCTGGTCAGCGATGCCGAGTCGCCGACGCCGGGCATCGTCACCGAGCGCGACCTGCTGATCTCGGTCGGCGGCGGCGAGGACCCCGACGTCGAGTTGGTCGCCGACCACATGAGCGAGGGCGTGATCGCCGCCGCCCCGGACTGGAGCCTCGAGCGCGCCGCCGCCGAGATGTCGCGCCGCGGCGTCCGCCACCTGGTCGTCTTCGAGCAGGGCGAGCTGGTCGGGATCCTCTCGATGCGCGACATCGTCCGCGTCTGGACCAGTGAGGGGGCGACCTCGGGGATGACGCCGGGCTGAGGCGCCGGGCTTAGGGCTTCGGCGGCGCCGAGATCGTCTCGACCGGAAGCGCGGCGGCGGGGACCCGCTGCTTGCGCGGCAGGCGGAAGTAGTCGCGGATCGCGCCGCGGACGAGGCCGCGGAAGGCGCCGAGCAGGATCGCGGCGCCGGCGACGGCGTAGACGATCGGCGGGAAGATCAGGCCGGCGGCGTAGATGCCGCCGATCAGGCCGACGAGGCCGAGGGCGAAGAGGGCGGGAGCCCAGGAGGGGCGCGGCGTGTAGACGGTCTCGCCGGGCTCGGGGATGTGTCGGCGCTCGCTCACCGGCTACTGGGCGATGTAGAGGAAGGCGGCGACGAAGGCGAGGGCGAAGATCGCGGCGGCGAAGCCAGCGGCGACCAGGCCTCCGACCATGTTCTTGCGTGCGGTCTCGCGGTCCACGGGCGGATTTCTATCAGGCGCCGAACTCAGACATGGGCGTCGATCGCCATCGCCGCGAACAGCAGCGCCAGGTAGGCGAGCGAGAAGAGGTAGGTGCGCAGCGCCCAGCGGCGGTCGGCGCTGCGCAGCAGCTTCGTCGCACAGAAGATGAAGCCGGCGCCGAGCAGCATCGAGGGCACCAGGTAGGCGACGCCGAGCCCACCGGCGCAGAAGGGCAGCTGGGTGACCGCGTAGAGCAGCACCGTGTAGAGGAGGATCTGGCGCCGCGTCTCGTCCTCGCCGCGGACCACCGGCAGCATCGGGATCCCGGCCTTGGCGTACTCGTCCTTCATCAGCAGCGAGAGCGCCCAGAAGTGGGGTGGGGTCCAGAAGAAGACGATCGCGAAGAGGTAGAAGGCCATGCCGTCGAGGCCGCCCGTCACCGCCGCCCAGGCGACCAGCGGCGGCACCGCGCCAGCGGCGCCGCCGATGACGATGTTCTGCGGCGTCGTGCGCTTGAGCCAGAGCGTGTAGACGAAGACGTAGCCGAGCAGGCCGGAGAGCGAGAGCGCCGCCGCCAGCGGGTTCACGGTCAGCGCCAGCAGCAGGAAGGAGGAGCAGCCGAGCAGCGTCCCGAAGGCGATCGCGGCGCCCTGGGAGACGCGCCCCGAGGCGACCGGGCGGTCGGCGGTGCGCTCCATCAGCTGGTCGATGTCGAGGTCGACGGCGTGGTTGATCGCGCCAGCGCCGCCGGCCGAGAGGGCGCCGCCGAGGCAGGTGAGGAAGATCAGGCCGAGCGAGGGGTCGCCGGCCACGTACATAGTCGTCACCGTCGTGAACAGCAGCAGCGACTGCACCTTCGGCTTGGTCAGCGTCAGGTAGTCGCGAAGGACCGTGATCGCGGCGGAGCGGGGGAGGGCCACGGCGGCCGTCGAGGGGGGCGCGCTCTGCGCGCCGGCGCCGGCTTGCATGCCGGTCAGGCTACCGGCTGCTGCTCGCGGGCCGGCTGCTCGGCGCGGCCGGTGCGGTGGGCGATCGCGGCGCGGATGTCGCGCATCGGCCGGGCGCTGCGGACATCCGGCAGGACGTCGAAGTTGTGCGGCTCCGGCGGCGAGAGCGTGAACCACTCGAGCGAGTCGCCGCCCCAGGGGTCGTGGCCGGCCTCGGGGCCGCCGTTGCGGCTGAGGATCGCGTTGACGATCGTCAGCACGATCCCGAGCGCCAGCACGAAGCTGCCGATCGTGGCGATCAGGTTGTAGGTGTCGAGGCCGGTGTGCTCGTAGTACTTGTAGGCGTCGATCGTCTGACCCTGGATGATCCCGGCCATGAACAGCGGCACGAAGGCGACGAGGATGCCGACCGCCATCGTCCAGAAGGAGATCCGGGCGAGGCTCTCGCCCATCGTCCGCCCGGTCATCTTCGGGAACCAGTAGTGGAGGGCGGCGAAGCCGCCGAAGACGGCGCCGCCGACCAGCGCGAAGTGGGTCGCCGCGGTCGAGTCGGTCGTGTTCTTCACCTCCCACGCGAGGCCGACCATCGACTGCCCGATCTCGGCGGCGAGGCCGATCGAGATCGCCGAGATCGCGCCGAGCGCGAACAGCAGCGGTGCCCGCATTCGCAGGGCGCCGCCGACCATGGTCGCGATCAGGTTGAAGACGACGAGGCCGAAGGGCACGATCAGCGCCAGCGACATCAGCATCGCGAAGTACATCCAGCCGATCCCGATCGGCGCGGTCAGCATGTTCTGCATCCAGGCCAGGGTGCCGATCACCGCGATCGCCGCCAGCGAGCCCATCACGGCGGCGCGGTTGAAGAGCGGTTTGGCGGCGAAGGTGGAGACGATTTCGGCGATTGCGCCGAAGGCGAAGATCAGGATCAGCATGTAGGAGCCGGTGAAGAAGATCCAGCTCAGGTGCTGCCAGAGCAGCGGCGCGCCGCCGGAGCCGTCGGCGAAGAAGATGCCTTCGTAGTTGCGGTCGATCATCAGCATCGTCAGCGCCGCCAGCAGGACCGGGCCGATCGTCAGCAGCAGCCAGCAGCCGACCGTCGCCGCCCAGGAGAAGACCGGGACGCGGCGCCAGGCCATCCCCGGCGCCCGCATGTTGCGCAGCGTCGTCAGCAGGTCGATCGCGAGGAAGACGAAGCCGAGCGTCGCCAGCCCGGTCGCGGTGGCCCAGGCGTCGACGCCGTTGTTGGAGAGGAAGGCGAGCTCGCTGAGCGGCGCCAGCGGGTTGACGCCAGCCTCCGACGGGGTGAACATGAAGCTGGCGTAGAGGACTGCGGCGCCGGTCGCCCACAGCGCCACGCCGATCTGGCCGAGGCGGGGCAGGGCGGTGCCGCGGGCGCCGATCTGCAGCGGCGCCAGGTAGTAGAAGAAGCCCAGCGCCAGCGGCAGCGCGAAGAAGAAGACGGCGGTGGCGCCGTAGGTCGAGAGGATGCGGTTGAAGCCGACCGGCGAGAGGAAGGAGTTTTCCGGGATCGCCAGCTGCAGCCGCATCAGCAGCAGCTCGACCACTGCGAGGAAGACGAAGCCGAGCGAGCCGCAGATCAGGATCCGGCCGACGTCCTTGTGATCGGCGCTGGTCAGCAGCTCGATCCAGCGCGGGCGCTTCCTGCCGGGGAAGCCGTCGACTACGAGCTCTGGGTGCGGGCTCTCGCTCATGGCACTTCTCCGTTTTCGATCAGGCCGACGACCCGTTTCTGCGCCGCTTCGATGTCGCTCTGCTGGGTTTCGACGAATTCTTCGTAGGCCTGCGGCGAGACCACGTCGACCTCGGTCCGCATCGCCGCGTAGGCCTGGCCGGAGAGGGTCGCGGCCTGGCCGTAGTAGGTGCCTTCTTCGTCGGCGCGGAAGACGACGTCGTTGACCTTGCCCGGGACCGCGTCGCGCTTGCCGGTCAGGTCGGGCACGTTCCAGGTGTGGACGACGTCGGTCGAGACCAGTTCGAGCTCGACCGCGGTGTCGACCGGGACCACCAGCTTGTAGTAGGAGAAGGCGCCGTTGGGGTAGGCGAAGCGCCACAGCCACTGCTGGCCGGTGGTCTTGATCTTCAGCGGCGCCGTCTTCGCGGCGGCGAGGCCGGCGGGGCCGGTGGCCGGCGTTTCGCGGGCGTCGTTGGTGAAGACGATGCTGACGACGAAGATCGCGGCGGCGAAGGCGGTGAGGACGGCGCCAACCCGGAACTGGACCCGGCGGCCGCCGCTGACCTGGGCCGGCTCGCCGCCGCCGCGCTGGGCGCGGAATTTGCGCACGGCGTAGAGGAGGCCGAGGTTGATCGCGACGATCACTATCGCCGCGACGGCGAGGCCGATCCAAAGCAGAGTGTCGATCTGGTCAGTGCCAGGGGAGTGCGGCGCCAAAGCGCGGCCATTCTAATCACGTGGGAGACGGACCACGCGGCCCGGGTCGGTTCTCCTCAGGCGCCGCGCCGGCCGCTCCCATCGCCCCGGGGCCTACCTATACTCGCCGCCCTGATGAAGGGGAGCTCTCGGCCATCACCCGCGCTGCGACTGGCGGTACGGGTGGCAGCGGCGGGCGCGATCGGCGCTGCCGTTGCGGTGCCGCTGCTGCGGAGGCGGCTGCGGATCCCCGCCCCGGTCGCGATCGTCGCCTGCGCCGCTGGCCCGCTGGCGCTGGCCGTCCTGCAGCCGCGCTCGAAGAAGCGCGACGTCGCCCTCTTCGCCCTGCAGATGTGGGCCTTCACGGTGGTCCACGAGATGCCCTACGACGATCCCGAGCGCCTCCGCGCCCGCCTGCGCAGCCGCTACCCGGTCGAGCTCGACCGCCGGCTCGGCGGCGGCAAGCTCCCCAATGTCCGCCTCCAGCGGGCCCTGGCGAAGCTGCCCGGGGTCGGTGCGGTCGACCGCTTTTTGGCCTGGACCCACTGGCTCTGGTTCATCGAGCCCTACCTCGCCCTGGCGCTGATCCTGGTTCGCGACAACGAGCGCTTCCCGCGGGCGGCGCGGCAGATGGCCGCCGTCTTCGACCTCGGCTGCGCCGTCTACTTCGTGCTGCCGACGGCACCCCCCTGGTGGGCCGCCGAGAACGGCGTCACCGACGGCGAAGAGGTGCGGCGGGTGATGGTCGAGGTCGGCGAGAAGACCTGGCGCTCGGCCTGGCCGGCGATGTACGAGACGCTCGGCGGCAACCCCTGGGCGGCGATGCCCTCGCTGCACTTCGCGACCTCGGTCACGGCGGCGCTGGCGCTGGCCGAAACCGGCCGGGTCGAGGGCACGCTGGGCTGGGGCTACGCGCTGACGCTCGGCTTCGGCCTCGTCTACCTGGGTGAGCACTACGTCACCGACCTCGCCGCCGGGGCACTGCTCGTCTACGCCGTCCGCCGCGGCGAGAAGCTCGCCGAGCCGGCCGTGCTGGCTGTCAACAAAGCCCTGCAGAGACTGGAGAAAGTCGCGAGCGGGTAGCGTCCCGGTGGTGTCTGATGAGGATTCGGCGAACGGCGGTGGCAACGTCGAGCTGCCGCTCTTCACCACCCGGCGGCTGGTGCAGACGGTCCTGGTCGTCCTGCTGCTGCTGGGCTGCATCTACTTCCTCTTCCCGAAGCTGGTCGGCCTTGGCGACGCGCTGAGCAGGCTCGACGACGCCGACCCGGTCTGGATCGGCGTCGCGATCGGCTTCAACGTCGTTGCCTTCGGCACCTACATCGCCCTCTTCAAGGCGGTGGTCGGCGGCGAGGCGCTGCGCCTGCGCTGGAGCGAGACCTACGAGATCAACATGGCCGGGGTGGCGGCGACGCTGCTGTTCTCGGCCGGTGGCGCCGGCGGCATCGCGATCACCTACTGGGCGCTGCGCAAGGCCGGGATGCGCCGCCGCGACGTCGCCCGGCGGATGGTCGCCTTCGTCAGCCTCCACTACATCTTCTACCCGTTGGCGCTGATCCTCTTCGGCATCCTGCTGCGGACCGGGGTGCTCAACGGCAACCACTCGGTCGAGCTGACGATCGTGCCGGCCGCGGTCGCCGGCCTGCTGCTGGTCTTCGGCATCCTCGTCGCCCTGATCCCCGGCGACTTGGCGCGGCGGCTGGAGCCGCTGGCGCACGGCGAGCGCGCCCGCTCCTTCCTCCACAGTGCCGCCAAAGTGCCGGAAACGCTGGCCGAGGGGTTCCGCTTCGCGCTCGGCCTCTTCGCCCATCCCTCGCGCGGCGGCCTCGCCGTGCTCGGCGCCGCCGGCTTCTGGGCTGCCAGCATCGGCGTCCTCTGGGCCTCCTTCCACGCCTTCGGCGTCCACGTGCCGCTGGCGGTCGTCGTCCAGGGCTTCTTCCTCGGCATGGTCGCCAACCTCTTTCCCCTCGCCCCGGCCGGGGTCGGCGCCGTCGACGCCGGCATGATCGGCGCCTTCGTCCTCTTCGGCATCCCCGAGCAGACGGTCTTCCCGGCGATCCTCGTCTTCCGCCTGGTTGCCTTCTGGATGCCGATCCCGCCCGGCATATTCGCCTTCTTCCAGCTGCGCAAAACGGTCCAGCGCTGGGAGACGGAGGGGCGGCCGATCGAACGCGGCGGCAGTGCCAAATCCGACTTCGAGCCGGCGATGGAGCCGGTCGCAAGCGACCCCTTCGAGCGCTACTATAAAAAGTAAAGTAATAGACTCCAGGCGGCGAAAAATGGCTGATTCGAAGAAAATCGAGAATGTGATCATCATCGGCGGCGGGCCCGCCGGTTACACGGCGGCGCTCTACACGGCCCGCGCCAACCTTGAGCCGCTGGTCTTCGAGGGGTTCCAGTGGGGCGGCCAGCTGCAGAACACGACCGACGTCGAGAACTACCCCGGCTACCCCGAGGGGATCATGGGGCCGGAGATGATGGGCCAGTTCCGGGCCCAGGCCGAGCGCTTCGGCACCCGCTTCGTCACCGACGACGTCGACCGGGTCGAGCTCTCCGACGGCGGCGTCCAGAAGGTCTTCCTCGGCGACGAGGAGCACCGGGCCAAGACCGTGATCCTGGCGATGGGGGCGGAGCCGAAACGGCTCGGCATCCCCGGCGAGATGGAGCTCGGCGGCCGCGGCGTCTCCACCTGCGGCGTCTGCGACGGCGCCTTCTTCAAGGGCCACCGGGTGATCGTGATCGGCGGCGGCGACTCGGCGATGGAGGACTCGATCTTCATCTCCAAGTACGCCGAGCAGCTGACCGTGGTCAACCGCCGCGACCAGTTCCGCGCCTCCCAGATCATGCTCGACCGCGCCCGCGAGAAGGACAACATCGACTTCAAGACCCCCTTCGTGCCGGAGGAGTTCGTCGCCGGCGAGGACGGCAAGCTGGAGAAGATCCGCCTCCACGACGCCGAGACCGGCGAGCGGGAGGAGATCGAGGCTACCGGCGCCTTCGTCGCGATCGGCCACATCCCGCGCTCGGAGGTTGTCAAGGACCAGGTCGGCGTCGACGAGGACGGCTACATCGTCACCGAGCCGGGCTCGACCCGGACCAACCTCGGCGGCGTCTTCGCCGTCGGCGACGTCGTCGACCACACCTACCGCCAGGCGGTCACCGCCGCCGGCACCGGCTGCATGGGCGCCCTCGACGCCGAGCGCTATCTGCGCGACAGTCCGCCCCCGGTCGAGGCCCACTGGTTCCCCGGCGGCGAGCCGGCCGAGATCGCCACCGGCTCCTAGGACCGCCTCAACTCGCCCTTAGTACTTTCGTCCAGTATCGTCGGGCGCGTGGCTGAGGAGTGCACCCACCTCGACGCGGTCCAGTACCTCGATCTGCCGGCGGAGGTCGAGGGCTGCGAGGAGTGCCTGGCGGCGGGAATGCGCTGGGTCCACCTGCGGATGTGCCAGACCTGCGGTCACATCGGCTGCTGCGACAACTCGGTCGGCAAACACGCAACGGCGCACCACCAGGCGACCGGGCACCCGATCATCCGCTCGGCCGAGCCGGGTGAGGACTGGAGCTGGTGCTACCCCGACGAACTGATGTTCCGCCTCGCCGGCGGTCCCTGAGCGCCCTCTAGCTCAGATAGCCGCAGTCCCGCGCCGCCTGCGTCAGCTCCTCGCGGAACCTGGGGTGGGCGACGTCGATCAGGCGGCGGGTTCGGTCGGCGATCGAGCTGCCGCGCAGCTCGGCTACCCCGTACTCGGTGACGACGCGGTCGACGATGTTCTTGAAGGTGGTGACGGCGGCGCCGGGGTGCAGGCGGGGGACGATCCGCGAGGTCTCGCCGTCGCCGGTGGTCGAGTGCAGGACGATGAACGCCTGGCCGCCCTCGGAGAGGACGGCGCCGCGGGCGAAGTCGGGCTGGCCACCGGAGGAGGACCAGTAGTCGCTGCCGAGGCTCTCGGAGGCGCACTGGCCGAGGAAGTCGACCTCGATCGTCGCGTTGATCGCGGTGAAGTGCGGCTCGGCGGAGACCAGCGTCGGGTTGTTGGTTTCGTCGACCGGCCAGAACTCGACCCCCGGGTTGTCGGCGACGAAGTCGTAGAGGCGCCTGGTCCCGACCGCGGAGGTGGTGATCAGCTTGTTGCGGTGGGTGCGCTTGCGAGTGCCGGTCACCGCTCCCTGCTCGACCAGGTCGACGAAGCCCTCGGAGAGCAGCTCGGTGTGGACGCCGAGGTCGCGGTGGTCGGCGAGCAGGCGCAGGACCTGGTCCGGCACGGCGCCGATCCCGGCCTGGATCGTGGCGCCGTCGGGGATCCGCTCGGCGACCAGCTCGGCGATCCGGCGGTCGGCGTCGCGGGCCGGGCGCGGCGGCAGCTCGACCAGCGGGTAGTCGGCCTCGCACCAGCCGAGGACCTGGCTGACGTGGATCTGGTTCTCGCCGAAGGTGCGCGGCATCCGCGCGTTGACCTCGACGAAGAACGGCATCTCGCCCACCATCGCCGCCACGTACTCGGCGTGGCAGCCGAGCGAGAAGTAGCCGTGGGCGTCCGGCGGCGAGACCGCGGCGACGACCAGCGGCTCGCGCACGGTGCGCCGCATCAGCGCCGGCACCTCGCTGAAGTTGTTCGGCACCAGGTCGCAGTCGCCGCGGTGGAAGGCCGCCTTGTCGTGGGGGGAGAGGAACCAGGAAACGTGGCGCAGGCCCTTCACCTCGCCCTCGATGTAGGGGCGGTTGCGCAGCGGCAGCATCTGGTGCAGCCGCACCTCCTCGAGCCGGCCGGCGCCCGCTTCGAGCGCGTCGATCACCGTCTTCGGCTCGCCGTTGCCGAGGCCGACGATGACGTCGCCGCCGACGGCGACGTGGGCGAGGACCTCCTCGGCGGGGCGGCGCTTGGCCGCGAGCGCGGCGGCGATCGCGCTCACCGGCCCGATTCCTGCGGTGCGACGGCGGCGAGCTCCTCGCCGCGCTCGGCCGCCCGCAGCAGCAGCGGCGCCGGCCCGTAGGCGCCGCCGCTCTCGGCCCCCAGCCGCTCCAGGATCGCCAGCGCCCGCTCGGCACCGATCAGCCCGGCCAGCTCCAGCGACCCCAGTGGCCAGTTCAACCCCAGCCTGGTCGCCGTGTCCATGTCGCCGGGGGACGCGATGCCCTCCTCGAGCGCGAAGGCCGCCTCGTTGGCGATCTGGGAGAAGAGCCGCAGCAGGATCTCCTCCGCGGCCGGATCGATTGCCGCCAGCTCCGCCGAGTCCAGCATCGGCCCGGCCGGCGGGGCAGACCCCGGCTCCCCCGGTCCGCTGCGCGTTTTGCCCGCTATGCGGTCATAAGGCGCAGTGGAATGTGGCTTGCCGGCCTCGTCGTACTCGTAGAAGCCTCGGCCGCTCTTGCGGCCGAGGCGGCCTTCCCCGACCATCCGTTCCTGGATCGGACTCGGGCGCCAGCGCTCGGGCTCGCCGCCTTGGGCGAAGAAGGAGCGGGCGATCGCGAGGTTGACGTCGAGGCCGATCAGGTCGATCAGCTCGAACGGGCCCATGCGGAAGCCGCCGCCGAGCCTGTAGGCGCGGTCGATCGCTTCCGGCTCGGCGACGCCGTCGGCGAGCATTCGCAGCGCCTCCAGGTTGAACGGCCGGGCGAGCCGGTTGGCGACGAAGCCGGGCGTGTCGCGGGCGCGGATCGGGGTCCGTCCCATCCGCTCGGCGACCGCGGTGGTCGCGGCGAGCGCCGCCTCGGAGGATTCCGCGGCGGCGACCACCTCGACCAGCTTCATCAGCGCCGGCGGATTGAAGAAGTGCATACCGACGACGCGCTCGGGGCCAGGGACGCCGGCTGCGATATCGGACACCCGCAGGGAGGAGGTGTTGGTGGCGAGCACGGTCTCGGAGTCGCAGGCCGCGGCCGCCGCCGTGAACAGCTGCCGCTTCAGCTCGACCTCCTCGGGCGCAGCCTCGATCAGCAGCTCACAGCCGGCCAGCTCCTCCAGCTCGGCGACGGCGCTGACCCGGGCGGCCGCCGCCTCGGCCTCGGCCTCGCTCCAGCGGCCGCGGGCGGCGCCCTTGCGCAGGGCCTCGCCGAGCTGGGCCGCGCCCCGTTCGGCGGCGGCGGGGAAGGCGTCGTAGAGCCGCGTCTCGTAGCCGCCCAGCGCCGCCACCTGGGCGATGCCGGCGCCCATCGTGCCGGCGCCAAGCACGCCGATGCGCGCGACCGTCACCGGCCCTTGAAGTCCGGCTCGCGCTTGTCGAGGAAGGCGCGCATGCCCTCGACCCGGTCCTCGGTCGCCATCGCCAGCTCGAACATCCGCCGCTCCGCCTCGAGGCCGGCGGCGAGCGCGGTCTCCTCGGCGGCGAGCACCGCCTGCTTGGCGAGCCGGGCGGCGATCGGCGGGCGCGCGGCGACCTCGCGGGCCAGCTCCAGCGCCACGGTCAGCCAGCCACCCTCGCCGGCGACGACGTTGACCAGGCCCCACTGGTGCGCGGTGCGGGCGTCGAAGCGGCGGCCGGTGAGGACCAGCTCCATCGCTCGCTGCTTGCCCAGCACCCGCGCCAGGCGCTGGGTGCCACCGCCGCCGGGGATGATCCCGAGTCGGATCTCGGGCTGGCCGAACTGGGCGCCCGCGTCGGCGACGATCATGTCGCAGGCCAGCGCCAGCTCGCAGCCGCCGCCGAGGGCGTAGCCGCTGACCGCGGCGATCAGCGGCGTCTTCACCCCGGCCAGCCGCCGCCAGAAGCTGCCCGACGGGTGGTAGAGCGCCTGCGGCAGGGTGCGCTCGGCCATCGCCTTGATGTCGGCGCCGGCGGCGAAGACCTGCTCGGAGCCGGCGATCACCAGGCAGCGCACCGCGGGCTCGGCGTCGAGCCGCTCGAGCTCGGCGATCAGCCGCTCCATCAGCTCCGGCGAGAGCGCGTTGCGCGCCTCCGGCCGGTTCAGGCGCAGCAGGGCGACGTGGCCGTCGACGGAGGTCTCGACCAGCTCACTCATTTCGCCCCCCGATCAAGCATTCGCCTCGTTCATTTCACGAAGAATCAGATCGTGACGTTCATTCGCTCGGCTCATAGGGGGGTCATCGCGTTGATCCCCGTCGCGGCGCGGCCGATGATCAGCTTCTGGATCTGCGAGGTGCCCTCGTAGAGGGTGGTGACGCGGGCGTCGCGCAGGTAGCGCTCGACCGGGTAGTCATCGACGTAGCCGGAGCCGCCGTGGACCTGGATCGCCAGGTTGGCGCACTCGACCGCCGACTCGGTCGCGTAGAGCTTCGCCACCGAGGTCTCCATCGTGTTCGGTTTCTTTTCGTCCTTGAGGACGCCGGCGCGGTAGACCAGCATCCGGCTGGCGTCGCGCTTGAGGATCATGTCGGCGATCATCTCCTGCACCAGCTGGAAGCGGGCGAGCGGCACGCCGAACTGTTTGCGCTCCTTGGCGTAGGCGACCGAGGCCTCGACGCAGCCGTCGCAGATGCCGACGCAGCCGGCGGCGACGCTGTAGCGGCCGTTGTCGAGGGCGCTCATCGCGACCTTGAAGCCGTCGCCGATCTCCCCCAGCATCGCGTCCTCGCCGACCTCGACCGAGTCGAGCGAGATCTCGCCGGTGTCGGAGGAGCGCAGCCCGAGCTTGCCGTGGATCTCCTGGGTGGTGAAGCCCTCGCTCGCGGTCGGGACCAGGAAGCAGGCGAGGCCCTTGTGCTTCTTCGCCGGGTCGGTCTGGGCGAAGATCAGCGCCACCTCCGAGAAGTTGGCGAGGCTGATCCACATCTTCTGGCCGCTGATCGACCAGCCGGAGTCGGTCCTGGTCGCGCGGGTGCGCAGGTTGGCGGCGTCGGAGCCGGTGTCGGGCTCGGTCAGGCCGAAGCAGCCGAGCGCCTCGCCCGAGCAGAGCCGCGGCAGCCACTTCTGCTTCTGCTCCTCCGTGCCCCAGCGCTCGATCGAGCCGGCGACCAGCGAGGTCTGGACCGAGACCACGGTGCGAGCCGAGGAGTCGGCGCGGCCGACCTGCTCGACGATCAGGCCGTAGCCGACGTAGTCGAGGCCGCGGCCGCCGTAGGCCTCGGCGACCGGGGCGCCGAGGTAACCGACCTCGCCGAGCTTGCTCGCCAACTCGCGGTCGAAGCGCCCGGCGCGGTCGTTCTCCTTGACCCGCGGCGCGATCTCCCGGTCGGCGAATTCGCGCGCCGTTTCGGAGATCAGCCTCTGCTCGTCGCTCAACTGGAAGTCCATCTATCCTGTCCCTTCGTCGTGTTCAGAGCTCTCGCAGCTCTCGTCCCAAGGTCTCGGCGAAGGCCCGCTGGGCCTCTTCGGTGCGGGGGCCCGGCGCGGCCGGAAGCGGCGCGCCGTCGATCGCCGCGACCGCCTGCACCTCGCGCGTGGTCGAGGCGAGGAAGGCCTCGCCGGTGGCGCGCAGGTCGTCGACCTGCCAGGTCCCCTCCTCGACCTCGAGCGCCTTGACCAGGCGGTCGCGGGTGATCGACTCCAGCACGCCGTCGCTGAGCGCGGGGGTGCGCAGCTGGCCGCCCGCGGCGACCCAGAAGATCGCCGAGGTCGGCGGCTCCAGCACCGTGCCCTCCGGCCGTACCAGCACCGCCTCGTCGGCGCCGCGCGCCTTCGCCAAGCGGGTCGCCTCCATGTTGGCGGCGTAGGAGAGCGACTTGACCCCATTGAGGATCACCGTCGGGCTGTAGGTGACGGTGGCCAGGCTCAGCGTCGCGCCGTGGGCCGGGATCGGCTCGGTGGCGGCGATGCGGCGGCCGCCGCGGGTGACGATCAGCCGCAGCTGGCCGTCGAGCGGGCCGGCCTGCGCCAGCAGCGCCCCGATCTCGGCCTCCAGCGCGGCGCGGTCGAACTCGAGCTCGATCGCCGCCGCCGAGCGGCCGAGCCGGTCGAGGTGGTCGCCGAGCGCGAACGGGCGCCCCCGGTAGAGGCGGATCACCTCGAAGGCGCCGTCGCCCCGGTAGAGGCCGTCGTCCTTCATCGGCACCACCGCGGCCGCCGTCGGCGTCACCTTGCCGTCGACGCTGGCCAGCTCTGTGAAGCCCGAGGTCACCGTCGGCGAGGCTACCTGAGACACCGATCCGCGCGAGTGCTTCGGCTAGCCGCGCCGGGTGTGGACGGCGCAGGAGCCCCTGTTCCCGGCGGCGAGCCGGCAGCGGCGGTTGACCCAGCTGACCCGGTAGCGGCTGGCCCAGACCGCGGCGCCGCGCTGGGCCGCGTAGTAGACGGTGATGCTGGCCCCGTAGAGGTTTGGGCCCGCCGACCAGGCGAGGGTGCATTTGACGCTCGCCGGGGTGACGTTCCCACAGTGGCCTTTGATACTGCGGGTGCGCGTGAATCGGGCGCCCAGCGCAGCCGCCAACGTCTCCGAGACGAAGCCCCTGGCGGTTTCCCTGGACATCGGTGGAAGTTCCTGTTTCGCCCTGCTCAGGTCGGGAGGCGGCGCGCCGGCTTCGATCGTGGCGATCCATGCGGAGGCCCAGGCGGCGAGACGGTCGGTGCGGGTGTAGATGTCGGGGACCTTCGTGCTGCAGTTCGGCCCGCCGGTGCTGACGGTGCCGATCTCCACCGGCGTGCCGTCGGCGCGGTGGGCGATCACCGGTCCGCCGCTGTCGCCGAAGCAGCCCCCGGTCGCGTAGGCGGGTGGATTCGCCGTGCACATCTCGAAGGCCGTCGAGTAGGAGGAGAAGTACGGCCGGGTCTTCCGCTTGCAGGACGCTGGCGGCTGCACCACGGCGGAGGTCGTCTGCAGTACGCGCGGCGGCGCCGAGGCGCCCGGGCGGGTCAGCCCCCAACCGGCCAGCAGCACCGGCGCCCCGCCTTCGTAGAGCGCCGCGTCGGCGGCGCTCGGAAGCGAGATCGGCGCCGCCGGGCTGGGGGTCCGGAGGACGAGGATGCCGGCGTCGCCGCGCAGGAGGCCGGGGTCGAATTCCGGGAAGACGTAGCTGCTCGAGACCCGGAAGACGTTGGCGGCGGTGGCCTGGTGCGGATTCGCGGTCCCGGTCACCACCGCGTACTCCGCCGTGGGCGTCAGGCCGCCGGCGTCGAGATCCTCGACGCAGTGCGCCGCGGTCAGGATCACCCGCGGGGCGATCACGGTTCCGGTGCAGGCGAAGCTTTCGCTGGCGCTGCGCTGCGCGTAGATGAAGGCAAGCGACGGGAAGGCGTCGATCGAGGCCCCTTCGCCGCCGATGATCGATGCCTGCGCCCCGCCGTCGGCCGCCGCGGTGGTGGGGGCAAGCGCCAGGACCGCGATCCCGCAGAGGATCGCCGCTAGCGCCGAGCACCGGTTTCGAGAGCCTCCCCGTCGTCCCATCGCCCTGGAGGCTAGTGGTTTGGCTGAACGTTCAGGGGGGCTAGACGGCTTCGAAGACCGTCGCCAGGCCCTGGCCGACGCCGACGCAGAGGGTGACGAGGCCGTATTTGCCGTTGCGGCGGCGCAGCTCGCGGACGAGGGTGTTGGCGAGGCGGGCACCGGAGCAGCCGAGCGGGTGGCCGAGGGCGATTGCGCCGCCGTTGACGTTGAGCCGCTCCTCCTCGATGCCGAGCTCGCGGGCGCTGGCGAGGACCTGCGAGGCGAAGGCCTCGTTCAGCTCGATCAGGTCGATCTGCTCCAGAGAGAGGCCGGCGGCGGCGAGCGCCTTCGGCACCGCGGCGACCGGGCCGACGCCCATGTAGGCGGGGTCGACGCCGGCGACGCCGGTGGCGACGACCCGGGCCAGCGGCGCGGCACCGAGCTCCTCGGCGCCGCGCTCGGAGGCGATCAGCAGGCAGCCGGCGCCGTCGTTGAGGGTCGAGGCGTTGCCGGCGGTGACGCTGCCGCCCGCGCGGAAGACCGGCCGCAGCTTGGCGAGGCCCTCCGCCGAGGCGTCGAGCCGCGGCCCCTCGTCGGCCTCGACCAGGGCCGTCTCGCGCCCCCGCGGCGCCTCGATCGGAGCGATCTCCTCGGCCAGCCTGCCGGCGGCCCCCGCGGTGACGGCGCGCTGGTGGCTGCGCAGGGCGTAGGCGTCCTGGTCCTCGCGGCTGACGCCGTAGCGCTCGGCGACGTTCTCCGCCGTCTCGCCCATCGACTCGGTCGAGACGCCGAGCCCGGCCATCCGCGGGTTGATCATCCGCCAGCCGAGGGTCGTGTCGTGCATCGTCCGCTCGCCCCGCGGCAGCGCCCGCTCGGGCTTCTCGACCACCCATGGCGCCCGGCTCATCGACTCGACCCCGCCGGCCAGGTAGAAGTCGCCCTCGCCCAGCTTCACCGCCCGGGCGGCGGCGTTGATCGCCTCCAGGCCGGAGGCGCAGAGGCGGTTGACGGTGGCGCCGGGGACGCTGTGGGGGAGGCCGGCGAGCAGCGCCGCCATCCGGGCGACGTCGCGGTTGTCCTCACCGGACTGGTTGGCGGCGCCGAGGTAGACGTCGGCGATCCGCTCCGGGTCGACGCCGCTGCGCTGCACCGTGGCGGCGATCGTGTGGGCGGCGAGGTCGTCGGGGCGGACGCCGGCGAGGGCGCCGCGGTAGGCCCCGATCGGGGTGCGCACGGCGTCGATCACGTATGCGTTGGGCATCGCCCTGAACCGTATCCTTGTCGGGTGCTGTTCATTCTGGGGACCCTGGCGGTGATCGCTTTCATGGTCGGCGTGCTGTTGCTCGTCGGCCACTTCTACCCGGGTTCCTCGGCCGACCTGGTCGACTGGAAGCCGACCCGCTCGCCCGAGCTCGAGGTCCAGAACGAGATCGACGACGTCCGCCAGATGATGGAAGCGCAGAACGAGATGCGCCGCCGCCGCGGCGCCCCGGAGATGACCGAGGCCGAGCTGCAGGCGGCCGTTGCCGAGGACGAGCGGTTGCGCCTAAGGGATCGCGGTCCCTTCGAGGCCATCTAGCTCCGGCTCCGGCTCCAGCTGTCGCGCCCGCGCGCCGACCGGCCCGAAGGCGAGCGCCAGCGCCGCGGTGCCCAGCCCCGCGATCAGGGAGAACCACCAGCCCCGCCGCAGCCCCGCCAGCAGGTCGCCGCCGGTGGTGTCGTCGAGCAGCGCGACCAGGGCGGCGACCCCGATCGCGGCGCCGATCTGGCGGGCCATGCCGAAGACGGCGGTGCCGGTGGCGAAGCGCTCCGGCGGCAGCGAGGCGGTCACCGCGGCGGGAAGGGTGCCGAGAACCATCCCGACCCCGGCGCCGCCGAGCATGAACCAGGGCAGGAAGGCGCTCGCGTATTCGGGGCGGCTGCCGACCGAGGCGAGGATCAGGGCGAAGCTGGCGGCGAAGGTGAGGCCGCCCGCGGCCGTGACCGGACGCTGTCCGATCCGGCCGCCGAGCCGGCCGGAGGGAATCGCGAAGACCGCCGCCATCAGCGGCCCGGGCGAAAGCGCGAGGCCGGCCTTCAGCGCCGAGTAGCCCCAGACCTCGGTCAGCAGGAAGACGCCGGAGAGCAGCATCGCCCCGAAGCCGGCGAAGAAGACCGCCGCCGCCAGGTTGCCGAGGGCGAAGGAGCGGACCCGCAGCAGCGGCAGCTCGATCACCGGTGCCGAGTGGCGGGCGGAGCGGTGGACGAAGGCGACGACCAGGACGACGGCGCCAGCGAAGGCTGCCAGTGCCCGCGGGTCGGCCCAGCCCCAGTCTGGGCCCTTGACGATGCCGAGGGTCAGCAGTCCGATCCCCAGCGCCAGCTCGGCGGCGCCGAGCAGGTCGGGACGGCCGTCCTCGGGTTCGCGCACCTCCTCGAGGGCGCGCAGGGCGACGATCGCGGTGACGATTCCGATCGGCACGTTGACGACGAAGATCCAGCGCCAGCTCAGCTGCACCAGGAGGCCGCCGATCGGCGGCCCCAGCGCCGCGGCGACGCCGCCGACGGCGGACCAGATGCCGATCGCCAGCGCCCGCTGCTCGAGCGGGAAGGCGGGCAGGATCAGCCCCAGCGTGGTCGGCAGCATCATCGCCCCGCCAGCCGCCTGGAGGACGCGGGCGCCGACCAGGAACGGGATCGACGGCGCCACCGCGCAGAGGCCGGAGGCGACGGCGAAGAGCAGCAGGCCGGCGATGAAGACGCGCTTGCGCCCGACCCGGTCGGCGATCCGGCCGGCGGGGACGAGCAGCGCCGCGAAGACGATCGCGTAGGCGTTCAGCACCCAGGAGAGGCTCGGCAGCGAGGCGCCGTGGAAGTCCGCCGCCATGTCGGGGAAGGCGATGTTGACGATGAAGAGGTCGAGGCTGGCCATGAAGAGGCCGACCGAGGTGATCAGGAGGACCTTCCAGCGCTGCTCCATGGCTCGCTCCGTTCTACGTCGCTTGCAATTCGCAAGCCACCCTAGCAGGCATGGCTTGTAAAAGAAAAGTCACGAGCTACACTGCCCTCCATGGCAATCAAGGCCTTCGCCGACCTCAACTGCTCCGTCGCCCGGCCGCTCTCCTTCCTCGGCGAGCGCTGGGCGCTGATGGTCCTGCGCGACCTCTTCCTCGGCCGCCGTCGCTTCGACGAGATCCAGGAGTCGCTGGGAGTGGCGAGCAACGTCCTCAGCCAGCGGCTGGCGACCCTGGTCGAGGAGGGAGTCGTCGAGCGCCGCCGCTACAGCGAGCACCCCGAGCGCTTCGAGTACCGGCTGACCGAGAAGGGCCGCGACCTGCAGCCGGTCCTGCTGGCGATGCTGCGCTGGGGCGATCGCTACACCGCCGGTCCCGAGGGGCCGCCGCTGGAGCTGGTGCACGACGGCTGCGGCAAGGCCTTCCAGATGGTCCCGACCTGCTCGGAGTGCGGCGAGGAGCTCGACTGGCGCCACGTCCACGGCCGCCCCGGCCCCGGCGCCAGCGAGGAGCAGCGGCGGAAGTTCCCGCGGCGTCGCTCGCCCGAGCGGAACGCCGCCTAGGCAGCTCTCTTGGCGCGGGCGCTGATCGTCGGCTGCGGCTGCCGCGGGCGGGCGCTGGGCGGCCAGCTGCTGGAGCAGGGCTGGGCGGTGCGGGGGACCAGCCGGCGCGAGGACGGTCTGGCCGCGATCGCCGCCGCCGGGGTCGAGCCGGCGCTGGCCGATCCGGACCGTCCCGGGACCCTGCTGGAGCTGGTCGGCGACGTTGCCGTCGTCATCCACCTGCTGGGCTCGGCGAGCGGGGCGGCGGAGGAGCTGGGCGCGATTCATGGCCCGCGCCTGGAGCGGCTGCTCGAGCACCTGGTCGAAACGCCGGTGCGGGGGTTCGCCTACGAGGCGACGGGGACGGTCCCGGCTCCGCTGCTGGCTGGCGGAGCGGAGATCGCGCGGCGCGCCGCGCGGACCTGGCGGATCCCAATCGCCGTCCTCGGCGCGGGAGATTCCGCCGCCGACGTCGTCTCCAGTTTGGTTGCGCCGACCGGCGAATCGAAAGGAGTAATGTCGGATGGGAATTAAGGCAAATACTTGACGAACTCGAGAGAGGAGTGATTTCGATGGCGCTTCAGCTTGGTGACGTAGCACCCGACTTCGAGGCCGAGACCACCGAGGGCAGGATCAGCTTCCACGACTGGATCGGCGACTCCTGGGCGGTGCTGTTCTCGCATCCGAAAGACTTCACGCCGGTCTGCACGACCGAGCTCGGCTACATGGCGAAGATCCAGCCCGACTTCGAGAGCCGCAACGTCAAGGTCATCGGGCTCTCGGTCGACCCGCTCGACAAACACGAGGCCTGGGCGAGCGACATCGAGGCGACCCAGGGCACGGCCCCGAACTACCCGATCATCAGCGACGCCGACTTCGCGGTCTCCAAGCTCTACGGGATGTTGCCGGCCGACGTCTCCGGCGACCCCGCCGACCGCACCCCGGCCGACAACCAGACCGTGCGCAACGTCTTCGTGATCGGCCCCGACAAGAAAATCAAACTGATCCTCGTCTACCCGATGACCACGGGCCGCAACTTCGACGAGGTGCTGCGGGTGATCGACTCGCTCCAGCTCACCGCCCAGCACAAAGTCGCGACCCCGGCCCAGTGGCAGCAGGGCGACGACGTGATCATCGCCGGCTCGGTCTCCAACGACCAGGCGAAGGAGATCTACCCGGACGGCTGGGAGGAGCCCCGCCCCTACATCCGCATCGTCCCCCAGCCGAGCTAGGCGAGGCGGTCCAGCAGCTCGCCGAGGATCCGCGCGGTCGCTCCCCAGATCAGCTGCCCCTCGACCTCGTAGGTCGGGGTGTGGAAGGGGACGCCGCGGCGGATCAGGCGGCGCATCGCGTAGCCCTCGCGCAGCAGCTCGAGCGAGAAGGTGAGGACGGTCTCGACCTCGGTCGGGTTGGGCTCCAGGCCGAGCTCGCCGGGGTCGGCGACGCGGCCGACGAAGGGGTGGACGCGGTAGCCGGTGACGAAGGTCGAGGCCGGCGGCAGCGCCCCGACCAGCTCGACCGCCGCCGGCTCCAGGGCGATCTCCTCGTGCGCCTCGCGCAGCGCCGTCGCCGCCAGGTCGGCGTCGGCCTCGTCGCGGCGCCCGCCCGGGAAGGAGACCTCGCCGGCGTGGCGGCGCAGGTCGGCGCGGCGCTCGGTGAAGATCAGCCCCGGCGCCTCGGGCCAGCCGTAGAGCGCCAGCAGCACCGCCGCGTCGGTCTCGCCGCGCACCTCGATCGCGGCCGCTTCCTCCGGGGTGAGCAGGCGCTTGGCGAGGTCGTCCGTCGCGTTCATCGCTGGATCATCTCGGCTCGGGTGGCGTGGGGCGCTTTCTTCCCTGACGGGTAGGACTAAAGCGCCCCAGCCCGGGACGGATGCTCGCGCAGCAACGACGGGGCGGCGACGGCGGTGATCAGGACGCAGGCGAGGCCGGCGAGCAGGAAGGCGGTGCGGGGGGAGGTGGCGTCGACGAGGAGGCCGCCGAGGCCCATCGAGACCGCCATCCCGGCGGCGGTCGCGGTCGAGAGCAGCCCGGCGACGCGGCCGAGCAGCCGCCGCGGCACCCGCTGGTGGAGGATCGTTTCGCTGGCGACGATCTCGACCCCGTTGCCGCTGCCGGAGATCAGCGCGGTCACGGCCACGACCGCGACCGCCGGCGCCGCCGCGGTCAGCAGGGTGCCGGTGGAGGTGAGCACGAGGCTGAACAGGTAGAGGCGGGCGGGCGGGATCGCGGTGCCGCCGGCGATCCGCACCGAGGCGGCCAGCATGCCGAGGCCGAAGGCGGCCGAGACCAGACCGTAGGCGGCGGCGCTGCCGCCGAGGGTGTCGCGGACGAGGAAGACGAGGGCGACGTTGTCGACGGCGACGAAGGCGAAGACGAAGAAGATCGTCAGCGCGACGGTGCGGGTCAGCGGGTCCGCCAGCGCGAAGCGCAGACCCGTGCGGGCGGCGGCGAAGATGCCCTCGCGCTCGCCCTCGGGGCGCTCCGGCGGCAGGCTGGGGATGCCGGCGGTCAGGTAGGCGGAGGCGAGAAAGGTGGCGACGTCGAACAGCAGCGCCGGGGTGGCGCCGCCGGCGGCGAAGAGCAGGCCGCCGATCAGCGGCCCGACGGCGACGTAGAGGTTCGAGGCGATGCCGGTGAGCGCGTTCGCGGTCAGCAGCTCCTCCGGGGCGACGAGCTGGGGGACGGCGGCGGTGCGGGCCGGCCCGTAGGCGGTTTGCAGCAGCGCCGTCGCCACGACCAGGCCGATCAGGGCGGCGAACGGCGGCAGCGTCGCGATCGCCGCGAACAGGACCGCCTGGCCGAGGTCGGCCCCGATCAGCAGTCGCCGCAGGTCGACCCGGTCGGCGACGCCGCCGGCCAGCGGCCCCAGCAGCCGCGGCGCGCTCTCGGCGATCAGCAGCGCCGCCACCGCGGTGCCGGTGCCGCGCGTCTGCTGGACGTAGAGGGTGAGCGCGGTGGTCGCGGCGCCGGAGCCGGCGTAGGAGAGGGCGAGTGCCGACCAGAGCGCCCGGAATTGCGGCCGGCGGCGCAGCAGCGCCAGGGCGCCGCTCAAATGATCACTTGGACGGTGCCCCCGTCTACCGACCAGGCGGCGCCGCTGACGTAGGAGGCGCGCTCGGAGCAGAGGAAGACGATCGCGGCGGCGATCTCCTCGGGCTCGGCGAGGCGCCCGATCGGGCGCTTGGCGCCGGCTTCGCGCAGCGCCTCCTCGCGGCTCGCGGCGCCCCCCAGATCGCGTGATTGGTCGAGCAGGCCGCCCGCGTCCATCCACATCTCGGTGGCGGCCGGGCCGGGGCAGACGGCGTTGACGAGGACGCCGGCGCCGGCGTAGCGGTCGGCGAAGAGGCGCGAGAGCGAGAGCTCGGCCGCCTTGGCGACCGAGTACTCGGGCATCGAGGCCGAGGGGCGCTTGCCGGCGGTCGAGCAGACGTTGACGACGCGGCCCCAGCCGCGCTCGACCATCGCCGGGACCGCCGCCCGCATCGCCCGCAGCGGCGCCATCACGTTGAGCTCGTACTGGTCGCGCCAGTCCTGCTCGGGGACGTCGTCGAGGTCGCGCCACCTGGCGGCGCCGGCGTTGTTGACGAGCACGTCGAGGCTGCCGAAGTATTGCTGGGCGACGGCGAGGATCCGCTCGCCGGCATCGGCGTCGGTGACGTCCAGCGCCAGCACCGCCGCCCGCCCGCCGGCCCGGGCGCCGACCGCGGCGGCCTCTTCCTGGACCGCGACCAGGCGCCGCTCGTCGCGGGCGACCAGCAGCACGCTGGCGCCCTCGGCGCAGAGCTGCAGCGCGGTCTCGCGACCGATGCCGCGGCTGGCGCCGGTGACGGCGCAGGCGCGGCCGGCCAGGCCGAGGTCCATCAGAGCGCCTCGAGCCGGTCGGAGACGGTGACCGCGGCGGCGCCGACGAGGACCTTGTGCACGGGGCACTGGCCGGCGATCGTCAGCAGCCGCTGCCGCTGCTCGTCGTCCAGCTCTCCCGGCAGTGCCAGGGTGACCGCGAAGGCGCTCGGCACCGGGCCCTCGTACTCCATGTCCACCGTGACCTCGAGCGGGCCGACGTCCCAGCCCTTGCGCGCTGCGTACATCTCGACCGTGATCGCGGTGCAGCTGGCGAGGCTGGCGGCGAGCAGCTGGGTGGGGCGGGGGCCGCTGTCGCCGCCGCCCGTCGCGGCCGGCTCGTCGACGATCAGCTCGTGGCCGCCGGCGAGGTCGACCTCGTGGGCGAAGCCGTCGAGGCGGCGGGCGACGACCCTCACGGCGTTAGCCCTTGCCGCGGCCCTCGAACAGGGCCGGGTCCTCGACGTCGGCGAAGCGGGCGAGGGCGTAGGCGTAGTCGGAGGCGCGGTTGACGAAGTGGACGACCGTCTCGCTGGCCAGCTCCCCGGCGTCGCCCAGGGCGGAGATATGGCGCTCGGCGCGGCGGATCGTGGTGCGGGCGACGTCGAGCTGGGCCGAGAGCTGGTTGCCGCCCGGGATCACGAACTTCGGCGGCAGCTCGACCATCGCCATGTAGCGGTCGATCCCCCGCTCGAGCTCGGCGACCATCGCCTCGGTGGTGCGGCTGACCCCGTCTTCGAGCCGCTCCGCCGCCTCTGGCGCGGTCGCCAGCTCGGCGCCGGCGACGAAGAGGTCGTCCTGGAGGCGGAGGATGTCGGCGGCGAGCTCGGTCTCGCCTGGGCCGCAGAGCGCCCGCGCCACCCCCAGCTGCGAGCAGGCCTCGTCGAGCGAGCCGTAGGCCTCGGTGCGGCCGTGGTACTTGGGGACGCGGCCGCCGTACCAGAGCGAGGTGCTGCCGTCGTCCCCCTTCTTGGTGTAGATCTTGACCACGAGTCGATCCTACGGCGGCGCTCAGCCGACCGGGCTGAAGACCATCCCGGTCATCACCTTGGGGAAGAAGTAGGTCGACTTCGGCGGCATGTTCTCGTCGGTCTCGGCGACGGCGCGGACCTGCTCGACCGGGACCGGGCGCAGGATGAAGGCGATGTCGGCGCTGCCGTTCTCCAGCAGCGCCATTGCGTCGGGGATGCTCTTCGCGTACTCGAGGCCGCGGCGCTCGTCGATGTCCTCCTCGCTCATCCCCGCCAGCCCCTTCAGGACCAGGGTCTCGAGGATCGCCGAGTCGAGGCGGCGGTAGGCCTCGGGCTTGCCGGCCAGCAGCCGGTCGAGCTCGGCGGTGTCCTTCAGCCGCAGCCGCAAGGCCTGCTTATGAAAGCTGTCGTAGAGGCCGAAGACGCCGACCCCCTCCTCGCCGGCCGGGTCGATCGCGTCGATCCCGACCTCGCTGACCTCGAAGCGCTCGCGCAGGCCGGCGCCGAGGCGGCGCTGGCGCTCGGGGTCGGCGGCGAGGCCGGCGAGCAGGCGGTGGGTGGGGAAGACGGTGAGGCCGGGGTCGTCGAGCCCGGTCAGCGCCATCAGCGTGTAGTCGTGCGGCCCCTCGCCGCCGATCTCGTCGCGGTAGGCGCGGGCGGTCTCGTAGCGGTGGTGGCCGTCGGCGATCAGCAGCTCGGCGTCGGCGAGGCGCTCGCGCACGGCGGCGATCACGGCCGGGTCGGCGATCCGCCAGACGCGGTTGACGGTGCCGCTCTCGTCGCTCGCCTCGCCCCAGGGCGCGGCGGCCAGCGCCGGCTCGACCAGCGGCCAGGCGTCGACGGTGCTGAGCGAGAAGATCGGCGAGAGGTTGAGCTTGGTCGCCCGGGTCAGCTCGAGCCGATCCAGCAGCGGCCCGGGGTGGGTGCGCTCGTGCGGGCGCACGCTGCCGCTCTCGTAGTCCTCGACCCGGACCCGGGCGAGGATGCCGTGGCGGCTGTGGCTGGAGCCGTCGGGGGCGACGTAGTCCTGGGTCAGCGCCCAGATCGCCGGCTCTGCGTCCTGGACCAGCACCCCCTCGGAGCGCCAGGCCGCGATCCTCGCCGCCGCCTCGGCGTAGGGATCGCCGCTCGGGTCGCTGGCCGGATCGGCCGGGTCGAACGGCTTCGGCAGGTCGATCGCGACCGCGTTGTAAGGCGAGCGCTCCAGCAGCCGCGCCCGCCCGGCGGCGTCGATCACGTCATAGGGCGGCGCCGCCACCGCGTCCAGCGAGCCGACCACCCCGAGGTCGTAGTGCAGCGCCTGCAGTGGCTGGACGTCGGCCATCGCCGACAACGCTAACGGCTCTAGCGTCCGAGCGGTCTACGAACATATGTTCGAGATTGAGAGATGGCATATCCGGCCTACATCAGGGAGAAGGCCCGGCAGCTGCGGGTCGAGAGGCGGCTCACCATCGACGAGCTGGCAGAGCGGATGGCGGTGCCGCGGACCACCGCTTATTACTGGGTGCGTGACCTGCCGATCGGTCAGACCGAGGATCGCAGTCGGGCATCGCGCCGCGCTGGCGAGGTGACCAAGGCGATTCATCGGCGTCGGCGCGAAGCGGCTTACGAGCAGGGCCGTCGCGAATATCCGACACTGCTCGAAGAGCCGAGCTTCAGGGACTTCGTCTGCATGTACATCGGCGAGGGCTACAAGAGAGCTCGCAACGTGGTCTCGATCTGCAACTCCGATCCGGCTGTCGTCCGCCTCGGTGCAATCTGGATTCGGCGTCTGGCGACCAATCCAGTCGTCTACTCGTTCCAGCATCACGCCGACCAAGATCCGGATGCCCTTCGTATCTATTGGGCGAGGGTGGTCGACGTCGACCCCGAGCAGATCAAGTTCCAGCGCAAGTCGAACAGTGGCCAGCTGGCTGGGCGCACTTGGCGCTCCCGCCACGGAGTGCTTCAGGTCCGGACCCCCGACACGTACCTGCGCTGCAGAATCCAGGCCTGGATGGATTGCCTGCGCTCCGGATGGCCCTAGAATCGATCAACTCGGGGCGTGGCTCAGTCTGGTAGAGCATTCGGTTTGGGGCCGAAAGGTCGCTGGTTCAAATCCAGCCGCCCCGATGAAAGACAAGAAGTTTCGGCGCGTTGCCGTGTCTAGCTGACGAAAGCTGCGGCAGAAGTTTTTGAGGTCACAATTTGTGACCTCAAACGACGGCTGGGCCACGCCGCCAGAACGTAACCAATCCAGCGGAGTCTGGAATTAGGACTGCGAAGCTGGGAGCGAGCCGGGCCGTGCTGCCGGCTCCAGTGCTTGCCATCGTCTGAGGCAGTCGCTTGCATCTGTCAACCTGCCGCCCCCTCGTGCGCGTCCTGATCCCACTGCCCGATCGCGATTTCGATACGACCGAGGTCGCGGTGCCGTGGCGCCTACTCGGCGACCGCGGTCATGAGGTCGTGTTCGCGACGCAGGGGGGAGGGAGCGCGCCGAGCTGCGATCCGAAGCTGCTCGGCGGCGTCCTCTTCGGCAAGCTCGGCGCCGAGCCGGAGCCGATCTCCTTCTACGAGCAGCTGACCGCGGACGCGGCCTTTCGCGACCCGGTCCCCTGGGGGAAGGTCGAGCCGGCTGAGTTCGACGGGCTGATCCTGCCCGGCGGCCACGCCCAGGGGATGCGCCAGTACCTCGGCGACGCGGAGCTGCAGGCGAAGGTCGCCGCCTTCTGGGCGCTGGAGCGCCCGGTCGGGGCGATCTGCCACGGCGTGATCGTGCTGGCGCGGAGCATCGACCCGGCCAGCGGCCGCAGCGTCATCGCCGGCCGGCGCAGCACCTGCCTGCCCAAGTACATGGAGCGCGGCGGCTTCCTGCTGACGGCCTGGCGGCTGGGCCGCTACTACCGCACCTATCCCACCTACGTCGAGGACGAGGTGATCGGCGCGCTCGGCGACCCGGCTCTCTTCGAGCGCGGCCCCCGCGGCACCAGGCGCGGCACCGACGGCGACGACTCGCCCGCTTTCGTAGTGCAGGACGGCAATTACCTCTCGGCCCGCTGGCCCGGCGACGCCTATCTCTTCGCCAAGCGCTTCGACCGCATGCTCTCGAGTTAGTCCGGCGCCCGCTCGGCGGCGCTGGCGGCGGGGATGAAGACGAGCCAGGTGAGGATGGCGAGGGCGGCGGCGACCGCGAGGACGAGCGCCAGGTGCACCTTCAGCAGCAGCGCTCCCGCGATCGCCCCGAGCAGCATCGCCAGCACCGCGGCGATCTTGCGCCAGCTGCCCTCGCCGTCGCCGCCGCCGAGCGGGGAGTCGGCGGCGAGGCCGGTCAGCGTCATCGTCAGGACGGTCGTGGTCAGGTCGGCGACTTTGAGCCGCCGCACGGTCGCGTTGCGGACTCCCATGCCGAAGGCGAGCAGGGCGATCACGAGGTCGCCCGAGAGTCGGTCCGGGGTGATGTCGAGGACCAGGGACAGTGCCGCGGCGAGCAGGACGACGCCGATCTCGATCAGCATCGAACGCGAGAGGTGGCGGGTGCGCTCCGGCAGCGCCGCCGTCATCCGGCCGCCGAGGGCCGAGCCGAGCAGGAAGGCGAGGAGCGAGACCACCGGCGCGATCACCGGCAGTCCGCCGCTGCCGGCGATCCCGAAGCCCAGCAGGACGATGTTGCCGGTCATGTTCGCCGTGAAGACATGGCCCAGGCCGAGGTAGCTGGCGGCGTCGATGACGCCGGTGGTGAGGGTCAGCACCAGCAGCGCTCTGGTCAGCGGGTGCCTGGTCGAAGCGGTGCTCACCGGTTGAGCCTATGTGGCTCGTCTACCATCCGGTCCATGCTTTTCGGCCAAGAGCACGTCGAGCGCTACCGGGCCACCGATGGCGCCGAGGGCCACGACTGGCAGGGCACCCAGACCCTGCTGTTGACGACGACGGGGCGGAAGTCGGGCGAGCCGCGGACGACGCCGCTGATCTACGCGCCCCACGGCGACGCCTTCGCGATCGTCGCCTCCAAAGGGGGCGCCGACGAGCCGCCCGCCTGGTACCTCAACCTCTCCGCGAACCCGGAGGTCGAGGTCCAGGTCAAGGGCGACCGCTTCAGCGCCCGGGCCCGGACCGCGAGCGCCGAGGAGAAGCCCGAGATCTGGCGCAAGATGGTCGCCGAGTGGCCCAGCTACGACGAGTACCAGGCGAGCACCTCGCGCGAGATCCCGGTGGTCCTGCTGGAGCGCAGCGGCACCGGACCGACCCCTCGGTAGGCCAGGGTCGACCATTTCGGTCCGCCGGCCGGAGGAGCCTGGCGGATCGAGGCGAATTCCTCTCTGCGCCAAGTGGACGAAAGCACAGTGAAGATTTTTTCCACTCAGGCTCGTAGGCCTTTTGACCGATAGGGCGGGAGATGATGAACGAGGATGACCACATTGAACGGCGCGTCGAACGGGCCGTGTTCGAAACCGACCGCCAGATCGTGGTCGGGGACGTGACCCTGCCGCCGGCCGGCTACCAGAGCCGTTTCTCCGACTCGCTCAACCGCGGCGACCTCGAATTCGTGCCGCTGACCAACGTCGAAATCATCTCGCTGATCGACGGCAAGGTCAGCGAGCGGCCCTTCGTCGTGCTCTCGAAGAAACACGTCCGCCTCTCCTACCCGTTCACCCACTGAGGCCGGGCCGGCCGCGGCTCAGGCCCGTCGCTGGCGGCGCCGGCTCGCGTAGGAGCCGAGGTCGAAGAGGAAGGCGAGGGCGACGATGAACCACTCGAAGCCGGCGACGCGGTCGGAGCTGCTCCACATCACCGCGTAGGCGAGCGTCGTCCAGGGCAGCAGGAAGAAGCCGAGGAAGGGCACGAACCAGCTCTCGAAGGCGCGGCTGAGCAGGTCGCTGAAGAGGAACAGCGCGAACAGCGCCAGTCGCGGCGAGATGAAGGCAAAGAGGACGACGAAGCAGCCGATGGCTGGACGCTAGCGATCGACTACGGTCTTTGTGGAGATGGCTGAGAACTGGACCGCGCAGGACATCCCCGACCAGGCGGGGCGGACCGCCGTGGTCACCGGCGCCAACAGCGGCCTCGGGCTGGTCGCGGCGCGGGCTTTGGCCGGCGCCGGGGCGGAGGTGGTGCTGGCCTGTCGCAACGCCGAGAAGGCCGGCGCCGCGGCCGCGTCGATCCGCGCCGCCGTCACCGCTGCCAAGGTCGCGGTCGAGGCGCTGGACCTCTCCAGCCTCGACTCGATCCGCGAGTTCGCCGAGCGCTATGGCGCCGCCCACGGCTCGCTCGACCTGCTGATCAACAACGCCGGCGTGATGGCGCCGCCGCGGCGGCAGACCGCCGACGGCTTCGAGCTGCAGTTCGGCACCAACCACCTCGGCCACTTCGCCCTCACCGGGCTGCTGCTGGGCAAGCTCGAGGGGCGCGAGGACGCCCGCGTGGTGACGCTCAGCAGCGGCGCCCACCGGATCGGCAGGATCGACTTCGACGACCTGCAGCGCCAGAACCACTACTTCCGCTGGACCGCCTACGGCCAGTCGAAGCTCGCCAACATCCTCTTCGCCCGCGAGCTCGACCGGCGCCTGCGCGAGGCCGGCTCGACGGTAAAGAGCCTCGCCGCCCACCCCGGCTACGCGGCTACCAACCTGCAGTCGGCGGCGCCACCGCTGCTCGACCGCACGATCATGGCGGTGACCAACCGCCTGCTCGCCCAGAGCGCCGAGATGGGGGCGCTGCCGGAGCTCTACGCCGCCACCCGTCCCAACCTCGCCGGCGGCCTCTTCATCGGCCCCGACGGCTTCGAGGAGCAGCGCGGCTACCCGCGCGTCGTCTCCCCCTCCCGGGCCGGCCGGGACGGGGCGACCGCGGCCCGCCTCTGGGAGGTCTCCGAAGAGCTGACCGGCGTCGAGTACGACTTCGGTGCCGGCGCCTGACCGGGGGTGAGCGTTTGCTGTGACCCTGGCCCCAGTAAACGTTCACGGGTCAGTTCACCATCTCGTTAGGTCGCTGCCGTAACGTCTACGGCAGGAGGAAACGACGATGAACAGACTCGGAAAGCTGATGACGATGCTGAACTCGGACAAGACGCGGATGCCGGCGCCGGAGGAGGCGCTGCCCGGGCGCAGCGAGCCCGCCTTCGACGTCCCCGCGGCGCACGCGGTGCTCGGCACGCCGCTGCGGCCGCCGTTCCCGGACGGGATCGAGGTCGCCTACTTCGCGCTCGGCTGCTTCTGGGGGGCGGAGCGCCTGTTCTGGGGCCTCGACGGCGTCTACACGACGGCGGTCGGCTACATGAACGGGACCACGCCGAACCCCACCTACGAGGAGGTCTGCTCGGCCAAGACCGGTCACGCCGAGGCGGTGATGGTCGCCTTCGACCCGGCCAAGATCTCCTACGCCGACCTGCTCAAGGTCTTCTTCGAGGAGCACGACCCGACCCAGGGGATGCGCCAGGGCAACGACGTCGGCACCCAATACCGCTCGGCGATCTACTTCGTCAACGACGCTCAGAAGGCAACGGCGGAGATGGCGCGCGACGCCTACAACGAGCAGCTGGGCGCCGCCGGGCACGGTCCGATCACGACCGAGGTCGAGCCCGCCGGGCCCTTCTACTACGCCGAGGACTACCACCAGCAGTACCTGCAGAAGGTGCCGAACGGCTACTGCGGGCTGGCCGGGACCGGCGTCTCCTGCCGCATTCCGGCGGCCACTTCCTGACCGCGGCGGTGCCGCGCGGGCGCGGCGAATAGCATCTCGCGCCCGTGGCGCCCTCCTTCGGTTCCTACATAGGCGGTTGCTTCGCCGTGATCGGCATCGTCGCGGCGGTCGGCCTCGGCGGCTACTGGCTGCGCCGCTGGATCGTGCCCGAATTCTCCGGGGCGCTGGCGCGGCTCGCCGACGCGACGATCGCGGTCGCGCTGCTGGTGATATCGCTGGAGGTTCTCGGCACGCTCAGCATCCTGCGGCTGGGCTGGATCATCGTCTTCACGATCGCCGTCGGCCTCGGCGCCGCCGCGCTCGGCTGGCGCCGGGCGCCGCGCGACGGCCAGGAAGTGACGGCGCCGAAGGTGGGGACCGCGGCGCTGCTGATCGCGCTCGGCGTCGCCTCCTTCACCGTCGCCGAGTGGACCTTCCCCTCGCAGCTCGCGCTCGACCAGGGGATGTTCGGCGGCGATACCACCTGGTACCACATGCCCTTCGCGGCGCGGATGGCGCAGGAACACTCGACCGTCCACCTGCTCTTCACCGACCCGCTGCGGCTAGCGGCCTGGTTCTACCCACAGAGTTCGGAACTGATCCACGCCGCCGCGATCGTCCTCTTCCACAGTGACTGGCTCTCGCCACTGATCAACCTCGTCTGGCTGGCGATCGCCCTGCTCGCCGCCTGGTGCGTCGGCCGCCCCTACAAGGTCGGGCCGGCGACGCTGGTCGCCGCCGCGATCGTCCTCGACTCCGGGGTGATGATCGAAACGCAGCCGGGGGAGGGGCGCAACGACATCATGGGGCTGGCCTTCCTGCTCGCCTTCGCCGCCTTCCTGATCAACGGGCACCAGCGCCGGGCGCCGGAAGAGGGGGCGGTGCAGGACACGCCCGAGCGCGACGCGCCGCTGCTCGACAAGGGGCCGCTGGTGATGGCCGGGATCGCCGCCGGCCTCGCCGCCTCGGTGAAGACGACCTTCCTGGTGCCGGTGGCGGCGATCACGCTCGGCGTGATCCTCTTCAGCGGCCGCGGGCGGCGCCTCACCACCGCCTGGGTGCTGGGGCTCTCGGCCCTGCTGATGGGCGGCTACTGGTACCTGCGGGCGGCGATCAAGACCGGTGGCAACCCGATCCCGATCACCAAGTTCGGGCCACTCAACCTGCCGACCCCGAACCAGATGCCGCTCGACCCGCGGCCGCGCTTCGCCGTCGCCCACTACCTGACCAACCCGACGGTCTACCGCGCCTGGTTCTTCCCCCAGCTCGACAACGCCTTCGGGCCGCTCTGGCCACTGATCCTGATCTGCGCCGGCGCCGCCGTGGTCTTCATCGCCCTGCGCTCGCGCAACAAGATCCTGCGGGTGATCGCTGCCGCGGCGCTGCTGACCGCGGCCGTCTACGTCTTCACGCCGCTGACCGCGGCCGGGCAGGAGGGCTCGCCGACCGGCTTCTTCACCAACACCCGCTACCTGGTGCCGGGACTGGTGCTGGCGATGGCGGTGCTGCCGATCGCCCGGCCGCTGCGGGCGCCGGACCGGCGCGCCTGGCTGACCCTGCTCTTCCTCACCGCGGTCTACGCGATCACGGTGCTGACCACGCCGCGCTGGTACCCGAGCTACATCGTCGGCACGATCGTCCTCACCCTGGCCCTGGTCTGGGTGCCGGCGGGGCTGGGCTTGGGACGGGTGCGGCGCCAGGTCAGCCGCGGGGTTGCGGTCGGCGCCGCCGCCGCGGTGCTGCTGCTGGTGGTGGTGCTGGGGCGGGCGCAGCAGGTCCAGTACGTCGACCACCACTACAAGAAAACGACGCTCTTCCTGCAGGAAGGCGGGCCGCAGCGGGCCTACGCGTTCGCCCAGCGCCAGCACGACAAGCGGATCGCGATCGCCGGCTCCAGCGAGATCATCTTCGGCCAGTACGGCTTCTACGGCGCCGACGCCTCCAACCACGTCCAGTACATCGGCGTCCCCGGGCCCCACGGGGCCTACCGGCTGGCGACCACCTGCCCGGTCTTCAAGCGCGAAATCAACCGCGGCGCCTACGACTACCTGATCATCAGCAAGTTCACCCAGGACTCGCCCGAGGCCGAATACCGCTACCCGCTCTACGCCTGGGTCCACGAAGACCCGGCGCTGAAGCTGCTGATCGAAGAGCCGAAAATCGTCCCCCAGCCCGACTACGTCTACAGGATCGACGGCAAGCTCAGCGCCGACGCCTGCCCGGGGCACAAGAGCTGAGCCAGCGCCCTCAGGCGGGCGGGAGGGCGTGCTCGCGAATCAGCTCGGCGGTGTGCTCGGGCCGCTCCCACCAGAGCATGTGGCCGACGTCCTCGTAGATCTCCAGCCGTGAACCGGGGATCAGGGCGGCGATCTGGCGGCCGTTGGCGACGCCGAGCACGCGGTCGACGGTGCCGTGGACAACCAGGGTCGGGATCTCGAGGTCGGGCAGCCGGGCGCTGGTGTCGTGCAGGGCGATCGCCTGCACCTGCATCCCGATCGTCTCGCGCGGGGAAGGCAGCGCCGCCGCCATCGCCGTGAACTCGGCGTAGTGGGACTGCTCGGCGCGGAAGCCGGGGGAGAGGTTGAGCTCGTACATCGCCCGGAAGACGCGGTCCTGGTCGCCGGAGGCCATCGCCTCGACCAGGCCCTGGAAGTCGGCCGGCGCCATCAGCTGCGAGCCCTCGCCGCCGCAGTAGGTGCAGCCGAGGGTCAGCGAGCGCAGCTTCTCCGGGTGGGCGAGGGCCAGCTCCTGGGCGATCATCCCGCCCATCGAGATGCCGAGCACGTGGGCGCTCTCCAGCTCCAGCGCCTCCAGCAGCGCCGCCGTGTCGGCGGCCATCTCGGCGATCGAGAACTGCTCGGTGACCCCGCCCGAGCGGCCGATGCCGCGGTTGTCGAAGACGACGCACTCGAAGCGCTCTTCCAGCCGCGAGCGCAGCGGCTCTCCCCAGGCCAGGTGGTTGGCGCTCATCCCCTGGATCATCAGCAGCGGCTCACCCTCGCCACCGCGCTCGTAATACAGATTCGCTCCTGGCACCCCGACGTTCGGCACCGGCCGAGGTTACGCGATCCGGCTTGCCAGGCCCGTAACCTTGACCCCGCTGCCCCCGTAGCTCAGTGGACAGAGCACCGGCCTTCTAAGCCGATGGTCGCTGGTTCGAATCCAGCCGGGGGCGTGGCGGCTGCCCGGTCGCCTGAAGCGAGGCGTCCTGTTACCCCGAGCGGGAAGGTGACGAGCACTGCCTACTCCGCGACGTGCGCCAGCTGCTGCTCTTCGCCCGCTCCTGCGTACCGGGGCATTTTCGCCTTCCTCTCGAGCAGGATGGCGACGCTGATCGCGGCTAGGAGCGCTGCGCCGGCTGCGTAGAGAAGTCCGACGTGGATGCCGTCGACGAATGCGCTGCGGGCATGGGCGCCGGTCGCCCCGCCAGCGTGGATGGCGACGGCAAAGGATGCCCGTGCCTTCTCGACGAGCGGCGCCGGGACGCCTGGGAGCTGCAGGCTGGAGCGGTAGACGACGGTGACGATGCTGCCGATGACCGCGGTGCCGAGGGCGCCGCCGACCTCTCGGGAGAGGTCATTTAGTGCGGAGCCCACACCCTGCTGCGCCTGGGGCAGCGCCTCGGTGATCGCGGCGGTGGCGGGCGTCATCGCGGCCCCCATGCCGATGCCGAGCGGCACCAGGCCCGCGAGCATGAGCAAGTAGGGGGTGTCGGTCCCGACACGGGAGAGGACGGCGAGCCCGGCGGCGACGAGAACGAGACCCGCGACGCACACGGCGCGGGGCCCGAACCGGGACGCCAGCTCTGAGGTGAGCCTCGCCGTCGGCATCATCGATGCCGACACGGGCAGCACGGCGAGGGCGGCGAGGAGGGGGCTGTAGCCGCGGACTCCCTCGAGGTACTGCAGGGAGACGAAGGTGAACCCGAAGAAGGCGAAGAACTGGATGCAGATCGAGAGGCTGCCCGCGGACAGCTTCCGGTTGGCGAACAGCCGCGGGTCCAAGAGCGGGTACCGCTGGCGGCGCTCGAAGAGGACGAAGGCCGCGAGTCCGGCGAGGCCGGCCGCGATGCCGCCGAGGGTGCGGACGCTCAGCCAGCCGGCGTCGGGGGCCTCGATGATGCTGAAGACGAGGGCGACCAGCCCGATCGTAGCGAGCAGCGCCCCACCCTTGTCGAGCTTCGGCGCGTCAGGCTGAGAGGACTCCGGAACAAAGCGGACGGTGCCGGCGAGGGCGATGGTGGCGAGGACGACGTTGACGGCGAAGGCGGCCTGCCATGAGAACCACTGGAGGAGGATCCCGCTTACCAGTAGCCCCAGGATGGCGCTGCCTCCAGCGACCGCGGCCCACACCCCGATCGCCTTCGTGCGCTCGGCTGGAGGGAACGTGCTGGTGATCGTGGACAGGGTGGCCGGCATCACCAGCGCGGCGCCGAGACCGATCAGGCCCCGCAGGAAGATGAGCGGGTTGGCGGAGGTGACGGCCATCGCCGCCGCCGAGGCGCTCCCGAAGAGGACCAGCCCGGCGATCAGCGCCCGGCGGCGACCGCAGCGGTCGCCAAGGGCACCCGCGGGAAGCAGCAGGACCGAGAAGACCAGCAGGTAGGCGTCGATGATCCACTCAAGCTGGGTTTGGCTTGCATGGGTGCTGCGGACCAGGTCGGGAATGGCGACGTTGAGGGATGCCATCGCCGCCGAGACCGCGCCGAGGGCGATACAGACGACAGCCATGACGATCGAGAGGTTCACTGGCCGGCTGCCGGTTCGGACGTTGGTGTTCATGGTGTCCATCTCCTATAGCGAAGGAATATTCGTTTTGTATCGGAGTGCGCCCGGCTTGTCAAGAGTGAATATTCGTTTTGTGGTAGAAACGGCGCGATGCCCCGGATCACCGAAGAGCGTCGGGAGGCCCGCCGCGAGCAGGTCCTCGAAGCGGCCCGCGCCTGCCTGCAGGAGCACGGCCTCGAAGCCGTGTCGATGGAGATGATCATCGCCCGATCCGGCCTCTCGACTGGCGCCGTCTACGGCTACTTCAAAGGCAAGGACGAGATCCTCAACGCCGTGGTGACCGAGGGGACGGCCCGGCTAGCCGAAGAGCTTCTCCCCATCCTCAAGAACCCCGAGCCACCGCCGCTTCCCGAGCTCGTCGAGCAGGTCCTGCGCGCCATCGTCGATTTCGGGTCGCGCGAGCGAGGCATCGATCGCCTGCTCATCTCGATCCACGGCTGGAGCCACTCCCAGAGCGATCCCGAGCTCAAGGCGACCACTCGCGCCGCCTACCGGAGACTGCGAAACGCCTATGCCGAGGCGGTGAGACGGTGGCAGGCCGCCGGGACGTTCGATCCGGCGGCAGACCCCAAAGGGGTGGCCGGACTGCTGACGTCGATCACGCTGGGTTTCGTCGCGCAGCGAGCACTGATGGGAGACGCCGACATGCGAGCGCAGGTCGGCGCCCTGGAGGTCCTCATGCAGTAATCGGGAGTCGACCCCGCGGTTCATCGTTCCCGTACGTGACGGCCCGGACGTCGAAGAGGCCCGGCGGCCCGGCACCCCGGCCAGCGAGCGCCTGCGGCGCTGCCGATTTCCGATTCCCGCGATAGAGGCGGTTTCGTCAGTCGTCGTGGGGCATTTACCGTGCCAGCCACAAGGACACAAAGTGGCCCCTCAGGCGCCGCGCTCAATCGGATCGCCAGAAGGACGGCGTCCTGGAGAATCGCCCCACGCGATACAAGCCGTCGTTGACGTGCTCTTGGCGACCGATGCGATCAGGAGCGGTCTGCTAAGAAGGAGGCGAGTGAGGGAGCGGGGCGAGAGCAGGCGACGGCGATGCGGGACGCGCCCCCTGATGGTCGCCATGATCGTCGTCAGCGTCGCCGCCCTCGCGCTGCCCGCGGGGTCGACCGCAGCCTCGAAGTGGAGTGGGATGCAGCTGCCGGCGAAACTGCTCGAAGGCGGCTACGCGGATCAGGTACCGCTCTACAGCGTCTCCTGCCCGAGCAAAAAGCTCTGTGTCGCGGTCGGCGCGCTCGACACCGTCGCCGTCTCGCAGTCGCCGACTGGCGGCAGGGACAGCTGGCGCGCCGGCTATCCGACCTACGCCGAACCGAAGCAGAGCTGCCTCGAAGAAGAAGGGGTGCCTCCCGCGTCATGCTCCTTCCCGCGCGGTTCGCTCGATGGCGTCTCCTGCGCCACCGAAGGGCTCTGCGTCGCGGTCGGCTACGAAGGCTCCGTATATATCTCCACCGACCCGACCGCCGGTAGCTGGTCGATCGGCACCCCATACAAAGGCCCGGGCGCCCCGCACCTGACCGCCGTGTCGTGTCCGTCCGTGTCCTTGTGCGTCGCGGTGTCGGGCGGCAACGGCTCGGCAGGCGGCAGGGTCTTCAGCACGAGCGCGCCGACCGCGGGGCAGTGGCAGTCGGTGCAGCTCGGCGGCTCACCCGACCTTCGCGCCGTCTCCTGCACCACGACCTCCGTGTGCGTCGCGGTCGCCAAAGGGGGGCGGATCTTCGTCTCGGCCGACCCGACCGGCGGGGCCGGCTCCTGGCGCGAGGTCGGCTCGCCGACGCAGCGGGACCTCGAAGGAGTCTCCTGCGTGGCGACCTTCCTCTGCGCGGCCGGGGACGGCGGCGGCAACGTCCTCACCTCCACCGATCCCACCGGCTCGAACTTCGCCGAGACGAACGCCGGCGGCTCGGTGCAGATCACCGGCGTCACCTGCCCGACGACGACGAACTGCGTCGCGGTCGACAACGACGGCGATGTCGTGACCTCGACGAACCCTGGCGGCGGTCCGACGGCCTGGACCTTCGAGAACCTGGTCCCCTTCGAAGCCGAATCGCCCGACCATGGGCAGTTCGTCAAAAACGCACTGTGGGGCGCCTCCTGCGTCTCGACCTCGCTCTGCGTCCTGGTCGGCGCCAACTCCCGGATCTTCAGCGCGACCGATCCTTTCGCGGCGCCGTCGCCCTCCTCCCCCGCCGGCAATGCCCCAGCCAAGCCGACCCGGAAGCGCCCGCGGACGCACCTCGTGTTCGCGGAGGGCTTCTGGCAATCGGCCGTCACCCGTCACCGGCGCTTCAAAGCCCGCTTCCACTTCTACTCCCGCGACGGCGCCAAGGGCTTCGAATGCAAGCGCGACCGCGGGAGCTGGCGCCGTTGCCACTCGCCTTTGCGCTACTGGGTCCCGGTTGGCCGCCACACGCTGCGGGTCCGCGCGATCGGCTCGACCGGCCTACGCGGCCCGGCCGCGATGCTGCGCTTCAAGGTGCTGCACCGGCGGCCGCGCTGAACGGCTCAGCCTCTCCATCGACCTAGCTGCAGACCGGCGGCCGGATACTCACTCTCTCGGCCACTACGGGCTATGTGGGCCGGAAACCGCGGCTGGGGGATGACGCTGGCCGGCATGGCGATGGCCCGGTCCGAGCCGAATCTGGCCCCTCGGGTTCCACGCCTGTCCTTGCCGGGCTCGCAGACGCGCGCGAGCATCGAAGACCCGCCCCATGTTCTACATCTGGAGACCAATGATCAAGCGACTCATCTCGGCCCTGTGTTCGTCCGCTGCGATCGGCGTTCTGGTGCTGCTGCTCACCGGGCCCGCCGCCGAGGCGACCTTCCCGGGCCGACCGGGCAGGATCCTCTTCGACGAATCGCCGAGCGAATCGGCCTGCGGTGGCGGCCAGATCGTCACGATCGACCCCGACGGCTTGGACCGGACCGACCTTGCCGTCGGCTCGCAGGGTGCCTTCTCGGCCGATGGCAGCGAGATCGCCTTCGTCTCGTGCAACGGCGACACGCGCAGTCAGGTCTCGGTGATGGGTGCCGACGGCGGCGACCCGCGGGAAGTGATCTCCGAGAGGGACTTCTCGGCCTCCCAGCCGAGCTTCTCGCCGAGCGGTCGCCAGATCGTCTTCGTGCGCTCCGAATACAAAGGCGAGGGGACTTCCGACCTGATGGTCGCGAGCGCCGAGGGCACTGACCGGCGGGCGATCACGGCGACGCCGAACTCGTCCGAGGCCGATCCCTCCTACTCACCGAACGGACTCCTGATCATCTTCGAAAGCTCCGGCATCCACAGCGAAGGCCGGCACGTCTTCACTATCCACCCCGACGGCACCCGCCTGAGGAAGCTTGGCGCCGGCAGCCAGCCCTCGATCTCCCCCGACGGCCGCTTCGTCGTCTTCGACCGCCGCGGCTCGATCTGGCAGATGCGAATCGACGGCCGCGGCGCGCATCTGATCAAGGCGGCCGGAGTTCCGGCCGGGGCAACGAACCCGGACCCGAACTTCGAGAGCTTCAAGAACTCCCATCCCGTCTACTCGCCCGACGGGCGTCGGATCCTCTTCGTCCGCCACCGGATGCTTCCCGACTTCGGGCCGAGCCCGCAGAACTACATCCTGTGGACGATGTTGCCGGACGGCGACCACACCGAGAAGATCCCCTTCGGGCCGGGCGGCACGGTCGCGATCGAGCGCGCACCGGAGTGGCAGTCGAGATGATCCCGTGGCCGGCACCTGATTCGTGTCCATGTCTCTGCCCTTACTAGGTGCAGGCGGAACCAGGGCGACGATCGACTTCGCGATCATCGGCGGTCCGGGGATCTGGATCACCGGCGGCGACCGCTTCAACACGACCCCGCTCCCCTCCCACCGTGAGCCACCGAAGTCGTCTCTCGGTCCCCAGGATCGCCGGCGGCTTAGGTTCCGTGACTTCTTTCAGCGCGACGATCGACAAAAAGGAATACCTCTACAACGGCAGGAAGCACAGCGTGGTCAGTCTCAAATGCCCCGACGGGCAGAACTTCTTCCACGACAAGGCGACAGTGGTTCGTACTTACATCGGAAGCAACTGAGCGGTGTGGAGTGAAAACTCGGTTCCGAGCGGATGAAGCTCTACTGGGGATATGGCAACAGTAAGTCTTCACTCGTTGTCCGGCGAGTCCGACTCAGGTGTTCCAGTCTGAGCAGGCACTAGCTGTCCGCCCACACACCTTGTGAACACCTGAGAGGCATCCGGGCCCTCCAAGAGGCTTGGTGGATTCGACGCCCCAAGCAAGGAGGACCCGAATGGACATTCACCGTAACGCCGCTCTCGGACCAGCGGGACGGCTGGCGCTCGTGCAGGCGA
>CAZIOS010000008.1:31465-87155 GCA_964540905.1 uncultured Conexibacteraceae bacterium | reverse complement strand
GCGCCAGGATGCGGGCGCCGGCGCGGACTTCTCCCTCGCTTGGTGCGTTGGCATCGGACATCCGCCAGACCTCGCTCCCGTCGATTTCCCGTTGGCGCGACTCCACCCCCATCGTAGATGAACACACGAGGGTTTTTTAGAAGTGAAAAGAAATTCTTGTCAAGCCAGGCGTGAACTAGGCGCCAACACCCTCGCGGGGGGCCGCATTGCGTTCGCGCGGCTTCGCCTCCAGCCGCACCGGAGCGGTCGAGAGCGCCTGCACCCTTAGATCGCTCCAGGTGAGGCCCTCGCGGACCAGCGCCGGCAGGCCGAGGGCGACCGCGGTGGCGATCTCGACGGCCTGGAGGATGACGCCGTAGGCGAGGGCGTCGGCGGTGCCGATGCCGAAGCCGGTATGGAGGACGCTGATCACGGCGAGCTGGAAGACACCGATATTGGATGGCGTCGCCGGCACCACCGCGGTGACGTTGACCGCGAAGAGGACGGCGGCGGCGGCGCCAATGCCGGCCTGGCCGTCGAGGCCGAGCGCGTAGAGCAGCGCCCAGCAGGCGGCGAGCTGGATCGCCCAGGCGCTGAGCTGGGCGGCGGCGGCGAGGCTGCCGTAGCGGGGGTCGCGGAAGACGGCGAGGCCGGCCCGGACCTGGATCAGCGCCCGGTGCAGGGCGGCGCCGAGGCGGGCGAGGCGGCCGTTGCCGTTGCGGCGCATCAGCACCGGCGCGATCAGGACCACCGCCAGCACCAGCAGCGGGATCAGGCTGAAGACGAAGAGCTTCTGGGTGCCGGAGTGGAAGAGCGGCGTGGTCGAGACGATGATGACGCCGAGCAGCACCAGCGCGACCAGGTTCAGCAGCGTCTGCGAGACCAGGGTGCCGAGCAGGACCGGGAAGGTTTCGCGCATGCGGCCGGTGCGGCGGGAGAGGGCGAGGGCGCGGGCGGGCTCGCCGAGGCGGGCCGGCAGCGTCGCCGACATCAGCACCCCGATCATCGTCGCCGAGGTGACGTCGCGGCGGCGGACCGGGCGGTTGGGCAGCGCCGCGCGGGCGATCCAGTACCAGGAGGCGGCGCGGAAGAAGAGCGAGCTCGCCATCAGCGCACAGGCGACGAGGACCCAGGTGAGGTTAGAGCGGACGATGCTTTCGACCACGTTGTCGACGCCGATCTTCTGCGCCGCCAGGGCGGTCAGGCCGAGGCCGAGGATGGCGGCGACGCCGAGGCCGAGCCGGCGCGCCACCCGGCGGCCGCGCTTGCCGGCGCGCGCCGGGGCGGGGTCGAGCGAGGGCAGGCGCTGGGCCGGGCGCCGCGGGCCGCCGTCGGCGGGGCGCAGCCCGGCCCAGTGGGCGGCGCGCTGACCGGCGGTGGCGGGCCGCGGCGCGGCGATCGCCCGCTCGTAGACCTCCGTCACCCGGTCGGCGACGCGCGGCCAGGCGTAGCGCTGGGCGCTCTGGCGCGCGGCCTGCCCCATCGCCCGCAGGCGCTCGGGCTCGTGGTGGACGCGCTGCAGCTCCTCGGCCAGGCGCTGGGGGTCGCCCGGAGGCACCAGCAGGCCGTCGACGCCGTCGGTGACGACGTCGCTGTAACCGGCGATCGCGGAAGCGATCACCGGGGTGCCGGCGGCGAAGGCCTCGGTCAGGACCATGCCGAAGCTCTCGCCGGAGAGCGAGGGGGCGCAGAGCACGTCGGCGCGGTGCAGCTCGCTCCAGAGCAGCTCGCCGGAGGCGCGGCCGTGGACGTCGATCGAGCCCATCAGCTCGGGGTCGGCGAGGTAGCGCAGCACGTCCTCGCGCTCGGCGCCGACGATGCTGAGGCGGCAGGGGACGTGCTCGACCAGGGCACCGAAAGCGGTCAGCAGGATCGGCAGGCCCTTGCGCTCCTCCGGGCGGCCGACGAAGAGCAGCCGCAGCTCGCCGGAGGTGGGGACGGGCGCGGTCGGGGCGGCGTCGACGTCGACCCCGTTGGGGACGATCGTGTAGTCGCCGCCGAACCAGCGGCGGCCGGTCCAGGCGGCGGCCTCGGAGACCGCGATCCGGGCCGAGAGGCGGTTGAAGACGCGGCGGGCGCCGAGGCCGTTGGCGATGTGGTTGGGGACGGGCTTGGTCGAGTAGGTGTGGAAGGTGCCGACGACCGGCGTCCGCGAAGCCAGGGTCGCGTTCCAGCCGACCAGCGGCACCAGCGGCTCGTGGACGTGGACGACGTCGAACTCGCCGGCGCGCACAGCGCGGCGCGGGGCGACGACGCCGCCTGCCGGGAAGGGCGAGAGGTTGGAGACCGAGCCGTTGGCGCCGAAGCCGACGGTGCGCCCCAGCGTCGTCAGGTAATCCGGCAGCTGGCGCGGCTCGGCGGCGGCCCGGTGCATAGCGCGGCTGATCCGGTCGGGCGGATCGTAGGGGGCAAGCACACGGACGTCATGGCCACGGCCGAGAAACTCCTCGGCCAGCGCCTCAACATGCCGGTTCACGCCGCCCTGGAATGACCAGGAATATGGCGAGACGAGAGCTATGCGCACGAATGGCTAAGGGTAGATGATCAACCGGCCTGCGACCGGGCGATTCGGGCCGGCGCCCGGGAGCTGGTCAGAGCTGGGTGGCGATCAGGCCGAGGATGGCGGCCATCAAACCCACCACAGCAGCGGTCAGGGCGCCTCCGACCTGAATGATCGCCCGCTGCAGGGAGTCGATGCGAGCGGACTGCTCGCTGACGCGACCGTTGAGGTCATCGAGGCGGGAGTCGGTCCAGGTGGATCTCATGAGTTGCATGCTCCAAGGCTAGGAGAAGAGATTTCACGTGCGGCGCGCTGATTGTAACTTTTTGTCTGCGGCTTCGTCACCGCTCTGTGCCAGGGCATCTGATAGGGGTGACTCTGCCCAGGCGAAGCCGATGAAGACGAGCAGGTAGGCGCCGCCGATCTCGAGCAGGAGGGCGCCGGAGTCGTTGGCGAGAGTGCCGACGAGGGAGGCGGCGGCGGCGCCGATGAGGCCGGCACGAACGGCGGGAACGGCGGCGACCCAGGCACGCAGGCGGTCGCGGTGGACGATCGCGAGCCCGATCAGGGCGACCAGAATCGGCAGGAAGACGTAGAGGACGGGGCGGGCGAAGCTGTGGGCGGAGAGCTGGAGGCGGCGCTGAGCGACGTCGGCGAGGTCGTTGAGGCCACCGGCGTCGAGGACCGAGCGGGTGAAGTGGGAGTTGGCGCCGGTGAGCAGGTCGGCTAGGGCCGAGAGGGCCAGCACCGCGAAGGGGACGGCGACGACGAGCAGCGCCGTGCGGCGGCGACGGGCGGCGATCGCCGCCGCCGCGACGGCGGCCCCGAGCGGGAAGACGATCGCGGCGCCGACGTCGGCGCCGAAGCGCCCGGCGGCGAAGACGAAGGCGGTGACGATCCCGACCGCGAGGAAGGCGGTGGCGCAGGCGCGGGGCGAGAGGCGGGGCGCGAAGCCGGCGAGGCCGGCGCCGGTGCCGGCGACGATCAGCACCGCCAGCAGCGCCTCGAGCTCGTTGCCGATGCCGTAGAAGCGCACGCCGAGGCCCGGGTTGGGGCCCAGCAGCGAGAGCGCGGTCAGCGGCGAGCCGGCGATGACGTCGGCCGCGTAGGCGAGCACGGTGAGGCCGGAGGCGACGGCGAGGGCGCGGTAGCCGCCGCAGAGGGCGAGCACCAGGGCGCCGAGCAGCGGCGCTCCCACCAGCACCAGCAGCGCTTCCGCCGTCTCCCCCAGTTCGATCGCCGCGGCGAGCAGCAGCACCAGCGGCAGGCAGATGACGGCGAGGCCGGCGAGGCGAACCGCCGGGCGCGCCGCCCTCCCACGCGTCGCCGCGGCCGCGAGCCCCAGCGCGAGGATCCAGGCCAGCAGGCTCAGCCCGATCACCGGGCCGCGGCGCGAGGAGATGACCGCCAGCCGGGCGCCAAGTTCATCCACGGCAGCCGGGTCGACAGAGCCCTCGGTGCGGATCGGCTGTCCCGACATCTGCGAGGGGATCGCCAGGCCGAGCCGTTCGAGGATCGTCGGGGCGACGTCGGTGGAGAGGACGTAGCCGTCGAGACGGGTGCTGTCGGAGGTGAGGTTGCCGTCGAACCCGTGCCCGGCGATGCCGATCGCCAGGGCGCCGTTCTTGGCCGGCGGCGGTCGCTCGATCGCGATCAGGAGGTCGTCGCCGCGCAGGCGGCGCACCAGCGCTGGCAGCCGCGTGGCGCTGGCATCGTGGACCGCGAGCCCCTCCCCCGCTGCGGCCAGCGTCGTCGCCAGCAGCCCCGGCACGATCTCCGCCGGCGCCGATTCGGCCCGCTTCGCCAGCGCCCGATTCCTGACCGGGCGGTTCAGCGCCACCGGCGCCGGCGGCAGCGGGTCTTCATATAGAGAGTCGAAGACCCGGTTCCCCTGCGTGATGTCGAGATAGGTCTGCTCCGCCGGCACCGTCCCCAGCCCCGCGCTCATCAACCCCGGCGAGAGACCATCCCGCGCCAGCTCGTCGACACCCGTACCTCGCGGTAGCCACACCAACGTCACCCCTAGTGCTCCCTTGTGCGCCTTTGGCGGGGTCTGGGGAGGGGCTGGAGCGTCTTGTACTTTTTCGGCGCCAGAAGCTCGGACGGCCGCCTCCGCCTCACCGAAAAAGTTAAGCGGAAGCCCCTCCCCAGACCCCGCCCCAACCCCCACAACAGCGAGCGCTATCGTGAGCGCAATGGCCGACCGCACGTTCGCCAAGTTCACTTTCTTCAAGATCGATCCCGCCTGGCGCCGTCGCGACGCCGAGCTGCGAGCCGCCGACAAGCAGGAGTTCCTCGCTGCCTGCGAGGACTTCGGCATCGACCGTTCGCTGCGCGCCTACTCAACCATAGGCACGCGCGGCGACGTCGACCTGGTGCTGCTGAGCCAGAGCCCGAACCTTGCCGACATCCACACCTTCCACGTCGTCCTCGGCCAGAGCGGGCTGGCGAAGTGGGCCGAGACCCCCCACTCCTTCCTCTCGATGACCAAACCCTCGCCCTACTCGGACGAGGGGGCGCGGCCGGAGATCTGCACCTCCGAGCGCAGGTACCTCTTCCTCTACCCCATGATCAAGCAGCGCCGCTGGTACGGGCTGCCGCCGGAGGAGCGCGGCCGGATCATGAAAAGCCACATCGAGGTCGGCCGCCGCTACCCGGAGATCACGATCAACACGACCTACTCCTACGGGATCGACGACCAGGAGTTCGTCGTCTGCTTCGAGGGGGACGACCCGGGGATGTTCCTCGAGCTCGTCAACGAGCTGCGCCCGACCGAGTCGAGCGAGTACACCGAGCTGGAGACGCCGATCTTCACCTGCGTGGCGATGTCGGTGCGGCGGGCACTCGACGCGCTGGACGGAATGCCGAGCGCGGTCGCCGCCGACGCTCCGGCGCTCTGACGCTCTAGCCTTACCTGATCACTCAGACGACTCTCAGCTACGCGATCGACGAGCAGGACGTGCTGGTTCAGGTCGACGAGGGGTTCCGCGAGTTCGCCGCCGAGAACGGCTGGGGCGGGGCCGGCGATTGCCTCGGGCGCAACCTCTGGGACTTCGTCGCCGACTCAGAGCTGACGAAACTGCAGCGGATGCTGCTGCGGCGAGTGCGGGCGGGTGCCGGCAGCGTCGACCTCCCCTTCCGCTGCGACGGTCCCGACGTGCGGCGGGAGCTGGACATACACATCGCCGCCAGCCAGAGCGGACGCCTGGTCCGCTTCTCCGCCCGGCAACGGCACGAGGAGGCGCGGCCCCACCAACCGCTGCTGGACCACGACGCCCCCCGCGGCCCGGAGACGATCACGATGTGCGGCTGGTGCGATCGCTTCCTAGTCGAGGGCGAGTGGGTCGAGGTCGAGGAGGCGGCGAAGCGATTGGGCCTCTTTCGCCGCAGCAAGATGCCGGCGATCAGTCACGACATCTGCCCGGATTGCTCCGAGCTGCTGCTGGCGGCCTGAGCCCGAGTTCCGTTCGCCTATCCTTCCGCGCCATGAGCAAGATCGGAAGCCCAGAGAACCCCCTGCGAGTCGCCATCGTCGGCGCCGGCCCGTCCGGCTTCTACGCCGCCGAGCACATCCTCAAAGACGGCGAGGCGCACGCCCAGGTCGACCTCTTCGATCGCCTCCCGACCCCCTTCGGCCTCGTCCGCGGCGGCGTCGCCCCGGACCACCCGAAGATCAAGTCGGTGATCCGCGTCTACGAGAAAACCGCCGCCCGCGACGGCTTCCGCTTCTTCGGCAACGTCAAGATCGGCCACGACGTCGAGGTCGAGGACCTGGAACGGCTCTACCACGCGATCGTCTTCACGGTCGGCTGCGAGACCGACCGCCAGCTCGGCATCCCCGGCGAGGATCTGCCCGGCTCCGCCGCCGCCACCGCCTTCGTCGGCTGGTACAACGCCCACCCCGACTACGCCGACCACGACTTCGACCTCTCCAGCGAGCGGGCGGTGGTGATCGGCAACGGCAACGTGGCGATGGACGTCGCCCGGATGCTGGCGCTGACCGACCACGAGCTGCGCCAGACCGATACCGCCGACCACGCGATCGAACTGCTGGACCGCAAGCGGATCCGCGAGATCGTCGTCCTCGGCCGCCGCGGGCCGGTGCAGGCCGCCTTCACCAACCCGGAGATTCGCGAGCTGGGCGAGATGGAGGACGCCGACGTCATCGTCGACCCGGCCGAGGTCGAGCTCGACCCGGCCAGCGCCGCCTACCTCGCCTCCGACGAGGCCGACAAGACGACCCGGGTCAACGTCGAGACGCTGCGCGAGTTCTCCCAGCGCACGCCGGCCGGCAAACACCAGCGGATCGTCCTGCGCTTCCTCGCCTCGCCGGTCGAGATCAAGGGCGACGGCAAGGTCGAATCGATCGTCGTCGGCCGCAACGAGCTGGTCGAGGAGGGCGGCACGCTGCGCGCCAGGGACACCGGCGAGCGCGAAGAGCTCGAGTGCGGCCTGGTCCTGCGCTCGGTCGGCTACACCGGGATCCCGATCGAAGGCGTCCCCTTCGACGAGAGGCGCGGGCTGATCCTCAACGAGGGCGGCCGCGTGCTCGACTCGCACGACTCCGGCCACAAGGTCGGCCACTACACGGCCGGCTGGATCAAGCGCGGGCCCTCCGGCGTGATCGGCACCAACAAGAAAGACGCGCTGGAGACCGTCCAGCACCTGCTCGCCGACGTCGAGTCCCAGACCCTGATGAGCCCGGAGAGCCCAGAGCCGAGCGCAATCGAAGACCTGCTGCGCGAGCGCGGCGTCCGCTACGTCAGCTTCGAGGACTGGCAGGCGATCGACCAGGCCGAGGTCGGCCGCGGCGAGCCCCACGGCCGCCCCCGCGTCAAGTTCGTCCGCGTCGAGGAGATGCTCGGCACGCTGGGCGAGAGGGTCGGCGGCTAGAGGGTCCAAGCGCGGCGCCGCTGCACAGACAAGAAGTTACACTTCTGCGCGCCACGAGTGCGATTTTTTCGCCTAGCCTGAGGAGTATGGAGTCGATGCGAGCAACCTGGACCGATTCGCGGCTTGACGATCTCTCCCGTCGCATGGATGACGGCTTCAACAGGGTCGACAGCGACATCCGCGAGCTGCGTTCCGAGATCGGCACCATGCAGCGCACGATGATCCAGGTTGGGGGGGGACTGATCGCGGCCTTTATCGGCCTAATGGCGGCTGTAATGGGCCTGATGGCCACGCAGCTGTAAGCAAGCCGGCCCATACAATCTGCGCGATGGTCGACTTGGCGGAGCTGCAGGGGATGATCGAGGTGGCGCTGCCCGGCGCCGCGGTCGAGGTGGCGGACGAAGACGGGGGCGGCCAGCATCTGCGAGCGACCGTCTCGGCGCCCCAGTTCGAGGGCCTCTCCCGGATCGACCAGCACCGCCTGGTCAAGGCCGCGGTCAAGGAGCGCTTCGACGACGGCACGATCCACGCGCTCTCGGTGAAGACCTCGGTGCCGGCGTAGGCTCGTCCAGCCGCCCACGGCCGTAGACAAAAAGTTACACTTCCGTGTACCACAAGTGCGATTTTTTTCCCTAGCCTGAGGAGCATGGAGTCGATGCGAGCAACCTGGACCGATTCGCGGCTTGACGATTTCGCCGCCCGCACGGATAAGCGCTTCGACGAGCTCGAGCGGCGTATGGACGCCGGTTTTGCCAGGGCCGACCACGAATTTCGCGAAATGCGCGGCGAAATCGGAGGATTGCATCGCGCGATCATCCAGGTCGGCGGTGGGCTGATCGGCACTTTGATCGTGGCGTTTGCCGGGCTGATCGCGACTCAGATCTGACGCGACCCGGCCGGCCCGTAGGCGGCGCTCCCTACAATGCGGCGATGGCCGACCAAGAGCTGAAGTCCAAAGTCGAAGAGCTGATCGCCGCCAACCCGGTGCTGCTGTTCATGAAAGGCACGCCGGACATGCCGCGCTGCGGCTTCTCGATGCGGGTCGTGCAGGTGCTCGACGCGGTCGACGTCGAGTACGGGGCGATCGACGTGCTGCCGGCGCTGCAGCCGCTGCGCGAAGTCACCGCCGAGATCTCCGACTGGCAGACCTTCCCCCAGCTCTACGTCAACGGCGAGCTGCTCGGCGGCGCCGACATCGTCGAGGAGATGTTCGAGTCCGGCGAGCTGGCCGAGGCGCTCGGGGTCGAGCAGCCGGCCGCAGCGGCGGTCCCGCAGGGCGCTCCGCCGGCGCAGTCGCCGCCGCTGCAGATCGAATAGAAGCGCCGAGCGCTAGACCGCGGCGGCCTGCTCGGCCGCATCCTCTTTGACCTGGAAAGAGGAGCCGCAACCGCAGGCGGCGACGACGTTCGGGTTGTTGACCTGGAACCCGGCGCCCTGGAGGCCTTCGACGTAGTCGACCTCCGAGCCGAAGACGAACTGCATGCTGACCTTGTCGACGATGACGGCGACGCCGTCGACCTCGAAGACGTTGTCGTCGCTCTTGGCCTTGTCGAAGGCGAGCGCGTACTGGAAGCCGGAGCAGCCACCGCCGCGAACCGCGACCCGCAGCGCCTGCTCGGCGCCATCCGCCTGCTGGCCGAGCAGCTCGCCGATCTTCGCGGCGGCCTTGTCGGTAAGGGTGATTGCGGCCTCTGGCGTATCCGTCACTTCACAAAGTGTAGCTGGGTGCCGGCGGGGTGGTGGGTCAGTTTGAGCGGCGCGGCTGATCGGCGGCTGCATGGGAGCCGTTGAAACGCACCGCTCCCACGGTGGTCGCTGCGAGCGCTTCGGTCTTTTCCCAAGCGTGAAACGGCGCGTAGGAAGCTTTGACACGGATATTGGTGGGCATCGCCCACCCCCTTTCCTAAGTGGGGTCAGCGGGGCTAATCTGGACCGCCCGGCTTGGGCGGGGCTTCCCCGTAATAGTGGTTGTGCTCGCCGCCCTGGAAGATCACTGATGCTTGGCTCGATTCGTTCCTGAGAGCCGCATTCCGCACTCGAAATGCCCTATGGGCGACGTTCAGCGAAACGAGCAGCATCACCCCCAGGCCACCAGCAATCCATGCCCATCCGGTGGCGTTGGAATGGACAATCAGCTCAACTGCGCCGTAGATCCCGAGCAGCCCCCCAATCGCGGCGACGAACCACCCTTTGCCGACTGCCATTGCGAGTTCCTTCGCCTCCTTCACGGTCGGGAATACTAGGCACGTTTGTATTTAGAACACGAAGCGTTCCGATAGTCTGGCCTCCTTCGACAAGCACCAGAAAGGAACCCGAATGCCGATCGACCAGTCGCTCCTCGGCCAGCACATTCAGGAACAGATGCAGGAAATCGAAAACGACACGGATATTCCCGAGGGCGCCCAAATCGGGAGGATCGTGACCATCGTCGAGATCGTCGGCGGCGAGGGGCAGCAAGGCGAGTTCACCGGAGTCCGAGTCCGCGCAAACGCAAGGCCCTATGTGGCGGTCGGCCTACTTGAGTTGGCGAAACTCATTCAACTCAAATCAATGGGCATGTGAGGTCGAGCCGTAAGGACTAGTCCAGCAGTCCCGCGATCTCCTCAAGCGTCCAGATGTGATCGGCAACGCCGGCAGCCATCGCCGGGGTGCGCGGATAGCGCTCCTTCAACGTCGCGTGGGGACGAGCGAAGTTGTAGTGCATGAAGTGCAAGGAGACGGCGTGCGCCAGGTTCTCGACTTTGCGGCTGAAGCCGTTGGTCAGTCGCGTGAACCGGCGCATCCCCATCCGCATCGTCAGGTTCTGGCGCTCGACGTAGCTGGTTGAGATCCGGTCAGGGTCCGGCTCGCCCTTCCGAGTCAGCCGCTTAGTCCCGACGCAGACGGCAGGGCTGTATTTGCCGACTTCGCCTGAGGCATAGGTCTTGTGGATCTGCGCCCAATCGACCTTCTGACTGAAGGCCGGCCCCACCGTCCCTTCATACATCTTGTGCCCGTCGGTGCTTAGCTGGATGCGGTTCGCCATCCGACTCGCCAAGTCGCAGAGGAAGACATAGGCGTCGTCGCTGGTGCGCTCGCCGACCAGCCAGGAGGGGACAAGCTTCGTATCGGCGCAGACCGCAGTGAAGGTCCAAACATCGCCGTAGCCCGGCGTCCCCTTGAACTGCTCCGGAACGTTCTTGTTCTTGGCGTAGCAGTAGCTCCAGATCTCGTCGGCCTCGACCACCGTGCAGGGGAGGTCTTGGAGGACGCCGTCCTGGTACTCGGCGCAGGCTTCGCCGAGGTCCACCAGCAGTTTGGTGATCGTGTTCTTGGCGGCACTGGTCATTCGCACCGTGGCGCGAATGCTGTTGCCCTCGACCAGGCAGCCGATGATCTGGGCGCGCTTCTCGGTGCTCAGCCTGTTCATACTGACCATTTTGCTTGAGCGTTCGGACGGAAAAATACGGCTGACGTACAGCTAACGACGCGCTACTTGCACTTCTATCCCATATACTGTAACTTCGAGGGGTCTGACGATGGCCCAGCGACCCCAGCCAACTGACAAGCTCCGCAAGATCGCCCAAGTCGGGTCGGTCTTCACGCCAGGCGCCCCAATAGACGACTACTCCCTCTTTGGGGGGCGGATGGACCAGGTACTGGACGTGATCAACACGGTCGGCCAAAAGGGACGGCACGTAATCCTTTATGGCGAGCGGGGAGTGGGCAAGACCTCCCTCGCGAACATATTGGCCGAGGTGTTCGAGGGGTTCGACAACTTCAAACTGAAATCGGTCGGAGTTAATTGTCAAACCCAGGACGATTTCGCGACTCTCTGGAGCAATATCTTCCGCGAGTTGGAATGGGACGGGAATGGCGAGTGGGATGACCACACGCCCGACGAGCCGGAGCAGATCCGCTATGCCATCGAGCGTCTGGGCTACCAGGCGCTGATCGTCATTGACGAGCTTGACCGATTTGAGGACGACCCCGGCCTCTCGTTGCTCGCGGACACTGTGAAGACGCTGTCCGACCACGCTACCTCCGTGACCCTTGTATTAGTTGGCGTTGCCGACTCCGTCGATGATCTGCTCGGCGACCACTACTCGGTGGGCAGGGCACTAAACCAGGTGCATTTGCCCCGAATGTCAGCCACCGAGCTGGAAGAGATCGTGGATAAGGGTCTTTCCGAGCTGCTGCTCGAAATCAAGCCGGATGCAAGGAGGCGCATCGCTCGCCTTTCGGAGGGTCTCCCGTTCTACACCCATTCACTTGCCCTGCATGCCGGGCAGCGAGCCGTGTCGGACGACCGGGACACGATCGAAGACCTCGATGTCAGCCGCGCCGTCGAGCTAGTCGTAAACAAAACGCAGCATTCGATCCAGACCGCTTATGAGAAAGCAATCCGCAGCCCGCGAAAAGACACCTTGTTTCGGGAGGTCATGCTTGCTTGTGCGCTCGCGCCGAAGGGGCCGTTAGGCCACTTCACGGCTGGGGCCGTGAGAGAGCCTATGTCGCGAATCATGGACGAAGAGGTAGATATCTCGAAGTTCAATCGCCACATGAACGCATTTGCTGGCGAAAAAAGAGGTCGGGCGCTTGAGAAATCCGGGGAGGAACGCGGCTGGTTCTACCGTTTTCGGGACCCCCTTTTACAGCCGTTCGTAATCCTCAAGGGGCTTGCAAGCGGTCAGATAGACGAGAAGCTTGTCGCAGAAATGCAGGTCCGCGGAGAGGACGCTACCGCCACCGCGCCCGAGCGGCTTTTTTAGCTATCGCTGATCGACGCTCGGCCGACAGGGCCTTAGCCCGCGCCGGACCGCCCTTTTTTCCGCCTACCCGTCCCGCTCGTGCTTCCGGGCTTTTCGGCTCCCGCGCCGTCTCGTCGGTCGCCTCCCCAACGATGGCGGCAGCGAGCCGGTTGAGATCTGCAGGCTTCTTGGACTGCTTGGCCATGCCCTGATGGTAGTCACCGCCCTCCCTGTTCACTGGAACGATCCCGCCACCGTCGCCCCTGGCTCCCAAGAGAGTCCGGCGAGTAGATCGTCCGGCTTCGCGTTGAGCGCGCCCGCGAGTTTGATCAAGGTGTCGATGCGCGGCAGCCGATCCCCTCGCTCAAGCTGCCCAATCTCAGTCCGGTGAAGCGACGCCCGGAAGCCAAGCTCTTCTTGGGAGAGGTTCGCGGCCTTCCGACAGTTGACGAGGTTCGCGCCGAACCGCTTGGCGACGCTCACGGGAGTTTGAGTCGGTCGAAGTGCGCGGCGGCACGAGTCGGCCGGATCGAGATGCCCCGGCATTCGATCAAGCCGATGCCGACGAGATCGCGTACGGCGCGCTCCACGGCATCGCCACAGTCGATTTCCCGGGCCGCCAGTTCGATGATCGTGCGCCAGTGGGGATACATGGCCAGCGCGAGCGCCAAGACCGCCCGCTGAACTGCTGAGTCCGCGCAGAGGGAGCGCAGCTTAGGATTCGCCTGCATCGGAAGGTTCCGCCTTTCGGTGCCAGGCGCCCGGGCGTTCCACCGCCGCGGGCGCCATTTGATCTGTGGACCAGGCGAAGCTAGCGCGGAATCAGGGCCGTTTGCGCTTCATCTCAAACTGACCCACCACCACCGGCGGCAGCCCAGGCAGGCAGGCGGGGTCTGGCAGAATCGCCGGTGGTGAACCCGAGCGACCAGACGGCGATCGTCTGCGACACGACCGCCTATCTTCCCTGCGACCTCGTCACCTCACGGGGGATCGAGTCGATCAGCCTCTACGTCGCGATCGACGGCGAGCAGGAGCGGGAGCTCGACATCACCGACTTCGCCAGCTTCTACGAGCGCCTGCGAGCCTCGGACAGCGGTGCCACCACCTCGCAGCCCTCGATCGGCGACTTCCTCGCCGTCTACGAGCCGCTGCTGGAAGCGGGCAAGGAGATCGTCTCGATCCACATCTCGGCCGGGATCTCCGGCACCTTCGAGGCCGCCGGCCAGGCGCGCGAGCGGCTGATCGAGGAAGGCAAGGACGGCGAGCGCGTGCACGTGATGGACTCGCGCTCAGCGGCCGGTGGGATGGGGCTCTGCGTGCTCGGCGCCTCGGCGGCGGCGATCGAAGGGCGCGACGCCGCGGCGACCCTCGCCCGCGCCGAGCAGACCCGCGAGGCGCTGAAGATGTGGTTCGCGATCGACACCCTTGAGTACCTGCGCCGGGGCGGGCGGATCGGCGGCGCCCGGGCCTGGATCGGCGGCGCCCTGAAGATCAAGCCGATCCTCACCCTGGAGGAGGAGATCACCCCGGTCGAGCGCGTCCGCACCCGCGCCCGCTCGCTGGAGCGGTTGCGCGACTACGCCCGCCAGCGCCATGAGACCGGCGCCGACGGCTGGGTCGTCCAGCACATCCAGGACGACGAGACGGCGACGACGCTGATCGACGACTGCCGCGAGATCTTCGGCTGCGAGCCGGTCTTCACCTCGGAGATCGGCGCCGTCCTCGGCGCCCACGTCGGCCCCGGCCTGCTCGGCGTCGGCAGCGTGCCGGCGGAGCTGGTCAACGCGTAGCTGCGGCTCAGCGGCGGCGGCGCAGCATCGCCAGCCCGCCCAAAGCAAAGCCCACAACCGCGGCGCCGATCACCAGCTCGCGCTTGTGCTCCTGGACCTGGCGGCGCCAGTCGGTGAGCTCGGTGACGCGGCCGCGCAGGGCCTCGACCGAGCTGCCGAGCTGCTGGCGCTGGACGTCGATGTCGCGGCGGATCTGGTCGGCGGAGCGGCCGGGGGCGCTCATTGCTCCTCCTTCTGCAGCATCTCCCTGGTCAGTTTCGCCTCTTCGATCGCCTGCGAGGGCAGCGGCGGGGCGCCGGCCTTGAGGGCACGGTAGGCGATCAGCCCGGCGGCGGCGGCGATCAGCAGGAAGACCGCGGCCTCGATGAAGAAGCCGGGCCAGGTCTTGCCGTCGAAGACCTCTTCGTTCAGCAGCCAGGCGATCCCCTCCATCACCAGGATCAGGGCGAGGAAGGCAAAGGCGCCAGCGGCGGCGCCGACCGCCGAGCCGCGCAGGATCTTGCCGACTTTCTCGGAGACCTCGGTCTTGGCCAGCTCGATCTCCTCGCGGACCAGCGAAGAGGTGCGCTCGGTGACGTCGAAGACGAGGTCGGCGACCGATTTGTCCTCGGGCGGGGGCGAGGGCGAGACCGGCGGGGTCTGTTTCGGCGGCTCGGCCATCCCCTACTCCGGCGGGTCTTCGTCGAAGAGGCGGCGCCAGAGGATCGCCGAGAGGCGCGCCGCGGCGATGCTGGCGAGGGCGCTGCTGGCGGCAAGCATGCCGCTCCAGAGCAGTCTTCTGACCATCTCGTTTTCCATACCCAGGTCGCGACCTTATCTATCGCGGCTCGAGGCCGTCGCAGATCGTCGTCACCACCAGCTCCTTGGCCTGGTCGAAGTCCGTGTCGGAGGCCGGGATCAGCTCGAAGATCCAGCCCGAGAGCAGTTGCTCGATCGCCCCGTAGAAGGACATCGAGGCGAACAGCGGCGCCACGTCGTCGCGGAAGGCACCCTGTTTCTGGCCGTCCTCGACGATCTTGGCGATCGACTGGTAGGCGCGGCGGATCTCCGCCAGGTGGGTGCGGCCGAAGGAGTTGGCGGCGCGGGTGACCTCGACGATGATCACCTTCATCAGCTCCGGGTCGTGGCGGTAGGAGTCGACGATGAAGGCGGCGACCGCGGCCAGCTTGGCCCGCGGCGTCTCCCCCGTGCGGTCAGCCTCCTCGATCGCCGCCAGCAGCAGCGACCAGCGCTCGACGAAGAGCTCACCCAGCACCTCGTCCTTGGAGCGGAAGTAGTGGTAGACGAGCCCGTAGGCGACGCCGGCCTCGTCGGCGATGTCGGAGACGCGGGTGGCGTGGAAGCCCTGGCGGGCGAAGACGCGGATCGCCGCATCGAGGATCTGGCGGCGCTTGTCGACCGGCGGTGCCTTCGCCATCAGGCGTGGGCCTCCGTCAGCTGCGGCCAGGCGTAGGCGCGGGGGCGGCGGTTGGCGAGCGAGGGCAGCTCGGCGCGGACCCGGTCCTGGGCGCCGAAGTCGAGGTCGGCGGCAACGAAGCACTCCTCGTCTGGGGCCAGCGCCAGCACCCTGCCCCAGGGGTCGACGATCGCCGAGTGGCCGAAGGAGTCGTAGTGGGGCGGCGCGGTGCCGACCTGGTTGGGGGCGAGGAGGAAGACCTGGTCCTCGATCGCCCGCGCCCGCAGCAGCACCTCCCAGTGGTCGCGACCGGTAACGGTGGTGAAGGCCGACGGGAGGGTGATGAGGCGGGCACCGCGCAGAGCGAGGATCCGGAACAGCTCCGGGAAGCGAAGGTCGTAACAGACGCCGAGGCCGAGGGTGATCTCGTCGCCGAGCGCGGCGGTGACGATCTCCTCGCCGGGCCGCTCGTACTCGGACTCGCGATAGGAGACACCGCCGGCGTCGACGTCGAACATGTGCAGCTTCCTGTACGCGGCGAGATCCTCGCCGTCGGGGCCGATCAGGACCGAAGTGTTGGCGGCCTTGTCCTCGCCGCGCTCGCAGATGCTGCCGGCGAGCAGGTGGATGCCGAGCGCCCGCGCCCAGCCGCGGGCGGCGGTGAGGCTGGGCCCGTCGAGCGCCTCCGCCCCGGCCAGCAGCTCCTCGCCGGCGGCGAGCAGGTTCCACTTCTCCGGCAGCGCCACCAGCTCGGCGCCGTCGGCCGCCGCAGCCCGCACCAAGCGCTCGGCCGAGGCGAGGTTCCGGGCCTTGTCGCCGGTCGAGTTGAGCTGTACCGCGGCTGCTCGCAACGCCTTATCCGCTCCTCGGGGTTGGTTGATTGACCAGTCAATCGACCTCAGTATAGGAGGGGGTCTGCCAGAAGTGCGTGATCGAGGTTTGCCTCGCTATGCGGGACAAACCTCAATCACGCCCGGCCGCTCAGAGCCCCATCTCCCGGGCGACGATCCGATCGAACAGCGGCGTCGGGATGAAGGGTTTGATCCGCGCCTGGACCTTGGCGTCGATCCCGACCAGGTAGCGGCTGCGGGGACGGCCGGCGCTGAGCGCGTGCTCGATCACCGCCGCGACCTTCTGCGGCGGGATGCCGCGCTCGGCCAGTTTGCGGACGACGCCGCGGTAGCTCTCGATCGCCTTGCCGTAGAGCGCGTCGCGCTGGGGCGAGCGCTCCCCCACCTCGTCGGCGGTGCGCTCGCCGCGCTCCCAGATCGGCGTGTCGATCGAGCCCGGCTCGACGATCGAGACCGAGATGCCCCAGGGCCGCAGCTCCTGACGGAAGACGTCGCCGACCGCCTCGATCCCGAACTTGGCCGTGTGGTAGGCGCCGGTCAGCGGGAAGGCGATGCGGCCGCCGATCGAGCTGATGAAGACGATGCGGCCACGGGCGACGCGCAGCGCCGGCAGCAGCGCCTGGGTGACGGCGAGCTGGCCGGTGAGGTTGACCTCGAGCTGGCGGCGGAAGTCGTCGATCGGCATCGTCTCCAGCGGGCTGGGGATGGCGACGCCGGCGTTGTTGACGAGGCCGTCGAGGCGGCCGTCGGCGTCGGCGTCGATCCGCTCCGCCGCGGCGGCGATCTGACCGGCGTCGGTGACGTCGAGGATCAGCGGCGCCAGCCGCTCGGAGCCGGCGGTGCGCAGGGCCTCGGCGTCCTCCTTCCGGCGGACGCCGGCGAAGACCCGCCAGCCGGCGCCGTCGAGGCGCAGCGCGGCGGCGCGGCCGATGCCGGTCGACGCCCCGGTTATCAGGACCGTTCGCACCGGCTCAGGCTACGTGGTTGAGGTTTGGCCCGCATACCGGAACAAACCTCAACCACACCTTCCTACAGCCCGTAGGAGCGGCCGATCACGTCGAGCATCACCTCGTCGGTGCCGGCGCCGATCCGGTTGAGGCGGACGTCGCGGTAGGCGCGCTCGATCTCGTACTCCTTCATGTAGCCGTAGCCGCCGAGGATCTGCACGCACTCGTCGGCGACCTCGCAGGCGATCCGCGAGGCGAACAGCTTCGCCATCGTGATCTCCCGCACCGGGTACTCGCCGTTGCCGAAGCGCCAGGCGGTCGAGTAGGTGAACTGCTTGGCCGCTTCGGTCTTGGTCGCCATCTCGGCGAACTTGTGGCGGATCGCCTGGAACTTGCCGATCGGACGGCCGAAGGCTTCGCGCTCCTTGGCGTACTCGAGCGTCTTCTCGATCATCCGCTCGGCGCCGGCGTGGCAGCCGGCGGCGGCGACCAGGCGCTCGCCCTGGAGCTCCCAGGCGATGTGGTAGAAGCCTTTGCCGACCTCGCCGAGCACGGCGCTGGCCGGGACGCGGACTTCGTCGAAGGCGAGTTCGCCGGTGTCGGAGGCGTGCATCCCCATCTTCTCGAGCTCGGCGGAGACGCTGAAGCCGGGCACCTTCTCGCCGTTCTCGTCGCGCAGGTCGACGACGAAGAGGGTGATGCCGGCGTGGCGCTCGTCCGGATCGGTCTTGCAGACGAGGACGATGAAGTCGGCGCGGGGGCCGTTGGTGATGAAGGTCTTGGAGCCGCTGATGACGTATTCGTCACCGTCGCGGAGCGCGGTGGTGCGAATGCCGGCGACGTCGGAGCCGGCGCCGGGCTCGGTGATTCCGAGCGAGCCGATCTTCTCGCCCTTCAGCCCCGGCTCGAGGTACTTCTTCTTCTGCTCCTCGGTGCCGAGCAGGTGGATCGGCGGCAGGACCATGTCGGTCTGCACCGCGAAGCCCATGTTGGTGCCGCCGGAGCCGGAGTAGCTCATGCACTCGGCGCGGACCAGCGAGTAGAAGTAGTCGCCGCCCTGGCCGCCGTACTGCTCCGGGAAGCAGAGGCCGAGGAAGCCGAGCTCGCCGGCGCGCTGCATCGCCGAGGTCGGCCAGTAGGTGTCCTCCCACTCGTTGCGGTGCGGCCACAGCTCCTTCTTGACCCAGGACTGCATCGACTCGCGCAGGTCTTCGTGCTCCTGGCTGAAGATGAAGTGCTTGCGCCCGGCCGCATGGTCGGGCTTGATGACGCTGGAGCCGTTGGTCGTCGCGGTCGCCACTGTCTCTCTCCTCGCTCTGGTTTGTCTGCGGGCGGCGGCGGGCCGCCGAAAGCGAGTGGACAGTAGCACTTCCTACTTCTAATGATGGACGGCTCTGCGACGCGGTCCTATACTGCGGCCGGGTGAGGGTTCGAGGACTGCTTCCATTCGCGATCGCGATCGGCGCGATCGCTCTACTTGCGCCCGCTGCGTCGGCCAGGCCGACCTGCGGCGGCAAGCCGGCGACGATCGTCGGCAGCGCTGGCGACAACACGATCGTCGGCACCGGCGCCAACGACGTGATCTATGCCGGCGCCGGCAACGACACGATCAAGGGGATGGGCGGCGAGGACACGATCTGCGGCGGCGAAGGCAACGACACGATCGCCGGCGGCCGTGGCACCGACACGATCTACGGCGAAGGCGGCGACGACCGCATTGACGGCAACCGTGGCAACGAGCACATCTACGGCGGCGCCGGCGACGACTACCTGAACGAGGACGAAGGCGACGGGACGATGTTCGGCGGGCCGGGCAACGACACGCTGATCGGCTACATCGGCATCGACACCCTCCACGGCGGGCCCGGCAACGACACGATCTCCGGCGGCATCGGCTTCGACAAGCTCTACGGCGAAGGCGGCGACGACACGATCGCGCCGGAAAAGGGGCACGACCACGTCGACGGCGGGCCCGGCTCCGACACCGTCGACTACTCCAACGAACCGGCCCTGGTCGAAGTCGACCTCGAGAAGGAAAAGAGCCTCGACTCGGCCGGGGTCGACGAACTGATCTCGATCGAGAACATCATCGGCTCGCGCTTCGACGACGTCCTGCTCGGCACCCCCGGGCCGAACGTCCTCACCGGCGGCCCCGGCAACGACACGATCGACGGCCGCGGCGGCGAAGACACGATCACGCAGTGACGCCGGCTTCGCGGTAAGTAGCACTTCCTACTTCTAATTCGGCTATGGTGCCCGGCCGATGCCCGAAGAGCTGATCGCCTACGAGGTCGCCGACGGGGTCGCCACGGTGACCCTCAACAACCCGGAGAAGCGCAACATGCTCTCCGGCCAGATGCTGAGCGAGCTGGTGGCGGCGATGGTGCGGGCGCGCGACTCCGAGGAGGTTCGTGCCGTCGTCCTCACCGGTGCGGGCGACAAAGCTTTCTGCGCCGGGGCCGACCTCGGGGGCTTTGCCGCGGACGTCCCTCTCGTCCAAAAACATTTCTCAAGTGATCTCTTCCTCGAGTTCTTCCGGCTGATGCCGCGACTGGGCAAGCCCTCGCTCTGCGCGGTCAACGGCCACGTGCTGGCCGGCGGCATGGGCCTGGCGCTCTCCTGCGACCTGGTGATCGCCAAGCGGGGGGCGACCTTCGGCACGCCGGAGATCAACGTCGGCGCCTTCCCCTACATGATCATGGCGATCATCTACCGCAACGTCCCGCGCAAGAAGGTCAACGAGATGATGCTGCTGGGCGAGCGGCTCAGCGCCGAGCAAGCGGTCGAGTTCGGGCTGGCCAACAAGGTCGTCGCCGCAGCGGAGTTCGACGCCGCGGTCGCCGAGTGGGCCGGCAAGCTGGCCTCCAAGAGCCCGGTGCTGATGCGGCTCGGCCACGACGCGATGTACCGCCAGCAGGACATGGCGATCGACGACGCGATCGACTACCTGCGCTCGCAGCTCTCGCTGACCTTCAGCACCGAGGACATCGTCGAGGGGGTCACCGCCTTCTTCGAGAAGCGCGAGCCGGAGTGGAAGGGGCGCTAGGGATGGCGAGCGAGTCCGAGCAGGGCGCGAAGAACCTCCTCCCCGGCACGGCGCCGCTGACGGAGCTGACCGAGCAGCTGCACGAGCGCCGCGGGAAGGCGAAGCTCGGCGGCGGCGAGGAGAAAATCGCCAAGCAGCACCAGCGCGGCAAGCTGACCGCGCGCGAGCGGATCGCGCTGCTGGTCGACGAGGGGACCTTCGTCGAGCTCGGCATCAACGGCCGACCCCACTTCGCCCAGCGGGCGATGGACGGGGTCGAGGCGCCGGCCGACGGCGTCATCACCGGCTGGGGCGACGTCGACGGCCGCCCGACCTGCGTCGCCGCCTACGACTTCACGGTGATGGCCGGCTCGATGGGGATGACCGGCGAGCTCAAGGTGACGCGGCTGCGGGAGATGGCATTGAGCAAGCGGATGCCCTTCATCTGGCTGCTCGACTCCGCCGGCGCCCGCATCCAGGAGGCCGCCGGCTCGCTCTTCGCCGGCTCCGGCCACCTGTTCCGCGAGGAGGTCGAAATGTCGGGGGTGATCCCGATGGTGGCGGCGATGATGGGACCCTGCGCGGCCGGCACCGCCTACATCCCGGCGCTCTCGGACTTCGTGCCGATGGTCTCCGGCCAGGGGGCGATGGCGCTGGCCGGGCCGCACCTGGTCAAAGCCGTGACCGGCGAGGAGATCTCGATGGAGGACCTCGGCGGCGCCAAGGTCCACTGCCGCAAATCCGGCGTCGGCGACCTCGAGGTCAAGGACGACGAGGAGTGCATCGAGGCGGTCAAGACCTACCTCTCCTACTTTCCCGCCGATTGCGAGCGCAAGCCGCCGCTGGCGGAGACCGCCGACCCCGACGAGCGCGCCTCGGAGAAGCTGCTGGAGATCGTCCCCGACTCGCCGCGCCAGCCCTACGACATGTACGAGGTGATCCGCGAGATCGTCGACGAAGGCGAGTGGTTCGACCTGAAGCCGAAGTTCGCGAAGACGATCATCACCTGCCTCGCCCGCTTCGGCGGCCAGCCGGTCGGGATCGTCGCCAACCAGCCGAAGCAGCTGGCGGGGATCCTCGACAACGACTCCGCCGACAAGGCGGCGCGCTTCATCAACCTCTGCGACGCCTTCAACGTCCCGCTGGTCTTCCTCCAGGACGTGCCCGGGTTCATGGTCGGCTCGAAGGTCGAGCACGCCGGGATCATCCGCCACGGGGCGAAGATGCTCTACGCGGTCAGCCGGGCGACGGTGCCGAAGGTGACCGTGGTCGTGCGCAAGGCCTACGGCGCCGGCTACTACGTGATGTGCGGCAAGGCCTACGAGCCCGACCTGATCGTCGCCTGGCCGGGAGCGGAGATCTCGGTGATGGGCGCCGAGGGCGCGGTTGAAATCATCGGCCGCTCGGCGATCGAGGCCGCCGACGATCCGGAGGCGACCCGCGAGGCGATGCTGAACGCGGTCCGCCAGCAGATCGACCCATACATCGCCGCCGGCAACGCGGTGATCGACGACATCATCGACCCGCGTGAGACCCGGCCGACGATCGTGCGGGCGCTGCGGATGGCGCGCAACAAACACGTGACGAAGCCGAGCAAACGCCACGGGGTGATGCCGGTATGAGCCGATTCGAGGACCCGGTGGTGATCAGCTGCTCGATCAGCGGCGTGATCGCCAACCGCGACCAGTGCCCGGCGATCCCCTACACGCCGGCCGAGTACGCGGCCGAGGCGCGCCGAGCCGTCGACGAGGGCGCCTCGCAGATCCACATCCATGCCCGCACCCCCGACGGCACACCTTCCTATGAGATCGAGGACTTCGGCGCGATCACCGAGGCGATCCTGGCCGAGGTCGGCGACGTGATCGTCAACTACTCGACCGGGGCGATCGGGATCCCGATCGAGAAGCGGCTCGAGTACCTGCGGGCGCTGAAGCCGGACGTCGCCGCCCTCAACATGTCGTCGATGAACTACGCCAAGTACTCGCGGCGACGCCAGGACTTCGTCTTCAAAGCGGTCTTCGAGAACAGCTTCGACACGATCATCGAGTTCTTGACCGAGATGAAGGCGCTGGGGATCAAGCCCGAGCACGAGTGCTTCGACGCCGGCCACGTCGCCAACCTCGACCCGCTGATCGACATGGGGCTGCTGCAGCCGCCGCTGCAGATCTCGCTGGTGATGGGGGTGACCGGCGGCATCCGGCCGACGACGCGCAACGTCACCCTGATGTCGGACCAGATCCCCGGCGGCCCCGAGGGCCCGAACCAGTGGCAGGTGATCGGCATCTCCCGCGACCAGTGGAAGCTGCTCGCCTCCTCGCTGGTGCTGGGCGGCAACGTCCGCGCCGGGGTCGAGGACAACCTCTACCTGCCGAACGGGGAGATGTGCCGCTCCAACGGCGAGCTGATCGCGAAGGCGCGGCAGATGGCCGAGGACGTCGGGCGGCGGCCGGCGAGCGTCGCCGAGGCGCGCGAGCTGCTGGGGGTGCCGCGTCGTGAGCGGTCTTCCGCTTAGCGACGTCAGGGTCCTCGACCTGACCCGGCTGCTGCCGGGGGGTTTCTGCTCGCTGCTGCTGGCCGACCTCGGCGCCGAGGTGCTGAAGGTCGAGGACACCGGCATCGGCGACTACATCCGCTGGGCCCCTCCCTACTACGGCGGCGAGGAGCAGCAGGCGCTGGGCACCCGCTCGGCGCTCTACCTGGCGCTCAACCGGGGCAAGCGCTCGGTCCGGCTCGACCTCAAGAGCGAGGCCGGGCGCGAGGCGCTGCTGCGGCTGGTCGAGCGCCACGACGTCGTCCTCGACGGCTTCCGCCCCGGCGTCCTAGACCGGCTCGGGGTCGGCTACGAGCGGATGCGCGAGGCCAACCCGGCGATCGTCTTCTGCGCGATCACCGGCTACGGCCAGGACGGCCCCTACGCCGAGCGCGCCGGCCACGACATGAACTACCTCGGCCTGGTCGGGCTGCTGGGGCTGACCGGGGCCAGGGACGGGCCGCCGGTGCAGTCGGCGGGCCAGATCGCCGACCTCGGCGGCGGCGGCCTGATGGCCGCCTTCGGGGTGATGGCGGCGCTGCACGAGCGGCGGCGCTCCGGCGAGGGGCAGCTGGTCGACGTCTCGATGACCGACGGCGCCCTCTCCTGGCTGGCGATGGTCGCCGGCCGCTACTTCTGCGACCAGGAGGTGCCGCGGCGCGGCGAGCAGCAGCTCGCCGGCGGCCTGATCTGTTACCTCCCCTACGAGGCCGCCGACGGCTGGGTCAGCTGCGGCGCCCTGGAGCCGAAGTTCTGGGCGGCGCTCTGCGACGGGGTCGGCCGTCCCGACCTGATCGAGGCGCAGTTCGAGGCGCCGGGGTCCGCTGCCTGGCGCGAGGTGGCGGCGGTCTTCCGCTCCCGCACCCAGGCCGAGTGGCTCGCCTTCAACGACGAGCACGACTGCTGCATCGAGCCGATCCTCGACCTCGACGAGGCGCTCGACTCGGAGTTGGTGCGGGCGCGCGAGATGGTGGTCGAGATCGAACAGCCGGGGCTGGGGACGGTGCGCCAGCTCGGCCTGCCGCTGAAGCTGGGCCGCACCCCCGGCGACCCGACCCGGCCGGCGCCGGCCTTCGGCGAGCACACCGAGGAGGCACTGCGCGAGGCCGGCTACTCGGAGGCGGAGGTCGCGGCGATGCTGGAGTCGGGCGCCGCCGCCGGCCCCAACGCCGACGGGGCGATGGAGTTCCGGGCGTGAGCGGCAACGCCACCGAGCTGCTGCGGATGGGCGAGCTGGCCGAGGCCTCGGGGGTGCCGGCGCCGACGATCAAGCACTACCTGCGCGAGGGCCTGCTGCCGGAGCCGGTCAAGACCAGCCGCAACATGGCCTACTACCCACCCGAGTTCGTCGACCGGATCCGGCTGATCAAGCGCCTGCAGGAGGAGCGCTTCATGCCGCTGAAGGCGATCAAGTCGGTCCTCGACGAGGACCCCGACCGGGCCGGAGCGCTGCTGGAGCTGGAGGACCGGATCCTCGACCGGGCGCTGGCCGGCGAGCGGGCGCGGACCAGCGCCGCCGAGGTACGCAAGCGCTACGGCCTGCCGAAGGAGGTGCTCGACCGGCTCGAGGAGATCGAGGTCCTCAGCCCCAACAGCCGCGGCTACTCCCCCTCCGACGTGACGATCATCGAGGCGATCGGCCGCTTCCGCGCCGGCGGCTACGACGAGCAGATCGGCTTCACCGTCTACGACACCCTGCGCTACAAGACCGCGCTCGAGGAGCTGGTCCGCCAGGAGGTCGACGTGGTGATGAACCGCCTCGCCGGCGAGGTTCCTCCCGAGCGCGTCGTCGACATGCTCGAAGCCGGCGCCCAACCGCTCAAGGACCTGATCGCCGCCCTGCACACCAAGCTGCTGGTGGCGGAGCTGGAGCGGCGGCGAGGCTGACGCGTCTGCAGTTGTGTCCGCTATGCGGACACTGGAGCAGAAGCGTCAGCGCCAGCCTCATTCGATCCCGTATGTTTCGGCTTCGGCTGGAAAGAGCGTGCCGCTGATCTTGACCGGGAGCAGGGTCGACTGGTCGACCCCTTCGCCGCTGATCGTGAATTCGGTGATCGCTTCCTGGTTGTCGGGCGTCAGCGTCATCGTCGGGATTTTCACCTGCGCTTCTTCCAGGAAGCATCCTTTGTCGAAGACGTAGTTCAGCCGGACGTTTTTCACCGAGACGTCGTTTTCGTTCACGGTGACGGCCCAGGGGAGGCCGGGTTCGCTGTGTGCGGCAAGCGTGCACCCTTCGTACAGGCCTTCGCCCCCACAACTCAGTGTCTCCCTTTCGAAGGCATTGATCCCACCGCCGCCGCCGGGTTTCGCTTCGAGGTCGGCGAAGACTTCGCCGCAGATGAATTTGGTTCCGGGGACCATCGTGAATTCGAATTCCACGGACCCGACCATTTCCACGTTCGCGATGGCCGCCAGTTCTACGCCTTCGTGCAGCCACACACCCGCCGAGGCCGTCGCCGGCATCGCCAGGAACGCCACCGCCGCCATGCTTATCACCGCCAACTTCGCCTTTCCCAACATGCTTGCCTCCTCGCCCGCTCGCCTGTCCCGATTCTGCCTACTTTGCTAAAGCTTTGTCAAGCAAAGGGCGCGGGGATTGGTGCTCTGCGCACAGGGTCGGCCCCCGCGCGGTCAGGTCAAGCGCATCGCCGCCAGGCCCTGGACGCGGCTGACCTTCGGGGCGTAGCCGAGCTCGGTGCGGGCCTTGGCGATGTTGATCGTGCACTCCTGGGTCAGGATCCAGGCGCGGAAGGTGGTCATCGGCGGTTCGCCGGGGAGCGGCAGCAGCTTCCAGGCGGTCTCGCAGATGCGGGCCAGCGGACGCGCCGTCCAGGCCGGCAGGCTGCGGTCGGACGGCTCGGCGCCCTGGGTCCGCAGCATCGCGCTGACGAACTCGCGGAAGACGACGGGCTCGTCGTCGGTGACGAAGTAGGCCTCGCCGGAGCGTCCCTTGGCGGCGGCCAGCAGCAATCCCTCGACGACGTTGTCGACGTGGGTGGTGTCGGTGACGTTGCGGCCGCCGCCGACCCAGGCGAATTTGCCGGCTTCGACCAGCTCGACCATCCCCGGCAGCAGCGTCGTGTCGCCCCTGCCCCAGACGAAGCGCGGCCGCACCACCACCGTCTCGAAGCCCGCGCGGGCGCCGTCGCGCACCGCCTGCTCAGCCCGCGCCTTGGTCGCCGGGTAGGGAGCGGGCGAGTCGGGGCGCAGCGGCGCCGTCTCGTCGACGTGAACCAGCGGCTCGCCGGCCATCAGCGCCGCCTCGGTGCCGCAGTGGACGAAGCGGCCGACGCCAGCCTCGGCGCAGGCGGCCAGCGCGTTGCGGGTGCCCTCGACGTTGCCGCGCTCGAACTCCTCCCAGGGCCCCCACTCACCGAGGTGGGCGGCGAGGTGGAAGGCGGTGCCGGTGCCGGCGGCGCCCGCCGCCAGCGAGGCGCGGTCGCCGAGCTCGCCGCGAACCGGCTCGGCGCCGAGCCCGGCAACCTTCGCCGCGGCAGCGTCGGAACGGGCCAGCGCCCGCACCGACTTCCCTTCGCCGACCAGCCGCTCGATCAGGCGGCCGCCGATGAAGCCGGAGCCGCCGGTGACGAAGACCGTCTCGCTCATCGCCGCCATTCTGCCTAAGCGGCGGTGAGGGCGGCGCGCTCGGACTCGATCCGCCGCAGCGACATCGTGTGGCCGCTGCGGGTCGCGCGCTCGGTCGCCTCCCCCAACGCCTCCTCGACCCCGGGAGCGCCGGCGGCGAAGCGGGCCTGGGCGAGGGTGAGGAAGGCGGGTGGCGTCTGCCATCCCATGCCCTTGCGATCGGCGGTGGCGGCGGCCCACTCCGCCACCTCCAGCGCCTGCTCGATGTGATCGAGAGCGAGCAGAGCGCGGGCGCGGAGGATCCCGCGCCAGGCCTCGGACTCGCCGCCGGAACCCATCGCCTCGCGGTAGATCCCCTCCGAGAGCTCGATCGCCTCCAGCGCCTGCTGGGGCTCGCCGGCGGCCAGCAGCACGTAGGTGAGCGCCGTCAGCGCGGTGCTGCGCGAAAAGACGTCGCCGAGCCGCTCGGTCAGCTCGCGGTTGCGGCGCGCCAGCGCCAGGGCGGCCTCGATCTCCCCGCGGTCGGCCAGCAGCGAGGACTTCGTCCCCAACGCCCAGCTCTCGGTCTCGGGGTCGTCGTGCTCGATCGCGACCCGCAGCGCCTCGTCGGCCAGCGCTTCGGCCTCCCCGATCCGGTTGCGCTCGCGCATCACCATGGCCTTTGCCATCGGCCCCCAGGCGAGCGGGCAGTCGACGACGATCCCGGCGCCGACCGTCGCGTCGCCCCCGGTCAGGGCGATCAGCTCGTCGACCGTCGCTTCGATCCCGTCGAGGTCGCCAGCGCAGATCTGCGCGTAGGCGCCGGCGCTGCGTACCGCAACCCGCAGCCCGGGGTCACCGGTCTCGTCGGCCAGCGCAGTCGCCTCGGCGGCGGCGGCGACCCATTCGCCGGCGTGGTTGGCGACGCCGGGCCGGGCGCCGGTCAGCAGCTTCAGCAATGCCAGCGAGGAGACGTCGCCGAGCCGCTCGGCGATCATGGTCGCCTCGGCGGCCAGCGCCTCGGCCTGCTCGCGGTCCATCCCCAGCCGCCAGGCGTATTCGAGCTGCAGCAGACGCGAGGAGACGGCCAGCGCCAGCGCCTCGTCGCTCTCCTCCAGCGCGTCGGCCAGCGCCGTCACCCGCTGCCAGAGCGCCAGCGCGTCCTGGGGCCGGGTGTGGCCGGCGCGGTGCGCGGCGCGGGCGAACCAGCGCGCCGCTTCCAGAGTCTCGCCGCCCTCGGCGAAGTGGTGGGCGACCAGCGCCGCCAGCTCGTCGAGCCGCTCCGGCTCGAGCTCGATCAGCGCCCGCGCCGCGGCGGCGTGGGTCGCCGCCCGGCGCTCGCCGAGCTGGGTCCCGTAGGCGACCTCGCGGGTCAGCGGGTGGCGGAAGGCCAGCAGCCGCCGCGGGTAGAGCTCGGCTTCGAACAGGAAGCCGCCCTCGACCAGCTCGCACAACGCCGCCTCCAGCTCCCCCTCGGCGAGGCCGGCGGTCAGCCCCAGCGAGCGGGCGCCGACCTCCTTACCGAGCACCGAGGCGGCCTGCAGCAGCTGCTTGGCGGCGGGCGAGAGACGGTCGATGCGGGCGGCGAGGATCGCCTGCACGGTGACCGGCACCCGCGCGTCCTCGATCGGCGCCAGCAGCCGGTAGGCGCCGCGCTCGCCCTCGAGGTGGCCGGACTCGGCCAGCTCGCGGACGATCTCCTCGATGAAGAAGGGGTTGCCCTGAGTGCGCTCGTGGATCGGCTCGTCGAGGCCGTCGAGCGAGGGGTCGGCGCCGGCGAGGTCGCGCAGCAGCTCGGCGGTGTCCGCCCGCCGCAGCGGCTGCAGCGAGATCTGCCGGTAGGCGGGCGAGGCGGCCCAGGCCGGCGTGTATTCGGGCCGGAAGTTGACGACGGCGAGGGTGTTGGTGCCGGCGATCGACTCGACCAGCTGCCGCAGCATCGCGTTGCTGCCCTCGTCGATCCAGTGCAGGTCCTCCAGCACCAGGACCAGCGTCTTGCGCCGGCTCGGCGCGTTGACCAGGCGGCAGACGATCGTCCCCAGCGCCCGCTGCCGCGCCTCCGGGCTCATCTGCGGCTGCGGCCGCTCGGGGTCGGGGACGCCGAGGAAGTCGAAGGTCAGCGGCAACTCGTCGGCGAAGTCGGGGTCGAGCAGCAGCGCCCGGCCGGCGATCTTCTCGCGCGCCAGCTGCTCCGGCTCGCGCTCGCCGATCCCGAAGAAGGCGCGCAGCATCTGCAGCACCGGCAGGTAGGGGATCGACTCCCCGTGGGCCTGGGCCTGCGCCTCGAAGACCTGGACCCCGTCGGCGCGGCAGCGCTCGGCGAACTCGCGGCTGAGGCGGCTCTTGCCGACGCCGGGGTCGGCGGCGAGCCCGACCGCGCCCCCCTCCCCCGCCTTGGCCCGCTCCAGCGCCTGCTCCAGCACCGCCATCTCGGCGCCGCGGCCGACGAAGCGGGAGAAGCCGCGCTGGCGCGAGAGGTCGAGGCGGGAGCGGGCGGCGCCGACCCCGGCCAGCTCGAAGACGCGGACCGGCCGGCTCGCGCCCTTGATCGCGAACTCGCCCAGGTCCTCGAGGTCGAGGAAGCCCCGGGCCAGCGCCGCGGTGCTCTCGGCCACGTAGGCCTTGCCGGGCTCGGCCAGCGCCTCCATCCGCTGCGCCAGCCCGACCGTGTGGCCGATCGCGGTGTAGTCGCCGGCGCCGTCGCCGATCGCCCCGGCGACGACCTCGCCCGAGTTGATCCCGATCCGGGTCGAGAAGTTGAGGCCGGGCCCGCGCCGCAGCTCGGCGGCATAGGCGGAGACGTCCTCGAGCATCTTCAGCGCCGCGTAGCAGGCGCGCTGGGCATGGTCCTCGTGGGCGACCGGGGCGCCGAAGACGGCCATGATGCCGTCGCCGGTGAACTTGTCGACGGTGCCCTCGAAGCGGCCGACGGCGCCAGCGAGGATCGCGAAGAAGCGCTGCATGATCTTGCGCCACTCCTCCGGGTCCTGCTGCTCGGCCAGGTCCATCGAGCCGCTGACGTCGGCGAAGAGCACGGTGACCTGCTTGCGCTCGGCGTCGTCCCTCGTCGTCTCGCTCACGGTGAGGAAGAGGTTACGCCCGGCCGGACCGTTGGTAGCGTGCCGCCAGATGGCGATCGTCAAGGACAGCGGGCGGCGCGCCACCCTGCCGCCGTTCGGCGAGGAGCACGAGGAGCTGCGGCAGACCGTCGCCCGCTTCGTCGCCGCCGAGATCGCCCCCCACGTCGACGAGTGGGAGGCGGCGCGGGAATTTCCCCGCGAGCTCTACGCCCGCTGCGCCGAGCTCGGCTTCCTCGGGCTGAAGTTCCCCGAGCGCTACGGCGGCCAGGGCGGCACCCACCTGCACGACGCGGTCTGGGTCGAGGAGCTGGCCCGCTCCGGCGGCTCCGGTGGCGTCGCCGCCGGCCTCAACGCCCACGCCTCGATCGCGATGCCGCCGATCTTCAACTTCGGCAGCGAGGAGCAGAAGCGGCGCTGGCTGGTGCCGGGGATCGCCGGCGAGAAGATCGGCGCCCTCGGCATCACCGAGCCGGGCGCCGGCTCCGACGTCGCCGGCATCGCCACCACCGCGCGGCGGGTCGACGGCGGCTACCTCGTCAACGGCGCCAAGACCTTCATCACCAACGGCGTCCGCGCCGACTTCCTCGTCTGCGCCTGCAAGACGACCGCGGCGGGCGGCCACGGCGGCATCTCCTTCCTCGTGCTCGAGCGCGAGATGCCCGGCTACGAGGTTGCGCGGAAGCTGGAGAAGATGGGCTGGCACTCCTCCGACACCGGCGAGCTCTCCTTCAGCGACGTCGAGGTGCCGGCGGAGAACCTGCTCGGCGAGGAGAACGGCGGCTTCAAGCTGATCATGGCCAACTTCGCCTGGGAGCGGCTGCTGATGGCGATCGGCGCGGTCGGCGCGATGCAGCGCCTGATCGAGACCACCGTTGCCTACGCGCTCGAGCGCGAAGCCTTCGGCCGCCCGATCGGCAAGTTCCAGGCGATCCGCCACCAGGTCGCCGAGATGGCGACCAAGGCCGAAGCCGCCCGCGCCCTCACCTACAACTCCCTGCGCCTCTTCCACGAGGGCCAGGACTGCATCCGCGAGGTCACCATGGCCAAGCTCGTCACCCAGCGCGCCGTGCTCGAGATCGCCGATCAGTCCCTGCAGATCCACGGCGGCTACGGCTACATGCGCGAGTACGGCATCGAGCGCGCCGTCCGCGACGCCCGCCTCGGCCCGATCGGCGGCGGCACCGACGAGGTGATGAAGGAGATCCTCGGCAAGACGATGGGGCTGTGAAAGCTCCCCGGAGTCGTGTTGATTGAGGGATTCGACCACGTGCAGGTTGCCGCTCCGCGGGGGTGCGAGGCCGAAGCGCGCCGGTTCTTCGGTGGGCTGCTCGGCCTTGTCGAGGTCGAGAAGCCCCAGGCGCTGCTCGCTCGCGGCGGGGTCTGGTTTCAAGCTGGAAATCAGCAGCTCCATGTCGGGGTGGAGGAACCCTTCGCCCCCGCCCGGAAGGCCCATCCCGCGCTCCGCGTACGGCCGGGGGCGCTGGACGAGCTGGCGGCACGCCTGCAGGCGGCTGGAGCGAGTGTCTACTGGGATGAGGCGCTGGACGAAGACCGGCGCTTTTACTCGGAGGATCCCTGGGGCAACCGCATCGAGTTGCTGGCGTCTCGGCAGTCGTTGGCTCGGAGAGGCGCAGGGACCACTGTGCGTCGATGCCAAGAGGCAGACGTGCCGGCGGTGTTGGGCCTATGGGAGCAGGCTCGAAGCGACCACGCGAGCACACCCGACCGCCTCGATGACGTCAAGCGCCTGGTCGCCGGGTCCCCGGCCGCCCTCCTGGTGGCCGAGCGGAACGGAGAGATAGTCGGCGCCCTGATCGCCGCCTGGGACGGGTGGCGAGGGAACATGTATCGCCTTGCGGTTCGCGACGGACACCGGCGCAAGGGCGTTGGGCTGGCGCTGGTCCGGGCTGGCGAGGACTATTTGCGCCAGTGTGACGTCCGTCGGGTGACTGCGCTTGTCGCATTTGCAGATCAGGTCGCGGAAGGGTTCTGGGAGACCGCTGGCTATCCGCTGGATCGTGAGATCGGCCGACGGGTACGCAACCTATAGGTCCCGCGCAGCCCCGGCGGCGGAGCTTGAGCCGGGCGGCGCGATGTAGGCGCCGGCCGGCGCCGGGTAGCGTGGGCGGATGGCTATCTACCTGCTGCGGCACGGCGACGCCGAGGACGGCGATGGGGACGACGCGGCGCGGCGGCTGACGGCGAAGGGGGAGCGGCAGGCGCGGGTGGCGGGAGCGGCGCTGGCGGTGCTCGGCGCTGGGATCGACACCTGCCTCGCCAGTCCCAGGGCGCGGGCGATGGAAACGGCGCGGCTCGCCTGCGAGGCGCTGGGGTTGGAGCCGGAGGCGGCGCCGGAGCTGCACGGCGGTGGCTTCGACTCGCTCGCTCTCGCCGCCGGCCGCGGCGAGGTGCTGCTGGTCGGGCACGAGCCCGACTTCTCGGCCGAGGTCGGGCGCCTCACCGGCGCCCACGCGAAGCTGAAGAAGGGCGGCCTGGCGATCGTCGACGGGCCGACCCTGGTGGCGCTGCTGCGGCCGGCGGACCTGGCCGCGATCGCTCCGTAACGGGCGCGCAGCTTGACGACGATGCGCAAGCCCTCTTCCCCGATCGGGTCGTGGCGGCCAGCCCCGCGGCTACGTGAGCAGGGTGACGAAGCCGCGGACCAGCAGCAGGGCGCCGATCGCGGCGGCGCCGTAGATCGCGGCGCGGCGGCCGTTGCGGCCGAGCCAGGCGCGGAAGCGCTCGACCGCGTCCTGGGTCCACTCCGGCGCCACCGCGTAGCCGACCAGCGGCAGCTCCAGCAGCGCCTGCTGGATCACGCAGAAGACGATCACCAGCAGCGCCGTCTCGACGGTGCTGACGTCGAGCTTGGCCATCCGGTCCAAGGCCGCCAGGTAGGAGACGCCGGGAAAGGTGAGGACGACGCCGACGGCGAAGGTGATGCGGGCCGAGCCGCGCCCGAGCAGGCGCTGCGGCAGGGGTTCCTTCTTCGGCCCGCTCTTCTCTTCCTTGGCCTGCTTGCGGCGCTGGCGCCGCGCCTGCAGCCGCGTGCCGTGCCCGCTGCCGAGCACGTAGGCGACCAGCAGCGCGATCGCGCCGACGACGATGTCCTCGAGCGGGCTGAGCGTGTGGCGGGCGGTGCTGACGCTGCTGGATCCCTGCAGCGAGAAGACGATCAGCAGGCCGAGGCTGATGCTGGTCAGGTAGGCGCCGAGCAGATAGCCGAGCATCAGCTTTTTGGTGTTCGGCAGCAGCATCATCACCGTCACCGCCGCCAGCAGCGTCGGGTTGAACATCGCGAAGAGGGCGAGGAAGAAGATGTCGGCCATGGCGCCGCCTCAGCCTATGTGACCGACAGCGATCGCCCGCTCAGCCGCGCGGCTCGAGCACGACCAGCGGGATCTCGCGCTCGGCGCGAGCCTGGTAATCCGCGTAGCCGCGATAGCCGGCGACGGCCAGCGCCCAGAGCCGCTCGCGCTCGTCGGGACGGGCGGCGCGGGCGTGGACCGGAAGCCGTTCCGAGCCGATCTGGACCGTAACGTCGGGGTTGGCCATCAGGTTGTGGAACCAGGCCGGGTGCCTGGCGAAGCCGCCTTTGGAGGCGACGATCAGCAGGTCCTTGCCGTCGCGCACGTAAAACACGGGCGAGGTGCGCCTGGCGCCGCTTCTGGCGCCGACGTGGTCGAGCAGCAGCACCCTCCCCGAGGTGCCCGGCACCCCGCCGCCGAGGCGCCCACCCGTCCTCCGGTAGAGGAAGGTCTGGACGTCGGCGACGCGGCGCAGCGCAGGCCAGATCCGGTCCGCCAGCTCCAGGTAGCGCGGCGGCCTGCACTCGGTCCGCTCCTCGCTCAGGTGTACATCCCGCCGAACATGCCGCCGGTGACGTTGAGCACCTGGCCGTGCACGTAGTTGGCCAGCGGCGAGGCAAGGAAGAGGACCGGGCCGGAGGCCTCCTCCGGCGAGGCCGGACGGCCGACCGGGATGATCGCCGAGGCCATCGCCCGCATCTGCTCGGGGATGCCAAGCTCGATCTTCTCGCCACCGGGAGCGGTCATCTCGCCGCCCTCCTCTTTGGCGGCGGTGAGGCGGGTGTCGACGAAGCCGAAGGCGACCGCGTTGACGTTGATCTTGAACTGGCCCCACTCCTTGGCCAGCGTTTTGGTCAGGCCGACGACGCCCGCCTTGCCGGCCGAGTAGTTGGCCTGGCCGGCGTTGCCCATCGTCCCCGAGGTCGAGGAGATGTTGACCAGCTTGCGGAAGACCTCCTTGTCTTCGCCGCGCTCGGCCTTCGCCGCCTCGCGCCAGTGCGGGGCGAGAGCGCGGGCGACGCGGAAGGGGACGACGGTGTGGATGTCGATCATCGCCTGGAACTGCTCGTCGGTCATCCGGTGGGCGACGCCGTCCCAGGTGTAGCCGGCGTTGTTGACGCAGATGTCGACGGCGCCGAAAGCGTCGACCGCGGCGGCGACGAGATCGTCGGCGGCGCCGGTCTTGGTCAGATCGCCGGCGTAGACGGCGGTCTCGCCGTCGATCTCGCCCGAGGTCTGCTCGGCGACGTCGGCGTCGAGGTCGTTGATCAGCACCTTGGCGCCTTCGCGCACGAACAGCTCCGCGGTCGCCCGGCCGATGCCTCGCGCCGACCCGGTGACGATCGCCGCTTTCCCATCGAGAAGTCCCATCAGTTTCCGTCTCCTTTGGTTCGTGAAGTCGGCCGCGGAGGCTACAGGGATCGGCGTAGTCCTGGTCAACCGGCCAGTTTCGCGCGGCGGGGGGAGAACTTCGTCGGCTGTGGGCTTGGAGGTGTCATGGAGGCGTCCCTAGTGTATGGCATGATGTATGGCGTGAAGCGCACGACCATCTACCTCACCGATGCCCAGAAGCAGGGGCTCGAGCGCCTGGCGGGGCGGTTGACTCGAACCGAGTCGGAGCTGATCCGCGAGGGGGTCGACCAGATCCTCGACGCCCACCGGGTCAGGCAGCGCAAGCCCGGCGCCCTCTTCGCCCTCGACGATCCCGTCCTCGACGATCCCAGGCGGGTCGAGCAGGCGCTCGCAGGGTTCGGTGAGGATTGATCCTCGTCGACACCAGCGCCGTGCTCCAGCTCGCCAGCTCCAGCGGCCAGCGCCACGCCGAGGTGCTGGCGGTGGTCGCGAAGCTAGACGGTCCCTTCCTGCTCTCCCCCTTCGTCCTCGCCGAGCTCGACTACATGCTGATCGAACGCCACGGCCAAGAGAAGCAGCTGGCGCTGCTGGCGGAGGTGATCGAGGGGGCCTACGAGCTGGCCGAGTTCGGCCGAGCCGACGTCGAGGCCGCAGTCGCGGTGATGCGGCGCTACGCGGACCTGCGGGTCGGCCTCGCCGACGCCTCGATCGTGGTCCTCGCCGAGCGCCACGACGCCACCGACCTGCTCAGCTTCGACCACCGCCACTTCCGGGCGATGAGTGGTCCCGGCGGCCGCCCCTTCCGCCTGCTGCCGGACGACCTCCCGGCCTGAGGCCTACTTCGGCCGGCGCTCCTCGGCGACGGGGGTGCCCTCATCGGTCGCGATCGCCGCGGGCGGCCAGGGGCCGGCCCAGTTGTCGCGGGCGCCGTCGATCGTGATCGTGGTGCCGGAGAAGAAGTCGCCGGCGGGCGAGGCGAGGTAGGCGACAAGCCAGGCCAGCTCCTCGGGCCGGCCGGCGCGGCCGACCGGGATCGAGCGCTCGAGGTTGTCGACGACCACCTGCGGGTACTTGGTCAGCAGCGTCTCGGTCGCGAACTGGCCAGCGGCGAGGGCGCAGGTCCTGATCCCGAAGCGGGCCCACTCGATCGCCAGCGTCCGCATCATGTTCTCGACCGCGGCGCGGGCGGCGCCGGAGTGGACCATCCCCGGCATCCCGTTGTGGGGAGAGAGGGTGACGCTCAGCACCTTGCCGCCGCCCTGCGGGATGAAGGCCCTGGTCGCGGCGGCGTGGGTCATCAGCCAGGTGCCCTGGACGTTGAGGTCGATGACGGTGCGAAAGCCCTTCGGGGTGATCGCCTCGGCCGGGCTGAGGAACTGGCCGCCGGCGTTGTTGACGAGGACGTCGAGGCGGCCGTGCCGCTCGAGCAGGCCGTCGAAGAAACGGCCGACCGGCTCCTCCTCGCGAATGTCGAGCGGCTCGTGCTCGAAGGATCCCGGCAGTGCGGCGGCCAGCTCGGCGGTCTCCTCGAGCGGCTCGGAGCGGCGCCCGCAGCCGACGACGACGGCGCCGAGGCGGGCCAGCTCGAGCGCGGTCTCACGGCCGATGCCGCTGCCGGCGCCGGAGACGACGCAGACGCTGCCGTCGAGCAGACCATCGCGAAACACCTGCGAATGCGAGCTTTCAGCCATCGGTGCGCAAGCCTATAGGCGGCAAGTTCGGCGCTAATGTCACTTGGATGAAGGTCAGCGTCGAGGCCAAGCCCCTGCACGAGCCGCTCGCCGGGGGGACGCCGGGAGCAAGCGTCGTGGTCGAACCGATCGTCGCCGGCCACGTCGACTTCCCGCAGGCGGCGATGGAAAGCCCGGGCGGGCGCTTCGTGCAGCTGAAGGTGCTGCGAGCGATCCTGCGCGGCAAGCCGCCGCACGTGGTGCCGGTGCCGGCCTTCCTGATCCGCCACCCCAGCGCCGGCGCGATCCTCGTCGACACCGGCCTGCACCCGTCGATCGCCAGCGGCGGCAGGGAGAACTTCGGCGGCGCCGGCAACCGCTTCGGCAAGCCGACGCTGACGGCCGGCGAAGACGTACCCAGCCAGTTGCGCAAGCGCGGCCTCGACCCGGGCGAGATCCCGGTGGTGGTGATGACCCACATGCACATCGACCACACCTCGGCGATCTCCGAGTTCTCGAAGTCGACCTTCGTCGTCAGCGAGACCGAGTGGAGGGCCGCCTCGGTCGGTCCCCGCCCCACTCTCAACGGCTACCGCCGGCCCCACTTCAACTACGCCTTCGACTACCGCACCATCGACTTCGACCGCGACGGGATCGACTCCTACGCCAACTTCGCCCGCACCTTCGACCTCTTCGGCGACGGCTCGCTGCACCTCGCCTTCACCCCCGGCCACAGCCCCGGCCACATGTCGGTTATCTGCCGGCTCGCCCAGCGCGACTTCGTGATCGGCGGCGACGCGATGTACACCTACGCCCAGTTGAGCGGCGACGCGCCGCTGCCGCCGCGCCCGGCCGACGCCCACAACCTGCGCCGCTCGCTGCAGGAGCTGCGCCTCTTCCAGCGCCAGTTCCCCGAGGCGACGATCACCCCTGGCCACGACGCCGGGTTCTACGAGAAGCTCGCCGACCGCTACGAGTGATCGCCTCCGTTCGTCCCTTGTCCGACTGACTCGGACTAGCGACGAACGCGAAGCTCGCGGGCGACGGCGCCGCGGCCCTCGCGCTCGAGCCGGCCGTACATCTGCCGCACCTGGTCGAAGACCTGGTCGGAGACCTCCTGGTGGCGCTCGCGGCCGGCGCCGGGCTCGACCGGGAAGGTCAGCGGCTCGCCGAACTGGACGGTGACCTTGGGGAAGCGCAGCCGTTTCCAGCGCCGCACCCCGGCCGAGCCGTGGATCGCGACCGGGATCACCGGCACCCCCGTTTCCAGCGCCAGGCGACCGACGCCGGGCCTGGGCTCACCCAGCTCGCGGCTGCGCGAGCGGCCGCCCTCGATGTACATCAGCACCATCCCGCCCTGGTCGAGGATCGTCTTGGCGGTGGTTATCGCCTCCTCGTCGCGCTTGCCGCGGCGGACCGGGAAGACGCCGCCGTGGAAGAAGATGAACTTGATCACCGGGTGCTTGAAGAGCTGCGATTTGGCCATGAAGCGGAGCGGCCGGCGCAGGTAGACGCCGGCGAAGAAGTGGTCCCAGGCGCTGAAGTGGTTGGGGGCGATCAGCACCGGCCCCCGGCGCGGCACGTTCTCGAGCCCGAGGCCACGGGTGCGAAAGACGAGGATCGTCGGCAGGGTGAGGACGAAGCGGGCAAGCGTGTAGATCCAGTCGGGCTCGCGGCTGCGGGCGCGCTCGTGGAAGCGGGTGAAGTACTCCGGGGGACGAGAGTCCTCATAGATCTGGGGCCGGATGTCGGTCATCGGGTGCGCCGGCCGCGCCGGCGCAGTTGCCTACCCTGAGGGTCGGGGACGGTTACGCGGGCGCGGCCGGCCCGTCCGGCGCCGCCCAGCCGCGCGAGCGCTCCAGCGCCGCCCGCCAGCCGGCCAGCAGCGACTGGCGCTGATCGGCATCCATCCGCGGCTCGTAGCGCGCCGCCTGGTGCCACATCTCCCCCACTTGCTCGAGGCTCCAGCGGCCGGTCGCAATTCCCGCCAGGTAGGCGGCGCCGAGCGCGGTCGTCTCCGCCACCTCCGGCACCGCCACCGGGACGCCGAGGACGTCGGCCTGAAACTGCATCAGCCAGGCGTTGGCGACGGCGCCGCCGTCGGCCTTCAGCAGCTCCAGCTGGTGGCCGGCGGCGGCCTCCTGGGCGCGGACCGCGTCGACGGTCTGGTAGGCGATCGCCTCCAGCGCCGCCCGCGCCAGCTGGGCGCGGCCGCTGCCACGGGTGAGGCCGACGATCGTGCCGCGCGCGTAGGGGTCCCAGTGCGGCGAGCCGAGCCCGGTCAGGGCGGGGACGAAGTAGACGCCGTCGTTGGAGTCGAGCGAGGCGGCGAGCGCCTCGGTCTGCGCCGCCTCGTCGATGATCCCGAGCCCGTCGCGCAGCCACTGCACGGCGGCGCCGGTGACGAAGATCGAGGCCTCGAGCGCGTAGGCGACCTCGTCGCCGAGCCCCCAGGCAACGGTGGCCAGGAGGCCGTCGCCGGGGTCGGGGGCGCACTCGCCGGCGTTGAGGAGGACGAAGCTGCCGGTGCCGTAGGTGTTCTTCGCCATCCCCGGGCGGTGGCAGGCCTGGCCGAAGAGCGCCGCCTGCTGGTCGCCGGCGATCGCCGCCACCGGCACCTCGCCGCCGAACTCGCCGGTGGTCCCGTAGACGTGGGCGGAGGGCAGCGGCTCGGGCAGCCGCGCCGGGTCGATGCCGAGCAGGTCGCAGAGCTCGGGGTCCCAGCCGAGGCGGCGGATGTCGAACAGCATCGTCCGCGCGGCGTTGGAGTAGTCGCTGACGTGGCGCCCGGTGAGCTTGAAGAGGAGCCAGGAGTCGACGGTGCCGAAGACCGCCCGCCCGGCCCCCTCGACGTTGCCCAGCAGCCACTCGATCTTGGTCGCCGAGAAGTAGGGGTCGATCGTCAGCCCGGTCCGCTCGCGCACCAGCGCCTCGTGCCCGGCCGCGCGCAGCTCGTCGCAGCGCTCGGCGGTGCGGCGGTCCTGCCAGACGAGGGCGCGGTGGACCGGCTCGCCGCTGGCCGGGTCCCAGGCGACCACGGTCTCGCGCTGGTTGGCGATCCCGATCGCGTCCAGCTCGTGCCCCTCGATCCCGGCGGCGGCGATCGCCTCGGCGGCGACGCCGCGGGTGACCTGCCAGATCTCGCCGGCGTCGTGCTCGACCCAGCCCGGCCGCGGGAAGTGCTGCCCGAACTCCGAGTAGGCGCGCCCGGCCGGGCGCCCCTCGGCGTCGAAGACGATGCAGGTCGTCCCCGTCGTCCCCTGGTCGATCGCGAGGATCACCCGCCGCGCACCCTGCAGCTGCGGGTCAGGGTCGAGGCGAGGGTGCGGCCGTCGGCGAAGGTCATCGAGGCGCGGGCAAAGGGGAAGACGGCGCCGGGGAAACCGGCGGGAGCGGAGCAGGCGGCGCTGAGGTAGGCGCGGCGCCGGCCGCGGTAGGTGAAGTTGCGGTGCAGGCTGAGGTGGATGCTCTTGACGTAGCCGTAGCGGTTGACGGTGACCGGCAGCGAGCCGGTGAGGACGGTGCCGAAGGTGCCGGCTGTGGTGCGGATGTGGAAGACGATGATGCGGGTGATCGGTACCGGGTCGGTCCCGTATATGTGGGCGAGGATCGCCGGCTGGCCGCCGATCACCGCGTTGAAGGCGAGGATGTGGCCGCTGGAGGGGAAGGTTTCCTGTTCGGGGAAGGCCGTCTTCGCCAGGTAGCCGCCTTCGCCGACCAAGGCCGGACCGCAGGCCTCGAGCGCTTCCCGCTCGGAGGAGGGCTCGATCTGCGCCATGTGGCAGACCGGCAGGCCGCGGGCGTCGAGATGGCCGCTGCGGTTGAGCTCGATCCTGATCTCGCGCAGCGCCGGCGGGCGCTGGCCGGAGAGGGTTTTGATCGAGCCACCGACGCTGACCGCGATCGAGGCCGGGCTGCTGCGCGGCAGCGCGGTGGGGGCGATGCCGCCGCTGAACCTGACGAAGAGGTCGCCGCGCTCGGTCAGTCCAGCCTGCGCCGGCGCCGCGCCCACGGCGAAGATCGCGACCACGATCGCCAGCAATGCGGCTCTCCTCGCCCCAACCTTCATCCCAGAGGTGAGGCTAGCGCCGTCGGCCTGCGGCGTGGCGGTCGGCCATCCGGCGGCGTCGCGATGCGTAGACGCGGGCGAAATCGAGGAGCTGGACGGCGCGGTGGCGAAACCCGGCGAGCGTGCGCCCGGTCGCGCGGTGCTCGAGGTCGAGCTCGTACTCCCTCAGCCGATAGCCGCCGCGGACCGCGTCGACGGTGATCCCGATCTCCATCCCGAAGCCGTGGGCGAAGGGCAGGGTCGCCCGCAATGCCTCGACCCGCAGCGCCCGCTGGCCGCAGATCGGCGCCGTCGTCTCGGCCCCGCAGAGGTGGCGGATCGCCCAGCGGGCAAAGCCGAGCGCGAGCCCGAAGCCGCCGCCGACCCGGCGGGCGAAGGCGGCGACCGCGAGGTCGCACTCCCCCGCCTCGACCGCCGCCACCAGCGGCGCCAGCCGCGCCGCCGAGGCGCCGAGGTCGCCGTCGCAGAGCAGCACCAGACGCGACTCCGGTGCCGCGCTCAGCGCCGCCTGCGCCGCGGCGGTGACGTTGGCGCCCTTGCCGTGCGGGCGGCCACGGCTGACCACCTGCGCCCCGGCGCCCATCGCCACCTCCGCGGTGCCGTCGGTGGAGGCGTCGTCGGCAACCCAGATCGCCGCCGCCGGGAACGCCGACCGCAACGCCGCCACCGTCTCCCCCACCCGGTCGGCCTCGTCGCGCGCCGCGACGATCACGGCGAGACGCTCGAACTCTTTTCGCTCCGCCGTCACTCGCGGCTATTGTCCCCGCCCATGGCAGACATCGAGGCGCACATCACCGGCAACGTGTGGAAAATCGAGGTCGCGGTCGGCGACACGGTCGCGGACGGCGACACGGTCGTGATCCTCGAGTCGATGAAGATGGAGATCCCGGTCGAGGCGGAGGACGACGGGACCGTGAAGGAGATCCGCTGCGAGGAGGGCCAGTCGGTGAGCGAAGGCGACGTCCTCGTAGTGCTGGAGTAGAGGGTCGGCGTGGAGGAGCGGCTGGCGGGCGGCAAGCTCGTCCTCGACCGGCCCGCCGAGGCGGTCGCGCGGCTGCGGATCGTCAACCCCGAGCGCCGCAACGCGCTCGACCACGAGATCCTCGACACCCTGGCGGAGACGCTGCCGCGGCTCGACCGCGGGATCGAGACCCGCTGCGTGCTGATCACCGGCGCCCCGCCGGTCTTCTCCGCCGGCTACGACATCGCCGGCATCCCCGAGGAGACCTTCGAGCGCGACGCCGAGGCGCTCGTCGCCCACCCCTTCCACGCGGCGATGGAGGCGATCGCCGCCCACCCCTGGCCGACCGTGGCGGCGATCAACGGCCACTGCCTCGGCGGCGGCCTGGAGCTGGCGATCACCTGCGACCTGCGGATCTGCGCCGCCGGCGCCCGGCTGGGGATGCCGCCGGCGAAGCTGGGGCTGATCTACGGCCACACCGGCCTGCGCAAGTTCCTCGACACGATCGGGCTGGCACGGACCAAGGAGCTGTTCCTGACCGGGCGCAACTTCGAGGCGACGCGGGCGGAGCAGATCGGCCTCGTCAACGAAGTCGTCAGCGACGAGCGGCTGCAGCGCGAGGCGTTGACGCTGGCGGCCGCGATCGCCGCCAACGCGCCGCTCTCGATGCGCGGCAACAAGAGCGCGATCGACCTGCTGAACGCCTCGCCGACGCTGAGCAAGCAGCAGGAGGCGGGGTTGATCGCCCTGCGCGAGTCCTGCTTCGCCTCCGAGGACTTCCGCGAGGGCATCCGCGCCTTCGCCGAGAAGCGGCGGCCGGAATGGACCGGGCGATGAGCGCCAAGGCGCGCCGCGAGCTCGCCGCCGCCGACCCGACGATGGCGGCGCTGATCGAGCGGGTGGGAACGATCGACCTGAAGAAGCGACTGAAGCGGCGCGCCGAAGAGCGCCCGGCCGACGCCTACGGGGCGCTGTTGCGGGCGATCGTCGGCCAGCAGCTCTCGACCAAAGCGGCGCGGACGATCCACCTGCGGGTGCTCGACATCTTCGAGGGCGCCACCCCCGCGCCCGAGCAGCTGCTGGAAGCGAGCGAGGCCGATCTGCGCGGCGCCGGGCTCTCCGGCCGTAAGGTCGAGTACGTGCGCGACCTCGCCACCCACATCCTCGACGGCGAGCTCGAGCTCGACCGCCTCGACGAGCTCAGCGACGAGGAGGCGATCGCCGAGATCGTCGCCGTGCGTGGGCTCGGCCAGTGGACGGCGGAGATGTTCCTGCTCTTCCACCTCGAACGCCCCGACATCCTCTCCGGCGGCGACCTCGGCATCCGCAAGGCGGTGCAGATCGAGTACGGGCTGGAGGAGATGCCGACCCCGCAGCGGGTGACCGAGATCGGCGAGCCGTGGCGCCCCCACCGCAGCCTCGCCTCGCTCTATCTCTGGGAGTCGTTGGCCGCCGTGCCCGGCTGAGCGGAGCAGCGCATGGCTCGTCCTCGCCTCAACCCCTCATCCCGATCCGCCGACAACTCAAGTATGCGACTTCGCTTCTGGATCGGCCTCACCGCGGTGGTAGTGATTGCGGTCGGGTCGGTGGTCGCCGCGATCGTCGTCCATTCCGACGACAGCGCCGACTTCCACCAGATGCAGCGCGACGAGGCGGTGCGGGCGGCGCACCAGACCGAAGCAGTGGCGACCCTCTCGGTCGGCGAGCTCTCCAGCGCCGCCGCCTTCTTCCGGGCGGAGAACAACTTCGATGAACACGAGTTCGACGTCGTCGCCCGTTCGCTGCTGCAACAGGGGGTGCTGACCGCGACCGGGTACATCCAGCGGGTACCCGCCAGCGACCGCGCCCGCTACGAACGCGAACACGGCATCGAAATCGTCGAACGGGGACCCAACGAACACCTGCGGCGGGCCGGGCGGCGGCCGGTCTACTTCCCGCTCACCTACGCCGTCTCCAAGCTGGACGTCCACCGCGCCTTCGGCTACGACCTCGGAGTCGACCCGGCGCGGGCTCCGTTCCTGCACCGCGCCCGCGACAGTGGGCGGCCGGCGGCGACTTCCGTCACACAGCTGATCCTCGGCGGCGAGGGCGTCATCGTCTACCGCCCGATCTACCGCGACGGCGCCCCAACCGCGACCGTGGCGCAGCGGCGGCGGGCTCTGATCGGCTTCTCCGCCGGCAGCTTCCGCGTCCACGACCTTGCCGCCGCCGCGCTCTCCGCCATCCCCGGCTCCGACGACGTCCAGCTGCGGGTCGGCAACCGCACGGTGATGGGGCCGCGGGGAACCCTCGAAGACCCGGCCAGCGCCCCGATCCACATCGCCGACAAAACCTGGCTGCTGGTCGTCCGCGACCCCAACCGCCCCGACGTCAGCCTGCCGCTGCTGCTGGCCGTGGTCGGGATCGCGCTGGCGGCGCTGCTGGGCTCGCTGATCTTCGTCTGGAGCCGCAACGAGCGGATGCAGGAGCTCGAACGCGAAGCCGACCAGGACTCGCTGACCGGGCTGAAAAACCGCCGCCGCTTCGAGGAGGACCTGCGGCTGGCGATGGCGCGGGCCCGCCGCGAGCGCACCACCGGGGCGCTGCTGATGCTCGACCTCGACAACTTCAAGCAGGTCAACGACTCCCACGGCCACCCCGCCGGCGATCGGCTGATCGAGGAGATCGCCGGGGTGCTGCGCCACCGCACCCGCGAGAGCGACGTCCTCGCCCGGCTCGGCGGCGACGAGTTCGCGGTCGTCCTGCCCCGCTGCAGCGCCGGCGAGGCGCAGGTGGTCGCCGAGGCGATCGCCGAGGCGATCCGGGTCCACCGGCCCGAGGGCGTCGAACCGATCACCGCCAGCGTCGGCGTGGCGATGTTCGGCGAAGACCCGCGGCTGAGCCTGGAGACGATCGTCTCCGAGGCCGACGCGGCGATGTACGCGGCGAAGGACAGCGGCCGCGACGGGGTTCGTGTCTTCGACCCACAGGCGATCCGCGAGCAGCGGCCGGGCCAGGTCTAGGGCCGCGGCGGCGCCAGGGCGGCGCGGAGGTCGAGCACGCGCTGGGCCTCGGCCTCGAATTCGCCGCGGTCGAGGCGACCGGCGCGGAGCTTTGCGACCAGGGCTCGCCGGGCGGATTCGGCGGCCCCGAGGTCGGTGAAGAGCAGCAGGTCGGCGCCAGCGCGGGCGGCGGCGACGCTGGCCACGGCGGGGCCGCCGAAGGCGTGGACGGCGACGGTGTCGAGGGCGTCGGTGATCGAGACGCCCGCGAAGCCAAGCCGGGCGCGCAGCTCGCCGGTCGCGATCCGGCGCGAGAAAGCGGCCGGGACGGGCGAGAGCGCCGGGTAGATCGCGGTGCTCAGCATCACCAGATCGCCGCCGGCGGCGACGTAGGCGCGATAGGGCGCCTCGTCGACCCGGCGCAGGGTCGCCGCCGAGAGGCCGATCCGCTGCACCGCGAAGTCGGTGTTTTCGGCGGCCGCGCCGAGGCCGGGAAAGTGCTTGGCGGTGGCGGCGACGCCGCCCTGCTGCAGCGCCGCGGCGAAGGGCACCGCGGTCCTCGTCACCTGCGCCGCGGTCGAGCCGAAGCCGCGTTCGGTGGCGGCAATCGTGCCGCCGGGACGGGCGACGTCGAGGACCGGGGCGAGGTCGACGTTGACGCCGAGGTCGCGCAGGTTGGCGGCGGTGCGGCGGCCCTGGGCGCGGCTGAAGGCGGCGCCGCGCTCGCCCATCTGGCGCGCCGAGGCGTCAGGGGCGCCGCCGACTCGCTTCACCTCACCGCCCTCCTGGTCGACCATGATCAGCAGCGGCGCCCGCAGCTTCGACGGCCGCCGGATCGCCTGCAGGCGCGCGATCAGGCGGCGGCCAGCGGCGCGGCTGGGGAAGTTGCCGGCGAAGAGGATGACGCCGGCCACCCGTCCCTCCCCGATCGCCGCTTCGAGCCGCGGCGGCACCGCGCTGCCGCTGAGGCCAGTGACGATCCGCTCGCCGGCGAGCTGGCCCAGCGGCAGGGTGCTGGCAACCGACGGCGCTGGCGGCGAGCTGTCGCCGAGCGCCGCGCCGAGCGCGAAGGCGCCGGCCGCGAGGCCGGCCAGAGCGCCCAGCGCCAGGCGCCGCCTGCGTGCTCTCGTCTGGTCCATCCGGGTCAAAACCTAGCCTGCCGGTCATCCACCCCCCGGACGGAGACCACGCATGCCTTCCCTGATCAGCTTTGACGAAGCCCTGGCCTACGGCCAGCTCAGCGACCACGACGAGATCGGCGCCCTGGTCGAGCGCGCCTGGGAGGTCCGCCGCGAGAACTTCGGCGACTCGACCGACATGTGCTCGCTGGTCAACGCCAAGTCCGGCGGCTGCGCCGAGGACTGCGGCTTCTGCGCCCAGTCGCGCTACGCCGAGGCCGACACGCCGATGCACGCGATGCTGGAGCCGGAGCAGATCCTCGAGCACGCCAAGGCCGCCGAGGCCGCCGGCGCCCACCGCTTCTGCATGGTCACCCAGGGCCAGGGGCTCTCCAAACGCGACTTCGAGAAGATCCTCGCGGGCACCCGGCTGGTCGCCGAGCAGACCAACCTCAAGCGCTGCGCCTCGATCGGCCATATGTCGACCGAACGCGCCAAGGCGCTGCGCGAGGCGGGCGTGCAGCGGGTCCACCACAACGTCGAGTCCGCGCGCTCCTACTACCCCGAGGTCTCGAGCACGGTCCGCTACGAGGGCCGGCTGCGAACGATCCAGGCGGTCAAGGAGGCCGGGCTGGAGACCTGCGTCGGCGGCATCCTCAACCTCGGCGAGAGCCCCGAGCAGCGGGTCGAGATGGCCTTCGAGCTGACCGAGATCAACCCGACCTCGGTGCCGATCAACCTGCTCAACCCGCGCCAGGGGACCAAGTTCGGCGCGCGCGAGCTGATGGACGCCTGGGAGGTCGTGAAGTGGGTGGCGATCTTCCGCCTGGTCATCCCCGGCGCCCTCTTCCGGCTCTGTGGCGGCCGGGTCGAGAACCTCGGCGACCTGCAGCCGCTGGCGGTGAAAGCGGGGCTGAACGGGGTGATGATGGGCAACTTCCTCACCACCCTCGGGGCCGAGCCCGAGGACGACCGGGCGATGTTCGAGGAGCTGGGGCTGAACGTTGCCCGCCAGCCCGACAACGGCGCCAACCCGCGGCCCGACAACCGCTCCGGCTGGCTCGAGGGCGAGACGCCGGAGACGCCGATCGACGAGCTGATCGACCGCCAGGACGAAGCCAACTTCTGGGACCCCTCGACCCAGCTGCGGGTGATCAAGAAGGCGAAGAAGCCGCCGCCCTACCCGCAGGCGGCGTGACCGACGTCAGCGCCCGCCTCGATGAGCTCCGCGAGCGCGGGCTCTACCGGCGGCTGCGCCTCCTCAGCGGCCCCCAGGGGCCGCGGGTGCTGCTCGGCGACCGCCCGGTGCTGCTGCTCTGCTCCAACAACTACCTCGGCCTCGCCGACCACCCGAAGGTGCGCGCCGCCGCGGCCGAGGCGGCGATGCGCTGGGGCGCCGGTGCCGGCGCCTCGCGACTGATCTCCGGCAACATGGAGCCCCACCGCGGCCTCGAGTCGCGGCTGGCCGAGTTCAAGGGCTACGAGGCGGCGCTGCTGTTCGGCTCCGGCTACCTCGCCAACACCGGCGCGATCGCCGCCCTGGCGGGGGCTGGGGAGGTCGTCTTCTCCGACCAGCTCAACCACGCCAGCATCGTCGACGGCTGCCGGCTCTCGCGGGCGCAGACCTTCGTCTACCGCCACGGCGACCTCGAGCACCTCGCCTGGGGGCTGCGCGAGGCGGGCGGGCGCGGCGCCCTGATCGTCAGCGACGGCGTCTTCTCGATGGACGGCGACGTGGCGCCGCTGGCCGGCCTGGTCGAGTTGGCGCGCCGCCACCGCTGCCGGCTGCTGGTCGACGAGGCCCACGCCACCGGCGCGATCGGCCCCGGCGGGCGCGGCTCGGTCGCCGCCGCCGGGCTCGAGGGCGAGGTCGACGTCCTCGTCGGCACCCTTGGCAAGGCGCTCGGCTCCTACGGCGCCTACGTCTGCGCCAGCGCCGAGACGGTCGACTTCCTCGTCAACTCGGCGCGTCCCTTCATCTTCTCGACGGCGCCGCCGCCGGCCTCGATCGGCGCCGCGGCGGCGGCGCTGGAGCTGCTGGCGGCGCAGCCGCAGCGGCCCGAGCGGCTGCAGGCGAACGCGGTGACGCTGCGGGCGGCGCTCGCCGCCGAGGGCTTCGACACCGGCCGCTCGCGAACCCAGATCGTGCCGATCGAGGTCGGCGACGCCGAGCTGACGATGCGGCTCTGCGAGCTGGCGCTGGAGCGCGGCGTCTTCGCCCAGGGGATCCGGCCGCCGACCGTCCCCGAGGGCTCCTCGCGGCTGCGCTTCACGGTGATGTCGACCCACCGCGGCGGCGAGCTGGAGTGGGCGGCGAAACTGGTCGGCGCCGCGGCCCGCGAGCTCGGCCTGGCCAGCGCCCAGCCGCACCTCGCCCGGGCCGCATAAAGGACTGCAGTGGGCGAGCCGCTCTCCGGCGTCTTCGTCACCGGCACCGGAACCGAGGTCGGCAAGACCGTCGTCGCCGCGGCGCTCGCCCGCACCCTCGCCGCCGCCGGCCGCCGCGTCGCCGTCTTCAAGCCGGCGGTGACCGGCCTCGAGGAGGCCGGTGAGGCCGACCACGAGCTGCTGCGGCGGGCCTCGGGCTCGGCGCAGAGCGACGAGGAGATCGCTCCCTACCGCTACCGGCCGCCGGTCTCGCCCCACCTCGCCGCGGCGCTGGCGGGTGAGGAAATCGAGCCGGCGCGGCTGCTCGCCTCCGCCCGCGCCGCGGCGGCGGATGGAGACACCCTGGTCTGCGAGGGCGTCGGCGGCCTGATGGTCCCCCTGGTGAGGCGAGTTTCTGACGCTATGCACCAGAAACTCGCCTCGGCCTACCTGATCCGCGACCTCGCCGCCGACCTCGGGCTGCCGTTGGCAATCGCCGCCTCGCCCGGGCTGGGGACGATCAACCACACGCTGCTGACGATCGCGGCGGCGCGCGCGGCCGGGCTCGAGGTCGCGGCCGTGGTCCTCACTCCCTGGCCGGCCGCGCCCAGTGAGATCGAGCGCTCCAACCGCGAGACGATCGCCGCCCTCGGCGAGGTCGCGGTCCAGACCCTGCCGGCGCTCGACCTGGCCGATCCCGAGAGCTGGCCGCCGCTCAGCTGGCGACGATGACGTCGAGGCTGCCGGGGGCGATCTCGACCGTGAAGCCGGCGGCTCAATCCTGATCGACGCGGTGCGATCAGGCGACGGGCTCGGCGGCGGCGAGGGCCTCCTGGCCGGCCAGCGCCTCGCCGCCCAGATTGACCTCGGCCTCAGAGGCCTCGCTCGTGGTCTTCTTGCCCTTGGCGCGGATCGCGGTGGCGCCGACGACGGCGCCGAGCACCGCGACCGCGCCGGAGACCGACATCGCGTGGCCGAGCGCGTAGACGAAGGCTTCGGCGCCGGCGCTGGCGACCGCTTTGGCCTGGCTCGGGGCGAGCCCCTGGATGTGCCCGGTGGAGCCGCCGCCGAGCTGTTCGGAGATCGAGTCGCGCTGCGCCGCGGTGACGCCGGAGCCGCTCAGCAGCGAGTCGAGCCGGGAGCTGACCAGACCCTGGAAGATCGCGCCGGTGACGGCGACGCCGAGGCTGCCGCCGACCATGCGGAACATCGAGAGCACGCCGGAGGCGATGCCGGCCTTGTCGACCGGGACCGCGTTCATCGCCGCGCTGGTCATCGGCGACATCGTCATCGCGATGCCGATGCCGAGCAGCATGAAGCCGGGCAGCAGGTCGATGTAGGTCGAATCGACGGCGATGCCGCTGAAGCTGAACAGCGAGGCGGCGACGATCGCCAGCCCGCCGGCGATCAGCCAGCGCGGGCCGAAGCGGTCGGAAAGCCGGCCGGCGATCGGCGCCACGGTGACGATCATCAGCGTCGAGGGCAGGAACCTGACCCCAGCTTCCAGCGGCGAGTAATGGAGGATGTCCTGCATGTAGAGGGCGAGGAAGAAGAAGACGCCGAGCATCGCAAAGGAGACGATCAGGGCGACGACGACGGCGCCGAGGAAGTTGCGATCGGTGAAGAAGCGGAATTCGACCATCGGCACCTTGACCCGCAGCTCGATCGCGACGAAGGCGACGGCGCCGACGACGGCGGTGATCAGCAGCGCCACGATCGAGGTCGAGCCCCAGCCCCAGCTGTTGCCCTCGACCAGGGCCAGCACCAGCGCCGTCAACGTCACGGTCAGGGCCGCGACACCGGCGTAGTCGACCTCGCGGCCGACGGTGGTGTCGCGCGACTCGCGTACCGCGAACAGGGCGGCGGTGACGGCGCCGATCGCGACCGGGATGTTGAGGAAGAAGATCGCCCGCCAGCTGACCTGCTCGGTCAGGAAGCCGCCCAGCACCGGGCCAACCGCCAGGGCCAGAGCCGAGACCCCCGCCCACATCCCCAGGGCTTTGCCGCGCTCGTTGGCCGGGAAGGCGTTGGTGATGATCGAGAGCGTCGCCGGCATCATCAGCGCCGCGCCGACACCCTGGACCACGCGGCTGATGACCAGCGAGGTCGCGTCGGGCGCGAAGCCGGCGGTGGCCGAGGAGAGGGCGAAGATGACGACGCCGAAGAGGAACATGCGGCGGCGGCCGAAGATGTCGCCGAGCCGGCCGCCGGTCGCCAGCAGCACCGCGAAGGAGAGCGTGTAGCCGTTGATCGTCCACTCGAGGCCGGAGATCGAGGCGCCGAGGTCTTTCTGGATCGACGGCAGGGCGACGTTGACGACGGTGTTGTCCAGCATGATCATGAACAGCGCGAAGCACATCGCTCCGAGCGTCCACCACTTGCGGTTGTCGTCGGTGATCAGGTGGTTGTAACGGGTCAAGCGGGTCCAACTCCCTTCAGGTGCTCATAGGTCTGTGCGATGTCCTCGCGGTCCATCAGCGAGTCGACGGCGGCGTCGAGCTTGCGTCGCTGGGCGGCGCTGAGCGTGGCGGCGAAGGACTCGATCCCGGACTGGCGGACGGCGACGAGCGTCTCCACCAGGTCCTTGCCCTTGGCGGTGATCCGCACCTGCCGCACGCGGCGGTCGTCGGGGTCCTCGACCCGCGTCGCCAGGCCGCTCTTGACGAGGGCGTCGACGGCGCGGCTCATCGACGGCACCGAGACCCCGAAGACCTCGGCCAGGTCGCCGACCTGCCAGGTCTCCGCGGTCTGCCCCAGCCCCCCCAGCTCCAGCAGCGCCTTGCACTGGGTCATCGACAGCCCCGACTCCTCGATCACCCGCAGCTGGTTGCCGCGGTCGTAGAGGAAGAGGTGGCGGAAGAGGGCGGTCAGACGGGCGGCGGTCTCCTGCGCCTCGGGCCCCACCTCGGAGGCCGCCTGGGCGGCGATTGCCTTTACGTCGCTCGCTTGCATGTTGACAATGGTTGCACTGATGCAACCATTTCTCAAGCGAAATAGTTGTTCCTGTGCGCTATGTCACAGAGCAGTGACCTGCTCCGCGGCGTAGGGGCCCGGCTTCGGCCGGGCCTTGCCGCCGGGCAGGGCGAGGCGCAAGATCGTCCGCTGCACCATCCCCAGCTGCTGGGAGAAGGGGCCGCTGTTGTAGGGCAGGCCGTAGCGGGCGCAGATGTCCTTGACCTGCGGCGCGATCTCGGCGTAGCGGCTGCTCGGCAGGTCCGGGAAGAGGTGATGCTCGACCTGGTAGCCGAGGTTGCCGCTGGCGAGGTGGAAGAACGGGCCGCCCTCGATGTTGGCCGAGCCCGACAGCTGGCGCACGTACCAGCCTCCGGGGCTCTCGTCCTCGACCTCGGCCTGGCTGAAGGTGTAGGTCTGGTCGGGGAAGTGGCCGCAGAAGATGATCGCGTAGGCCCAGACGTTGCGGACGACGTTGGCGGTCGCGTTCGCCGCCGCGGTCGAGCGGTAGGCCCGTGCGCCTTTGCCGAGCGCCCGCCGCAGGCTGCCGGCGAGCCCGCCGCGGCGCCGCCGGCCGCGGGCCCGGCCCGACTCCAGCGCCAGCTCGACCGCCGCCGTAGCCAGCCCGCTCAGCAGCGGCCAGGCGACGTAGTCCTTGACGATCTGGCTCTTCGCCTTGGCACGGATCCCGGCCAGCTCGCGCCGTAGCTGCGCCTTCGACTTCTCGCCCCTGCGGATCGCCTCGAAGTCGAGGTCGTGGACGGCCACCCCCCACTCGAAGAAGGCGGCGAGCAGCAGGTTGTAGAACGGCTGCAGCAGGTAGACCGGGTGCCAGCGCTGCTCGGGGTCGATCCGCATGATCTCGTAGCCGAGGTCGCGGTCCTTGCCGCGGATGTTGGTGAAGGTGTGGTGGACGTAGTTGTGGGAGTGCTTCCAGGCCTCGGCGGTGGAGGCGGTGTCCCAGTCCCAGGTCGAGGAGTGGATGCGGGGGTCGTTCATCCAGTCCCACTGGCCGTGCAGGACGTTGTGGCCGATCTCCATGTTCTCGAGGATCTTCGCCGCCGAGAGCGCCGCGGTGCCGGCGGCGCGGGCGGGCCGGTTCGCCGCGGCCAGCAGCAGCGCCCGCGAGACCACGGCGAGGCGGCGGTGCAGGGCGATGACGCCCTCGATGTAGCGGCGGTCGCGCTCGCCGAGGTCGGCGCGGACACGGTCGCGGATCACGTCGAACTCGTGGCCGAGGGCCTCGATCTGGGCGCCGCTGAGCCGGCTCAGCGGGCTCTCGGTGGCGGCCTTATCGGTCTCGGCGGTTGCTGGGGTCATCTGTTCCTCCCGGTTCTCAGAGTGCGATCTCGATCGGCCCCTCGGGGGCGTTGACGCAGGTCCTGACCATCTCGCCGGCGCTGCCGTGGACCTCTCCCGTGCGCAGGTCCCGGACCTCGCCGCGGCGCAGCTCGCCGACGCAGGTGTGGCAGATGCCCATCCGGCAGCCGCAGGGCAGTGCCGCGCCGGCCGCCTCGCCGGCGACGAGGATCGGCGTGGCGCCGTCGCTGACGGCCTCGACGCCGCTGCGGTCGAAGCGAATCGTGCCGCCCGCCCCGGCCCCGGCCCCAGCGCTGACGATCGGCTGGAAGCGCTCCATCGCCAACAGCTCCGGGTCTCCCTGCGCCCGCCAATGCTGGCTGAGGTCGTCGAGCATCGCCGCCGGCCCGGAGGCGAAGGCGTGGCGATCGCACCAGTCGGGGCAGAGCGCGTCGAGCTCGGCCGGGACGAATCGGCCCTGGGTGCCGGTCAGGCGCAGGCGCAGCTCGAAGCCGGGGTGGTCGGCCGCAAGCGCGCGCAGGCGCTCGGCGAAGATCACCTGCTCGGCGCTGCGAGCCGAGTGCAGGTGGACGACGTCGGCGAGCGCGCCGCGGCCGGCGAGGCTGGCGAGCATGCCGAAGATCGGGGTGATGCCGCTGCCGGCGCTGACGAAGAGCAGCTTCGGCGGCAACGGCTCGGGCAGGACGAAGGTGCCTTCGACGCCGCCGAGCCGGACGACGTCGCCGGGCCTGGCCGCGCGCACCAGGTAGGGCGAGACCCTCCCCGCCTCGACCAGCTTCGGCGTGATCGCGATGCACCCATCGTCGGTGCCTGCCGGGTCGGAGGTCAGCGAGTAGGCGCGCCAGTGGTGGACGCCGTCGACGACGACGCCGATCCGCAGGTACTGGCCGGGCCGGTGCCCGGCCCATTCGTGGCCGGGGCGAATCCAGACCGTCGCTGCCTCGGCGGTCTCCGGCACCACCCGCTCGATCCGGCCGCGCAGTTCACGGGTGGAGAGGAGCGGGTCGATCAGCTCCAGGTAGTCGTCGGGAAGCAGCGGCGTGAACAGCGAGCCGACCGCGCGCAGCGCTCGCCGCCGCAGCGGCGGGACCTTCGGGATCGCACCTTGCTCGGCCATCTCCGAAGATTGTGACATGAATTTGTGTAACGATTGTGAGGGCCTGGTCACACAGGATTTCCGACCCGGTTCCGGCCGAGGCCATGACTAAGGTCGCTGCCGCGATGCCGGTGGACTCCGCGCAGCTCGACCACGATCATCTCTGGCACCCATTCACCCAGCAGCAGGGCTGGAGTGAAGAAGCGCCCCTGGTCGTCGAGCGGGCCGAGGGCTCCTACCTGATCGACGGCGAGGGCCGCCGCTACATCGACGGCACCTCCTCGCTCTGGTGCAACGTCCACGGCCACCGCCACCCGACGATCGACCAGGCGGTGCGCGACCAGCTCGACCGGGTCGCCCACTCGACGATGCTGGGGCTCTCGCACCCCGGCGCCGCCGAGCTGGCTTCGCGCCTGATCGAGCTCGCTCCGCCGGGCCTTTCGCGCGTCTTCTACTCCGACTCCGGCTCGACCGCCGCCGAGATCGCCCTGAAGATGGCCTTCCAGTACCAGCGGCAGCGCGGCGGCGAGCACGGCCGCCGCAGCGGCTTCGTCCACCTGCGCGAGGCCTACCACGGCGACACGATCGGCTCGGTCTCGGTCGGCGGCATCGACCTCTTCCACTCCACCTACGAGCCGCTGCTGTTCGACACCCACGCCGCCGAGCCCGGCGACGCCACCCACCTCGCCCGCATCCTCTCCGTGCATCACCGGGAGATCGCGGCGGTGATCGTCGAGCCGCTGGTCCAGGGGGCGGCGGGGATGATCGTCCACCCGCGCGGCTACTTGCGGGTCGTGCGCGACCTCTGCGACCACTACGGGGTGCTGCTGATCTGCGACGAGGTGGCGACCGGGTTCGGCCGCACCGGGACGATGTTCGCCTGCGAGCAGGAGGGCGTGGCGCCGGACTTCCTCTGCCTCGCCAAGGGGATCACCGGCGGCTACATGCCGCTGGCGGCGACCCTGACCACGGAGCGCGTCTACGAAGGCTTCCTCGGCGCCCCCGAGCAGCAGCGAACCTTCTTCCACGGCCACACCTACACCGGCAACCCGCTCGCCTGCGCCGCCGGCCTCGCCAGCCTCGATGTCTTCGAGTCCGAGCGGACGCTGGCGCGCCTGCAGCCGAAGATCGCCTTCCTCGAGCAACGCCTGGCCGAGATCGAGGCGATGCCGGAGGTGGTCGAGGTGCGCAGCCGCGGCTTCATGGTCGGGATCGACCTCGGCGAGCACGAGCCGGCGCTGCGGATGGGCCACCGGGTGACGCTGGAGGCGCGCCGTCGCGGCGCGATCGTGCGCCCGCTCGGCGACACCGTGGTGCTGGTGCCGCCGCTCTCGATCTCCCAGCAGGACCTCGGCCAGCTGCTCGGGATCGTCGCCGAGTCGATCGAGGCCGCCGGCGCGATGCCCGTGCGCCAGACCCGCCCCCGCTTCTTCCGGGCCCTGCGCCAAGCCGCGTAGGAGGCGCGTCTCGCACCTCTCTGTGACGAAGGCTGTTTAGCCTCGTAGTAGGAGCGTGGAGCAGGCACTGATCGCAGACGCAGGGGCGGCGCCGCGGCAGGCGGATCTGGCCTTCGATCGGCTCTACCGCTCCAGCCGCGACGACGTCTACGCCTACGTAGCCAGCCTGCTGCGCGATCCCGCCGCGGCCGAGGAAGTCACCGCCGTCGCCTTCGAGCGCGCCTACCGCAAGCGCTCGCGCTTCGACCCCCACCGCGGCGAGCCGCGCGCCTGGCTGTTCGGGATCGCCCGCAACGCGGCGCTCGACGAGCTGCGGCGGCGCGGGCGCCAGGCCGAGCTGGCGGCCGAGCCCGCCGACCTCGCCGCGGTCGGTGCCGAGGAGAGTGCCGCGGCAAGCGAGCAACGGCTCGCCGTCTCGGCCGCCCTCGCCAGCCTGATTCCGCGGGAGCGGGAGCTGATCGCGCTCAAGTTCTTCGCCGGCCTCTCCAACCGCGAGATCGCCGCGGTGCTGGGTCTGAGCGAGTCCAACGCCGGCACCAGGTTGCACCGGGCCATAACCAAGCTGAGGGAGGCATGCGATGGAGCCATTTAGGGATAACGACGAGCTCGCCATAGCCCTGCGCTCGCTGCGCCCGGCGCCGCGAGCGGCCTTCGCCGCCGAGCTCGACGCGCGTGTCGACGCGGAGTTTCCGTCACCGGTTAAGTCCGCTGCGACGCCGTTGAGCCGCTGGGCCGCAAAGCTGCGGACCGCGCAGCCACGACGTCTGGTGCTGCCGGCCGGCGGTGTCGCCCTGGCGGCGATCGCGGCCGTCACCGTGGTCGTCGCCGCGAGCGAACCGGGGTCCTCGCCCTCCACGCACCGGCTGCGGCCTACCCACGGTTCGGTGCAATTCGAAAGCGCCCCAGGCGTCGTCAAGGCGCCGAGACACGCAGCGAAGGCATCAGAAGCCGCCGTCGGGACCAGCGCAGAAGCTGCAGCCGAATCACCTCCCGCCGAATCTCCCGCCGAACCGTTCCTCGCCAACGGCCGGGCCCGCGCACACACCGGCCCCTTCGCCTTCCCCGCCAGACACCGCGACGTCGAACGCTCCGCCGAGCTCACCCTTGGTGCCGCGCCCGACGACGTGAGCGACGACGCCCGGCGGGTTTTCGCAGTCGTCCACGCCCACGACGGCATCGTCCTCAGCTCCTCTATCCGCGAAAGCGACAACGCCGAAATCGCCGCCAGATTCAGCCTGCTGATCCCGGCCGCCAAGGTCGGCGACGCGCTCGACGCGCTCTCGAGCATCGACGAAGTTCGCTCCCGCCACCAGGCAACCGCCGACGTCACCGCGCCCACCGTCGGCCTCGGCGAACGGCTGCGGGACTCGCGGGCCAAGGTCGAAGGCCTGCTCAGCCAGCTGGCCGCGGCCGATACCGACGCCGAGCGAGCCGCGGCCGAAGTCGAGCTGCGGGCAGAGCACAACCATGCCGCCGCGCTGCGCTCACGCCTCTCGGCGCTGCAGCGCCGCACCAACCTCTCCAAGGTCCAGGTGCTGATCGAAACCCGGGACCGCGCCGGGTCCCAGGGCGGCGCCTGGGGTCCAGGCGCCGCGCTCGGCGATGCCGGCCACATCCTCGGCATCGCCGCCGGCGTCGCCCTCGTCGCCCTCGCCGTACTTGGGCCACTGGCGCTGCTCGCCTGGCTCGCCTGGCTCGCCCGCCGCTCCTGGCTGCGGCGCCGCCGCGAGCGCGCCCTCGGCTGAGGGCGTGT
>CAZIOS010000008.1:0-31365 GCA_964540905.1 uncultured Conexibacteraceae bacterium | reverse complement strand
GGGCGTGTGGGGGAGGAACGCGAGCATGGACCGGCCGAGGCGCCGAACTTCGGCACCCCGGCGGAGCCGCGGCCGGCGGCGTCGGTGGTGCTGCTGCGGCGCGGGGGCAAGCACTCGCAGCGGGCGCTGGAGGTGCTGCTGCTGAAGCGCAGCGCCGAGGCCAAGTTCATGCCCAAGGTCTGGGTCTTCCCGGGCGGCGCCGTCGATGCGACCGACGGCGAGGGCGAGGCCGGCCACCGCGCCTGCGCCCTGCGCGAGCTCGGCGAGGAGGCCGGGATCGAGCTGCCGGCGGGCGAGGAGCTGGTGCTGTTCTCCCGCTGGATCACGCCGGAGGTGATCGCGACCCGCTTCGACGCCTGGTTCTTCCTCGCCCTGGCCCCGGCTCACACACCGCCCCGGCCCGATGGGGTCGAGACCACCGAGGCCGCCTGGTTCCAGCCGTCGGCGGCGCTGGAAGCCCAGGCCGCGGGTGAGCTCGTGCTCGCCTTCCCGACCCTGAAGCAGCTCGAATCGCTGCTGCCCTTCCGCACCGCCGACGAGGCCCTGGCCACCCACCGCAGCCGCACGGTCGAGGCGATCCTGCCGCGGGTGCTCGCCGACGGCGACGGGCACCGGGTCGTGCTGCCGGGTGACCCCGACTACGCCGCCTGATTCGTCCCGAGGCGACCCGCTCAGGCCGCGTACAGCTGCTCGATCGCCTGATCGTGCTTGGCGGTGACGACCGCCCGCTTCACCTTCAGCGTCGGCGTCAGCTCGCCCGTTTCCTGCGAGAGGTCGTGCGGCAGGATCGCGATCTTCTTCACCTGCTCGACCCGGGCGTAGTTCTTGTTGATCTCCTCGACGTGGGCTTCGATCGAGGCCTTGATCTCGGGGTTGGCGGCGAGCTCGGCCGGGTCCTCGGCGAGGCCGTGCTCCTTCGCGTAGGCGACGGCGTCTTCGGGGTCGAGGGTGACCAGGGCGACCAGGTAGGGCTTGCGGTCGCCGACCACGACGCACTGGGAGACCAGCGGGTGCTGCTTGATGTCGGCCTCGAGGTTGGCCGGGGTGATGTTCTTGCCGCCGGCAGTGATGATGATGTCCTTTTTGCGGCCGGTGATCTTGATGAAGCCCTCGGCGTCGATCTCGCCGATGTCGCCGGTGTGCAGCCAGCCGTCGACGATCGTCTCCCTCGTCGCCTCCTCGTTCTTGTGGTAGCCCTGGAAGACGTTGGGCCCCTTGACCAGGATCTCGCCGTCGTCGGCGATCTTGATCTCGCAGCCGGGGAAGGGTTTGCCGATCGTCCCGACCTTGAAGTCGTCCGGGGTCGAGATCGTCGCCGCGGTCGAGGTCTCGGTCATCCCCCAGCCCTCGAGCACGAGCACGCCGGCGGCGTCGAAGAAGCGCAGGATCTCGGGGTTGATCGGAGCGGCGCCGGAGACCGCCAGCCGCAGCTTGCCGCCGAAGAGGTTGCGGATCTTCGACAGCACCTGCTTGTCGGCGAAGGCGTACTCGCGGCTGAGCAGGAAACCGGGTTTGCGGCCGTTGCGCTCCGCCGCCCGCATCTTCGCGCCGGTCCGGATCGACCAGTCGAAGATCGCCTTCTTCAGGCCCCCCTCTTTTTCCATGCCGCTGTTGGCGGCGGTGTAGATCTTCTCGAAGATCCGCGGCACCGAGGGGAAGTAGGTCGGGCTCAGTTCGGCCAGGTTGGGCATGATCTTCAGTGGGTCGCGCTCCCAGTAGGCGATCGTGGCGCCGAGGTCGAAGCTGCCGAACTGGATCAGCAGGGCGAAGGAGTGAGCCAGCGGCAGGTAGAGGTAGGTGACGTCTTCGCCCTCGATGACACTGGTCTCGTTGACCATGTCGAGCATCGCCCGGTAGTTGCCGTGGCTGATCACGCAGCCCTTCGGCGGGCCGGTGGTGCCGGAGGTGTAGATGAAGGTGCAGATGTCCTCGCTGCTCACCGCCGAGTAGAGCGCCTGCCAGCGCGAGGGGTCGACCGCGGTGCCCTTGGCGCTGAGCTGCTCGAAGGAGATCGCGTCGTCGCTGGAGCCGGTCATCCGGACCACCTGCTCGAGCCGCGGCAGCTGGGCGCGGATCTCGCGGATCTTCTGCAGCTGCTCGTCGTCCTCGACGACGACGACCTTGGCGTCGGAGTTCTCGAGCACGTAGCGGCACTCCTCCGGCGAGTTGGTCTGGTAGATCGGGACGACGGTGGCGCCGATCGAGAGCGCCGCGTAGTCGAAGTAGGTCCACTCCGGGCGGGTGTTGCCGAGAATCGAGACGCGATCGCCCTTGGCGACGCCCAGCTCGGCCAGCCCCAGGGCCAGCGGCCGCACGATCTCGGCCACCTCGTTGAAGCTGCGGCTGACCCAGGTCGCGCCGTCCTTGTAGCGGACGGCGGGCGCGTCGCCGTAGGTCTGCGCCGAGGCTGGCAGCAGATCGGCAAGCGTCTTCGAGTTGGTGCCCCGCCCCATCGCGGGGAAGTCTAGTTGAGCGTTAATTCGCCGCGACTCGACGCGAGCCGGGCCCTCGCGCCAGCTGGCGCAGGGAACTCTCGAAGAGGCTGCGATCGATGCGCCCGTGGAAGATCGGGACGCCCATCTCAACGCACTTGCCGATCACCTCCTGCCGCTTCATGTGCAGCTGGTCGGCGAGCTCGCTGGGCGTCAGGTGATTGGCCATACAGACCCTCCCGTGTAGTTGAAATTGGGTAGGTCCATATTTATCGCTGAAGGTGGGCGTGTCAATCGCCACAGCCGCACGTTGCGGCTTCCTTTAAGGGCCCGCCGGGATAATGGGAGGTCGATGTCCGAAGTCGCCGTCAAAGCGATGCCGCGCCGCGGGCGGCTCTGGGTGATCCTGGTCCTCGGCCTGGGCCTGTTCGGGCTCGGCTACGCGATCGTCAACATCTCCACCCAGAAGGCAACCCACAATGTCGTCCACATCGCCGGCATCGCCGAAGCGCAGGAAATCTTCGGCGGCGTGCCCCAGGAAGGCGACCGCCTCGGCTCCTCCGACGCGCCCGTGACGATCCAGGTCTTCAACGACCTGCAGTGCTCGAGCTGCCGCGAAGCCTTTCTCAGCACGATCCCGAAGCTGACCGAAACCTATGGCCGCGAAGCCGAAGTCAAGTTCCTCTACCGCCACTACTCGGTCAGCGAAAGCCCGCAGGAGCTCGGCTTCTACGGGGCCGAGGCGGCGGCCGCGCAGGGCTACGGCTGGCAGTACATCTACCTCTTCTTCCGCAACCAGGAAGAAGCGAAGCGCTTCGGCCTCGACCAGGAATCGGCGAAGCGCTTCGGCCTCGAGCACGACTTCCTCGAATCGGTCGCCGGCGGCATCGAGGAACTCAACTTCCCGGAATGGAAGGAATTCCTGGAAAAGAACGGCGGCAGCGACGGGCCGATCTCGAAACAGCTCAACAGCTACGAAGAACTCGGCACCCGGCTCGGCATCCGCACCGAAGGGGCGATGATCGTCAGCGGCCCCGGTGGCACCAGGACGCTGCAGGACGGCCCCGACCTGGCCGAAGTCGAAGCGGCGATTCGCGAAACGCAGGGCTGACGGCCGCCGCAACGGGGAGGTCAGCCGGCGATCGCGCTGGTCGCGAACTGGCAGCCGGCGGCGCCGGCGAAGTCGTAGAAGCTGCCTTCCAGCTGCGTCCCGCCGCCACGCTCGTGATCCCGCCGATCTCGTAGGGGCCGGAGTCGGCGTCGTTGGTGGACAGAGAGCTCAGCGTTCCTTCCGTGAACGACCCGCTTCCTTCGGCGTGATATCCGTTCGCGTGGCTTTCCCGGAACAGGGCAAGGAAGATCGCGATCGGGCCGAGGTGATTGCGGCGGAGGTAACGCCAAGCGGCGGTCCCGGCGACATTTACCCAAACCCGCAGGCGGCGAATCCGGTGATCCTGGGAAGGCGGCGAGGGCTGCTCGCAGCTGGCCTGACCGCCTGGCGACTCGGACTGAGTCAGCCTCGATCCGAGTCGCGGATCTCAGCTCAATCGGGGCGCCCGGATTTGAACCGGGGACCTCACCGACCCGAACGGTGCGCGCTACCAGGCTGCGCCACGCCCCGAGAACGGCGATTATCTCTGAAGCTGGGCGCAGGCGCGCTGCGGCCTCCACGGGAAGGCCGCGACTTTGCGCCTGGCACCGGTTCCCAAGGCAATGATCCGCAAGATCCCCCTCTCACTCGTGCTGGCGCTGGGCCTGCTGTGCCCGGCGGCGGCATCGGCCTACCTGCCGCCGGGATTCATCGGCGTTTCTCCACAGGGGCAGACGACCAGGGCCGATTACCAGCTGATGCACGAATCCGGCGTCGACAGCGTGCGACTGCCGATGTCATGGGCCGTGATCCAGAGCCAGCCACCGGATATCGCCGAACCGGACTGGAGCGGCTTCGACCACGAAGTCGAACTCGCCGCCGAAGCGGAAATCCGGATCATGCCGTTCGTCGCCGCCTCGCCCGAATGGGCGGCGCCGAAAACGATCGACCTGCCGGTCAGGAGCGCGTACCAGCGCTGGGGCTGGTCGACCTTCCTGCGCGCGGCCGAGCGCCGCTACGGGCCCGGCGGCGAATTCTGGCGCGAACACGGCGCCCTGCCCTACCTGCCGATCCGCACCTGGGAGATCTGGAACGAGGAGAACATCGTCAGCTTCGACGGCCGTCCCGACCCGGTCGGCTTCGCCGACCTGATCCGGATCTCCGGCCGCCTCCTGCACGCCGCCGACCCCGGCAGCAAGGTGCTGCTCGGCGGTCTCTTCGGGCGGCCGCTGCAGATCCCCCCCAACGTCGGCTCGGGCGACTTCCTCAGCCGCGTCTACCGGGCAAGAGACGTCAAGCCCTACTTCGACGGCGTCGCCCTGCACCCCTACGTCGCCCGCGCCCAGGCGATGGCGGCGCAGCTGGCCAACCTGCGGCGGATCATGCGCGTCCACCACGACGGCGAAACGCCGCTCTACGTCACCGAGCTCGGCTGGGGATCGGCCAGCGGCCCGACCCGCTGGCAGCGCGGCCTCTGGGGCCAGGCCGAACAGCTTTCGCGCGCCTTCTCGATCCTCTCCGCCGACCGGCTGCGCTGGCGCATCGCCGGTGCCTGGTGGTTCACCTGGTCCGACGAAGGCGGCACCTGCAGCTTCTGCCAGAGCGCCGGCCTGCTGACCAAGAGCCGCGAAGCGAAGCCCGCCTGGTACCGGTTCAACGCCTGGACCGGCGGCGACCCCGACACGGTGCCGCGCGCCTTCTTCGGCGATGAAGGCGGCCTGGAAGAAGCGGAACCCGAGGAAGGCTAGGCTCCTTGCTCACCTTCGAACTCACCACCAGAGGAGTCCTCATGCCTTTCTCCGTTCCCGACCTGCCCTACGCCTACGACGCGCTCGAGCCGCACATCGACGAGGCGACGATGCGAGTCCACCACGACAAGCACCACCAGGCCTACGTCGACAAAGCCAACGGCGCCCTCGAGGGCACGGAGTGGGCGGACCGCGAGGTCGAGGACGTGCTGCAGAACCTCGCCAGCCTGCCCGCCGACAAGCAGGGCCCGGTCCGCAACAACGCCGGCGGCCACTACAACCACTCGCTCTTCTGGCAGATGATGAGCCCCGACGGCGGCGGTGAGCCGCAGGGTGAGCTGGCCACGGCGATCGATGAGGCCTTCGGCTCCTTCGACGCCTTCAAGGAGGAGTTCAAGAACGCCGGCATCGCCCGCTTCGGCTCCGGCTGGGCCTGGCTGGTCAAGGACGGCTCCGGCCTCGCCGTCGTCTCCACCCCGAACCAGGACTCGCCGATCTCCGACGGCAAGACGGCGCTGCTCGGCTGCGACGTCTGGGAGCACGCCTACTACCTCAAGTACCAGAACAAACGGCCCGACTACATCGACGCCTTCTGGAACGTCGTCGACTGGGACTACGTCGCCGAGCGCTTCGCCAGCTAGGCGGCGCTCTTCGCCCCGGCCGTGGCTCCCTCGGGGGCCGCGGCCGGCGGCACGTGCGACATCGCGTGCTCCGCTAGAGCCGTGATCGTCAGGCTCGGGTTGACGCCGACGTTGGCCGGGATCGCGGCACCGTCGCAGACCAGCAGGTTCTCGTAGCCGAAGACCCGCTGGCGGGCGTCGACGACCCCGTCCTCGGGGCCGTGGCCGATCACCGCGCCGCCGAGGATGTGGGCGGTCGTCGGCACGTTCATCAGCGCCTCGTTGACCGCGCTCTGGGCGATCCCGCCGGTGCGCTCGGCCAGCCATTCGGCGGCTTCGTTGGCGACCGGGATGAAGGTCGGGTTCGGTTTCTCCGGGTCCTGCTCGGTCTGCAGGCGGACGTCGCCGGAGCGTTTCAGCTTCGGCCGCAGCGCGATCGCGTTGTCCAGCGTCTGCATCACCAGGACGATGATCGTCCGCCGCGACCAGCCCTTCGGCCACATCACCTGGGCGAACTTATGTGGATGACGGAGGATCTGCGCCAGCAGCTTCAGCGGCCGCGTCAGCCTGGTCCCGTCACCGACCAGCAGCGTGTAGAGGGTGTTCATCGAGTCGCCGTCTTTGCCGTAGGTGACGGTCTCGATGTGGGTGTGGGGGTCGGGGTAGATGCTGGAGGTGATCGCGACCCGCCTGGTCAGGTCGTCGGGATAGTCCTCGGGGACGGTGACCGCGAGGATCACCTCGCTGTTGGTGCGGACCAGCTCGCCCAGCCGGTTGGAGATCCGCGGCAGGGCGCCGCCGAGGCGGCAGCGCTGCAGCAGCTTGTTGGTGCCGAGCGGGCCGGCGGCGACGACGACACCACGGGCGGTGATGGTGCGACGGCCGCGTCCCGGCAGCAGGCCCGAACGCTCGCTGGTGATCGCGTAGCCGTCGCTGCCATTGGCGGCGCCGAGCGGCCGGATCTCGGTCACGGTGCGATCCGGGGAGACCTCGGCGCCGCGGCGCTCGGCCAGCCAGAGGTAGTTCTTGACCAGCGTGTTCTTCGCCCCGTGCGGACAGCCGACCATGCAGCGACCGCAGTGCATGCAACCGGTTCGCTCCGGCCCCTCGCCCTCGAAGTAGGGGTCGGAGACGGTCTTGCCGGGCTCGCCGAGAAAGACCCCGATCGGGGTCTTGCGGTAGGTGTCGCCGACTCCGATCTGCTCGCCGAACTCGCGCAGCAGCTGGTCGGCGGGGTCGTCGTCCTCGTGGACGACGACGCCGAGCATCCGCTGCGCTTCGGCGTAGTGGGGCGCAAGAGTCGCCTCCCAGTCGTCGAGGTCGGCCCACTGCGAGTCCTGGAAGAAGTCCGAGGGCGGCACGTAGAGCGTGTTGGCGTAGCCGAGGCTGCCACCGCCGACGCCGCAGCCGCTGACCACCGCGACGTCTTTGAACGGGGTCATCCGGAAGATCCCACGCAGCCCCAGCTTCGGCGCCCAGAAGTAGCGGCGCAGGTCCCAGGTCGACTTCGGGAAGTCCTCGTCGGCGAAGCGCCGGCCGCACTCCAGCACCCCGACCCTGTAGCCCTTCTCGGCCAGCCGCAGCGCCGAGACCGAGCCGCCGAACCCAGAGCCCACAACGATCCAGTCGTAGTCGTGGGTCATCGCGCTGGCCTGGTGTCGGTGACGCTGGGGCTCAGGCCTCGCCCGGCTCGAGCGGGCGGAAGTCGCTCGTGCGGGCGCCGCAGACCGGGCAGAACCAGTCCTTGGGGATGTCCTCGAAGGCCGTTCCCGGCGGGATGCCCCCGTCCGGGTCGCCGATCGCCGGGTCGTAGATGAACCCGCAGCTGTCGCAGATCCAGAGCGTCGCTTCCTTGGTCGCGGTCATGCCCGGAATCGCGGGAAGCCCTATTTGTCGCCGAAGCTGACCGAGACCGGCTCGCGGTCGGCGGCTTCGATTTCGAAGTACTCGCGTTTGGTGAAGCCGCCCTGGTTGGCGATGATCGAGCCCGGGAACTGCTGGATGTCCGTGTTGTAGGCCTGGACGTTGGAGTTGTAGATCCGGCGCGAGGCCTGGATCTCGTCCTCGAGCTCGGAGAGGTTGCGGCTGAGTTGCTGGAAGTTCTCGGTCGCCCGCAGGGTCGGGTAGTTCTCGGCGACGGCGCGCAATTCGGTCAGCGCCCCGCTCAGTTTCGACTCGGCTTTGGCGGTGTCGCCGACGCTGCCGGCTTTGATCGCCTCCGCTCGCGCTTCCGTCGTTTTCTGGAAGACCGCGCTCTCGTGCTCGGCGTAGCCTTTGACCGTCTCGACCAGGTTGGGGACGAGGTCGTGGCGCCGTTTGAGCTGGACGTCGATCCCGCTCCAGGACTCGTCGACGCGGTTCCGCGAGGCGATGATGCCGTTGCGCTTGCCGATGTAGTAGAGGACCGCGATGACGAGGATCGCGACGACGACGATGATGGCGATGATCATTGAGGCTCCTGTGGTTCGGACCGGGGCTGGAGGCCAATCCTAGCCGCGATCCCCCCGTCGGTGGGCTGAAAACGTAGGATCGGCCGCGATGAGCGCAAAGCAGGAAGCCGAGGCGTGGGCGGCAGCGGTCCGCAAATACGGCGAGCGCAACGACGTCCGCTACGAGGAAATCGGCGGGATCAACCCCAAAGACGCCCCCGTCGCGCTCTGCGTCGGCGGCGTCAACCGGCTCACCGGCCAGCTCACCGAGGGCTTCTGGGGAGCGTCCTGCGACGCCGACGAAAAGGAGGTCGGCGGCCTCTTCGGCAAGGCGGTGGTGCCGACGGCGCTGCTCGCCAAGGCCCACATGCCGGATCTGGCGCAGGTCGTGCCCGCCTTCAACGTCGAGTCGATCGAGGGCCACGAGGTGGTCACCCAGCGCTTCTCGCGCAAGGTCGAATTCGAGTCGATCGACTTCAACAAGCGCTTCTGGGCGACGGTGCCGAAGGAGTACGACCCGGTCGCCCTGCGCGAGCTCTTCAGCCCCGGCTTCCTCGGCTGGGTGACGACGATGACCGGCGAGATCGACTTCGGCGTCAACGACCGCCAGCTCTGGTTCCTCTGGCGCCTGCGCGAGCGCAGCGAGGCGGAGCTGAAAGCGGCGCTGAAGAACGCTGGCGAACTGTTCAAGCGGCTGCAGGGCGAGATGGACGAGAGCGGCATCCACACCTACCCGGCCGGACCCTGGCACGCCGGGCTCGAGCCCTTCCCGGCGAGCTAAGCGCGCTTCAGGAGGCCTCGCCCGACTGACGCAGGAGCACCGAGGTCGTCTGCTCCAGCACGCGGCGCCAGGCCGAGGTCTGCTCGGGCTCGTCCTCGGCGGCGCGCTCGACGACGCGGCGGACCCGGCGGGCTGAGATTTCGAGGCCGTGGCGCTTGGCCAGCTCCTCGTAGCGCTCGTAGTCCTGGGCCAGCGTCGCGGTGACCGATTCGAAGCCGTGGCGGGCGATTTTGAGCCGGTGCGAGTAGTCCATGATCGGGGTGCCGAACATCAGCTCGTCGGTCGCCTCGGGCTCGATCAGGACGATGTCGACGCCGGGGTAGAGATCCTGCCAGCGCTCGACCGCCAGCTGCAGGCGGGCGTGGGCCATCAGCCTGAAGGCCTGGTTGGCGATCGCGGCGATCCCCATGTCGGAGACGCGGCGCACGCGCTTGCCGAAGACGGTCGGGATCGTCTTCTCGAAGTCGTTGACGTAGGGCACCAGCGGGTTGACGACGACGATGAACTTGGCGCCTTTTTCGACCGCGATGCCGACGTTGGTGGTCGAGCGGATGCCGCCGTCGACCATCTGGCGTCCCTTCAGCTCCACCGGCTTGTAGACGATCGGCAGCGCCGTCGAGCACTGGATCGCCTTCGAGATCGGCACGTCGCGCCAGCCCTCCTCGCCGAAGACGATCCGCTCGCAGGTGTCGAGGTCGGTCGCGGTCAGGTAGAGCTCGCGGTCGAGCAGGCGGAAGTCGTTGACGCGGCCGCTCTCGCTCAGCACCTCGGCGACGTAGTCCGCCAGGCCGGAGCCGGAGTAGAGGCCGGTCGGCAGCGCCTCGGCGAGGCCGACGCCGATGTCGATCGCCGAGATCTCGCCGAGCCGGGCCAGCGAACGCACCAGCTCGAGGCTGCGCAGCGGCAGCCCGAGGGCTTTCTGGACGAAGCCGAGGTAGTTGGGCCTGAGCACCTTGTCGAGGTCGAGGTCCTCGAGCTCGGAGGGGACACGGGGGTTCAGCACCTGCATCATCTCGTCCGGGGTGACCCCGTTGGCGAGCATGCCGGCGACGAAGGAGCCGGCGCTGGTGCCGACGTAGACGTCGAAGTTGTTGACGGTGCTGTTGACCGCGAGCAGGTCGAGGGCGCGCAGGGCGCCGATCTCGTAGACGCCGCCGGTGAAGCCGCCGCCGCCGAGCACCAGAGCGGTCTTCGAGGGCTTTTTGCGGCCACGGGCTTTGCGGCGGGGCTTGGACTCGATGTCGACGACTTTGCCCATGAGGAACACGGAGTATCCCAGGGCCGGCGGCCGGCGCGGCCGCTACCTTGCTTCCTCCTCGTGTTGGTAGGGACGATGAGACGGGCCTTGATCCTGCTGGCGGCACTGCTGGCGGCCGTCTTCGCGGTCACCGCAACCGCGGTCGCGCAGAGCCCCTGCCCGGCGATGAAGGCGCGGCTGCTGCGCGGCGGCGGCGCTGCCAGCGGCCTGCTCGTCGTCGACGCCGAAAGCGGCCAGGTGCTCTGCGCCCGCTCGGCCCATACCCAGCGGCCGCTGGCCTCGAACATGAAGCTGTTCACGACCTCGACCGCGCTCTCGCGGCTCGGGCCGGGCTACCGGATCCCCACCCGGGTCTTCGCCTCCGGCGAACTCAGCGCCGGCGGCACCCTGCAGGGCGACCTCTACCTCGAGGGCGGCGGCGACCCGACGCTCGGGGTGCCGGCCTTCTACGACCGCTTCTTTCCCGGCCTCGGGACCAACCTCTACGCGCTGAAGCCGCAGATTCGCGCCGCCGGCATCGACGCCGTCAGCGGTCGTCTCTACGCCGACGACTCGATCTTCGACCGCCTGCGCGGTGTCGCCGCCTCCGGCTACGCGACCAGCTCCGAAATCGGCCCGCTTTCCGGACTCGACTTCGACGCCGGCTTCAGCAGCCCCGCCGCCACCGCCTTCGCCTCCGACCCGGCGACGCTGGCGGCCTCGAAGCTGGCCAACTCGCTGCGGGGGGCGGGCGTCGCAATCCCGGCCAAGGTCGGGCTGGGGACGGTGCCGCCAGGGAGCAAGCGGGTCGGCGTCGTCTACTCCCCCACCCTGACCAAGATCATCGACTTCACCGACGTCAACTCCGACAACTTCTTCGCCGAGATGCTGATCAAGCTGCTCGGCGCCAAGCTCGGCGGCGCCGGCACCACCGCCGCCGGGGCGGCGGTGGTCGCCAAGTTCGCCAGCGAACACGGCTCCGGCGTCCACGCCGTCGACGGCTCCGGCCTGACTCGCTCCAACCGCGCCTCGCCGCAGCAGGTGGTGAACCTGCTGCTGACGATGCGGGGAGCGCCGGTCGGCGACGAATTCATCCAGGACCTGGCCCTGGCCGGCGAGGAAGGCACTGTCGCCGAACGCATGCACGGCACCGCCGCCTACGGCCGCTGCCGGACCAAGACCGGCACCCTGACCGGAGTCAGCAACCTCTCCGGGTACTGCTTCAACGCGGACGGGCGCGTGCTCGTCTTCTCGGTCCTGATGAGCAGCGTCAGCAACCTCGACCTGGCGCACCTCGAGCAGGATGAAATCGCCGCTGCCGTCGCCGGCTACTGACCGCGCCCCCGGCGGCGATCGGCTCGACCCATGAGAACGTGGAGGACGACTGCGCCGGAAACAAAGCAGACCCAAACCAAGGACTGCAGCACGACCGGGCCCGCGTGCCGAAGGAGAATGGCGGCAACAAGGAAGATTGGCGCGATGATCGCGATGACGATGTTCGCGTAGCGGAAACCCTCTCTCAACCCATCTCGCATTTGACCCTCCTCAGACAACTCATTTCAGGATACCGCGTCTATGGCGAGGTCGGCCAACACAAGCACCGCCGCAAAAACCCCACCGTAGTAACCGCCGGAGAGAGCCCTGTCGTCCCGCTTCGACTTGCTCCATCCAGAGGCAATCGCAAAAGTTCCCACCATGAACCCTCCGAGCAGCATGCCTGCCCCGACCGCCGTCGCGAGCGACTCCATCGCGGTCGTGAAGAACCCAATCTGCGCCAACGCCATCTCCACAGCCTGACGCCCAGGGATTCACGCGTGGCGCGCCAAATGCGCCGTTAGTGAATCACTTTCACTACCGAACCAGTGCCAGTAATCCCGCTTCGTCGAGCACCTCGGTCCCCAGCGACTCCGCTTTGGCGAGCTTCGATCCCGGGCTCTCGCCGGCGACGACGTAGTCGGTTTTCTTCGAGACCGAGTTGGTGATCTTTCCCCCGGCCGACTTGACCAGGGCCGCCGCTTGCTCGCGAGTCAGCTCCGGCAGGGTGCCGGTGAGGACGACGGTCTTGCCCTCCAATGGGCCGCCGCTGGGGCGCCGTTCGGACTCGTCGGCCGCCAGCCGCAGGCCCTTCTCCTTCAGCTTCTCGACCAGCGCCCAGGTCGGCTCGTCGGCGAGCGACTCGGCGATCTGCACGGCCATGATCGGACCCACCCCCTCGACCTCCTCGATCCGCTCGGGGTCGGCCTCGCGCAGGGCGTCGATCGAACCGAAATGGTCGGCCAGGGCCTCGGCGGTGACGTAGCCGACCCCGGGCAGGCCGAGCGCGTAGAGGACGCGTTTGAAGGGGCGCCGGCGCGAAGCGTCGATCGCCGCGACCAGGTTGCGGGCGGAGATCTCGGCGAAGCGGTCCATCCCCACCAGCTGCTCCTCGCTGAGCTCGTAGATGTCGGCGACGTCGCCGATCAACCCCTCTTCGAGGAAGCGCATCGCCTGCTTCTCGCCGAGCCCGTCGATGTCCATCGCCCCCTTGCTGACGAAGTGCTTGACGTGCTGGAAGGATTGCCCGGGGCAGCCGGAGCGGTTGGGGCAGATCGTGAAGACGGCGCCCTCGGGCTTGACCGTCTCGGTGCCGCAGGCGGGGCACTTCTTCGGCGGCCTCGGCTTGCGGGCGCTCTTGTTCTTGCGCCGCTGGACCAGCGGCGCGACGACCTGGGGGATCACGTCGCCGGCCCGCATCACCACCACCTCGTCGCCGGCCCGCACGTCCTTGCGCGCCAGGTCCTCCTCGTTGTGGAGGGTGGCGGTGCTGACGGTGACACCGCCGACGTGGACCGGCTCCAGCATCGCGAAGGGGACCAGGTGGCCGGTGCGGCCGACGTTCCAGACGACCCCCTTCATCGTCGTCGTCGCCGTCGTCGGCGCGAACTTCCAGGCGATCGCCCAGCGCGGCTCGCGCCCGACCACGCCGAGCTCGCGCCACAGCGCCCGCTCGTCGACCTTGACGACGACGCCGTCGATCTCGTAGTCGAGCGCCTCGCGCCGCTCCTCCCACCAGTGGCAGCGGGCGACCACCGAGTCGATGTCGCCGTGGTGCTCGGTGTCGGGATTGACCTTGAAGCCCCGCGCGCGCAGCCACTCGACCTCCTCGCTGTGGGTCGGGAGGTCGAGTCCCTCGGTGGCGCCGATCCCGTAGCACCAGACCGAGAGCGGCCGTTCCGCCGCCAGCGCCGGGTCGAGCTGGCGGATCGAGCCGGCGGCGGAGTTTCGGGGGTTGGCGAAGGTCGGTTCTTCGGCCGCGGCGCGGCGCTCGTTCAGCGCTTTGAAGGCGGCGATCGGCAGGTAGACCTCGCCCCGCACCTCGACCAGCGGCGGCGCCTCGGGGATCGCCAGGGGGATCGCGCCGATCGTCCGCAGGTTCTGGGTCACGTCCTCCCCCACGCGGCCGTCGCCGCGGGTGGCGCCACGAGTGAAGACGCCGTCCTCATAGGTCAGCGAGATCGCCAGGCCGTCGATCTTCGGCTCGGTCGTGTAGCTGAACTCGGAGGCGGCGATGTCGAGCCGCTTCAGGTAGTTGGCGAGACGGGTCTCCCAGGCCCGCAGCTCCTCCTCGTCGCGGGCGTTGGCGAGCGAGAGCATCGGCTCCGCGTGCTCGACCTGCTCGAAGCGCTCCAGCGGCGGCGCCCCGACCCGCTGGGTCGGCGAGTCGGGCGTCCGCAGCTGCGGGTTCGCGGCCTCGATCTCGCGCAGCTCGTTCAGCAGCGCGTCGTATTCGTCGTCGCCGATCTCGGGGTCGTCGAGGACGTAGTAGAGCCGATTGTGGCGCTCCAGCTGGCGCCGCAGCTCCACCGCCCGCTGTCCGGCGGCCTCGCTCACGCCGTCGGTGCGCTCGCCGCCAGCATCTCCTCGAAACCCCACCCCCGCAGCCGTTCGAGACCGCCGTGATCGGTGAGATCGAAGTGGATCGGGGTGACCGAGATCCGCCCCTGGGCGACCGCGTAGAGGTCGGTCCCCTCGATCTCCTCGTAGCCGGGCTGCCAGCCGTAGATCTCGTAGCGCTTGCGCCCGTCCTCGCCCTCACCGCCGACCTGGCGCAGGCGGTCGTTGTAGATGCGTTTGCCGAGCTTGGTCACCTCGATCCCGCCCGGCTCACCGGCGGGGGAGTTGACGTTGATCAGCGTCGCCTCCGGCATCGGCTCGGTCTCCAGCCGCCGCACCAGCTGGGCGGCGAAGGCGGCGGCGAGGCCGAACTCGAAGCGACCGCTGACGTAGCCCATGCCGCCGCCGGAGGACTGCTGGGAGAAGGCAACCGCGGGGATGCCGAGGACGATCCCCTCCAGCGCCGCGGCAACGGTGCCGGAGTAGGTGATGTCGTCGCCGAGGTTGGCGCCGTGGTTGATGCCGGAGACGATCAGGTCGGGGCGGCCGCCGAGAAAGCCCAGCTCGGCGAAGCGGACGCAGTCGACCGGGGTGCCGTCGGTGGCGTAGCCGCGATCGCCGTCCTCGAACTCGACCTCCTGGACGCTGAGTGGCGAGCGGGTGGTGATGCTGCGGGCGGTGGCGCTGCGGTTGGAGTCGGGCGCGATCACGTCGACCTCGACCCCCTCGAGCTGCCGCAGCGCCCGCCGCAGGGCCTGCAGCCCCGGCGCCGAGATGCCGTCGTCGTTGGTCAGGAGGATCCGCACACGGTCGATTCTAGGAGTAGGCGACGGACTCCAGGTAAAGGCCGTGAGGCGGGGCCGTGTCCCCGGCCTCAGGCCGGGGCGCGCCCTCCAACAGGGCGACGAAGCTCTCGACGCCACGGCGGCCGGAGGCGACCTCGAGCATCGTCCCGACCAGGATCCGGACCATGTTGCGCATGAAGGCGTCGGCGCTGACGCGGAAGGCGAGGACGTCGCCGGGCTCGGGCTCCCAGGCGGCGGCGAGGATCCGCCGCTCGAAGCGCACGTGGTCGGTCTGGGTCGGGGTGAAGGCGGTGAAGTCGTGGCTGCCGACCAGCGCCGCCGCGCAGGCGTCCAGCCCCTCGCGGTCGACCCGGTGCGGCCACCAGAGGGCGCGGCCTCGCTCGAACGGGCTCGGCGTCGAGCGCACCAGCAGCCGGTAGCGGTAGCTGCGCGCGGTGGCGTCGCCGCGGGCGTCGAAGCCGGCGGGAGCGGGGCCGGCGGCGGTGACCGCGAGGTCGGCGGGGCCGAGGCCGTTCAGCCGCCGCGTCAGGTCGGCGGGGACCGTGGCGGCGGTCTCGAAGCTCGCCACCTGTCCCCAGGCGTGGACGCCGGCGTCGGTGCGACCGGCGACCGTCAGCGCGACCGGCTCACGCAGGACCGTCGCCAGCGCCTGCTCAAGCTCGCCCTGAACCGTGCGCAGACCGGGCTGTCTGGCCCAACCGGAGAAGCCCGATCCGTCGTATTCGATGTCGAGGCGGTAGGAGCTCACCGCGCTGGAGCTGGTGCTAAACCAGCTCCAAATAAACCATCTCGGTGCTGTCCGAGGGGCGCGGGCCGAGCTTGACGATGCGGGTGTAGCCGCCGGGTCGGGTCGCGTAGCGCGGCGCCACCTCGTCGAACAGCTTGTGGACGATGAACTTGTCGTTGTGCAGCGTCGCCAGCGCCTGGCGGCGAGCGTGGAGGTCGCCGCGCTTGGCCAGCGTGATCAACCGCTCGACGTCGGGCTTGACCGCCTTGGCCTTGGCCTGGCTGGTCTTGATCCGCTCGTGCTCGATCAGCTGCTTCGAGAGATTGGAGAGCAGCGCCGCACGGTGAGCGCTGTCACGACTGAGCTTGTTTCGTTTCTTGCGATGGCGCACAGTCTTCTCCGCTCGATCCCGCCGTCGCCCCTAGTCCTGCTGCAGGTCGAGGCCGCGGGCGTGCAGGGTCTCGATCACTTCCTCGATCGACTTCTGACCGAAGTTGGGGATCGCGTTCAGTTCCAGGCGCGACTTGCGGACCAGGTCGCCGACAGTCTGGACGCCGGCGCGCTTGAGGCAGTTGTAGGAGCGCACGCCGAGTTCGAGCTCCTCGATCAGGATCTCGTCGAGACCGTTGTTGCCGGCGACGCCTTCGCCGCCAACCGGAGAAGCAAGCGGATCGGTTGCCAGGGCCGGCACCGGCTCGCGCGCGGTCAGCTCCTCCACCCGCTCGGCGTCGGTGAAGATCGCCAGGCTCTTGATCAGGATCTCGGAGGCCTCGCGCAGCGCCGCCGCGGGCTCGATCGAGCCGTCGGTCTCGAGGTCGAGGGTGAGTTTGTCGAAGTCGGTCCGCTGCCCGACGCGGGCGGCGGCAACGGCGTAGGAGGCACGGCGGATCGGCGAGAAGATCGAGTCGATCGGGATCACGCCGATCGGCTGCTCGTCGGACTTGTTCTCTTCGGCCGGCGAGTAGCCGCGGCCGCGGCCGATCGTCAGGTAGACCTCGAGCTTGGTTTTCTTCTCCAGCGTCGCGATCGGCGCCTCGGGGTTGAGGATCTCGACGCCCGAGGGCAGGTCGATGTCCTTGGCCTTGACCTCGCCGGGGCCGGTGGCCACCAGCGGCGCCTCGACCTCGTCGGCGTCGGTGTGCATGCGGACGACGAGGTCCTTGAGGTTGAGGATGATGTCGGTGACGTCCTCCTTGACACCGGGCACGGTAGAGAACTCGTGCGCGACGCCCTCGATGCGGACGCTGGTGATCGCGGCGCCGCCCAGCGAAGAGAGCAGGACGCGCCGGAGGCTGTTGCCGAAGGTGTAGCCGAAGCCCTTGTCGAGCGGCTCGATCGTGAAGGTGCCACGACGGTCGTCGACCTTCTCGGAGGTGATGCGGGGGACCTGGAAATCAGTGGTCATGAGTTCCTTGCGTATGCGTGTTCAGAAATTGCGTTCCGGGCTACTTGGAGTACAGCTCGACGATCAGCTGCTCCTGGACCGGCGCCGAGATCTCGGAGCGCTCGGGGTAGCGCAGGACCTTGGCGGTGAGGGCATCGTGATCGGCCTGCAACCAGGCGGGAACCGTGGAGACGAGTTCCGTCGCCCGCTGGACCGTGGCGGTGGCCGACGATCCTGACTTGATCGAGATGATGTCCTCGGGACGGACTTGGTAAGAGGGGATGTCGACGCGGCGGCCGTTGACCATCCAGTGCCCGTGGTTGATCAGCTGCCGGGCCTGGCGCCGCGAGGCGGCGAAGCCGAGCCGGACGAGGACGTTGTCGAAGCGCGACTCGAGCAGCCGCAGCAGGTTCTCGCCGGTGACGCCGTCCTGGCGCGAGGCCTTGTCGTAGTAGGCGCGGAACTGTTTCTCCAGCACCTGGTAGTAGCGTCGCGTCTTCTGTTTCTCGCGCAGCTGCACGCGGTACTCGGACTGCCGCAGGCGGCCACGGCCGTGCTCGCCGGGCGGGTAGGAGCGGCGCTCGACGCCGCACTTGTCGGTGAAGCAGCGCTCGCCCTTGAGGAAGAGCTTCTGGCCCTCGCGGCGGCACTGCTTGCACTGGGGAGAGGTATCTCGGGCCACTAGACGCGCCTCCGCTTCTTCGGCCGGCAGCCGTTGTGGGCCTGCGGCGAGACGTCCTTGACCGTGGTCACGTCGAGGCCGGCGGCCTGCAGCGAGCGGATCGCCGTCTCGCGGCCCGAGCCGGCGCCCTTGGCGAAGACCTCGACCCGCTCGAGGCCGTGTTCCATCCCCTTCTTGGCGGCCGCGTCGGCGGTCACCTGGGCGGCAAACGGGGTCGACTTGCGCGAGCCTTTGAACCCGACCGATCCGGCCGACTCCCAGGCGATCACGTTGCCGTCGGTGTCGGTCAGGGTGACGATCGTGTTGTTGAAAGAAGTCTTGATGTGCGCCTGCCCGTAGGTGACGTTCTTTTTGACGCGGCGACGGGCACGCGCCTTGGCGGGTTTTTTCTCGGCCATTCTCTTTCCCTATGCCTTGCGCTTGCCGGCGACGCTCAACCGGCGCGGGCCCTTGCGGCCGCGGGCGTTGGTCTTCGTGCGCTGACCCCGGACCGGCAGGCCGCGGCGGTGACGCAGGCCGCGGTAGGAACCGATCTCCATCAGGCGTTTGACGTTCTGCGAGCGATCGCGCCGCAGGTCGCCCTCGACCTCGTGGTTCTCGACCGCCTCACGCAGGCGCACGACCTCGTCCTCGGTCAGATCCTTGGCCGCGGTGGCGGGATCGATCTTGGTCTCCTCGAGGATCTTCACCGCAGTCGAATGGCCGATCCCGAAGATGTAGGTGAGCCCGATCTCGATCCGTTTGTTGACGGGAATGTTGACCCCTGCGATGCGCGCCATCGACTAGCCCTGCCGCTGCTTGTGTCGCGGGTTCTGGCAGATGACAAGGACCGCCCCATTGCGGCGGATGACCTTGCACTTCTCGCACATCGGCTTGACGGAAGCTCGAACCTTCATTGCTCCGGATCTCGTATCGAAAACAGGATTCCCGCGCGCCCCATGAGTCGGACGGCAGGCACGAACAATCGGCCGTTGGGCCGACCGGGAAAGATAGCAGGGGGCGGGTGGTGGGCGTTGCCCGAAAGACGGGGTCGGTGCGGTTGCGGGGAGAAAATGGGTGCCCTCCCTCCTCCCAGGCGGCTCCAAGCTTCGGAAGCTCTTAGGGGCAATCACTCGGTCGCCACCTTCTGTCGGGTACTCGGCGTCACGGGGAGGCTTCTACGCCGCCCAGAGGCGCCCACCCTGCAAGCGGGCCCAGGAAGGCAAGGCGATCGCCGAGATCCACGCCGATTCACGCGAGACCTACGGGGCTCCGCGGGTGCAGGCGATGCTCGCCCGCCGTGGCATTCACGTCGGGCGCAAGCGGGTGGCGCGACTGATGCGCCGGCGGAGCCTCTCGGGCCTGGGCAGGCGGAAGAGGGACAAGACCACAGTCCGAATCCCCCGGGATCGCCACCGCTCCGGACCTGGTCCGACGCGAGTGGAACCCGACCGAGCCAACCGCCTCTGGGTCGCCGACTTGTATCTCTGGCCTTCGGGCAGCGCTGCAAGGAGGCCGGCATCGACCTCTCGATGACCCAGGGCGGATCGCCCCTGGACAATGCCGTCGCGGAGTCCTTCTTCGCGACCTGAAGCGGGAGCTGGTCGACCGCTACCCCTGGCCCACCCGAGGCGATCTGCGAATCGCGATCTTCGAGTGGATCGAGGTCTTCTACAACCGCCAGCGGATCCACACGACACTGAACTATGCGTCCCCGGAGGAGTTTGAGACTCTCTCCCTCAATTAAACAATTCGTCAGGTCACTCCAGCACAAGCGAGATGGAGAATCCTATGGCAAGAAGCAGAATTTGCGTCGGCGAGCCCCTCCTGACCCTGGGGAGCGGAGCCACAGGTCACAACTCCCCAAGGCCAGAGGACACCGCAGAGGATCTCCTTAACTGGATTACTCCCGACGGGAGCTAGCGCTTAACAGAATGCGCCAAATTCGGCGGCAACGAACACTTCATTGAAGGCGCCCGGGTTAGGCCTATCCCCACCAGGATTCATGCAGGCGATGACGGTTCCGCTCTCCCTGAGCCAGTCCGTTTTGTTGCCACATCGGTTTGTGGCCGAGTGGCGGTTTCCTTCCAACCCCGACACCCCTGAACTACTGCAAAAAGCATCAAAGAATGGATTTTCATAATTCGCACTCGTGTACACGCATATCACGTTCGCTGAGCAGCCTGCAGGTGGCAGTGGTTCTTCGGCGCTAGCGATAGAAGCTGAAGTCCCCGCGAGCACACCAGCGGCGAGTGCAAAGCAGACAACGGCAATCCTGATTCGTCTCATGGTTCTCTCCTTTCATGCCCCCAGCGTCGCCGAAGGCGAATTTGCACAGGCTTTTCTTTTCGGCAACGTATGCAGGCGAGCGAGTCAAGGCAAGGACGCCTCTTGGAGCTGGGGGAGGGGGAAATCAAGCCGTCACTCGAATTCGGGCACTTCCGCGCCGGAGTGCCCCAATCGCTGTAATCGACGCATTTCAGGGGCGTGACAGTCCGCTATATCCTGAGAGCGTTGAACGTTCGATCCTCCATCAGCCTTATCGCCGTCGCCGCTGTCGTCGGCTTGCTTGTCTATGGGCTGCAAAGCAAGGGGTCCCACAGCCTCGCGGTCGGCGATTCCGCCCCCGCCATGACGCTGCCTAGACTCGAAGGCGGCGGCGAAAGGTCGCTAGCCAGCTACCGCGGCCGTTGGGTTCTCGTCAACTTCTGGGCCTCCTGGTGCCCCCCCTGTCGAGAAGAGGCGCCAGCGCTAGAGGAATTCCAAAAGCGATACGGCAACGCCGAATTCACCATTCTCGGCATCGACAGCGACGACCTCAGTGACGACGGAAAGGCCTTCGTAGATCGTTACGGGATCAGCTATACCCAGCTGCACGACGGCCAGGGCAGTGCCGCACATGACTTCGGCACTTCCGGCTTCCCCGAAAGCTTCCTGGTCGACCCGAAAGGACGGCTGCGGCTGATGTGGACGGGGCCGGTCACTCTCGACGACCTGAAGGAAGAAGTGGTACCGCTGCTACACCAGAAAAAGAACCCGAGGGGCTCGGCGCAACGTGGCGCTGCGACGAGCCAGCTCCACACGTAGGAGGCGCGATCGTCCCCTCGCGGGCGCCCAAACTCCTAGATACATGATGGGTTGAAAGCATCAGCGCGTGCTTAGAGCCCCTGCAAAATGACTCATCCCCCTGAAGCTGCTTAAAGCAGATCAGGCAGCAGCCGATCGTCAGGAGCACCTCGTGTATGTCGGCGCGCCGCTCGTAGCGAACCCGCAAGCGCCGGTACTGATGAAGCCAGGAGATTGTGCGCTCGACCACCCAGCGCTTGCGGGCGAGGCCAGAGCCATGAGGGTCGCCGGGCCGTGCGACCCCGACCCCGCGCCGGCGAAGCTCCTGACGGGACTTGCGCGAGTGGTAGGCGCGACCGCCATAGACCTCCCGCGGTCTTCGCCTCAGCCTGCCGCGCCTGCCGCGCACCGGTGGCACGGCGTCCACGGCGATACGAAGCGGCTGACGTCATTGACTTTGCCTTGCCGTCGGTCTCGGAGGCCAGCGGGTTGCAAGGGGCTCTTAGGGACGAAGGCCCACTCCCCCACGCCAGATGAAGGAAGCTGCGCTCGGTGGGGGGTCCTACGGCTCCCTCGCCGACCCTGCAGCTACTCGTTGACCAGGGCGATCGTGAAGCCGTCGTAGCCCTTGCTGCCGACGGTCTGGATCGTCGTGGCGCTGACCCTCGGCTCGTCGACGAGCGTGCGATGCAGCTGGCGCTGGGCCTGGGTGGCGGGGTCGTCGCTGTCGGTCTCGGCGAGGGTGCCGTTGCGGACGACGTTATCGGCGACGATCAGGCTGCCTGGACGGGAGTGGTCGAGGGCCCAGGCGAAGTAAGCGGGGGTGTTGACCTTGTCGGCGTCGATGAAGGTGAGGTCGAAGGGCCCGGCGCCCTCGTCCGCAAGCGCCGGCAGCGAGTCCAGCGCCGGCCCGATCCGGATCTCGACGACGTCGTCCAGCCCCGCCCGCTCGATGCTCCCGCGCGCGACCTCGGCGTAATCGGCATTGGCCTCCAGAGTGATCAGACGACCGCCGGCGGGCAGCGCCCGTGCCAGCAGAATCGTGCTGTAGCCACCCAGGGTCCCGAACTCGAGCACCCTTCGCGCCCCCTGCAGCCGCACCAGCAGCTGCAGCAGCTTCCCCTGCGGCGGCGAAACCTGGATCTGCGGCAAGCCGGCGGCCTCGGCGGCGTCCAGCGCCGCCTGCAGCAGCTCGTCCTGCGGCACCAGCGTCTCGCCCACGAACGCGTCCACCGCCGCAAACGTCTGCTGATCCACCTCAGCCGTCTTCGTGCCAGGGGGTGAGGATCCGCGGCCCGTCGGCGGTGACCGCGACGGTGAACTCGAAGTGGGCGGCAAGCGAGTCGTCCTCGGAGTAGACCGCCCAGCCGTCGTCGTCCATCCGCACCAGCGGCCCGCCGACGTTGACCATCGGCTCGATCGCCAGCACCATCCCCTCCTCCAGCTCCGGGCCCTTGCCGGGCTCGCCGAAGTTGGGGACCTGCGGCTCCTCGTGCATCTCGCGGCCGATCCCGTGGCCGACCAGGGTGCGGATGATCGAGAGCCCCTCGCGCTCGACCGCCGCCTGGATCGCCGCCGAGACGTCGCCGAGATGGTTGCCCGGGCGCATCTGCTCGACCCCGGTGAAGAGCGAGGACCTGGTCACCTCGAGCAGCTTCTCCGCCTCCGGCGCGACGGCACCGACCGGCACCGTCATCGCCGCGTCGGCGACCCAGCCGTCCTTGGTGACGCCGACGTCGATCGAGAGGATGTCGCCGCGCTTGAGCTCGTAGGGCCCGGGGATCCCGTGCACGACCATCGAGTTCGGCGAGGCGCAGATCGAGCCGGGGAAACCGCGGTAGCCCTTGAAGGAGGGGACCGCGCCCTGGGAGCGGATGAACTTCTCCGCCGCCGCGTCGAGCTCCTCGGTGGTGATGCCGGCGCGGACCTTCGCGGCGAGCATCTTCAGGCAGCGGACGAGGACATCGCCCGAGGCCGCCATCTTCTCGACCTGCTCGGGGGTCTTGCGGACGATCATCCGGTACACGCTAGCCACTCCCGCGACCGCACTAGACGGCCTCGTCCTGCTCCAAGCGCATCGTCGCCAGGGTGCGGCGAATCTCCTCGGCGACGTCGTCGGGCTCGGCACCGCCGTCGATCCGGCGCAGGACGCTGCGCCGGTCGTAGTAGGCGACCAGCGGCTCGGTCTTCTCGTGGTAGGTGGCGAGCCGCTTGCGGATCACCTCGGGCTTGTCGTCGTCGCGTACGATCAGCTCGCTTCCATCGATGTCGCAGACGCCCTCGCGCTCGGGCGGGTTGAACTCGACCTGGAAGACGTGGCCGTTCTCGACGCAGGTTCGACGGCCGCCGAGGCGGCGCACGACCTCGTCGTCGGAGACGTCGATCAGGGTCACCGCGGTGACCCCGCGGCCGAGCTCGGTGAGCTTGGCGTCGAGCGCCTCGGCCTGGGGGATCGTGCGCGGGAAGCCGTCGAGGATGAAGCCGTCGAGCGCCTCGGAGGAGTCGATCCGCTCGGCGATGACGCCGACGATCACCTCGTCCGGGACGAGGTCGCCGCTGTCCATGTACCCCTTCGCCGTGCGGCCAAGCTCGGTCTCGTCGCGAACGGCGGCGCGGAGGATGTCCCCGGTCGCGTAATAGGGCAGGCGCAGGTCTTCCTGCAGACGCTCGCCCTGGGTGCCCTTGCCCGACCCGGGCGGGCCGAGCAGGACTAGGTTCAGCTCTGGCATCGCCGAGAGCCTATTTGAGGAATCCCTCGTAGTTCCTCATCATCAGCTGCGCCTCGAGCTGCTTGACCGTGTCAAGCGCGACGCCGATGATGATCAGGATCGAGGTGCCGCCGAAGAAGAAGTTGGCCGAGGTCTGGCTGATCAGGATCGTCGGCAGCGCCGCGACCGCGCCCAGGTAGAGCGCCCCGGGGAAGGTCAGGCGGGAGAGGATCCGGTCCAGATACTCGGCGGTCGGCCGCCCGGGCCGGACGCCGGGGATGAAGCCGCCGTATTTCTTCAGGTTGTCGGCCTGGTCGACCGGGTTGAAGGTGACCGCCGTGTAGAAGTAGGTGAAGAGGATGATGAAGAAGACCTCGCCGAGCACGTAGGGCCAGCTGTTGGGGCTGAAGAAGGCGGCGAAGTCGAGCGCGGCGGGGGTGTTGAGGAGCTGGCCGATGGTCGGCGGGAAGGCCATGATCGAGGCGGCGAAGATGACCGGGATGACGCCGGCCATGTTGACCCGCAGCGGCAGGTAGGTGGAGCCGCCCGAGGTCATTTTTCGCCCGACCACGCGTTTCGCGTACTGGACCGGGATCCGGCGCTGGCCCTCCTGGACGAAGACGATCGCGACGATCACCGCCAGGGCGATGAAGGGCATCATCACCACGAAGACCTGGTCCGGGTTGTTCCACCACTTGGTGATCCCGTTCGGGATCGAGGAGGCGATCGAGGCGAAGATCATCAGCGAGATGCCGTTGCCGACGCCGCGCTGGGTGATCAGCTCGCCCAGCCACATCAGCAGCGTGCAGCCGGCGGTGAGGCAGATCACGATCAGGAAAGTCTTGGCGAAGGTGAGGTTGCCGACGACGCTGGCGCCGGCCTGGTTGCCAAAGGAGCGGAAGAGGAAGACGTAGCCGAGCGACTGGCCGAAGGCGAGGCCGACGGTCAGGTAGCGCGTGTACTGGGTGATCTTCTGCTGCCCGACCTCGCCCTCTTTCTGCAGCCGCTCGAGCGAGGGCACGACCACGGTCAGCAGCTGCAGGATGATCGAGGCGGTGATGTAGGGCATGATCCCCAGCGCGAACAGGCTCAGGCGCGAGAGGCTGCCGCCGGAGAAGAGGTTGAGGAAACCGAGGATGTTGGAGCCGCCGAAGTTGTTCTGGATTTCCTTCACGGCCTGCACGTTGACGCCCGGGGCCGGGATGTAGGCGCCGAGCCGGTACAGCGCCAGCATCGCCGCCGTGAAGATCAGCTTCTTCCGGATCTCGGCGACGCTGAAGGCGTTCGCAATAGTTTTGAGCATTACGGCCCCAGAGTGTGACAGGAACCGCCGGCTGCCTCGATCTTCTCGCGAGCAGCCACGCTGAACGCGTGCGCGTGGACCTCGAGCTTCTTCTTGATCTCGCCGCGGGCGAGGATCTTGACCGGGTCCGAGCGCTTGGCCAGGCCCTTCTCCTTCAGCGCCGCGGGGTTGACCTCGGCGCCGGCCTCGAAGCGATCCTCGAGGTCGGAGAGGTTGACCGGCTGGGTCTTGGTGCGGAAGTTCTCGAACGGCATCGACTTCTTCATGTGCGGACCGCGCAGCTTTCGCATCCGCATGTGGATCGGGTTCTGGCCACCCTCGTAGTTGGCCTTGCGCTTGGCGCCCGCGCGCGAGCCGGCGCCCTTGTGGCCGCGGCCCGAGGTCTTGCCGAGGCCGCTGCCCTCGCCGCGCCCGATCCGCTTGCGCGGCCGTTTCGAGCCGGGCTTCGGCTTCAGGTTGTGCAGCCCGATCTCCTCCGAGCGCGGCGTCTCGGCCATCAGGACCTCACCTCCACCAGGTGCGAGACGACCTTCAGCTGCCCCTGCAGCTGCGGCGAGTCCACGCGCTCGACCGACTTCCCGATCCGCCCCAGGCCAAGCGCCGCCAGCGTCGCTTTCTGCTTCGGATTGGTCCCGTTCGGCGACCGCACCTGCTCGATCGTCAAAGAGCTCACGACTGCGCCTCCTCGGCGGCCGGCGCCTCAACCTCTGGCGCAGTCTCAGCGACCGGGACCTCGGCGTCCGGCGGCGCGGCATCTCCAGCGGGTGGCGCGGATGAGGGGTCCTCGCCCGCAGCGTCGTCCCGCGAGGACGAGGACCCCTCGTCCGCGACAGGACCCGCTGGCAGGTGCTCCCCGTCAGTCGAAGTTCCGTTCATGTTGAGCCCCAGCACCTGAGACACGGTCAGCCCGCGCAGCTCGGCAACCTCCTCCGGCCGCCTGAGCCGAACGAGCCCGTCCATGGTCGCCTTGACCAGGTTGATCGGGTTCTGGGTGCCGATGCTCTTGGTCAGCACGTCGCGGACGCCGCCGAGCTCGAGCACGGCGCGGACGCCACCGCCGGCGATGACGCCGGTACCGGGGCTGGCTGGGCGCAGGACGACGTGGCCGGCGCCGAAGCGGCCGATGATCCTGTGGGTGATCGTCTGCCCGTATTTGGGCACGCGAATCAAGTTCTTGCGGGCGTCCTCGACGCCCTTCTGGATCGCCAGCGGGACCTCGCGGGCCTTGCCGTAGCCGATCCCGACCACGCCCTCTTCGTCGCCGACCGCGACCAGGGCGGTGAAGGAGAAGCGCCGGCCGCCCTTGACCACCTTGGCGACGCGGTTGATCTCGATCACCCGCTCCTGCAGGTCGAGCCCGCGCGGGCTCACCGTCTCGACGTTTTTCGTGTCCATGCCCTTCATCGCAAGCGGCCCACCGTAGCGGACTGGACGATCTCGAAGCCGACCATCAGAAGGCCAACCCCCCCTCGCGTGCTCCTTCGGCCAGCGCCTTGACGCGCCCGTGGTACTGGTAGCCGCCGCGATCGAAGACGCAGGTCTCGACCCCGGCCGCCTTGGCGCGCTCGGCCAGCAGTTCGCCCGCCTTCTTCGCCTGCTCGGAGGCGGTGAGCTTGCGCAGGTCCGGCTCGATCCAGTTGACGGCGGCCACGGTGTGGCCCTTGGCGTCGTCGATGAGCTGGGCGAAGACACCGCGGTTGGAGCGGTAGACGGAGAGGCGCGGGCGCGCAGCGGTACCGCTGATCCGGGCGCGGACCCGGCGCCGGCGGCGCAGCCGGTGCTGGCGCTTGGTGATGACCGTCATGCGCGCTTCCCGACCTTTCGCAGTACCTGCTCGCCGCGGTAGCGGATGCCCTTGCCCTTGTAGGGCTCCGGCGGGCGGCGCTTGCGGATGTCCGCGGCGACCTGGCCGACGAGCTGCTTGTCGATCCCGCGGATCACGATCTCGGTCGGCTGCGGGACCTCGAACTCGATCCCCTCCGGCGCCGCGATCGCAACCGGGTGCGAGTAGCCGAGCGCCAGCTCAAGGTTCTTGCCTTTGAGTGCGGCGCGGTAGCCGACGCCCTGGATCTCCAGGCGCTTCTCGAAGCCGTCGGTGACGCCCTCGACCATGTTGGCGATCAGGCTGCGGGTGAGGCCGTGCAGGGCCCGGTGCGGGCCGCGGTCGGTCGGTCGGGAGACGGTGATCGCGCCGTCGCCCTGCTCGACCTTCATCTCCTGCGAGAGGGTCTGGGTCAGCTCCCCCTTGGGGCCCTTGACAGCGATGTTGCCAGGGGCGATCTCGACCGTGACGGCCTCGGGGACGGGGACGGGCTTTCTTCCAATCCGGCTCATCGGCTCACCAGACGTAGGCGACGACCTCGCCGCCGACGCCCTTGGCGCGGGCTTCGTGGCCGGTCATGACGCCAACGGAGGTGCTGACGATCGCGGTTCCGGTGCCGCCGTTGACGCGCGGCACGCTCTTGTGGTCGACGTAGCGACGCCGGCCCGGGCGCGAGACCCTTTCGATCCCGATGATCACCGGCCGGCGGTCCTCGGTGTACTTGAGGCTGACCTCGATCGCCTCGCCGACCGTCGCCGGCTTGCGCTGGAAGTCCTTGATGTAGCCCTGCTCCTTGAGGATCCGCGACATCTCCATCTTCAGGCCCGAGAGGGGGATCTCCACCTCGTCGTGGCCAGCGCGAATCGCGTTGCGGATGCGGGTCAGGTAATCGGCGATCGGGTCGGTCTGCATTTTCTCGTCCTACCAGCTCGACTTGGTCATCCCGGGGATGTACCCCTCGTGAGCGGCCTCGCGCAGGCAGATCCGGCAGAGGCCGAACTTGCGGTAGTAGGCGCGCGGGCGGCCGCAACGGCGGCAGCGGTTGTAGCTGCGGGACTTGAACTTGGGTTTGCGGCCCTGACGGACCTTCTGCGAAGTCTTAGCCATCTGAACTCTCCTCGTCGGCCTGACCCTCGTCGGCCTCGTCGTTTCCGCCCTCACCGGCGTCCTCATCCTCGACCTCGGGCTTGGCGTAGGCCTCCGGGTTCTCCTCTTTCAGCTGCTCGAGCGCGGCCTGCTCGACCTCGGCCTTGAGCCGGGCCTCCTCTTTGCGCTGCTCCTCCTCGGCCTCCGCTTCGGCTTCTTCCCGCGCGGCCTGCCCCGGGCGGCCCTCCTGGGCGAAGGGCATGCCGAGCGCCAGCAGCAGCTCGAAGGCCTCGAGGTCAGTCTTGGCCGAGGTCGTGATCGTGACGTCGAGGCCGCGCACGACATCGACCGAGTCGTAGTCGATTTCGGGGAAGATCAGCTGCTCTTTGACGCCCATCGAGTAGTTGCCGCGGCCGTCGAAGGAACGCGGGTTGAGGCCGCGGAAGTCGCGGATCCGCGGCACCGCGATCGAGGTCAGGCGATCGAGGAACTCCCACATGCGGGCCCGCCGCAGCGTCACCGAGACGCCGACCGGCATCCCCTCGCGCAGCTTGAAGGAAGCGACCGACTTGCGGGCACGGCGCACGTTCGGGTACTGGCCGGCGATCGTCGCCAGCTGACCCTGGGCCGCTTCGAAGGAGCGTTTGTCCTGTTTCTCGGTGCCGAGTCCCATGTTGAGGGTGATCTTGAGCAGGCGCGGCGCCTCCATCGGCGTCGAGTAGCCGAATTTCTTGGTCAGCTCGGGCAGGATCTCCTGCTCGTAGCGCTCGCGCAGGCGCGGCGGCGGTGCCGCCTGCGAGGTCGGGGTCGCGGTCGCCTCCATCAGTCGATCGCCGTCCCACTGCGCTTGGCGTAACGGGTGCGGTTGCCGCCCTCGCGGCGGACGCCGACCCGGGTTCCCTTGTTGCCTTTGGGATCGAGCAGCATCACGTTGGAGACGTCGATCGGACCCTCCTTCTCGACGATGCCGCCGGGGTTGGCGCTCTGCATGTCGCCGGTCGAGCGCGGCCGTTCGTGGCGCTTGACCATGTTCAGGCCCTCGACGTAGACGCGCCGCTTCTTCGGCTCGGTCCGCACGACGCGGCCGGTCTTGCCGGCGTCCTTGCCGCTGGTCACGACCACCTGGTCGTCGGTCCGGATCCGCATCGACTTCGGCATCAGAGGACCTCGGGCGCGAGCGAGATGATTTTCATGAAGTTGCGATCGCGCAGTTCGCGCGCCACCGGGCCGAAGATGCGGGTCCCGCGCGGGTTGTTGTTCGCCGGGTCGATCAGCACCGCGGCGTTCTCGTCGAAGGAGATGTAGGTGCCGTCGGGGCGGCCGAGCGGCTTGCGGGTGCGGACGACGACCGCCTGCACGACCTCGCCCTTGCGGACGCCGCCTCCCGGGCTGGCCTGTTTCACCGTCGCCGTGATCACGTCGCCGACGCTGGCGTAGCGGCGGTGCGAGCCGCCCTTGACCCGGATGCAGAGGATCTCGCGGGCGCCCGAGTTGTCGGCGACCTTCAGTCTCGACTCCTGCTGGATCACGTCCTACCTCGCCTTCTCGACGACATCGACCAGCCGCCAGCGCTTGGTCTTGGACAGGGGCCGGGTCTCGATCACCCGCACGACATCGCCCTCGCCGGCCTCGTTGCGCTCGTCGTGCGCGTGCAGCGTGCGCGAGCGGCGGACGATCTTCTCGTAGGTCGGGTGGCGGCGAGCGATGTCGATCCGCACCGTGATCGACTTGTCGCCCTTGTTGGAGACGACGATGCCCTGGCGGACCTTGGCGGCATTGGACTCACGCTCGGCCGGCGGCGTCCCCGTACCGGGCGCGCCCTTGCCGGCCTTGGCCGCGGCGCGTTCCTTGCGCCGCGCGGCGGCCTTGAGCTTGCGCGCCTGCAGCCGCGCCGCGGCGCGCTCCTCGGGAGTCTGGGCCGGCTTCGACTCGTGCGGCCGGCGCGAGCGCTGCAGCCGCAGTCGCTCCTTCCGAGGAAGCTCGTCCTCCGGATCCGGCTCAGCAGCAGGCGCAGGCGCCTCCTCCTTCTCGGCGGCAGGAGCATCGTCAGAAGAACCCTCGACGTCGGAGGTGTCGGCGGCGTCAGCCGCGGGCGCCTCTTCGGCGGGTGGCGCGGATGAGGGGTCTTCGCCCGCAGCGTCGTCCCGCGAGGACGAGGACCCCTCATCCGCGACAGGACCCGCCGACGGGGTGCCCTCGTCCTGTACCGGAGTCTCCTCGGTCGTCTCGTCTTTTTTCTGCTCGTCGTCGCTCATATCCGCTTCGTCTCTTTCTCAACATCGATGCCCCGCGCCTGCGCCACCGTCAGCAACCGCGCCACGTCGCGTTTGGCGTCGCCGAGGCGGGAGGTGTTCTCGAGCTCGCCGGTCGCGTGGCGGAAGCGCAGGTTGAACGCCTCCTGTTTGGCGTCGATCAGTTTCGCCACCAGCTCGTCGTCTTTGAGGTTATGGACCTCGGCAGCCTTCATCAGCCCTCGGCCCCCTCGCGGACGACGAATTTCGTTTTCACCGGAAGCTTGTGGCCGGCCAGGCGCAGCGCTTCGCGCGCCAGGTCCTCGGGGACGCCGGCGAGCTCGAACATCACCTTGCCGGGCTTGATCACCGCGACCCAGCCCTCGGGGTTGCCCTTGCCGGAGCCCATCCGGGTCTCAGCCGGCTTCTTCGTGTAGGGCTTGTCGGGGAAGACGTTGATCCAGACCTTGCCGCCACGTTTGATCTTGCGGGTCATCGCCACGCGGGCGGCCTCGATCTGGCGGTTGGTGATCCAGCCGCGCTCGAGCGACTTCAGCCCGTACTCGCCGAAGGCGACGGTGCTGCCGCCCTTGGTGTTGCCGCGCATCCGGCCGCGCATCTGTTTGCGGTGCTTGACCCGTTTCGGCATCAGCATCAGCGCTGATCTCCTCCGCGCGGGCCGCGGTCGCCGCCGGGACGGCCGCCGCGGTCGCCGCGCCCACCGCGATCGCGGTCGGGGCGGTTACCGCCGGGACGGTTGCCACGCTGGCCACTCGGCGGCTCGTCGGTCGAGGCGAGGTCGGAGCGGAAGCCCTCGGGCATCACCTCGCCCTTGTTGATCCAGCATTTGACGCCGATCCGGCCGGTCGTCGTCTTCGCCTCGAAGAAGCCGTAGTCGATGTCGGCGCGCAGCGTGTGCAGCGGCACGCGACCGTCGGAATAGTGTTCGGTCCGGGCCATCTCGGCGCCGCCGAGGCGACCGGAGACCTGGACCTTGACCCCCTTGGCGCCGGAGCGCATGGCCGAGGTCAGGGCGCGTTTCATCGCCCGGCGGAAGGCGACGCGGTTCTGCAACTGCTCGGCGATCGACTGGGCGACCAGCTTGGCGTCGAGCTCGGGCCGCTTGACCTCCCGGATATTGACTTTGACCGGGCTGCCGGTGAGCTTGTGCAGCTCCTTGCGGAGGGCGTCGACTTCGCTGCCCGACTTGCCGATGACGATGCCGGGCCGAGCGGTGTGGATGTCGACGGCGACCTCGCCGCGGCGCTCGATCGTGATGTCGGAGAGGCCGGCGTGCGAGAGCTTGCCGACGATGTGATCGCGGATCTGCAGGTCTTCCTGGAGCACGTCGGCGAAGTTCT
>CAZIOS010000007.1:0-92121 GCA_964540905.1 uncultured Conexibacteraceae bacterium | reverse complement strand
CCTCGGCCAGCTCGAAGACGTCGCCGGTCTTGATCTTCTCGCGGTTGTACTTGAAACGCCGGTTCCAGTTCTTCGGCATCTCCGAGACGTCGTCGGTGAGGACGTCGGTGACCTTTTTGATTTCTTCCTCGTCGATGACGCGGCGCAGACCGGCAATTCCCGCGTTTTCGCAGGGCACCATCACCGTGAGTTCGTTGTGGAGGATCTTGATCGTGAGGTACTCACGCTCGCTCCCCATCAACTCACGGGTCTCTTTTTTCAGCACCAGGCCCGCGCCATGGTGTGGGTAGACGACCTTGTCACCCTCCTCGAAGTCGCAGACGTAAACGACGTCCTCCTCGAAGACTGCCTCCATGGCCTCGTCTAGCTCGGGAATCGGGGGCTCCTTTCGTGTCTTTTCGACGGCGCGATCGCCGTCAACTCTGTAGGTACCTGTCGACCAGATCGACCTCCTGCAGCCGGCGCACGCCTTCGCGGATGTCCTTGGCCCGGGTGGGGCCGACTCCGTCGACGGCGGCGAGGGTGCTGTCGGAGGCCGCCAGGACCTCCTCCAGACCGCCCAGCTCGTGGATGATCTTCTGCACGACAAGCTTGGGGATACGGGGGACCCGGCCGAGCACGCGGTAGCCGCGCGCGGCGACGGGGAAGTCAAGGGTGTTGAGCTTGCGGTCGTAGCCGAGCAGCTCGGCGAGGCGGCCGAAGTCGAGCACATCCTGGTGCGGCATCCGGCTCAGCGCCTGCAGGGTGCCGGCGAGACTGCCCTCGGTGTCTTCCACGGAGTAGTCGCGGATCAGCGCCGTCTTGTCGGCGGCGACGCCGACCATCGTCTCCTCCAGCTGCATCTCGATCAGCCGGCCCTCGGTGCCGAGCTCGACGATGTAGCGCTCGACCTCGACCGCCATCCGCGTCACCAGCTCGGCCCGCTGCAGGGCGGCGAGGGCGTCGTGGAGGACGCCGCCGCCCTCGAACTCGAGCACGGTCAGCCGGGCCGAGACCTGGTCGAGCCGCTCGCGGTACTTCTCCAGCGTCGCCAGGCCCTGGTTTGCGCGGGCGAGCACGGCGGGGATGTCCTGGAGGATGTACTTGGTCCCCTCGACGTAGAGCGAGACGACGTCGCGGCGCTGCGAGATCGCGATCACCAGCGCGTCGGTCTGTTTGGAGACGCGCTCGGCGGTGCGGTGGCGGGTGCCGGTCTCCGAGGAGAGGATCGTCGGGTCCGGCATCAGCTGCACGTTGGCCCAGGCGATGTTGGTCGCCTCGGCGTTGAGGACGATCGCCCCGTCCATCTTCGCCACCTGGTAGAGCATCGCCGGCGTGTAGTCGACGTCGAGCTTGATCCCGCCGGAGAGCAGGTGGGAGATCTCGTCGAGGTCGCCGACGACGATCAGGCCGCCGGTTCGCGAGTGGACGATGTTGTCGATGCCCTCGCGCAGAGCGCCTCCGGGGGCGACCACGTCGAGGGCTCTCAGTAGCCGAGGATCCTGTCGTTCTGACAACTCGTGAAGCTCATCCCCGGACAATGAAGGCATCTTCATTAGGATGGCAAAAAGCGCTCTGGAATGCGGTCCGCTGAAATCCGTGTGGACAGCTCGGGATTCCCTTTGTCAAGGAAGCCACCAACTTAAGCCTGAGAAGAGCTGCCCGTTACCCACGAGTCTGCTCTTACGCGCGCTATAGACGTGTAGCAGCAGACTCGTGAGAGGGCCCGGTCCCGCGCCAGTCAACTCGACGCGACCAGGTCGCGGGCGGGGTCGATGCCCCAGCGGTCGCCGACCGCGGCGAGATCGTCACTGAGGGGCCAGCGGTCGGGCTGCTCCTCGCCCTCGAAGGCGGGGTTGGCGCCCTTGAGTGCCATGCAGCCGGTGTTGTCGCCGATCGCGCGGATCGCGGCGACTTCCTCGGGGCCGAGGCGCGGCTCGGGCGGCAGCGCCGCCAGCTCAGCCCGCTGCCGCTCGACCGGGCGCGCCTCCGGGCCGATCTCCTGGATCAGGGTCGGCGCCACGCACTCGACCGCGGGGTGGGCGAGGTTCCACTGGCAGGCGAGCTGGATCGGGGTCAGGCCGGCGCGCTCGGCGTAGGGGCGCAGCAACGCCAGCGTCTCCAGCCCCGCCTCGATCCAGCCGGCCGGGCGGAAGGCGCGGTGGTCGTGCTTGGCCAGTTCCATCCCCGGCCGCAGGTCGTCCCAGAAGAGGCCGCCGTAATCGACCACCCGGGTCAGCACCTTGACCCCGTGGCGGGCGGCGGCGTCGAGGCAGAGCTCGCCCGGCCAGGGCTCGAGCGGGTTGAGGATGATCATCGCCCAGTCGATCCGCTCGCCGAAGCGCTCGAGGCAGGCGATCAGGTCGAGGGTGAAGCCGTTGGCGGGCCCGGGCGCGACGCCGATCCGCGCCGTCAGGCCGGCCTCGCGCAGCGCCGCCATCCCGTCCCAGACAACCTCGCTGGTGTAGCCGATGCGGTCGGGGTTGTGGAGCAGCAGCAGGTCGAAGCAGGAGGCGCCGATCCGCTCGAGGCTGCGCTCGGCCGCCATCCGCAGGTAGCCGGCGTACTGGTCGGGGCCGCGCAGGGCCGGGTCGGTGAAGCGGGGGAAGCCCTTCGGCCCGTTGCGCTCGCCCGCGTAGAAGTCGTGGCCGACGGCGCCGACGAGGCTGTAGCTCTGGCGTGGCAGGCCCTCGAGGGCGCGGCCGAGCACGCGGTCGGCCTCGCCCTGGCCGTAGGCGTCGGCGCTGAGCACGGTCTCGATGCCGTTGCCGGGGCGCAGCAGCGCCAGCAGCCGCTCCTCCTCGATCGCCTCGCCGAAGTGGAGGAACCGGCCCCCGCTCCAGGTGCCGATCGCGCTGCGGCCCGGCTCGCTCAACCCGCCGGCCCGCTCAGGACTCGGCGTCCGCGCGCGGCGAGTCGTCCTCGCCGTCGGGACCGTGCTCGCCCTGCTTGGCACCGACGCCGACCGTCTCCGGCTCGGGCTTCGGCGGCTTCTTGGCGGGCTTCTTCGGGGCGATGATCGTCAGGCTCAGCGGCCGGTCCTCCTCGTCGCCGGAGGCGTCGCGGGCGACCATCACGGTCGAGCCGGGCGTCATCTGGCCCTGGCGCAGGACTTCGTCGGCGAGCGGGTCCTCGATGTAGCGCTGGATCGCCCGGCGCAGCGGCCGCGCCCCCATCGAGGGGTCCCAGCCCTTCTCGACCAGCAGGTCCTTCGCCTCGTCGGTCAGCTCCAGCTGCAGTTCGTGCTCGGCGACCTGGACGCGGACGCGGTTGATCATCAGGTCGATGATCTCCTTGACCTCGTCCTTGGCCAGCTTGTGGAAGACGATCACCTCGTCGATCCGGTTGAGGAACTCGGGCCGGAAGACTTTTTTGAGGTCGCTCATGATCCGGTTCTTCATGTCGCCGTAGGACATGCCGGTCTCGTCGGAGACGGTGAAGCCGATCGAGGTGTTCTTGGAGATCTCCGAGGCGCCGATGTTCGAGGTCATGATCACGATCGCGTTGCGGAAATCGACCGTGCGCCCCTGGGCGTCGGTGAGCCGCCCGTCCTCGAGGATCTGCAGGAGGATGTTGAAGACGTCGGGGTGGGCCTTCTCGATCTCGTCGAGCAGCAGCACCGAGTAGGGCTTGCGCCGCACGGCCTCGGTCAGCTGGCCGCCCTCGTCGTAGCCGATGTAGCCCGGCGGCGAGCCGACCAGGCGGCTGACCGCGTGCTTCTCCATGTACTCGGACATGTCGATCCGGATCATCGCCTCCTCGTCGCCGAAGAGGAAGTCGGCGAGAGTGCGGGCAAGCTCGGTCTTGCCGACCCCGGAGGGGCCGAGGAAGATGAAGGAGCCGGCCGGGCGCTTCGGGTCCTTGATCCCGGCGCGCGAGCGGCGGATCGCCTTGGAGACGGCGGTGATCGCGACCTCCTGGCCGATCACCCGCTTGTGCAGTTCCTCCTCCATCCGGATCAGCTTCTTGGTCTCGGCCTCGGTCAGTTTGAAGACCGGGATCCCGGTCCACATCGAGACGATGTCGGCGATCTCCTCCTCGCCGACGACCGGGCGCTCGCCGTTCTCGCCCTCCGCCCACTCGTCTTCGAGCTGGCGCTTTTTGGTCGTCAGCTGACGCTCGGTGTCGCGCAGGTTGGCGGCTTTTTCGAACTCCTGGGCCTCGATCGCCGCCTCCTTGTCGCGCCGCGTCGTCTCGATTTCCTCCTCGAGGTCGCGGTAGACCGGCGGCGTCGACATCGACTTGATCCGCATCCGCGAGCCCGCCTCGTCGATCAGGTCGATCGCCTTGTCGGGCAGGAAGCGGTCGGAGATGTAGCGGTCGGCGAGTTCGGCGGCGGCTTCCAGGGCTTCGTCGTTGATCGTCACCCGGTGGTGCTGTTCGTAGCGCTCGCGCAGCCCTTCGAGGATCTTCACCGTGTCCTCGGGCGAGGGCTGGTCGACTCTGATCTGGGCGAAGCGGCGCTCCAGCGCCGAGTCGCGCTCGAGGTACTTGCGGTACTCGTCGAGGGTGGTGGCGCCGATCGTCTGCAGCTCGCCGCGGGCCAGGGCCGGCTTCAGGATCGAGGCGGCGTCGATCGCGCCCTCGGCGGCGCCGGCGCCGACCAGGTTGTGGAGCTCGTCGATGAAAAGGATGATGTCGCCGCGCTGGGTGATCTCTTTCATCACCTTCTTCAGCCGCTCCTCGAACTCGCCGCGATACTTGGAGCCGGCGACCAGGGCGGCCAGGTCGAGGGTGTAGATCTGCTTGTTCTTCAGCAGCTCCGGCACCTCGCCGCTGTTGATCCGCGCCGCCAGGCCCTCGACCACGGCGGTCTTGCCGACCCCGGGCTCGCCCAGCAGCACCGGGTTGTTCTTGGTCCGGCGGGAGAGGATCTGCATGATCCGCTCGATCTCGGTCTCGCGGCCGATCACCGGGTCGAGCTTTCCCTCCTCGGCGAGGCGGGTGAGGTTGCGGCCGAACTGATCGAGCAGTTTCGAGGACTTCTTGCCCTCGCCCTGGCCGCCACCGCCACCGCCACCCTGGCGGCGGCCGCCCGGGCCGGACAGCATCCGGATCACCTCGTTGCGGATCTTGTCGGAGTCGGCGTCGAAGTCGAGCAGGATGCGGGCGGCGACGCCCTCGTTCTCACGCACGAGGCCGAGCAGGATGTGCTCGGTGCCGATGTAGTTGTGGCCGAGCGAGAGCGCCTCGCGCAGCGCCAGCTCCAGCACCTTCTTGGCGCGCGGGGTGAACGGGATCTGGCCGGAGGTGACCTCCTCGCCGGAACCGACGATCCGGACCACCTGCGAACGCACCCTTTCGACGGTGATGTCGAGGGACTCGAGGACGCGGGCGGCAAGCCCCTCCTCCTCGCGCAGCAGGCCGAGCAGGATGTGCTCGGTGCCGATGTAGTTGTGCTTGAGCGTGCGGGCCTCCTCCTGCGCTAGGACGACGACCTGACGAGCTCTCTCGGTGAATCGCTCGAACAAAAAGATCCCTCTTCCGTCGAACCCGGTTGGCCCGGGTTAGTACCGGCAGACGCCCAATCGATATCGGAAGGCGCCCATGTGTGCCTTAACTCTACCGAGAGCGCCAGTCCGGCTCGAAGTGCCGAGTGTGCGCTAGTTGCGGAATTTCGGCGTGCGAACGGCACAGATCCGCGCGCAAGAGGCGTCGCCGGCACGGATAGGATCGCCCCGTGACCGATTCCCAGACGCCCGGGCCGATCGCCTCGTTCGCCCAGCAGCGCGGCCTCGCCTTCGCCGCGAGCAGCTCGCTGCCGCGGCAGGGGAGCACGCTGGACCACGACAACGGCAAGGTCGAAGGGGCGGCCAGCGGCAAGCTGCCCGGCGGGATCGAGGGCACCCTCGCCCACTACACCTACTCCTACACGGTCAGCGACGCCGACGACCACACGCACACCGTCCACCGCAAGCTGACGCTGGTCGTGACCGCGGTGCCGGAGAGCATCGGCTTCGCCCCGAACCTCGGCTTCGCCGGCTCCGGCAGCGACCTCAGCGCCACCGCCGGCGCGCTCGGCGAGGTGCGCAAGATCGATCTCGGCGACGACGACGGGCTGCAGGGGGCCAGCGCCTGCGTCTACAAGGGCAGCAGCGAGAGCTGGGTCGCCCAGCTCTTCTCGCCGGCGATGATCGACTGGCTCGCCCGCAGCGAAGACGACTTCGGCTTCGAACTCGCCAACGGCGTCCTCTGCGCCGGCCGCGACGGCTACCTCGCCGACGCGACGGCGCTGCAGCGGCTCTGCGAGGACGCCGCCCACGTCGCCACGGCGATCCGCGAAGAGTCGCTGGAGGAGACCGCCAGCGGCGGCGCCGAGACCGACGCCGCCAAGGACCCCGACGCCGCCGACCCGCGGATGGAGGAGGCGCTGGGCAAGGTCGAGACCGGCTCCCCCGCCGACGTCACCTCCGCCACCGACGCCTTCAGGGGCTACGCCCGGCGCTCGCCGGCGACCTTCTTCGCCGCCCTGCGGACCGGGGCCCTGATCACCCTGGTGCTCAATATCCCCGCCGCGGCGATCCCGATCCTGATGGTGGTCAACAAGCTCTACCTGCCGCTGCTGGCGCTAGAGCTGGTCTTGATCGTGCTGATCACCTTCTTCGCCTTCCGCAGCCGCGTCGGCAGCGCCGGCAAGAAGTACGCGCTCGAGGCCTTCTTCCGCGCCTACGCCGCCGAGCGCGAACTGAAGCTGGAGGAACCGCTCAAGTTCGCCGCCACCCACGCCGAAGCCGGGCTTCCGTTCAAGCCCGAGCGGGTCTTCAGCGGCGTCCTCGCCGGCGGCGCCAACGCCTCGCTGGCGCTGAGCGGCGACGGCAGCAAGCGCAGCGACAAGATCGCGATCGTCGCCGGCCCCCACGGCCCCGTGTTCGAAGCCGAGCTGAAGACGAGCCCGCCCGGGCTCTCGGCCAAGACCCTCGACGAATACACCAAGGTGCTGGTCGCCGAACTGGCGCCCAAGGCGAAGGCCTGACTCAGCTCTTCATCGCCGGGAACAGCAGCACCTCGCGCAGGCTGGCGGCCCCGGTCAGCATCATCACCAGGCGGTCGATCCCGAGGCCGACGCCGCCGGTCGGCGGCATCCCCTGCTCGAGCGCCTCGACGAAAGCCTCGTCGTAGGGCTGGGCCTCCTCGTCGCCGCGGTCGATCTCCGCCGCCTGCTGCTCGAAGCGGCGGCGCTGCTCGTCGGGGTCGTTGAGCTCGCTGAAGGAGTTGGCGATCTCGACCCCGCCGACGAAGGCCTCCCAGCGCTCGACCAGCCCCGGCTCGGTGCGGTGCGCCTTGGCGAAGGGCGAGAGCTCGACCGGGTAGTCGAGGACGAAGGTCGGCTGGACCAGCGCCGGCTCGACGTCCCGGGAGAGCAGCCCGTCGACCAGCTTGCCCCAGCCCTCCTTGGGGTCGGGCTCGCCGCCGATCGCCGCCGCCAGCGCCTCGCGGCCGGGGTGCTCGGCGAGGTCGATGCCGCTGCGCTCGAGGATCGCCTCGCGCAGGGTCAGCCGCCGCCAGGGCGGCGCGAAGTCGATCTCGACGCCGCCACGCTCGACCACGGTCGTGCCCAGCACCCGCTCGGCGACCTCGGCGACCAGCAGCTCGAGGTCGTGGGCGGTCTTCTCGTAGTCGGCGTAGGCCTCGTACCACTCGAGCATCGTGAACTCGGGGTTGTGCTTGTGGGAGACCCCCTCGTTGCGGAAGTCCTTGCCGAGCTCGTAGACGCGGTCGATGCCGCCGACGACCAGCCGCTTCAGGTAGAGCTCGGTCGCGATCCGCAGGTAGAGGTCGCGGTCCAGTGCGTTGTGGTGGGTCGTGAACGGCCGCGCCAGGGCGCCGCCGTAGAGCGGCTGCAGGACCGGCGTCTCGACCTCGACGAAGCCGTGTTCGTCGAGCCAGCGGCGCACCTCGCTGACCGTGCGGGCGCGGGTGGCGAAGACGCGGCGGCTCTCCTCGTTGGCGATCAGGTCGAGCTCGCGGCGGCGGAAGCGGGTCTCGGTGTCCTCGAGGCCGTGGAACTTGTCCGGTGGCGGCCGCAGGCTCTTGGCCAGCAGCCGCCAGTGGTCGATCGCCAGCGAGAGCTCGCCGCCGCGGCGGGTCGCCATCGCCGTGCCCTCGGCGCCGACGATGTCGCCGAGGTCGAGTTCGACCAGCAGCGCGTAGGCATCGGCGCCGAGCAGGTCCTCGCGCGCGTGCAGCTGGATCTCGCCGCTGCCGTCGCGGAGGTCGAGGAAGCAGGCCTTGCCGTGGCCGCGGCGGGCGACGATCCGCCCGGCGACGCGGTGGCGCGACTCGGTCTCCATCCCCGCCGCCAGCCCCTCGTGCGCGGCCCGCACCTCGGCGATGTCCTCGCGCTGGGAGAACTCGTGCGGGAACGGCTCGATGCCGGCGTCGCGGATCCGCCCCAGCTTCTGGCGGCGATCCTCGAGGACGTCGGAGAGCTTCTGCTCGTCAGGCTCGCTCATCGGAGCGCGAGCCTATCGAGGGTCAAGCGGTCTCGATTTTGGTGATTTTGAGTTTTTTCTTCGGCCCGCGCGGGACCTCGACGGTGACCACGTCGTTGCGCCTGCGGCCGACCAGGGCTTTGCCGATCGGCGACTCGTTCGAGAGCTTGTGTTCGATCGGGTTCGCCTCGGTCGAGCCGACGATCTGGAATTTCTGCGAGTCGCCGGTCTTCTGGTCTTTGACGTGGACGATCGAGCCGAAGCCGACCTCGTCGGTGCCGAGCGCCTTCTCGTCGATCACGGTGGCGCGGCGCAGCCGCTCTTCGAGCTGGGCGATCCGCCCCTCGAGCAGCGCCTGTTCGTTCTTGGCGTCGTCGTATTCGGCGTTCTCGGAGATGTCGCCGAATTCGCGCGCCTCCTTGATCCGCGCCGCGACCTCGCGGCGCTTCGTCGTCGCGAGGTACTCGATTTCCTCTTTCAGCTTCTCGAGCCCCTCTGGGGTGATGACAGCCTGACGGCTCACTTGAACGACCTCGCTTTTTGCAGTGTGGAAGCCGCAAACCGGCTCCCCCAGACGAAAAAAACACCCTGGTGCGGCGGCCTGCCTCGCCACACCCGGGCACAGAGTCGCGGGATTATAGCGAGGGGTGCAGGCCCGCAATCAGGGGGCTTTCAGCAAACGGATACGGGCTCCCCGAGCGAGCGGATCAGCTCCCTGGCGCGAGCCAGATCGGCGCTGCGCTGGAGCTCGTCCTTGGTCACCGCCGAGGCCCCCAGACGCTCCATATACCAGGGGTAGAACTTGCGCAGGTAGCGGCCGGCGCGCTCGGCGCCGAGGTGCTCCTCGGCGCGGTCGACGACCCAGAGCAGCTCGGCGACGACCTGCTCCCGGCTCGGCGGCTGCCGGCGGCGCCCGGTCAGTTCCTCGAACAGCCAGGGGTTGCCGAAGGAGCCGCGAGCGATCATCACCGCGGCGGCGCCGGAGGCGCGGAAGGCCTCGCGGGCGGCGGCGGCGCCGCTGAGGCCGCCGGAGACGATCACCGGCACCGGCAGCCGTTCGACCAGCTCCCTCGTCATCGCGTAGTCGGGGGAGCCCTGGTGGCCCTTGCTCGCCACCCGCGGGTGGAAGGCGATCGCCGCCACCCCGGCCTCCTCGACCAGCCGGATCGCCAGCTCGAAGCCGGAGCGGTCGCCGGCCTCGATCCCCGAGCGCAGCTTCACCGTCACCGGCCGGCCGCTGCCGGCGGCGGCGGCGCGGGCCAGCGCCAGCGCCAGCTCGGGGTCGCGCAGGAGCTGGGCGCCGGCGCCGGTGCGGCGCACCTTCGGCACCGGGCAGCCCATGTTGATGTCGATCAGGTCGGCCCCGGCGGCGGCGGCGATCGCGGCGCCGGAGCGCATCACCTCGGGATCGTGGCCGAACAGCTGCAGCGAGACCGGGTGCTCGTCGGGGTGGATCCGCAGCAGGTCGCGCAGGGTGCGCTCGTTGCGGTAGTGCAGGGCGAAGCTGGAGACCATCTCGGAGACGGCGAGGCCGGCGCCGTGGCGTTTCGCCTGCAGCCGCACGAACCAGTTGCCGATCCCGGCCAGCGGCGCCAGCAGGACGCGGTTCGAGATCGGCACGCCGCCGATCTCGAACGGGTCGGTCAGCTCAGGCCGGGTGTCACTCGACGTTGCGCTCATGGATCAGGCGTAGGCCCTTGAGAGTTAGCAGGTCGTCGACCTCGTCGATCGTCTCGGTGAAGGGAACGACCGTGGAGGCGTAGCCGCCGGTGGCGAGCACCCTCGGGTTCGGGAGTTCGTCTTCGATCCGCCCGACGATCCCGTCGATCAGACCGGCGAAGCCGAAGATGAAGCCGGAGTGGATCGCCGCCCGGGTCGAGCGCCCGATCGCCTCGCTCGGCGCTTCGAGGTCGATCCGGGTGATCCGCGCGGCCCGCTCGATCAGGGCGCTGAGCGAGGGAGCGAGGCCGGGGCCGATCGCCCCCCCGAGGTACTCGCCGTCGGCGGAGACGGCGTCGATGTTGATCCCGGTGCCGAAATCGACCGAGACGCAGGCCTCGCCGAAGCGCTCGTAGGCGGCTATCGCGTTGACGAGGCGGTCGGCGCCCACCTCGAGCGGGTTTTCGATCCGAATCGGCATCCCGGTCCTGACACCGGGGCCGATCGTCAGGCAAGCGGCCTTCAGGTAGCGCCGCGTCAGATCCTCGAACTGGCTGCCCAGGGGGGGGACGACCGAGGAGACGCAGACCGCGTCGACCTCGCCAAACGACATCCCGCTGAGGGTGAAGAAGCCGTCGATCCGCTCCGCCAGCTCGTCCCCGGTCGCCCCCGAGCGCGTCTGGAAGCGCCAGTGCTCCACCAGGTCCTCGCCCGCGAAGGCGCCGAGGTGGGTCTGGGTGTTGCCGACGTCGACCGCGAGGAGCACGCGCCAAAGTATCGCCGGATCGAGCCCGAAGTGGCCACGAGGGCGCCGCTGCGCATAGGATCGGTCCATGAACGCTCGCCTCTACGTGATCCCCGCCTCGCACCCGAGCATCGCCGCGGCGCTGATGCTCGATTACAAGGGCATCGCCTACAAGCGCACCGACCTGCTGCCGGTGGTCTCCAAGGGGGCCCTGCGCGCGCTCGGCTTCCCCGGGACGACGGTGCCGGCGCTGAAGATCGACGGCCAGAAGCTCCAGGGCTCGCGCCGGATCTCGAGCGAGCTCGAGCGACTGCAGCCGCAGCCGCCGCTCTTCCCCGCCGACCCGCAGCAGCGGGCGGCGGTCGAGGAGGCCGAGCGTTTCGGCGACGAGCGGCTGCAGCACCCGATCCGGCAGCTGCTCTGGTGGTCGATCAAGCGCGACAAGGCGCCGCTGCGCAGCTACTCGGAAGGCGCCAAGCTCGGGGTGCCGCTCTCGCTGGCGATGAAAACGGCGGCACCGGTCGTCGCCCTCTCCGTCCGCTTCAACGAAGCCGACGACGAGCACACCCGCCGCGCCCTCGCCGAGCTCCCCTCGATGCTGGACCAGGTCGACGCCTGGATCGCCGCCGGCGTCCTCGGCGGCGAGCAGCCCAACGCCGCCGACTTCCAGATCGCCCCCAGCATCGGCCTGGCGATGACCCTCGACGACCTGCGCCCGGCGATCGAGTCCCGACCCGCCGCCACCCTCGCCAAGCGCTACGTCCCCGACTACCCCGGCCGGATCCCGCCGATCTTCCCCGCCGAGTGGCTGGAGCCGCTGCGGCCAGTCATCGCACCCCGGTAGGATTTTTTCCCGACATTCGCCCGCAGGGAGGCGGATCGGGAAGGCAGGGGGCTAGCTTTGTGGTTCGCCTATATGGACGAGGCGGGGAATACCGGCCGCAACCTCAGCGACCCGGACCAGCCGATTCATCTCATCCTCACTGTGGCGATCGAGGAGACCCGGGTGATGCAGGTGCACGAGCACGTCCGCGCGACTGCGAGGCATCACCTGCCGACCGAGTGCCGCAAACCCGACTTCGAGTTCCACGGGCAGGACCTCTTCGGCGGCGGAGGCTGCTTCGCTGGGATGGCACCCTCGAGGCGTATCGCAATCTATGACGACATTCTCGCCGGGCTGGCAATTGGAGAAGCGGAGGTCTTCGTTCGCGGAGTTCACAAGCCGCGCTTGGCGCAGCGCTATCCAAAGCCATTCCATCCCCACGACATCGCCTTGATGTTCACCATCGAGTCGGTAGAGCGAATGGCAAGGGAGCGGGGCTGCCGGGTTCTACTGGTCGCCGATGAGGCCAGAGAGATCGAGAACGCAGCGCTACGGGACTTGGCGCACTACCAGGAGCTCGGGACCACCCATTGCCGGACGCCAACGCCGAATCGAAGATGGCGTTGTCAAAGCGAACTCAGCCGTGACCGAGTTATGGGCCAAAAGAATCGAGCCTCATATCCGAGAGGACTCAGTCTGGCACCCGACTTAAGCGCCATTGAGCGAAAGAGGGCCGGCCAAGGGGCGAACCCAGAAGCTCGCGGGTGCGAACCTGCTCTCAGCCAGCCACTTGAAAGTAGCAGCCGTGCCGGATGAGGTCTATCCCAGCAGAGGGAAGGGATCCCGTCCGTAGCTGTCACGCTGACGAATTCGACCATCCCTTCCATGCACGATGTGCTCTGAACGATTGCCGCGCGCCAATCTACGTCCGGCCTTGATCGCCTCGCTCTGAGTTGGGAAATGTCTCGTTCCCTGGCGACCATCAACCTTGACATCCCAGCCGCCACCGCTTGGGACCACATGCACGTTCTTACTCACGGGTGCCTCCCTCAAATTTCATCTGTCTTTCGCAAGTCTGACACTGGCCCAAGACGCCCCCTCCGCTCGGCCCGCTGCCCGGGCGGCAGGGCCGCGAGGGCGTCGGCGAGGCGGGTGCCGTCGGGCAGCGCCAGCTCGGGGTCGAGCTCGAGCAGCGGCAGGAGGACGAAGCGGCGGCTCCTCACCTCGGGGTGCGGCAGGGTCAGGCGCTCGCTCGTCAGCTCGAGGTCGCCGAGCAGCAGCAGGTCGACGTCGAGCGGGCGCGGGCTGTGGCGGGGGGCGGCGAAGGAGCGGCCGCGCTCGGCCTCGATCGCCTTGCAGGCGTCGAGCAGCTCATCGGGCTCCAGCCCGGTGCGGATCCGCAGCGCCGCGTTGAGGAAGTCGGGCTGGTCGAGGACCTCGCCCACCGGCTCGGTCAGGTAGGTCGAAGAGGCGGCGTCGACCTCGACGCCGTGGGCGGGCAGCAGCTCGACCGCGGCCCGCAGGTGGCCGGCGGCGTCGCCGACGTTGGAGCCGAGGCCGAGATAGCCGCCTCGCACCGGGCTAGGCGCCGTCGGCCTCGTCGTCCTCGACGACGCGCTCCTGGGTGACCTCGACCGCGACCTCCTGGATCGCCAGCGGCAGCGGCGGCTCCGGCTTCGCCGCCCGCACTCGCACCGAGTCGGAGCCGTAGCGCTCCATCAGCCGCTGGCCGATGACCTGGGCGAGGCGCTCCAGGGTGCGGTAGCTGCGCTCGGTCGCGGCGAGGGCGACGATGTCGCAGACCTGGGCGTAGTCGACGGTGTCCTCGAGCCGATCGGTCAGGACCGCGTCGCAATCGGGGACGTCGAAGGAGATGTCGAACTCGAGCCGCTGCCCGACCTCCTGCTCGGCGTCGCTGACCCCGTGGTGGGTGTAGATCGAGAGCCCGCGCAGCTCGACCTCGGCGCTCGATTCGATCCCGTTGCCGTGTGGGCCCTGCGCCTCCATCGCCCTGAACCTACCCGAGAATCGCCGTCGCCACGGCCAGCGCCTGGCCGACCTCGGCGACGTCGTGGACCCGCAGCACCTCCGCGCCCTCGGCCGCCGCCAGCACCGAGGAGGCGATCGTGCCGCCGAGCCGCTCGCCGGCGGCGGAGCCGTCGAGCCGGCCGATGAAGCTCTTGCGCGAGGTGCCGATCACCAGCGGCCGCCCCAGCTCGCGCAGCTCGCCGAGCCGGCGCAGCAGCTCGAGGTTGTGCTCGGCGGTCTTGCCGAAGCCGATGCCGGGGTCGAGCCAGACCCGCCCGGCGGCGATCCCGGCGGCGCCCGCCGCCGCCAGCCGCGCCGCCAGGAAGTCCTTGACCTCGGCGACGACGTCCTCGTAAGTGGGGTCCTCCTGCATCGTCCGCGGGCTGCCGCGCATGTGCATCAGCACCACCGTGGCGCCGCGCTCGGCGCAGAGGGCCGCCATCTCCGGGTCGCCGCGCAGGGCGGTGACGTCGTTGACGATCGTCGCCCCGGCGTCCAGCGCCGCCGCCGCGACCGCGGCCTTCGAGGTGTCGATCGAGACCTCGGCCTCGCCGCCGGCGAGGCCCTCGACGACCGGCAGCACCCGCCGCAGCTCCTCCGCGGCCGCGACCTCCGCGGCTCCCGGCCGCGTCGATTCGCCGCCGACGTCGAGGATCCCGGCGCCGGCCGCGACCAGCTCCTGGCCGTGGGCGATCGCCGCCGCCGGGTCGAGGTACAGCCCCCCGTCCGAGAAGGAATCAGGGGTCACGTTGACGACCCCCATCAGCTTCATCGGAGCTGCCTCAGCTAGCGTCGCCGCCGGCATAGCCGGGGCGTGGGCGCGTAATCGGCCGCGCGCCTTCGCGCTGCGGCCGTTCCTCGGGCTCCGGCTCGGGCTCCGGCTCGGCCGGCTCCTCGTCGTCGGCGAAGACCTCGCTCTCGGGCTTGCCGTCGAGCAGGGCGATGAACTGGTCGGCGTCGATCGTCTCGCGCTCGAGCAGCAGCTTCGAGATCCGCTCCAGCGACTCGCGGTGCTCGTTGAGCAGCCCCTTGGCGGTCTGGTGGGCGCTCTCGACCATGCGCCGGATCTCGTCGTCGATCTCGCGGGCGATCTCATCGGAGTAGTCGGGTTCGGCGGAGAATTCGCGGCCGAGGAAGGGTTGGCCGCGATCGTGACCGAAGACGCGCGGGCCGAGGCGCTCGGACATACCGAAGCGCATCACCATCTGCTTCGCCGTCTCGGTCACCTTTTCGAGGTCGTTGGAGGCGCCGGTGGTGATCTCGCCGAAGACGATCTCCTCGGCGGCGCGGCCGCCCAGCGTCATCGCCATCGTGTCGGTCAGCTCGGCGCGGGTGGTGAGGAACTTGTCCTCGGTCGGCAGGCTGATCGTGTAGCCGAGCGCCTGGCCGCGGCTGATGATCGAGATCTTGTGGACCGGGTCGCAGTTGGGCAGCATGTGGCCGACGATCGCGTGGCCGAGCTCGTGGTAGGCGGTGATCAGGCGCTCCTTCTCGCTCATCACCCGGGTTTTCTTCTCGGGCCCGGCGATCACCCGCATGATCCCCTCCTCGAGCTCCTTCATGCTGATCTCGCGGCGGCCCGAGCGGGCGGTCAAGAGCGCCGCCTCGTTGATCAGGTTGGCGAGGTCAGCGCCGGTGAAGCCGGGGGTCTGGCCGGCGAGGGTGTCGAGGTCGATCACCCGCGAGAGCGGCTTGCCACGGGTGTGGACCTCGAGGATGTGCTTGCGGCCTTTGCGGTCGGGCCGGTCGACGACGACCTGGCGGTCGAAGCGGCCCGGCCGCAGCAGCGCCGGGTCGAGGATGTCGGGCCGGTTGGTGGCGGCGATCAAGATGATGTTGTCCTTCATTTCGAAGCCGTCCATCTCGACCAGCAGCTGGTTCAGGGTCTGCTCGCGCTCGTCGTGGCCGCCGCCCATGCCGGCGCCGCGGTGGCGGCCGACGGCGTCGATCTCGTCCATGAAGATGATGCAGGGGGAGTTCTGCTTGGCCTGCTCGAAGAGGTCGCGGACGCGGCTGGCGCCGACGCCGACGAACATCTCGACGAAGTCCGAGCCGGAGATCGAGAAGAACGGGACCCCGGCCTCGCCGGCGACGGCGCGGGCCAGCAGGGTCTTGCCGGTCCCTGGCGGTCCATATAAGAGGACGCCCTTGGGGATGCGGGCGCCGAGCGCCTGGAATTTCTTCGGGTTCTCGAGGAATTCCTTGATCTCCTCCAGCTCCTGCACCGCCTCGTCGACCCCGGCGACGTCGCGGAAGGTGATTTTCGGCGCGTCGACCGACATCCGCTTCGCTTTCGATTTGCCGAAGTTCATCACCCGCGAGCCGCCACCCTGCATCTGGTTCATGAGGAAGATCCAGAAGCCGAAGAAGAGGACGAACGGCAGGATGTAGGTGAGGATCGAGAGCAGCCCGGAGCTGCCGGTGCCGTGGACGACGGTCTTCGTCGTTTCGCTCTTGTCGAGCAGGTTGATCAGGCTCTGCTCGGTGTTGGGCGGGTAGCCGGTGGAGAAGCTTTCGCCGTTCGCCCGTTCGACGTCGAGCGTGTTGTCCTTGGTGTTGATCGAGACTTCTTTGATGTGGCCGGTCGCGATCAGGCCCGACTGCGGGTTGACCAACTGGTTGTATGCCGGCGCTTCGGTGCCGTTGGAGCTGCTGATCCACTTCTGGGCGACGAAGGCGAGGATCACCACCAGCAGGATCGGGAACGCGGCGCTTTTGAAGAAACGTCTCAAGGGCTGGAAATCAGCGTACCAGGGGTGTTTTGCCCGCTACTCGGCCAATGCGGCGACGTAATCGAGGTTGCGGTAGTGCTGGGCGTGGTCGAGGCCGTAGCCGATCGCGAACCGGTTCGCGATCTCGAAGCCGACGTAGCGGGGCGAGAGGTCGACCCGCAGGCGCTCGGGCTTGGTCAGCAGCGAGCAGACCTCGAGCGAGGCCGGGTTGCGCGCCCTCAGGTTGCGCATCAGGTAGTGCAGGGTCAGCCCGGAGTCGATGATGTCCTCGACGATCAGCACGTGGCGGCCCTCGATCGGGGCGTCGAGGTCCTTGAGGATGCGGACGACGCCGGAGGAGTCGGTCTGCGAGCCGTAGCTGGAGACCGCCATGAAGTCGATCTCGCAGGGGACGTCGATGCTGCGCATCAGGTCGGCGAGGAAGAGCACCGCGCCCTTCAGCACCCCGACCATGAAGAGGTCGCGGCCGGCGTAGTCGCGGCTGACCTCGGCGCCGAGCTCGGCGACCCGGCGCTGCAGATCCTCTTTGGCGACGAGGGTCTCGCCGATCGCGGAGTCGCTCACGGGCGCCAGTCTAGATATAGGGCCTACTCGCGGGTCGCGCGCAGGACGCCGGCCTCGACCACGGCGCGGACGCCGCCGCCGAGGTCGAGCATCGCGGTGCCGGTCCGCCGCAGGCCGGCGACCTGCTCGGCGTAGCGGGCGGCGCCGGGGACCGGGCGGCCGGCGGCGGCGTCGGCCAGGCGCTGGACGACGAGCCGGCGCAGCGCCGGCTGCAGCTGGCCCAGGCGCTCGAGCGAGATCGTGCCGCGGGCGCTGGCGCCGGAGCCGTCGAGCTCGGCGGCGACCAGCGCGTCGAGGACCTCGGCCTCGTCGCGCAGCAGCGCCGCCGTGCGCAGGACGTTGGCGGCGGCGGCCGGGTGGATCGCCGCCAGCTCCGGCAGCAGCCCGTGGCGGACCCGGTTGCGGGCGTAGGTCGGCTCGGCGTTGCTGGCGTCCTCGCGCCAGGCGAGGCCGCGCTGCTCGCAGTAGGCGGTGGTCTCGGCCCGGGTGAAGCCGAGCAGCGGCCGCGCCAGGCGACCGCTGCGGGGGCGCATCCCCAGCAGGGCGCGGCGGCTGGGCGAGGAGGCGAGGCGGTAGAGGATCGTCTCGACCTGATCGTCGGCGGTGTGGCCGGTGACGATCGTCGCCGCCGCCGGGTCCGCCAGCCGCGCCGCCGCCGCGTAGCGGTTGTCGCGCGCCCAGGCCTGCAGGTTGCCGGGGCCCTCGGGCCGCCGCGGCCGCTCGACCGCCAGCTCGGCGCCGAGCCGGCGGCAGAGCTCGGCGCAGTGGCGCTCGTCGGCGTCGGCGTCGTCGCGGAGGCCGTAGTTGACGTGCAGCGCCGTCACCCGCTCGGCGCCGGCGGCGCGGACCGCGAGGTCGAGCATGCAGACCGAGTCGCGGCCGCCGGAGAGCATCGCCACGACCGCGCCCCCGGGCGGCAGCAGGCCCTCGGCGCGGACCCGCGCGAGCATTTGGTCGGCGTCCATGCCCTCCAGTTTCGCGCTCCGGGCGAGCCCGGGGCGGATCAGCCGGCGGCGCGGACGATGAAGAGGTCGGTCGGGTTCGGGAAACCCTTGAGGCTGACCTGGCCGATCGGCTCGCGCTCGAGCCCCTCGCGGGCGGCGACCGCGTCGGCGACCCGGTCGGTCACCAGCACCTCGCCGGCGAGGGCGCGGCTGACGACCCGGTGGGCGAGGTTGACCTGGCCGCCGAAGTAGTCGCCGTCGCGGTAGACGGCCTCGCCGAAGTGGATCCCGACCCGCGGCTGCGGGCGCCGCGGGAAGCGGCCGAGGAGGCCGACCGCCCACTCGGTCAGCGAGGCCGGGTCGGGCGAGACGACCATCACCTCGTCGCCGATCGTCTTCACGATCGTCGCCTCGCGGGGCAGCGTCGATTCGACCGTCTCGACGAAGTTCTCGATCACGTCGAGCGCCTCGAGGTCGCCCTCCTCCTCGGTGTAGCGGGTGAAGCCGGTGAGGTCGATGAAGCAGAGCGTCACCGTCACCTGGCCGAGTTCGATTTCCGCCGTGTCGGCCCCGAGCCCGGCCTCCATGTGGCCGACCACGTCCTGCTCGACGAAGTAGCGCAGGTAGCGGGTGTGGAGGTACTCGGTCAGCGGCGCCGCCAGCGGCAGGATGTCGGCGGCGAGGTCCCCCATCTCCTCCGCCATCTCCAGCTCCGGCACCGCGTCGCGGATCAGCGGCTCGTGCACGTAGAGATGGAAGAGGCGGACCTCGGCGTCGGCGATCCGCCGCAGCGACTGCACGTAGACGCGGACCAGCTGCAGGAAGGCGACCAGCGGGAAGCCGGCGGCGAGGACGCGGGCGCAGTGGCGCATCGCCGCCGCGTCGTCGCGGCTGAGGTTGCGCTGCATCCCTTTCGGGGTGCCGAGGATGACCAGGATCCGCTCGATCAGCTCCGGCTCGAGGCCGGTCTCCCGTGCCAGGTCGGCGACCGAGACGGTCTCCTCCTCGGCGGGGAACAGCTCTTCGGTGAAGCCGAAGGCGAGCCGGCCCTCGCGGCCGGCGCTCTTGAGATCCTCGAGCGAGTAGCCGCGCTCGCGCATCCGCGCCACCACCCGCGCCTGGGCAGCGGCGGTCGCGGTCCAGCGCCCCCGCCGGACCGGCAGGATGCGTTCCTGCGCCCAGCGTTTGAGGGTGCTGGTGGGGACGCCCGAGCGGCGCGCCGCCTCGCTCAGCGATATGCGCTCGTCGGACACGCTGCGGAGGCTACGCTGCCGCGGCGATGCCTTCCCGTCTGCGGCCCACTGCCCCGACCGCCGCCGACGCGGTCCTCGTCGGCGACCCCGGGCGGGCGCTGATGCTGGCCCAGGCACTGCTCGAGGAGCCGAAGATGAGCAACCACGCCCGCGGGCTCTGGGGCTACTCGGGCCGCACCCCGGCCGGCGCCGAGCTGACCGTGCAGGCGACCGGGATGGGCGGGCCCAGCGCCGCCCTCGTCCTCGCCGACCTCGCCGAGCTGGGCCTGCGGCGGGCGGTCCGGGTCGGCACCTGCGCGGCAATCGCGCCGGAGCCGGCGCCCGGCGAGCTGCTGCTGGTGCTCGAGGCGCACGCCTGGGCCGGCGGCGGGGACGGGCTGGCGGCGCTGCCCGAAGCGAAGCTGACCGCGCGGCTGCGGGAGCGGCTCGGCCGCACGGCGCGGCCGGCGATCGTCGCCAGCCTCGACACCCTGCACCGGCGGCAGGACGAGGCGCCCGCACCCTATGCCGAGCGGGTCGACGCCGCCGACATGCAGACGGCGACGCTGCTCGTCCGGGCCGAGGAGCTCGGCGTGGCGATGGCGGCGGTGCTGGCGGTCAGTGAGAGCGCCGCCGGGGAAGAGGCGGACGAAGAGGTTCTCGCCGCCGCCGCGAAGGCGGCGGGGATCGCCGCGGCCGCTGCACTCTCAAGCTAAGGTCAAGGGTTAGTCTTTGCCGTTCTTGGCGGCTTTGGCGGGTTTCTTCGCCACCTGGCGGCGCAGCGAGCCGAGCTCGCGACTGATCTCGTCGAGCTGCTCCTCGACGTCCTCGAGCCGCTGCGAGAACGAGCGCAGGCGCCGCTCCAGCCGCTCGAGATCGGTCGCCGAGGAGAGGTTGAGGGCGTTCCTCGCGGCCTGCTGAGCCTCGATCGCCTTCTCGCGCGCCCCAAAGGCGGCCGAGATCGCGTTGTGCAGCGTCGGGTTGTCGATCAGCGCCTGGGCGATCTCGCCGATCGCCTGCTCGCTGCGGGCCCGTAGCCCGTCCTGCTCGTACTCGTCTTGCTCGATGCTCATTTCCCCCGCCTTCTTCCGCTCATTGACATCAGCTTAACGAGCACATCCGGCTCGCCTGAAACGCTGCCCGACTGCAGGCATGATGCAGACGTTGATTAAGGCCTTGTTGGGGGGCCACCGAGGCCGTTGCGCCCTCCCAGGTGAACAAGTACCGTGGGCTCGCCTGTTGCGCGGGGATGGTGCGGACCCGGTTTCCGTTGTCGCCGTCCCTGCCAGCGGGTATCGAGGCGCACTGGGATGAGAACCAAGATCGCACTGATCGTCGTGCTCGCCAGCTTCCTGGCGCTCTCAGCCCTGGGCGTGACGGTCGCCGGCGCCGACCCGCTGGGCGAAAGCTCTCCGGTCGAAGCCGCCGGCATCGCGACGACGGCGATCCCGGCGCTGAAAGCGCCGCAATGCTCGGACGGCATCGACAACGACGGCGACGGCCTGATCGACATGGCCGATCCCGACTGCAACTCGCCCAGCGACAACAGCGAGGGGCCCGAAACGACCGGCGGCGGCTCCTCCACTTCCCCGGCGGGGCCCAGCACCGTCGCGCCCACCGAAGAAGGCTCAACCTCAACTTCAACTTCAGGGTCTGAACTGGGCAAGCCGGGCAAGGCCTTCCAGCAGGGCAGCCCGATCGGCATCGAAGGCGGCACCGAAATGCGCGGCGGCGTTGGCCACAACGCAAGCATCGGCGACGCCAGCGGTGGCAACGGCAACGGCGGCGGCGTCCGCGCTCCCAGCGCCACCGGCGGCGGGGTCCAGCCGTTGGACGAAAACGGCGACGGCGGCTCCCCCTTCGCCGCCGGCGGCGCCCCGACCGCGGCCAACCCGACGACGACCTTCGCCCCCTTCGGGCCGGCGCCGATCGGCGTCCCCAACTTCGTCATCGACTCCTTCGAGATCCCCCCCTTCCTGCTGCCGATCTACCAGGCCTGCGGCACCGAATACGGGATCCCCTGGGAGGTGCTGGCGGCGATCAACAAAATCGAGACCAACTTCGGCACCAACCTCAACGTCTCCAGCGCCGGCGCCGTCGGCTGGATGCAGTTCCTCCCCTCGAGCTGGGAAACCTACGGGCTCGACGCCAACGGCGACGGCCGCAAAGACCCCTACAACCCGGTCGACGCGATCTGCGCCGCCGCCCACTACCTCAAGGTCGCCGGCGGCCAGAAGGACCTCTACAACGCGATCCTCGCCTACAACCACGCCGACTGGTACGCCCAGGAGGTGCTGCTCTACGCGCGCGCCTACGGTCGCCTGCCGGAAACCCTGATCGGCTCGCTGACCGGGCTGACCGAGGGGGCGCACTTCCCGATCGCCGCCAACGCCCGCTACGCCGACGACATCTCCGCCCGCGCCGCGCTGAAGCGCGCCAGCACCGACAGCCGCACCAGCGGCAACGCCGCCGAAGTCATCTCCTCCTCGCCGACCCGGCGCGGGATCAACATCTTCAGCCACCGGGGCGCGCCGGTGGTCGCCGTCAACGACGGCGTCATCCGCAGGTTCGGCAGCTCGCCGCGGCTCGGCAAGTACGTCGTGCTCGAAGACACCTACGGCAACCGCTACACCTACGCCGAGCTCGGCCAGCTGGTCCGCGACCAGCGCACGGTGGTGACGCCGCAGGGCAGCGAAGAACAGATCCCGGTCGAAAGCCAGGATCTGCGGCCGCGGCTGCGGGCCCTGCCCGGCCGCGCCGGCGCCGGCGCCCCGGAGGGCGAAGGCGGCGGCCAGGAGACCGAAAGCGTCACCGCGGCGCCCGCCGACGGCTCGCTCGCGGTCGGCTCGAAAGTGATCGCCGGCACCGTGCTCGCCCGCGTCGCCGGCCCCGCGGGCGGGGTCGACCCGCACATCAACTTCTCGATCCGGCCGGCCGGCCGCGGCGCCCCGCGGATCGACCCGAAGCCGATCCTCGACGGCTGGAAGCTGCTCGAAGCGACGGCGATCTACCGGGCCAAGGGCAAGAACCCGTTCAGCGCCAAGCTCAGCGGCGCCGGCGTCCTGCTGCTCTCCAAGGAAGCGCTGGAGCGGCGGGTGCTGGACGACAAGGGCCTCGACATCTACACCTGCGGCCGCGAGGACATCGAAACCGGGCAGATCGACCGCCGGGTGCTGGCGGTGCTCGAGTACCTGCGCGCGAAAGGCTTCACGATGAGGATCAGCGCGCTGAAGTGCGGCCACAGCATCCTCACCACCAACGGCAGCGTCTCCGAGCACAGCACCGGCGACGCGGTCGACATCGCCGAAATCGACGGCGTCCCGGTCACCGGCCACCAGGGGCCGGGGACGCTGGTCGACCAGCTGATCCGCGACGTCCTGGCGCTGCAGGGGACGATGCACCCGCACCAGGTGATCTCGCTCGAGAACCTGCCGGGAGAAACCAGCTTCGCCGAAGCCGACCACTACGACCACGTCCACATCGGCTACTACCCGATCGCGAGCGAAGCCGGCGCCGCCGAACCCGGCTTCTCGGCGCTGCTGAAACCGGACCAGTGGCAGCGGCTGATCAAACGCCTCGGCCAGATCGAAAACCCGGAAGTCCCGATCGCCCCCTCCAAGTACTCGCTGCCGGACAAGCGACCGGCGGAAGCTGGCAGCGTGCTCGGCGGCGGCACGGGCAGCGGCAGCGGCGACTAGCGGTCAGAATCCCGGCCTCTGGCCACGCTATTCGGATTCGCGCAGTTCGACTTCGCCGGGACCCTGGCCCTGGCCGACGGCCGCTACCTGGCCCGCCACGACGACGGCACCGGGCCGCGCGAGAGCGTTCTCGTCGTCGGCACCGTCGGCGCGCCGGCGCCGCCACGCCGGCAGCGGCGCCGGCCGCGCGACGCCGAAGCGGGCGCCGACCCCTCTCCCCTGCCGCTGACCCGGGTCACCGCGGTGCGGGCCTTCGCCCCCTTCGCCGGCGAGGAGGACGCCCAGCGCTGGCTCGACCAGGCAACCGAGGCCGAGGAGACCGCGGACGAGCTCCTCGCCGACGGGATCGAGCTGCTCAACCGCGCCCTGCACGCGCAGGCGGTCGCGGCGGCCGACCCCTACGCCGGCGCGCTGAGGCCGGAGCGGGCGGTGGCGGCGCGGCTCGGCTACGGCGAGGGCGAGGAGATCGCCGACGGCCTCTTCACCGCGGCGCGGACGGTCGATGCCAGGGCCGCTGGCGCCTCGCGACGCCAGCGGCGTCAGGAAGACCTGCGCCCGCAGGAACGGGTCGCCGCGGTCCTGGGCGGCCGCGAGCGGGCCGGCGCCTGCGAGACGCTGCTGCTGCGCGCTCGCGCCGACCTCGACGCCGGCCGCGAGCGCGAGGCGGCGCTGCAGCTGCGGGTCGGGCTCGAGGCGCTGCTGGCGGAGCTGCGGGGGGCGCTGAGCGACCCCGGGCACGAGGAGGACATGGCGGCGCTGCAGGAGCGCCGCGGCGAGGCCGGCGAAGCGGCCAACGCGGCGCTGGCGGGCGAGCTGAGCCCGGCGGCGATGCTGCGGGTGCGCGAACTGCTGGAGATCTGCGAGCGAGTGCTGCGGCGGCGCCGGGTGCTGCGCGGGTAGGCCAGCTCAGAGGGCGAGGCGCTCGGAGATCATCTCGTCGAGCAGCGACTCGGCCAGGTGGTGCGCCTGCTCCAGCGCCACCCCCTCGACCGAGGGCACCCCGATCACCGTCAGCCCGGCCGCCCGCGCCGCCGCCACCCCGGTCGGCGAGTCCTCCAGCGCGACCACGGCGGGGCCGGGCGGGACTCCGAGCCGGCGGCAGGCCTCGAGGTAGGGGTCTGGCGCCGGCTTCGGCGCCGCCACCTCGTGAGCGCTGAGGACGACGTCGAAGCTGCCCTCGAAGCCGGCCAGCTGCAGCGAGCGGCGGACGAAGACCAGTGGCGAGTTGGAGACGAGGCCGAGCGGCGTGCCGCGCTGGCGCAATCGCGCCAGCAGCTCGCGGGCTCCGATCATCGCCTCGACCCCGTGCTCGAGCTCGGCGACGACGAGCTCGTTCAGCTCCTCGATCAGGGCCGCCGCCCGCCCCGGCTCGCCCAGGCGCGCTTCGAGGACGCCGCCGGCGATCGCCGCCGAGGTGCCGACCAGCTGGCGCTTGTCGGCGGCGGTGAACTCGGCGCCGCGGCGCTCGAAGAGATCGCGCTCGGCCCGGGTCCAGACCGACTCCGTGTCCAGCAGCAGGCCGTCGTTGTCGAAGACCACCGCTTCCGGCAGGTTCGGACGCATGCGCCTGATCATCCCAATTTGCCTCGGGGGTGCGGAAAGCGCTAGCGTCGCGGCCCGTGTTCCACGTCGAAATCAGCGCCGGCTTCAACCGCGCCCGGGTCTTCAACCTCAATCGCGAGGACGTGATCGCCAAGATCGTCCATCCCTGGCTGGAGGACAGGACGATCGAGATGGGCGAGCGCGAGTGGCTGCCCCGCAAGAGCAGCCTGGTGATCCTCGAGGGCCCGGAGATGGAGGCGCGCGACCTCTCCTTCGGTCAGGGCTGGGCGAATGCCGAGCGGGCCTCGCAAGCCGTCACGCGAGAGCTGCTCGACAAGGCGCCGCCGCCCAGCATGCCCGACGCGTTCGTGATCGAGACGCCGACGCCGGAGGCCGTGACGGCCGACCTGATGGCCGGCCACGACCTGCGGGCTGTGCACTGGGGCGAAGCGAGGAAGAGGATGGACGACCGCGACCCGACGATCGCGGCCGTCATCCTCGTCGTCAGACGACCGGAGCCTTAGGCCTCGACCGCGGCGGCGGGCGCCTGCGGCGCCGCGAAGCCGAGGCTGACACCGCGCGGAACCACCAGGACCGGGTAGGTCGCCGCCTCGACCGCGTAGTCGCTTTTGGCGCTGAGGACGACTTTGCCCTGTGGCGCCTCCGGCCGCGAGCCGACGACCAGAAGGTCGACCGGGCCGGAGCCGTACTCCCCGACGCTGGCGCCGAGCGCCGCGGTGAGGCTGTTCGCGGTCTCGCGGGCGGCGCTGTCGCCCTCGTCGATGATGCCAACCGTGTTGACGCTGACCGAGGGAGCGGTGTGCAGACCCGCCTGGGCGACGGCGATCGCGGCCGGCCCTCCGAGCAGCAGTTTGTGGGCCGAGATGCCCGGCTTGACGGTGCCCGGCGCGGTCCGGTACTCGGAGCCGAAGACGATCACGTTGGCGCCCTCGCGCTGGGCCAGCTCGGTCAGGCCGACGCTCGTGCCGGGGTTGACGACGACGTGGCGGGGCATGTCGGGAGCGCCCACCGAGGCCGCGGCGCGGGCCAGCATCTCCTCGGCCTGCCGCTCCTCGAGCGCGCCCCCGAAGGAGTGGACGACGTAGGCGAGCGAGAGCTCGGCGCCGCCGAGAGCGAGCAGGCGTCCGAGCGCCAGCGCGTCTTTGTCGTAGTCGGTGTCGTCGTAGGAAACGATGATCTTGAGAGCCATGACTTCCTCCTGGATGAATGGATTTTCGAAGTTCTCGAGAGCGAGGTTGGCACGGATCAACTATCAGTGCAACTGCTGTTACTAATTGTTAGAATAAGTATTGCTTATGCTGAATACGAACAGGCTGAACGTCTTTCGCGAGGTCGTCGAACACGGCTCCTTCTCAGCTGCCGCCGACGCCCTCTCCTACTCGCAGTCCGCCGTCTCGCAGGCGATCGCGACGCTCGAGGGCGAACTGGGCACGGCCCTGATCGAGCGCCGCCGCGGCGGCATCCGGCCGACCTCCGCCGGCGGCGCCCTCGCCGCCCACGTCGGCGGCATCCTGGCGCGGATGGACGCCGCCGAGGACGAGGTCGCCGCGATCGCCCGTGGTCGCGGCGGCCACCTGCGCACCGCCTCCTTCCCGACCGCCGGCTCAACCCTGATGCCAGAGGCGATTGCCGCCTTTCGCGCCTCCCACCCCGGCGTCGAGGTGACGCTCGCCGAGGGCGAGCCGGAGGAGATCACGCCGCGCCTGCGGGCGGGCGAATTCGACCTCGTCCTGCTGTTCGAATTCGAGGGCGTCGGCGAGCGCCTCAGCGCCGGCATGAGGCGGTTCGAGCTGTTCGACGACCCGCTCCACCTCGCCTTGCCGCGGGAGCACCGGCTGGCCGGGCGCGAGCGGATCGAGCTCGGCGACCTGCGCGACGAGTCCTGGGTGCAGACGTCCGCCTCGAGCCCCTGCGCGAAGCACGTGATCCGGTCCTGCCATGCGGCGGGGTTCGAGCCGACGGTCTCCTTCGAGAGCGACGACTACCAGACCATCCAAGGCCTCGTCGCCGCCGGCGTCGGCGTCGCCCTGATCCCCGAGCTGGCGCTCTCCAGCGTCCGCGACGACATCAGGGTCCGCGCCCTGCACCCGTCCAGCCCGGTTCGCAAGGTCTTCGCCGCGACCCCACGGGCCGCCGCCGCGACGCCAGCCGTGGCGACGATGATCGACGTCCTCCGCGCTCGGTAGCCCGGTGCGATGGTGCCCCGGTCGCGCCCCGCGCACCCCCGAAACGGAACCGCCCCCGGGAAGGGGGGCGGGGGCGGTTCCGCGCTACATCTGGGGGGCCTGCGCAGGAGCGCCTAGGCGGCGCCTCCCGGAGCGGGAGCCGCGGCTGCCGGCGGCGGGTAGCCGTCGGGGTAGCCCAGCGACGGCACGTCGGAGGGATACACCTCGTGCCCGTGGACGGCGATGTCCCCTTCCTCCATTTCGGCGTCGGTCATCCGCAGCGGGATCACCAGCCCGACCAGCTTGAGCAGGACGAACGTCGCGATTGCCGTGAACACGATCACCCACAGCGCGGCCAAGGCCTGCCACTTGAGCAGGGTCAACCCCCCGCCCGAGATGGTGCCGGCGAGAACCGTTTCCGCCATCTTGTTGTTGGCGAAGATGCCGACCAGGAGACCGCCGGTGAGACCGGCGAACCCGTGGGTGTAGACGACGCCGAGGGTGTCGTCTACGTTGCGGAACGGCCGCACGCGGCTCAGGTAGTTGAGCGCGAAGTAGACGAGCGTGCTGGCGACAACGCCGATCACGATCGCTCCCCAGCCGTTGACGAACCCTGCCGCCGGGGTGATGCCGACGAGGCCGACGATCATGCCGTTGACGCTGCCGATCAGGCTCGGCTTGCGGCCGGTCGCGTAGTCCCAGGCAACCCAGACCAGAAGGGCGACCGCGGTGCAGAGGTTGGTGTTGAGGACGGCGGCCGAGGCGATGCCGCTGGCTTCGTACCAGTCACCGCCGTTGAAGCCGTTCCACCCCAGCCAGAGGAGCCCGGCACCGACCGCGACCATCGCCAGGTTGTTGGGTGCATCGACCTCGCGGTCACGCTGCAGACGGGGGCCGATAACCCAGGCGGCGACGAACCCGGCGACGCCGGCGGCGAGGTGGATCACGTAGCCGCCGGAGAAGTCGACGGCGCCCTTCTGGGCGAAGAAGCCGCCGCCCCAGATCAGGAAGGCGTTGATCGTGTAGACGAGGACGGTCCAGAGGGCGACGAACGGGATCCAGGCCTTGAAGTTGATCCGCCCCAGCACCGAGCCGAGCATCAGCAGCGGCGTGATCGCGGCGAAGACGATCTGGAAGTAGGCGAGCGTCGACGTCGGGAAGGCGAATTCTAATTCGCTGAACTCGGGGATCTTCGCCTGGGACAGCAGGTCGTGACTGCTCAGGATCGAGCCTGGCTGGCCCCACAGGTTCCCGAAGAAGCCGCTATGGGCCCCCAAGATGTGAATCGGGTTCCCGAAGGCCATTTTGAAGGCGAACAGACACCAGAGGATCACCACGATCGCGAAGGCGACAAACGCCATCATCATCGAGTTCACCGACCAGCGTTTCTGCATGACGCCGCCGTAGAGGACCATCAGCCCGGGGACGCTCATCAGGCCGACCAGCGTCGCAGCGGTGAGCTGCCAAGCGTTATTGCCGGTATCCAACCATTCCATTGATCCGGTGTTTCCTTTCTGGTTGCGGGCCTGCCGGACACCATCAACGAGACGGCTCCTCACCGGCGCACTGCGCCCATCTGGACTTGCGGCAAAGCCTCCCGTCGCGCGGCCAACGGCTCTACGTACAAGTGTCTAAAGATCGGGCCCAGCGGTTCGCCCGATTGTCGGAAACGCGCCCGCCCCAGGCAGATAGGCTGCCCACGGGATGCCCCTGGAAGGCCACTACCAGCGTGTGAACACGCCCCTGCGACGGCTGCGCCCGCGCGAGCGCTGGATCATGGTCGTGGCGCTGACGGTGACGCTCGTGGCTGTCCTGGCGCTGATCTTCGTCCCCTCCTCGAACCAGCACCCGCTGGTGTCGGGCCGCAACTGCATCGAAGTCGGCGTGGCCGGGCGGGTCGGCAACGAACCCGTCGCCGGCTGCGGCCAGAAAGCGGTGGCGATCTGCCGCCGCGCCGCCGAATTCAGCGATCCCCGCGCCGAAACGATCATCCAGGCCTGCAAGGACCAGCGGATCGACTACTGAGCCGGAGCGCCGAGACGTGGAGGCTCAGGGCCCCGGTCCAGCGCCGCCAGCAGCGCTTCCAGCTCGGCGTCGACCTCGCCGTCGAGCTTGACCGTCGCCTCATCGTCGTACGGCGTCGGGCCCTTGGTCACGATCGCCAGCCGCCCGCCCCGCTCCAGGGTCAGCTGCGGCAGCCCGGCGACCGGGTGGACCGCCAGCGAGGAGCCGACGCAGAGCATCAGCTCGGCCCGTTCGGCGAGCTCGCGGGCGCGTTCGATCGCCGCCTCCGGCAGCAGCTCGCCGAAGAGGACGACGTCGGGTTTGACGGCGCCGCCGCAGCTGGCGCAGACGGCGACCCCGTCGGTGTCGAAGAGGGCGTCGACCTCCTCGATCCCGTAGACCGTGGCGCAGCGGGTGCAGGAGGAGGTCTCGATCGAGCCGTGCACCTCGACCACGTTCTCGGAGCCGCCGGCGCGGTGCAAGCGGTCGATGTTCTGGGTGACGACGCCCGCGATCAGGCCGCGCCGCTCGAGCTCGGCCAGCGCCGCGTGGGCGCCGTTGGGCCGCTTGTCGCCGAGCTCGTGGAAGCGCGGCCGGTAGTAGGACCAGAAGCGGGCCGGGTCGCGCTCGAAGACGTCGATGTGGGCGACCTCGATCGGGTCGACGTTCGCCCAGAGGCCGGTCTCGGGGGTGCGGAAGTCGGGGATCCCGGACGGCACCGAGACCCCGGCCCCGGTCAGGGCGACGCTGCAGCGCGACTCGCGGACGAGGTCCGCGAGTCGCTCGACCGCGGTCGTTAGCTGCCGCTCCACTTCGGGGTGCGCTTGGCGAGGAAGGCGCCGATGCCCTCCTTCGCGTCCTCGCTCTGGAAGGCGGTGGCGAAGCCCCGCTTCTCGGCCTCGATGCCCGCGTCCAGTTCGCCCTTGTCGGAGACGAGCTTGATCTGCTCCTTCGCCAGCGGCGCCTGGGCGGCCAGCTTGCGGCCCCACATCAGGGCCGTCTCGAACAGCTCGTGGTCGGGGACGACGCGGTTGACGAGGCCGAGTTCGAGCGCCTCCTCGGAGAGGACGGCGTCGCCGATCAGGTTCATCTCCAGCGCTTTGTTGGCGCCGACCAGGCGCGGCAGCCGCTGGGTGCCGCCGAAGCCGGGGATGATCCCGAGCTTGATCTCGGGCTGGCCGAAGACGGCGGCCTCGGCGGCGATCCGCACGTCGCAGGCCATCGCCAGCTCGCAGCCGCCGCCGAAGGCGATCGAGTTGACGGCGGCGATCGTCGCCACCGGCGCGGTGCCAAGCTCGCGCAGCAGCGCATGGGCGGTATTGACCAGCTCCGTCCCGCTCGCCTCGTCCATCGTCGTGAAGGCCTTGATGTCGGCGCCGGCCGAGAAGACGACCGGGACCGAGGAGGCGATCACCATCGCCCCCACCCCGTCGGCGGCCCTGACCCGCTCCCAGACCGTGCCGAGGTCGCGGATCACGTCCGGCGAGACGGCGTTCATCGGCAGGTTGGCGAGCCAGGCGATCGCGACCTCGCCACGGGTCTCCAGCTTCACCGTCTCGGGCTGCTCACCGTCGTCGGGCTGCGGGTAGGGGTAGAAGCCCTGGCCGGAGCCGAGGCCGAGGCGGCCCTGGGCGACCAGCCGCTTGAGGGTGACCGGCGGCGCGAAGCGCTCGCCGTGGCGCTCCTGCAGCCCCTCGATCTGCTCCAGCACCTTGTCGAGTCCTTCGACGTCGGCTTTCCAGAACGGCGGCAGCAGGCCCCGGCGCGGGTCGAGGCCGGCGCCGGCCATCATCCCGAGGTCGATGTCGCGGACCGAGCAGATCCCCTCCTCGACCAGCAGGCAGGACTCGATCAGGGCGCGGCAGGTGAACATCGCCACCAGCTCCTCGGCGTCCGGGGCGGCGTCGCCGGGGATCGTCTGCTCGCCATCCTTGAAGAAGCCCTCGCCGCCGCTCTTGGCGCCGAGCTTGCCTTCCTCGACCAGGCCCTTGAGGCCCTGGTGGACGTAGAAGCTCTCGCCGTAGGACTCGTTGAGGTGGGCGGCGACGTGGTAGACGGTGTCGAGGCCGAGCAGGTCGGTGAGGAAGAACGGCCCCATCGGCGCCACCTTGGCGGCCGCGATCGCCTCGTCGATCCGCTGCAGCGAGAGGCCGTGCTCCTCCTGGGCGCGCCAGATCTCGCCGATCGTCGCCATCAGGATCCGGTTGACGACGAAGCCGGGGACCTCGCCGCAGACGATCGGCTGCTTCTTGATCGCCTGGGCGAAGTTGTAGGCGGCGGTGGCGGTCTCCTGCGAGGTGTCCTCGCCGACGATCACCTCGACCAGCGGCATCACCGAGGCCGGGTAGAAGAAGTGGAAGCCGACGACCTTGTCGGCGCGCAGCGTCGCCTCGCCGATCTCGGTGATCGAGAGCGAGGAGGTGTTGGAGGCGAGGATCGCGTGGCCCGGGGTGGCGGCGTCGATCTCGCGGAAGACCGCCTGCTTGATCGGCATCTTCTCCGGCACCGCCTCGACCACGAAGTCGACGTCGCCGAACCCCTCGTAGCTGGTGGTGCCGGTTATGGAGCCCATGACCTCGGCGAGGCGGGCGTCGGCCTGCTCCTGGGTCAGCTTCTCCTTCTTGACCAGGCGGGCGAGCTGGCCCTCGGTGACCGCGCGCGCCTTCTCGAGCGCCGCGTCGACGAACTTCTGGTCGATGTCCTTGACGACGACGGGGATGTCGGCGGCGGCGATCGCCTGGGCGATCTCGCCGCCCATCGTGCCTCCGCCGACGACGGCGGCCTTAGAAACGAACATTGCGAGTGGGTCCTCCGGAGTTTTTGGCTTGGGACGCGGCCCTCGGCCGCCGGGGCAGGCTATCTGTTCGAGCGCCGGAGAGCGCTGGACCTCGACAGGAGGGACAACAGCGGGCCGGCAACGCTGTACGCCGGTACAAAGCCACGGTTTAGCCGCTGCCATTAGGCTCTTTTGGCTCTTGACGTGGGAGTGAGACAGCTAAACGATCGCGGGCCCCAGGGGGCGCGCCGCAAGTGAGGGACAAGCCAAAGCGATGACTCGTATCCGCCAGCAAAACGTGACCGCAGCGCAGTGGAGCGCCAATGGGGAGTCCCTCGGCGCCCTCGATCTGACCCTTCCCGAGAACGAAGCCTTCGGCGCCAACGTCTTCGACATCGGCGAGCAGAAAGACCGGCTGCCAGCCGACGTCTTCGAGCAGCTGCAGGCGGCGATCGCCGGCGGCGAAACGCTCGACGCCAGCCTCGCCGACGCCGTCGCCGAGGCGATGATGGCCTGGGCGCTGGAGAACGGCGCCACCCACTACACCCACATGTTCCAGCCGCTGACCGGCTCGACGGCGGAGAAGCACGACTCCTTCTTCGAGCCCTCGGGCGACGGCAAGATGCTGGCCGACTTCTCCGGCAAGGAGCTGATCCAGGGCGAGCCCGACGCCTCCTCCTTCCCGACCGGCGGCCTGCGCGCGACCTTCGAGGCCCGCGGCTACACCGCCTGGGACCCGACCAGCCCCGCCTTCATCCTCGAGAACCCGAACGGGACCCTGCTCGGGATCCCGACCGCCTTCGCCTCCTGGACCGGCGAGGCGCTCGACGCCAAGATCCCGCTGCTGCGCTCGATGGACGCGCTCTCGCGCTCGGCGATCAAGGCGCTGCGCCTGCTCGGCGACGAGGAGAGCCAGCACGTCTTCACCACCGTCGGCCCCGAGCAGGAGTACTTCCTGATCGACGAGCAGTACTTCTTCGAGCGGCCCGACCTGATCTCCACCGGCCGCACCCTGTTCGGCGCCAAGCCGCCGAAGGGGCACGAGCTCGACGACCACTACTTCGGCTCGATCCCGGAGCGGGTGCTGGCCTTCATGATGGAGTCGGAACTGGAGATGAAGAAGCTCGGCATCCCGGTCAAGACCCGCCACAACGAGGTGGCACCGGCCCAGTACGAGATCGCGCCGATGTTCGAGAACTCCAACGTCGGCTCCGACCACCAGCAGCTGCTGATGCAGACGCTGGAAAACGTCGCCCGCCGCTACGGCCTCGTCTGCCTCCTGCACGAGAAGCCTTTCGCCGGCGTCAACGGCTCCGGCAAGCACAACAACTGGTCGATGGGCACCGATACCGGCACCAACCTGCTCAACCCGGGCGAGACGCCGGCCGACAACATCCACTTCCTGTTCTTCTGCACGGCGGTGATCCAGGCGGTAAACAAGCATCAGGGGCTGCTGCGGGCCTCGGTCGCCAACATCGGCCAGGACCACCGGCTCGGGGCCAACGAGGCGCCGCCGGCGATCATCTCGATCTTCCTCGGCGGCGAGCTGGAAAAAGTCTTCGAGGCGATCTCGACCGGCGAGGGCGATCCCAACACGCCCGCCTCCTTCCTCGACCTGGGGACGACGGTGCTGCCGAAACTGCCGCTCGACGGCGGCGACCGCAACCGCACCTCGCCATTCGCCTTCACCGGCAACAAATTCGAGTTCCGGGCGCTGGGGTCGAGCATGTCGCTGGCCTTCCCCAACACCGTCCTCAACACGATCGCCGCCGAGGCGATCGACGAGCTGGCCGACAAGCTCGAGGCAAAGCTCTCCGGCGGCCTCGGCATGCCGGAGGCGGTGATGGAGATCGTCAAAGACTCCTACCTGGAGAACAAGGTCGTCTGCTTCGGCGGCGACAACTACTCCGAGGCCTGGCACGAGGAGGCCGAGCAGCGCGGCCTGAAGAACCTGAAAACGACCCCGGACGCGCTGCCCGAGGTGATCGCCCCGGACACGGTCGCGGCCTTCGAGAAGTACAGCGTGCTGAACGAGCGCGAGCTGCACTCGCGCTACGACGTCTGGCTCGAGCAGTACGCGATCCGGGCCAACATCGAGGCCGAGGAGTCGTTCTCGATGGCGCAGACGATGATCCTGCCGGCGGGGCTGCGGCAGCTGGCGCTGATCGCCGAGGCCGGCGTCTCGGCGCTCGAGGGCGAGGTCCGGGAGCTGGTCGACGAGCTGGTCGCCCGGCTCGGGACGCTGAAGGAGGCCAACGCCTACCCCGACGATCTCGAGGGCCTGGACTGGGCCGTCTACGCTCGCGACAAGCAGCTGGCGGCGATGGCCGAGGTCCGCGAGACCGCCGACAAGCTCGAGGGCATCGTCGCCGACGACTTCTGGCCGCTGCCGAAGTACGAGGAGATGCTCTTCATCAAGTAGCGCGGGCGCGGTCGATCCCGGCAGGGGTTTCGCTTAACTTTTTCGACGGCGGCAGCGGCCGGCCGACGAGGAAAGCGGCGAAAAAGTACAAGACGCTTCACCCCTGCCGGGATCGACCTTCGCGCGGAGCTCGTGTGGGCCTTGGGCCGGCGGCCACACTACGAGTCCCTTCCTACAGACTCGTCTTTGTCTTGGTCGTTTTCGGGGTTGTCGCGAACGGCGCGGACGATCAGGTAGAGGACCGCGAGGGCGCCGATGATCGGGATCATGCCGCCGAACAGCACCGGCTCCCAGGCCTCTTCGGCGCGCGGAAGCAGGGTCGCGATCGTCAGCAGCTCGCTCATCTCGGCCTGCGAGTCTAAGCGCAGTAGTTAAGGCGCAGCCTTAAACGGCGGGGCGATCAACCGCGCGCGCCCACCCGCATCTTCAAGCCGCCCACGGGCGAGAGCGTCGGCATCTGGCGGATCGTCATCGTCCGGCCCGGCAGCGCGTCGAAGCGCAGCCGCTGCAGCAGCATCGTCGCCACCAGCTTGACCTCGGTCTGGCCGAACCGTTTGCCGATGCAGACCCGCTGGCCGCCGCCGAAGGGGATGTAGGCGCCGCGCGGCAGCGCCGCCTTGCGCTCGCGGGCGAAGCGCTCGGGGACGAAGGCCTCGGGGTCGGGGAAGAACTCGGGGATGCGGTGGCTGGCCCAGGAGCAGTAGTTGACGTAGGCGCCCCTGGGCACCGTGCAGCCGCCGAACTCGAACTCGCGCACCGCCCGGCGCGGGCCGATCCAGGCCGGCGGGTAGAGCCGCAGCACCTCGTCGAGGACCATCTCCAGGTAGGGCATCTCGCGTTCGAGCTTCTCGACCGTCGGCGTCGCCCCGCTCAGCACCCGGTCCTGCTCCGCGCAGAGCCGCGCCAGCACCTCGGGGTGGCGGGCGAGCTCGTGCAGCATGAAGGTCAGGGTCGAGGTCGAGGTGTCGTGGCCGGCGAACATCAGGGTCATCACCTGGTCGCGGACCTCGCGGTCGCTGAAGGCCTCGCCGCCCTCGCCGCGGGCGCCGACCAGGAGGCTGAGGATGTCGTGGCGGCCGGGGTCGGGGTTGGCGCGGCGGCGCTGCACCTCGCCGAAGACGATCTCGTCGAGTACCCGCCGCGAGGCGGTCATCCGCCGCCAGGGAGAGCCCGGCCCCCGCAGCAGCCGCCACTGGAAGTCGATCCCGTAGTAGCCGAGGGCGCGCTCGAAGTGCTCGGCCGCAGCGGCTCCCTTGCCGGCCTCGTCGGGATCGAGCCCGAGCAGGGCGCGCATCGCGATCCGCATCGCCAGGTTGCGCATCCAGGCGTAGACGTCGAGCACCTGGCCCGGGCGCAGGCCGTCGATCTCGGCCTTGGCCTCGATCGCCATCGCGTCGGTCGCGGCGGCGATCTGCTCGCGGTGGAAGGCCGGCATCATGATCGCGCGGGCGCGGTCGTGGTAGTCGTCGTCGATCGTCAGCAGGCCGTCGCCGAGCAGCGGGATCAGGTCGCCGAAGCTCGACTCGCGCCAGTGGAAGTTCTCTGGCTGGCCGACGGTGACGAAGTGGTTGGCCTCCGGCCCGAGCATGAAGACGACCCGCGAGTGCAGCAGCCGCATGCTGAAGATCGGCCCGAACTCTTCGTAGGCACCGAGCAGCAGCGGCAGCGGGTCGTGGGCGATCTGGTGGGTGCGGGCGAGGCTGAAGTCGATCGGCCCCGGCGGGAACTTACCCCGCTGCCTCCACTCGGCGACGAGGTCCCCGGCCACCCGCCGCATCGGGTTGGCGGACATCTGCGGCGGCTTCGCGACGGGGGCGGCGGTGTCGATGGTGGCCATCGGCCTGATCCTAACTGGCTGCGCAGCCAGTTTCTGCGCGAGGGACGCTTTGCTCTCGCTATCCGAGAGGAAAACGCCCCGCCGGGCTACGCTGACGCGGCGGCGAGCTGGCCGCAGGCGGCGTCGATGTCGCGGCCGCGGGTGAGGCGGACGGTGGCGGTGAGACGGTGCTCGGCGAGGATCGCCCGGAAGCGCTCGATCCGCTGCGGCGAGGAGCCGTCGTAGGCGCCGGTCGGGTTGTAGGGGATCAGGTTGACTTTGTAGACGCGGGGGTCGAGCAGGGTGGCGAGCTCGCGGGCGTGCTCGGGCAGGTCGTTGACGCCGTCGAGCATCACGTACTCGACGAAGACCTTGCGTCGGCGCTTGGCCCGGTAGCGGTCGCAGGCGGCCAGCACCGCGGCCAGCGGGTAGCGGTCGTTGACCGGCATCAGCTGCGAGCGCAGGCCGTCGTTGGGCGCGTGCAGCGAGAGCGCCAGGCTGAGCGGCAGCTCGCACTCGGCGATGCGGTCGATCCCCGGCACCCAGCCGACGGTCGAGATCGCGGTGCGGCGGTGGCTGACGCCGAGGTCGGGCAGCCGCTCGCAGGCGGCGAGGACGGCGTCGATGTTCATCGTCGGCTCCCCCATCCCCATGAAGACGACGTGGTCGATCGGCTCGAGGCGGCGGAAGTGCAGAGCCTGGTCGAGGATCTCGTCGGCGCTGAGGTTGCGGCCGAACTTCATCCGCCCGGTGGCGCAGAAGCTGCAGGTCAGCGGGCAGCCCGACTGCGAGGAGACGCAGACCGAGCGGCGGCCGTCCCGGTAGCGCATCAGCACCGCCTCGATCGGGCGGCCGTCGGCGGTATGGAAGAGCGACTTGACGGTGCCGTCGTCGGATTTGGCCTCCGCCCGCAGCGACAGGGTCGAGAGCGGCACCGCGGCCTCGAGGCGATCGCGCAGCGTCCCCGGCAGGTTGGTCATCTCCTCGTAGGTACCGGCGCCGCGCGCGACCCACTCCCAGACCTGGGCGGCGCGGTAAGGGGGCTCGCCGGCGTCGGCCAGCGTGCGCTCGAGCAGGGTGCGGTCCATCGGGCGAGTGTACGGACGCGATTCGCGGCCGCCCAGCAAACGACGTGAAGGATTGCTGTTGCCGTGGGCACAGCAATCCTTCACCGACGTCAGTGAATCTTCTCGTCGCGCTCGAGCCGACACCAATCGCTCTCTATCTTCTCCCTGGTATGACAAACAACTGCTAGGAGGCACCCATGGCTCAGGTACCCGCAGAGGCCAAGCATCTGCTCGAAGGCAAGCACTTCGCCCACGTCGCGACGCTGATGGCGGATGGCTCGCCGCAGGTCTCGCCGGTCTGGATCGACGTCGAGGGCGACCTCGTCACCTTCAACACCGCCGAGGGACGGCTGAAGCCGGAGAACCTGCGCCGCGACCCGCGGGTGGCGATCTCGATCACCGACAGCGATAACCCCTACGAGAGCGTGCTGATCCGCGGCAGGACGGTCGAGCTGACCCACGAGGGCGCCGACGAGCACATCGACGCGCTCGCCAAGCGCTACATGGGCGTCGACGAGTACCCCCTGCGCCAGCCGGGCGAAGAGCGCGTGATCGTCAAGATCGAGCCCGACAAGGTCCAGTACATGGATCCGAAAGGCTAGGCGGACCGGGGGCTCAGGCGGCGAGCTCCGCCCCGAGACGCTCGAGCGCGCCCTGGGCGTACTCGAAGACCTCGCGGTCGCCGCTGAGGCGGTAGCGCGAGTTGGCGCCCATCACCACCGCGTAGAGCTCGAAGGCGAAGCGCTTGGGGTCGCCGACGCCGGCGATCGCCGCCTGCCGCTCGAGCTCGCCGAGCCAGGCGTCGAGGGCGGCGGCGATCGCGTCGCGGATCGGCCCCGGCCGGTCGTCGTACTCGGCCGAGGTCGCGGCCCAGAAGCAGCCGCCCGAGTAGAGGTCGAGGTGGTCGAGGTAGAGCTCGCCCATCGCCCGCAGCCGCGGCGCGCCCGCCGGTGCCGCGCCCGCCGGCTCGATCACGGCGAGGCGGAAGCGCCCCGCGGCGGCCTCGATCGTCGCCAGCTGCAGCTCGCGCTTGGAGCCGAAGTGGGCGAAGAGGCCGCTCTTGCTCATCCGCAGCTCGGCGGCGAGGCGGCCGATCGTCAGCCCCTCGAGCCCCTCGGCGGAGGCGAGGTCGACGGCGCGATCGAGGATCGCGGCCCGGGTCTCGGCGCCCTTGCTCACCCCGCCAGGCTACAAAAAAGCACGAGCGTTCGTAAAAACGCTTAGGATGCCGCCGCACCCCAGTCCGGGGCCCAAACTCAGGAAGAGGAGAAGTCATGAGCACCAGCACCCACGAGGTGAAGAAGATCGACGACATGGAGGCCATCTACCGGGGCGCCTTCAAGCGCGCCCGGGCCGAGCTCGGCGTCGAGTCGTTCGGGATGCAGATCATCGACATGCCGCCCGGCTACGAGAACTACCCCGAACACGACCACGCCCACGACAACCAGGAGGAGGTCTTCATCGCCCTCCGCGGCGGCGGCGAGATCGAGATCGCCGGTGAGCGCTACCCGCTCGACGGCGACCACGTCGCCCGCGTCAGCGCCGCGACCAAGCGCAAGGTCTGGCCGGGGGACGAAGGCATCCGGGTGCTCGTCCTCGGCGGCGTCCCGGGCGCGGCCTACGAGCCGGCCGACATCACGAAGCTGGGCGAGCCGGACCCGATGGCGGAGAGCTGAGCGGCTCGAAGCCGGGGCAGGAGAGCACCGGCAGCCGCGGGTAACGCGGATAGCGCGGGTCGGTGCGCGAGCGCTGGCAGAGGGAGAACACCGACCCGCGCGTATTCGGCACCAGCCGCTGGTGCCGGCACTCGTCGCAGAGCCCGCGGGCTCCGGCGCCAAGCGGTGAGTCGCGGCCTGGGCTGATCGGAGGATGCTATTTGCGGGCCTGGGCGGGGCGGGTCCCGCCTCGGCGGGGGCTAGCTTTTGAGTGTGACCCCGACCGCCACCCTGTTCGACGCCGACGCCGCCTCCTACACGGGGACGGTCGAGGTGCTGGGCGTGATCTTCCGCGCCGAGGACGACGGCTACGCGGTGCTGGAGGTGCAGGAGGCGGGCTCGGGCGAGGGTTTCGCGCTGGTCGGCCCAGTCGCCCACCTCGACGCCGGCGACCGCGCCGAAGTCAGCGGCGAGTGGCAGACCCACTCCCGCTACGGGCGCCAGCTCCGCGCCCAGGGGGCGCTGCCGCTCGACCCCGCCGACCGCGAGGGCCAGGTCGCCTACCTGACCTCGCTGCGCCACATCGGCCCGGCCCGCGCCGAGCGCCTGGTCGAGGAGCACGGCGAGGAGGTGCTGCAGGTGATCGCGGCCGACCCGCAGCGGGCCTTCGCCGCCGTGCGCGGGCTCAGCCCCGACCAGGCGGCGGCCGCGACCGAATCCTGGCACGCCAGCCGCGCCGTCCGCGACCTCCACGTGCAGCTGGCCCCGCACGGCCTCGCCCACCTGGCGGCGCCGATCCACGCCCGCTACGGCGAGCGCTCGATGGCGATCTTGCACGAGGACCCCTACCGGCTGACCGAGGTCGACGGCGTCGGCTTCGCCCGCGCCGACAGGATCGCCCTCGCCGCCGACGTGCCGCCGGAGTCCAGCCGCCGCGCCCAGGCCGCCGCCCTCTTCGCCCTCGCCGAGGCCGAGCAGCAGGGCAACAGCTTCCTGCCGCTGGAGGAGCTGACCCGGCGCACGGCGCGGCTGCTCGGCCTCGGCGCCGACCCCGACGTGCTGGCGCGGGCGCCCGGGCTGCTGGTCGACGAAGGGCGCGCCTACCGCGAGCCGACCCACGCCAGCGAGCTCGCCCTCGCCGCGACCCTGCGGGCGCGCGTCGCCGCTCCCCCCCACCTCGACCACGACCCCGGCGAGAACCCGGGCGAGCGGCTCACCGACGAGCAGTGGGCGGCGGTGCGCGGCGCCTTCGCCGCCCGCGTCTCCGTCCTCACCGGCGGCCCCGGCGTCGGCAAGACCGAGTGCACGAAGGAGATCGTCGCCGAGGCCGAGGCGGCCAACGCGATGATCGCCCTCTGCGCGCCGACCGGGCGGGCGGCGCGGCGGATGGAGGAGGCGACCGGCCGCGAGGCGCTGACGATCCACCGCCTGCTCGAGTGGATGCCCGGCCGCGAGCCGGCGCACCGTCCCGGCCACCCGCTGCCGGCGGACCTGGTGATCGTCGACGAGTCCTCGATGCTGAACCTGCGCCTGGCCGAGGTGCTGCTGGCCGGCCTCGCCGAGACCACCCACGTCGTCTTCGTCGGCGACGCCGACCAGCTGCCGCCGATCGGCGCCGGCAAGCCGTTCGAGGATCTGATCGCCTCCGGCGCGGCGCCGGTGGTGAGGCTGACCCAGATCTTCCGCCAGGCGGCGCGCTCGATGATCACCACCGCCGCCCACGAGATCAACCAGGGGCGGCCGCCGCACCTGGAGCCAGGCGAGGACCAGGACCACGACTTCTTCTTCATCGACCGGCCGAGCCCGGAGCGGGCGCTGGAGACCGTGGTCGAGGTCGTCGCCGAGCGGGCGCCGAAGCGCTTCGGGGTCGACCCGATCCGCGAGGTCCAGGTGCTGGCGCCGATGTACAAGGGCGGGGTCGGGATCGACGCCCTCAATGAGCGCCTGCAGGCGCGGCTCAACCCGGACGGGAAGCAGGCGCTGAAAGAGCGCTTCCGGATCGGCGACCGCCTGATCCAGACCCGCAACTCGCACGAGTTGGGCTTGATGAACGGCTCGATCGTCTTCCTCCGCCGCGACGAACCGGACGAGGAGGCGATCGTCGTCGACACCGACGACGGCGGCTCGCTGGTCATCCCCTACGGCGAGACGGCGACGCTGCGGCTCGCCTACGCGATCTCGGTCCACAAGGCGCAGGGCTGCGAGGTGCCGGTCGTGGTCGCGGTCTGCCACCGCTCGCACTCGCGGATGCTGACCCGGCCGCTGCTCTACACCGCGATCACCCGCGCCCGCAGCAGCTGCGTCCTGGTCGGCGACCGGGCGGTGCTGGAGGCGGCGGTGCGACGCGACGACGGCGGCGCTCGCCACTCGGGGCTGGCCGAGCGGCTGCGCGGCTGAGACGCCCTTTCGCAGCCGCGATACTCCCTCAATGGAGGGCTCTCGTCCGAAGCCGCGTCGTCATCCCAAGCCGCGGCTGCCGCTGATCGAGATCGCCGTCTCGATCGCCGGCTTCGCCCTGCTGGCCGCCCTGGTCCTGGCGATCCCGCCGCTGCGGGAGGCGATCGTCGCCGCGGTCCACGGCGACACGGCGGAGGTCCGCCACCAGATCGACCGGCTCGGGATCGGCGGGCCGCTGCTGATCGTCGCCCTCGCCCTCCTGCACGCGGTGATCATCTTCCCGGCGGAGATCGTCAACGCCGCCGCCGGCTTCGCCTACGGCTTCTTCCCGGCGCTGGCGATCGTCACCGTCGCCTGGATGCTCTCGGCGCTGCTCTGCTACGCCTTCGGGCACCGGGTGGCGCGGCCGCTGCTCGACCGCTGGTTCGGTCGCGAGCGCTTCGAGCGCTTCGAGCGGATGATCGAGCGCGGCGGCATCGCCCTGCTGCTCGCCCTGCGCCTGATCCCGATCGTCCCCTTCAGCCTCGTCTGCTACGCCGCCGGAGCGGCGCGGGTGCCGCTGCGGCGCTTCCTCTGGACGACCCTGGTCGGCTACCTGCCGGTGACCGCGCTCGCCGTCTACTTCGGGACCAGGCTGGAGGGCCTGAAGCTGACCGACCCGCTCGTCTTCGGCAGCGCCGCGGCGCTGCTGCTGCTCGTCCTCGTCGGCAACTGGATCGTGCGCCGGCAGGCGGGCGGTGACGGCGGCGAGATCAGCCCACCCGCTTGACCCGAAAGTGGAAGACCGCCGGGCTGTGGTCGACGTTGCCGGCGGCGTCGCGGGCCCTGACCTTGACCGTGTGCTTGCCGGCGTCGAAACGCCGCGAGATCCGCGGCCCGCAGAAGCGCAGCAGCCCACCGTCGACCTTGCAGACGAAGGTGACATCGGCCTCGTTGGAGCCGAAGCGGAAGCTCTCCCTGACCTTGGCGGCCCGGGTCCGGACGAGGCTGGGAGGATGCGCGGCGATGAAAGTCCGGGGGGGACGGGTGTCGACGGTGAACGAGCTGGTCCCCCGGCCCACGTTGCCAGCGAGGTCGGTCGCCGCGACTTCGAAGGTGTGCATCCCGTCGGCGAGCGGAATCGGTGCCGTGAAGGGGGAGGCGCACCACTGCGCGGGTCCGCCGTCGAAGGAGCAGCTGAACGTCGCCGCCTCGTCGGCACTGAAGCCGAAGGTGGGCCGTGGGTTGTTGGTTTTTCCCGGCGGTCCCGTCGTGATCGCGACCGTCGGGGCAACCGTGTCGACGGTGAACGAAGCCGTGGCGTGACTGCTGTTGTCGACCTGGTCGGACGCCGTGACTTCGAAGGTATGAGGCCCCTGCGAGAGTGGGCTCGGAACCGTGTACGGCGAAATGCAGGGGTGGGACGCGGCCCCGTCGACGGAGCAGGTGAAGGCGGCGGGCTCGCTTGCCTTGAAGGCAAAGGCCGGCGTCGTTTCCGTGCTCACCGCCGCGGGCTCCTTCGTGAACACGATCGCCGGCGGGGTGGTGTCGACCGTGAACGAATACGAGGCGGTGCCGATCACGCTGCTTCCGTTGAGCGCGTCGACTTCGAATTTGTGAGCGCCGTCCGCGAGGGCGCTCGGCACCGTGTAGGGAGAGGCGCAGGGCTGCGCGGTGCCACCGTCGATGGCGCAGGCGAACGTCGCGGGCTGATTGGCTTCGAAGCTGAAGGTGGGAGTCGAGTCGGCGGTGCGACTCGCCGGTTGCCCGGTGAGCGTGACGATCACCGGAGGCAGCAGGCTGGCGATCGCCGCGTCCGCGTTGAGAAGCCCGGCGCCCACCGCGCTCGAGCCGAACGAGCCGATCGGGCTGGCGGTGCTGGTCTGGGCGTCCCGCACCTGCGCAACGGTGGCCGTGGGCTTCGCCTGCAGCTCGAGCGCCGCGACGCCGGCGGCGTGCGGCGCGGCAGCCGAGGTCCCGCAGAAGCGCCAGGTCGCTTCGGCGGCGGCGAAGAACGCGAAGAACGTCGTTGCCCCGCAATCGGTGGCGGCGATGTCGGGCTTGGCGATGGTTTCCGGTGAGCCCAGAGCGGCGGCTGGAGTCGTCCCGCTCACCGGTCCGAAGTAGTGAGTCACGGGACCACGCGAGGAATATCGCTCAGGTTGGGAGCCGTTGTTGTATCGAACCGCCGCGACGCTGATCGCGCCGCTCGTGCCGGTGTGGCCGAAGATCGTGGGGCCGACCACGTCCCCGCCGGAGGAAACCGGATACTCGGTCTTCGTCACCCCGGCGCCGTCCTCCAGCAGGGCGAACTTGAGCCGCGGAGCATTCACGGCACTCGCCGCTGGGTTGCAGGTCCCAGAGCAGCGATTGATCGCCAACTGCACTTCCTGGCTGGTGCTGGCGGTGTTTTCCCATTGCAGGATCTCGACGGGCCTCTGGGTTTGGCCGACGTTGTCCGTCGCCGCCGCCGCGATCGGGTTGCCGCCGGAGTCGAGGAGATAGGCGTCGAGGTCCGTCTGCACGCCAAACCAGGGTTCGGCCCACTGCAGGTCCAGCGTCAGCGTGGCGCCGGCGGCGACGGTGATGCCGAACGTGTCGTCGGTGACGGCGCCGCTGGGGTTGAAATCCATGCAGTGACCGGCGCCGAAATCTTTCAGGGCCAGCAGCTTTTCGGGGCAGGTGGATGAGTTGCGAAAGCTCGGGGCTTCCCAGGAGGCGATTTCGTGCCCGCCTTCGAAGAGGTTGTCGTTGCCAGCGGCGGAGAAGTAGGCGACCCCTTCGCTGGCGACTTTGTTGACCGCGTCGGCCACCGGCCCGTCCTGGAAGAACGGCTCTTCGAACCAGGCGACGTCGTCGGCGATGACCTTGGCCCCCGCGCCTCCCTGGACCACGGGCTTCGCCAGCCTTTCGATGTTCTGAGCGAAGGAGACTTCGCTCTTGAACGCGGTGGCAAAGGCCAGCGAAGCCGCCGGGGCGATGTCGTGGACGATCTGGAGCATCGCGCGGCCCTCGTCGGTCGGCTGCGATTCCGCCGTCCCACTGAAGTCTTCGAGCACGTTCACCGGGGTCTTCTGGCCGGCGCAGGGATTTGCCGAGCCCGGTAGGTCGCCGCTCGCGACGTCTTCCGCGGCGTGGGTGGCCACCGGGTCGCTTTCGTCGGCTGCCGTCGTCGCCTTGTCGAAGGAGTCGGAGAGGACGCCGACGGTGACGCCGCTGCCGTTCACGCCGTACTTGCTGCGCGCTTCCGCCACCTTCAGCTGGTTGACGCCCTCGGAGATCACGGCGCCGCCTTCGCATTCGGCGCCGACGGCCGCGCCGCTCGGTCCTTCTCCACTGCCGTAGACGAGCGGGGCCCGGTTCTCGGTGACGCCTTCGACTCCAGCAACCGCCGCGAGACCCGGCAGCGAAGCTGGGTCGACAGCCACCGTGACGGTCTGGTAGCGGCCGCTCACGGCGACGACGTCCGCGCCGGCGGCACGTAGGGCAGCAAGGGAAGAGAGCGCATCGCCACCGAAGCGCACGTCGACCAGCACCCGGCCGCCCTCGCGGACCAGGCTTCCCGGACCGCTCCGCGCGAAGCCGAGGCGCCGCGCCTGTTGCGCCCGCGGCAGCGAGCGCACGGAGGGCTTGGCCAATTCCGCGAGGGGCTGAGAAAGGTTGCCTGGAACGGCTGCCGCCCGCGCAGCCGCCGGCGCCAGCAGGCAGGCCGCGGCCAGCACGGCAATCGTCGATCGCCGTGCCAAACGGCTGCGGGAACGGTCCCCTGCGGTCATCTGGAGCGGGTTATCGTCACAACTGGGTAGTGCTGCAACACGCCCGGACGGGAATCCGAGCGGCGCTGACTCATAGATAGGACCCGCGCCGGAACCAGATCAGCAGCCCGATCACCGACAGCGCCAGGCCGCCGATCCCGAGCCCGAAGAAGGCGCCGGCGGAGCCGATGTTGGTCACCATCCACTTGAAGTTCTGACCGAAGAAGCCGACCAGGAAGGAGAGCGGCAGGAAGATCGTCGCCACCACCGTCAGCTGCTTGGTGATCTGGTTGAGGCGGTTGGAGACGACCGAGAGGTAGGCGTCCCTGGTCCCGGCGAGGAGGTCGCGGTAGGAGTCGATCTGGTCGGAGATCCGGAGCGCGTGGTCGTAGACGTCGCGGAAGTAGTTGCGCGAGTCGGCTTCGAGGCCGGGGATTTCGAGGATGTCGTCGACGCTGCGGGCGAGCAGGTCGCGCTGCGGGGTGACGACGCGGCGCAGCTCCACCAGTTCCCGCCGCAGCGCCGTGATCCGCTCCAGCTGCCCCGGCACCGGCCGGTCGAAGATTTCGGCGTCGAGCTGTTCCAAGCTCTCGTCGAGCCGCTCCAGGACCGGGAAGAAGGTGTCGGTCAGCCCGTCGAGCACGCGGTAGACGACGAACTGCTCCGAGCGCGGCGTCTGCGCCTCGAGCCGCTGCCGCGCTTCCTCCAGCGCCGCACAGGCGCCCTGGTGCAGGGTGACGATGTAGCCGCCGCTGAGGAAGGCGTGGACCTCGTCCAGCTCGACCTCATCGTCCTCCGTCGCCGTCGCCCCGTAGTAGACGAGGAACATGTACTCGCCGAAATCGTCGAGCTTCGGGCGCTGGCCGCGCTTGCGCGCGTCCTCCAGCGCCAGCGGGTGGAAGGAGAAGACCTTGCCGAGCGCCTCGATCTCGGCCTCGCCGGGATCGCCGAGGTCGAGCCAGAAGTATTCGTCTCGTTTCAGCAGGCCGGCGATCGCCTCGTGGTCGATGCGATCGAAGAAACGCACCTCGACAACGCTAGATCGGCACCCGGACGGGCTCGCCAGCCGCAGTGCGGGCCCCAATGTAAGCCTCGCCCGCCAGCGATCCTGCTACGGTCCCGTGCGTTAGGGCCGGGTTAGACCGGCAAAGTTTGTGTCTAGCGCTCGCAGTCGTTGCTTCACCGCATCCTCCGCGTTCGCAGCACATGATGTGGAGGCAATGCATGCCCACTGGAACTGTCAAGTGGTTTAGCGACGACAAGGGTTACGGGTTCATCACGCCCGACGACGGCTCTAAGGACGTCTTCGTTCATCACAGCGCCATCCTCGGCGAGGGCTTCAAGTCCCTGACCGAGGGCGCCAAGGTGAGCTACGAGTCCGAAGAAGGCCCGAAGGGCCCGGCCGCCGCGAGCGTCCAGCAGACTTCTTAGTCCGCACTGCGCTTTAACCAGTCAGCGAAGCCCGCCACTCGGCGGGCTTCGTCTTGCTGGGGCCGGCACGGGCGGTCCCCTACTCTCCCACCCCTCATGGCCACGACCAGAGACGACCTCAGAAACATCGCGATCATCGCCCACGTCGACCACGGCAAGACGACCCTGGTCGACGCGATGCTGTGGCAAACCGGGACCTTCCGCAAGGGTCAGGACGTCGCCGAGCGGGTGCTGGACTCGATGGACCTCGAGCGCGAGAAGGGGATCACGATCCTCGCCAAGAACACCGCGGTCAACCGCGGCGACATCAAGTTCAACATCGTCGACACCCCCGGCCACGCCGACTTCGGCGGCGAGGTCGAGCGGGCGCTGACGATGGTCGACGGGGCGCTGCTGCTGGTCGACGCCTCCGAGGGGCCGCTGCCGCAGACCCGCTTCGTCCTGCGCAAGGCGCTGGAGGCGAAGCTGCCGATCATCCTCGTCGTCAACAAGGTCGACCGCCCCGACGCGCGGATCGCCGCGGTCGTCGACGAGGTCTACGAGCTCTTCATCGACCTCGACGCCGATTCCGACCAGATCGACTTCCCGATCGTCTACACCAACGCCAAAGCCGGCTGGGCGGCGCTGGAGGAGGGGGTCGAGGGCGATGACCTCACTCCCCTGCTGGACCTGATGGCCGCGCGGATCCCGGCGCCCGAATACGACCCCGAGGCGCCGCTGCAGGCCCATGTCACCAACCTCGACGCCTCCCCCTACCTCGGCCGCCTGGCGATCTGCCGGGTCCGCGAGGGCACGATCCGCTCCGGCCAGCAGATCGCCTGGTGCCGCGCCGACGGCAGCATCCAGCGCGCCGCCGTCTCCGAGCTCTACATCACCGAGGGCCTCGACCGGGTCAGCGCCGCCGAGGCCGGGCCGGGCGAAATCATCGCTGTCGCCGGGATGGAAGAGGTGACGATCGGCGAGACCCTGGCCGACCCCGAGAACCCGCACCCACTGCCGGTGATCGAGGTCGACGAGCCCTCGCTCTCGGTGATCGTCGGCATCAACACCTCGCCGCTGGCCGGCAAAGAGGGCAGCAAGCTGACCGCCCGCCAGATCCGCGACCGGCTCGACGCCGAGCTGGTCGGCAACGTCTCGATCCGGGTGGTCGACACCGAGCGGCCCGACGCCTGGGAGGTCCAGGGGCGCGGCGAGCTGCAGCTGGTGGTGCTGCTGGAGCTGATGCGGCGCGAGGGCTTCGAGCTGACCGCCGGCCAGCCCCGCGTCGTCACCCGCGAGATCGAAGGCGAGGTCCACGAGCCGGTCGAGCGGCTGGCGATCGACGTCCCCGAGGAGCATGTCGGCACCGTCACCCAGATGCTGGCCGGCCGCAAGGGCCGGCTCGAGCAGATGGTCAACCACTCCACCGGCTGGGTGCGGATGGACTACCTGGTCCCCGCCCGCGGCCTGATCGGCTTCCGCACCGAGTTCCTGACCGAGACCCGCGGCACCGGCATCCTCCACCACGTCTTCGACCGCTGGGAGCCCTGGGCGGGAGAGCTGCGCACGCGCCAGACCGGCTCCCTGGTGGCCGATCGCCGCGGCAGCACCGCCGGCTACTCGCTGATGAGCCTGCAGGACCGCGGCACCCTCTTCGTCGGCTCCGGCGAGGAGGTCTACGAAGGGATGATCATCGGCGAGAACGCCCGCGCCGACGACCTCGACGTCAATCCCACCAAGGCCAAACAGCAGACCAACATGCGCGCCGCCAGCGCCGACGTCCTCGTCCGCCTGGCGCCGCCGACCCGGCTCACCCTGGAAGCCTCGCTGGAGTTCCTGCGCGCCGACGAGTGCGTCGAAATCACCCCCGAGTCGGTCCGCCTGCGCAAGGTCGGGCTGGACAAAGTCCAGCGCCTCAAGGCCGCCAAGCGCGGCGACGCCGCCCCGCGCCTGGCCTGACGCTCCCAGCGCCAGTGGCTAAGCGTCGGCGCCCGGCCGCCGCTGCGCCAGCAGGCGGGCGACGCGTTCGATCACCCGCCGCGGTTCGCGCTTCAGCCGCGGGCCGGTGACCCGCGTCATCGCGATCCCGTCCAGCAGCAGGTCCTCCTGCCGCAGCCGGTCGCGCTCGAAGGCGGCGCGGCCGCCGTGGGTCTCGTAGACGTCGAGTTCGACCGCGAAGCGCTCGCCCGGCCAGTAGACGTCGAGCTCGTGCCCGCACTCGTTGAAGCCGGTCGCCGGCCGCGGCAGGCCCGCCTCCTCCACCAGCTCTAGAAACCGCCGCTCCAGTTTCGAGCGGGTGAAGGGCGCCGGCCGGTAGAGCTCGATCGCCCGGCGCAGGCGCCCGCAGCCCGGATGGCCCACGGTGCGAGCGAGGAGCGCCTCGACCGCGCCGAGGTCGAACAGCTTCAGCTCTTCGCAGCGCTCGAGCATCCGCGCCAGGCGGTCCTCCCGCACGATCGCGGCGCAATCGAGCAGCGTCCGCGGCAGCGCCGTGACCGGGATCGTCTCGACCAGCGCCCGGTCCTCTGAGCTGAGGCCGCGGGCCTGATGCAGGACGATCGGCGGCCGGGCCCGGCGCGACGCCGGCGCTACCACTTCGAACGGAAGCGGCGATCCCGCCGCGATTCCCCAGAGCCATGCCGCCGAACCGTGGCTGAGCAGAGCACGGGGGCCGCAGGCGAGCACGGCTGCGAGGCATTTTCCATGTCGCGATATCCGCGTGTGGCCGACCGCGTAGACGCCGCGATGGAGACGGTGCAGACGACCAGAAGCCGTGGCTCGCGACACCGCGTTCGCCGAATAGCCGAGATGGAGCAACTGGCGGATCGAGACGACACCGTGCTGGCGTCTCCCCAGTTCCGCCAGATCCTGATGAGAGTGCGCATGCCATTTCTGTCGCATAGAGACAGAAAGGACCGGCGCGCTTCATTTCTCCCCCCTTATTCGGGAGCGCCAGCCGGGTCCCCGGCGCTCAGGCCTCCTCGGCGGCGAGGCGGCCGCAGGCGATCGCGGCGAGCAGGGCCTCGTAGTCGCGTTCGTTCTGGTCGGCGTAGCGCGCGGCGAACTCGGCGAGGGCGCGGTCGAAGCGGTCGCCGCCGCCGAGATAGGCGGCAATCGCGACCCGGTCGCCGGAGCGGGCGTGGGCGCGGGCCAGGGTCCAGCCGCACATCCGCGCGTAGACCGTCATCGCCTCCGGCCCCAGCCGCTCGACGTCCGCCGAGCGCTTGCCGTCCCAGAGCTGGCGCAGGTAGAAGTCGCGTTCGCGGTCGTCGTAGCCGACCGCCGGGCACCAGCCTAGGAAGATGTCGCTGGCGGCCTGCATCAGCCGCTGCCCTTCGACCACGCGCTGGCCGTGGTTGTCGAAGCCACTGGCGCCGACATGGGGCTCGAGCACCGAGGCCTCGGCCTCCTTCGCCTGCAGGAAGAGCGGGTCGCTGTCGTCGCGCCCGGTCAGCAGCGCCACCCAGGCCCGGGTGCCGACGCTGCCCACCCCGACCACCTTGCGGGCCAGGTGGCGAAACCGGTAGCGATCGAGCAGCTGGCGGCGGTCGCCCTGCAGCGTCCCCCGGTAGGAGCCGAGGATCTCCAGCAGGCGCGCTTCCAGTTGGTGCCTCTCGTCCGCCGGCATCAGGTCCTCGGCGCGGACGATCAGCGGCGGGTCGCTGACGATCCGCAGCTCGCCGTCGACGACCTCGGCGAGCCGATCCAGCGCCCTGACGCTGTCCTTGGCCCGCGCCTTGGCGAGGTTGCGCTCGACCCGCGCCAGCTCCCTCGCCTCGAGCCGGTCGCCGAGCTCCTCGCGCAGCTCCGGCAGCAGCGACTCGACGTCGAGGCGGGCGTACCAGACCTCGAGGTCGCGCAGGCCGGCGAAGCCACTCATCGCCCCGCGGTAGGCGGCGCTGGCGGCGAGCAGGCACTGGCGCCGCTGCTTGCGCTTGAAGCCACGCTCCCTGGCGGCGATCTCGAAGCTGGCGAGGAGCCGCTTGACGTCCCACTCCCACGGCCCCGGCAGGGTCTCGTCGAAGTCGTTGAGGTCGAAGACGAGGCGCCGGTCGGGCGCCGCGAAGACCCCGAAGTTCGAGAGGTGGGCGTCGCCGCAGGCCTGCACCCGCAGCCCGGAAGCCCTGGTGTGGACGAGGTCGGCGGCCATCACCGCGGCGGCGCCACGAAAGAAGGCGAACGGCGAGGCGGCCATCCGCGCGTAGCGAATCGGCACCAGCTCCTGCACCCGCGTGCGGGCCTGCTCCTCGAGCACCGCGACCGGGTCGCGCCGGTCGGGCGCCGGCTCCCAGTCGGCATGGGAGGAACGCGGCGCGGAGGTCCGCGCCGCCTTGCCCGCTGCCACGCGTCCGGAGACGTCCATATTGGGACCGTAGCCGCTGGGCGGCCACGAACAAAAAGAGCCGCCGACCCTCCCGCGGGCCGGCGGCTTTCCTAGGGCCCTGCCCTAAGTGCTCAGACGGTCGCCGCCGCCTGTTCGGACTGGCTCTCCTCGGAGGCTTTCGCCGCGGCCGCCGCCTCCGGGGTGACCTCGTCGATGTTGCGCGGCAGCAGCACCTCTTTGGCGATCACCAGGCGCTGGATCTGGCTGGTCCCCTCGTAGAGCTGCATGATCTTGGCGTCGCGCATCAGTTTCTCGACCGGGTACTCCTTGATGAAGCCGTAGCCGCCGTAGACCTGGACGGCGTCGGTGGTGACCTCCATCGCCGAGTCGGAGGCGAAGCGCTTGGCCTCCGAGGAGGCGAGCGTGTTGCGTTTGCCCTGGTCGAGCAGGACCGCGGAGCTCCAGGTCAGCAGCCGGGAGGCGTCGACCTTGGTCGCCATGTCGGCGATCATGAACTGGATCGCCTGGTGCATCGCGATCGGAACCCCGAACTGGACCCTTTCCTTGGAGTACTCGGTGGCGAACTCGAAGGCGGCGCGGGCGATGCCGACGGCCATCGCGGCGACGCCGGGACGGGTGCGGTCGAGCGTCATCATCGCCAGTTTGAAGCCCTTGTTTTCCTCGGCCAGCAGGTTCTCGGCCGGGATCTCGACTTCGTCGAAGGAGATGGTCGCGGTGTTCGACGCCCGCTGGCCCATCTTGTCCTCCTTCTTGTCGACGCTGACCCCGGGGAGGTTGGCGTCGACGACGAAGGCGCTGATCCCGCGGTGGCCGGCCTCGGGGTCGGTCTTGGCGTAGACCGTGAACCAGTCGGCGTAGGTGCCGTTGGTGATGAAGCACTTGGAGCCGCTGATCACGTACTTGTCGCCCTGCTTGACGGCGCGGGTCTTCATCCCGGAGACGTCGGAGCCGGCGTCGGGCTCGGTCAGGCAGAAGGAGGCCAGTTTCTTGTCTTCGGTCAGCATCCCGAGGTACTTCTTCTTCACCTCCTCGGAGCCGCCGAGGGTGACCGGCGCGGCGGCGAGGCCGTTGGCCATCAGCGAGGTGCCGATGCCGGAGCAGCCCCAGCCGATCTCTTCCTCGATCAGGCAGCCGGAGAGGTAGTCGAGACCGGGACCGCCGTAGGCCTCGGGGATGTGGGTGTTCATCAGACCGACGTCCCAGGCCTTGTCGATGACGTCCTGCGGCCAGGTGCCCTCCTTGTCGTACTCCCAGGCGACGGGCCGCATCTCTTTCTCGGCGAAGCTGTGGGCCAGCTCGCGCAGGTCTTTCTGTTCGTCGGTCAGGGTGAAATCAACCACCGGTCGGGGCTCCTTTTGGTCAGTGCGTCAAGTCCGTGTCGAGAGCGCCGCCGTAGGCCTGGGGACGCTCCGCCGATTGACTGGTCAGTCAACCAGCGCCAAGGTTAGCGAAAAGCGAGCTGCGAATGTGCGGATTACCCTTGGTCACGTGGACCTGCCGCTGGCCATGGGCGTGACCGAAAAGTGCTGGCTGGTGCTGCTCTTCACCGGCGTCGCGGCGCCGGTCGCCGGCCTCCTCTTCAGGCGCATCGGCGGCGGCTGGGACTCGGTCGGCAAGGGCCCGTTCGCGATCGACGCCGACCTGCCGCAGCGGCGGGCGCCGGAGCTTGTCTCGCCCGTCGACCCGGCGATCCAGGCGGCGGAGGCGCGCCAGATGCTCGAGGCCAAGGCCTTTCGCCAGCGCCGCCGCGGCGAGGCCCCGATCGACGTCGAGGCCGAGGTCGAGCGCGCCCTCGGCTCCGCTCCGCAGCCGCCGACCCTGACCGACGCCCTGCGGGCCGAGGTGCGCCAGCTGGTCGTCGCCCGCAGCGAACGGCTGCTGCGCAGAGGCGAGCCGCCGCTCGACGTCGAGGCCGAGACCGAGCGCCAGCTCGCGGATTTCGTAGGATCGAGCTGATGGCGGGCGCCGAGGACAATCTCTACGAGGTCGAGGAGCTGCTGGTGCAGCCCGGGACCTACTTCAACCCCCAGACCGAGGTGGTGGTGGTCGTCGACGACTCCGCCTCGCTCGACCAGGAGGTCTTCAACATGGAGGCCTACGAGGGGGCCGAGTGGGTACGGATCTCGGAGGAGATCCCGATCGACGAGGACGGCCGCGACCGCGTCCTCGAGGCCTTCCAGACCCACTACCACCCCGGCTCGACCGGCTCGGTCTCCGAGACCGCGCTCGAACAGGGCGACGAGGAGCTCGACGAGGACGAGGACGGCCAGGACCCCGGCCGCGAGGACTGATGCTGGCCGCGGGCGACGTCGCGCCCGACTTCACCCTGGCCGACCAGGACGGCGAGGAGGTGGCGCTCTCGGGGTTGCGCGGCGAGACCGTCGTTCTCTATTTCTACCCGCGCGCCGATACCCCTGGCTGCACCACCCAGGCCTGCGGCGTCCGCGACCGTCATGCCGACTACGACGCCGCCGGCGCTCGCGTGATCGGGGTCTCGCCCGACCAGCCCGAGGCGCTGGCGAAGTTCGCTGGCAAGCACGATCTCGACTTCACCCTGCTCGCCGACCCCGACCACGCCGTCGCCGAGGCCTACGGGGCCTGGGGCGAGAAGTCGATGTACGGCAAGAAGTACATGGGGATCCTCCGCAACACCTACGTCGTCGACCCCGCCGGCAAGGTCGCCAGGATCCTCCCCAAGGTGCAGCCGAAAAAGCACGACGCCCTCGTGCTCAAGGCACTAGCCGAACTCTGACCGGGCGAGTCCCACCCGGGGCTCCCTACAACTCTTAGGCGAAATAGAACGCCAGCGCGAAGACGAAGTAGACCGCCAGCAGCTGGACCCCCTCGAACCAGGTCGACTCGCCGTCCTGGGTGACGTAGTTGGCGATCAGGATCGCGATCAGGATCGCCCCCAGCTCGAAGCCGTTGAAGACCAGCGCCAGAGGAAATGGTCCGATGAAGGTGGAGGCGAGGACCAGGACCGGGGCGACGAAGAGCGCGACCTGGGCGCTGGAGCCGATCGCGATGTTGACCGCCAGGTCCATCTTGTCCTTCATCGCGACCAGGACCGCGACCCAGTGCTCGGCGGCGTTGCCGACGATCGCGACCACGATCACGCCGATGAAGAACTCGGAGAGGCCGACCGCGTGCGAGGCCTCGCTGATCGAGCCGACCAGCACCTCCGACATCACCCCGACCAGGACGCCGGCGATCGCCAGCGCGATCACCGAGGTCCGCGTCGACCAGCCCCAGCTGTCCTCGTTCTCGTACTCGGGATTGAAGAGGTCGCGGTGCGTCTTCAGCGAGAAGAGGAGGCCGAGGGCGTAGGTGACGATGAGGACCACCGCCACCGCCAGCGAGAGCTGCTCGACGGTGCCGCCGTAGTGGACCGCGTGCGCGCCGGGGGCCGGCAGCCCCTGGCCCTCGACCAGCTCGAAGATCGCCGGCATCAGCAGCGCCGCCGCCGCCAGCATCAGCATCGAGGTCTGGATGCTGGCGCCGGTGCGGCTGAAGGACTGTTTCTGGCGGCCGATGCCGCCGGCCAGCATCGCCGCCCCCAGGACCAGCAGGATGTTGCCGATGATCGAGCCGACGATCGAGGCCTTGACCACCTCCTGCAGGCCCTTGCCGAGCGCGAAGAGGGCGATGATCAGCTCCGGCGCGTTGCCGAAGGTGACGTTGAGCAGGCCGCCGATGCCGGGCCCCGAGCGCGCCGCCAGCTCCTCGGTGGCGCGTCCCATCAGCGCCGCGGTGGGGACGATGCCGAGCGCCGAGGCAACGAAGACGACGGTGGCCGCGGCGCCGGCGAGGTCGAGTGCGACGGCGATCGGGATCAGCGGCGCCAACAGGTACGGGTAGCCCTGCGGGGTGCGCAGGAAGGAGGCGTCGAGGCGCGGCTGGCTGGATTGGCCGCCGGGGGGGGTCATGAGAGGCGAAGCGTACGTGCAAAGACGAGGGGCGCCGCCGTGGCGACGCCCCTCGCAAGCCGGATCGCGCTAGCGCCCTACTGCAGCAGGCTCGCGCACTTCTGCAGGTCGGCCGGGGTCTGCGCCCCCTTGAGGCAGTTCAGGTAGGCCTGCTGGCCGCCTGCGCCGACGGAGGAGCCGCCCGAGGAACCGCCTGCGCTGGCGCCGGAACCGCCGGTGATCCCTTCGAGCAGCCCGCCGAGGCCGGCGCCGCCGCCCTGGCTGAGTTCGAGCAGTTCGATCGGGTTGACGCCGAGCTGTTGGAACAGCTGTTCAAGCGGCTTCGCGCCCGACGGGGCCGAGATCGACTGTTCTTCGTTGACCTTGCCGAGCGAGAATTCGAGGTCGACTTCGACCTTTTCGGCGCCGCTGCCCTGCGGTTCGATCGTCAGTTCGGTCGCGACCTTGCGGATGATGTTGTCGTCGCCGACGTAGACCTCGACGTGGGCCTTTTTCAGGGCCTTGGTGACTTCGCCCTTGGCTTTTTCGAGTTCGGCCAACGGCAGCGGCCCGGCCGCTTCGAGCTGGGCGCTGCAGGCCGGGTTTTCGGTCAGCTTGACGATCGCGTCGATCGCCCCTTCGGCGTTGAGATCGCCGCTGACCTTGGTGGTGCTGGTGCCGTCGACTTCGGCGCTGCCTTCGTTGGTCAGGTTCTCGACGAAGTCGCCGACCTTGAGCCCGGTCGCCGCTTCCTGGCAGGCGGTGACGTCGGCGCTGCCGGCTTCGGCGCCACCTTTCTGCTCGGCCTGTTCGAAGCCGGATTTGACGAAGCCGTAGGTGGTCGGATCGACTTCGTACTCGGTGCCCTTGTATTCGACGAAGGCGCGGTCGGAGAGGAGCGTGAGACCGCCTTCGAAGTCGACGTTGCTGCCGTTGACTTCGCCGCTCGCCTTGGCGCTGAGATCGAGTTCGGGCAGGTTTTCCTTGCCCCCGCTCTTGAACGGGCCGGCGATGCTGACGTCGACGTCGCCGCCTTCTTCGCCTTCGGCCTTGATGCTGATCTTGGCGTCGAGTTCGCCGCTGGTCACCCCTTCGAGGGTGGCGTTGTCGATCACCTTCTGGGGGTCTTCGCTGCTGCTACTGCTGCCACCGCAGGCGGCGAACGCGGTCGCCAGCGCGGCAAAGGCGCCAAGCAGCACGAGGGTGCGGAAACGGCTCAAGAGATCTAGCTCCTCATCTGATCGAGATCGGACTGAGCCTGGATCGTAGAAGCAAACGCCGATCGGGGCGGGGCAAAGCGCTAATCGGGCGGCGGCGGCTCCTGGCCGCGGCGGCGCATCCCGGCTTCGATCTCGGCGTTGACGATCCGCATCGTCTCGACCCGGGCGTAGCGCTTCGACTCGGCCGCGACCAGCCGCCAGCGGGCGCAGCGACGATCGGTGCGGTCGATCATCTCCTCGATCGCGCCCGCGTACTTCTTGCGCTTGCGGCGGTTCTCCCAGTCTTCCGCGGTCAGCTTCCAGGCCCGCAGCGGGTCGTCGGCGCGGCTCTCGAACCGCTTCAGCTGCTCGGCGGCGGAGATCTGCAGCCAGAGCTTGACCACGATCGCCCCCTCGGCGGTGAGGCCGCGCTCGAAGGCGACGATCTCCTCGTAGGCGCGCTTCCACTCCCCCTTGTCGGCGTAGCCCTCGACCCGCTCGACCAGGACCCGGCCGTACCAGGAGCGGTCGAAGACGGTCATCCCGCCCCAGCCGGGCAGCGCCGGCCAGAAGCGGTGCAGGAAGTGGTGGCGGCGCTCGTCCGCGCTCGGCGCCGCGAACTGGGCGACGCGGACGTGGCGGGGGTCGAGCGGGGCGACCAGGCGCTTGATCGCGCCGCCCTTGCCGGCCGCGTCCCAGCCCTCGAAGACGACGCACAGTGGCGGCCCCAGCTCCCGCTCGCCGATCAGGCCGGCGAGCGTCAGCCGCAGCTGCGCCAGCCGCCGCCCCGCCGCCTTCAGCTCACGCTCTTCCTCGCGGCGATCGAGCGCGAGCGTCAGGTCGACCTCGTCGAGATGGCCCATGCGGCGATCGTAGCCCTGGATCGCCGATCCAGAGGCGGAAGATTCGTCCGCCTAGCCGGCGTCCCCCCGCGATTCTTCGATCGGCGGCGGCCGGTTCTGGGTGGTCAGGTTCGCCGCCAGCGGGAACAGCAGGACGCCGAGGAAGATCAGGATCACCCCGGCGGCGACCAGCCAGCGGGTCCGCGTCAGGTGGCCGAGGATGCCGATCGCGAAGCCGCTCAGCATCAGCACGACGTAGGGGCCGGGGCTGCGCGGGAAGAGGTCGGCGAGCGGGGTCAGGGAGGCGAGCACGGGCCGGGGATTATCATCGCCCGCATGTCCGACGGCTCTGTGGCGGAGGTGAAGCAGGCGCTGGCCGAGGCCGGCTACCTCGCCGACGAGCCCGCGGCGCTGGTCTCCTTCCTCGCCCAGAAGCTCGGCAAGCCGGTCCTGGTCGAGGGTCCGGCGGGAGTCGGCAAGACCGAGCTGGCGAAGGCGCTCTCGCGGGCGACCGGGCGCGAGCTGGTGCGGCTGCAGTGCTACGAGGGCCTCGACGAGTCGAAGGCGATGTACGAGTGGAACTACCGCAAGCAGCTGCTGCGGATCCAGGCCGGCGGCGAAGCTGGCTGGGAGGACGTGCAGGAGGACATCTTCAGCTCCGAGTTCCTGCTGACGCGGCCGCTGATGCAGGCGATCTCCAGCCCCGAGCCGGTGGTGCTGCTGATCGACGAGATCGACAAGACCGACCAGGAGTTCGAGGCGATGCTGCTGGAGCTGCTCTCCGACTTCCAGATCACGATCCCCGAGCTGGGCCAGGTCGCGGCGACGACGATGCCGATCGTCGTCCTCACCTCGAACGACTCGCGCGAGCTGACCGAGGCGCTGAAGCGGCGCTGCCTCTACCTCTGGCTCGACTACCCCGGGGTCGAGCGCGAGATGGAGATCGTCCGCCTGCACGTGCCGGAGCTTGCGGAGACGCTGACGCGGCGGCTGGTCGAGGTGATCGAGATGGTGCGGGCGCTGGACCTGAAGAAGCCGCCCTCGATCGCGGAGTCGATCGACTGGGCGCGGACGCTGCTGCTGATGGGCGCCGAGGACATCGACCGCGCGACCTTCGAGCAGTCGATGTCGATCATCGTCAAGCACCGCACCGACATCGACCTGGTCGCCGAGCGAGTCGGGGTGAAGCTTGCCGACCCCCTACGGGCCCAGGGCTGACCCCGGCCCGCCGGGGCTGGCGCCGAAGCTGCTCCGCTTCTGCGAGGAGCTGCGCGGCGAGGGCGTCGCCGTCGGCACCTCGGAGATCCTCGACGCCTTCGCGGCGCTGGAGCAGGTCGCCTGGACCGCGCCCGCCGACTTCCGCGAGGCGCTGGCGGCGACGATCGCCAAGTCCCAGGACGACCGCCGCGTCTTCGAGCTGCTGTTCGACCGCTACTTCTTCCGCGCCGCCGAGGCCGAGGCGGTCCAGCGCGAGATCAGCGAGGCCGGCGAGGACGAGGACGGCGGCGGCGAGGCCGGCGAGGGCTCGGCCCGGCTCGACATGGAGGAGCTGCGCGACCGGATCCGGGAGGCGATCCTCGACGGCGACGAGGACCGGCTGCGCGACCTGGCGCGGCTGGCGATCGCCGCCTTCGGCCAGGCCGAGGGCTCCGGCGTGGTCGGCGTCGACGTGCAGCGGATCCGCCGCTCGCTGGGGCTGACCGCGGGCCCGCAGCCGCCGAGCGAGAGCGGCGAGGAGCGGCCGCCGATCGACCGCGACCAGCTCAACGTCTTCGAGCGCCACCTGCGCCGTGAGCTCGAGCGCGACCTGATCGAGCGGACCGAGACGCTGCCGCCCTCGCGGCCGCTGGCCGAGCTCGACCGCGCCCTGCCGACCAGCCCGACCCAGGACCTCGCCGCCGTCCACCGCGCCGTCTCCCAGATGAAGCGGCGGCTGGCGACGCTGGGCCAGGAGCAGCGCGGCCAGCGCAAGGGGCAGGCAGTCGACGTGCGGCGGACGATGCGGGCCTCGCTGGAGACCGGCGGTGTGCCGCTCTACCTGCGCTACCGGCCCAAGCGCCCGCGCCGGCCTGAGATCTACGTCCTCTGCGACGTCTCGACCTCGGTCACCTCGGCCAGCGTCTTCTTCCTCTCGGTCCTGCACGCCCTGCACGACTCCTTCCGCAAGCTGCGCAGCTTCGTCTTCATCGAGCGGATCTCGGAGGTGACCGAGGTCTTCGAGCACGAGCGCGACTTCGCCGTCGTCGCCCAGCGGATCTCCAGCGAGGGCGGCGTCGCCGACGTCTCCGGCTACACCGACTACGGCCGCGTCTGGCAGGAGTTCCTGACCGAGATCTCCGACGAGCTCGACCCGCGCTCGACCGTGATCGTGCTCGGCGACGCCCGCACCAACGGCCGCCAGCCCCACGCCGAGATCTTCGCCCAGGTCGCCGCTCGGGCCGGGCGCCTGTTCTGGCTCAACCCCGAGCCGAAGCTCTACTGGAACTACGGCGACTCGGTGATGGCCGCCTACGAGCGCTACTGCGACGGCGCCTTCGAGTGCTGGACCACCCGCCACCTCGAGAACTTCGTCAACGTCGTCGCCGGCGGCGTCCCCGCCGCCGAATGAGCCGGGCGCTGTTCCTGCGCCACGGCGAGTCCGCCCACAACGCCCACGGCGGCGCCGAGCCCCTCGGCGAGCGGGAGGGCGACCGGCTCACCGCCCGTGGGCTCGAGCAGGCGCACGCCGCCGGCGTCGGCCTGCGCGGGCACGGGGTGACGCGACTGCTGAGCAGCCCGCTGCGGCGGGCCGGCGAAACCGCCGCCGCGGTCGGGGAGGCGCTCGGCCTGCGACCGGAGCCGCTCGACTACGCCTTCGAGCTGCACGCCGGCGAGACCTTCGAGCAGCTGGTGGAGCGGGTGCGGCGGCTGAAGCGGGAGCTGGAGGCGGGCGCCGCCAGCGAGCGCCCGCTGCTCGTCACCCACGGCATCTTCACCCGCTTCTTCCTGCTCGACTCGGTGCTCGGCGAGGACTTCGCGCCAGCGATGGCGGCCGGCATCTGGAACCTCGGCTCGCACAACTGCGGCCTCAGCGTCTTCGCCCACGGCGAGACCCGCGACCCGGCCGGCGCCGAGGTGCCGGGCTGGACCTGCCTCACCTGGATGGAGCGGCCGTGGGATCGGCCGTGACCGTCCGCGTCTGCTCGCCTGGCGAGAGCTGCCACTGCTCGTTGACCAGCGCCCCCGGCGGCGGCGCCACCGGCCCCTCGAGCAGCGGGTCGTCGGTCTCCCGCATCCAGGCCTCGAGCCGGGCGCGCAGCTCGAGCAGCTGCTCGGTGCAGTCCGGCTCGCCGGCCAGATTGGCGCCCTCGGCGGGGTCGAGCACGAGGTCGTAGAGCTGCTCGCGGGGGACCGCCCGCTTGTCCCAGCCGGCCGCGACCAGGAGGTCCTTGCTGTCGCTGTCGTCGCAGTTGGCGAGCACCGGGTAGCGGTACTCGTCGAAGCGCCTGATGTACTTCCAGCGCTCGGTGCGGACCGCCCGCTGCGGCTCGTAGGCGGCGTGGAAGGTGACCTCGGCGAAGATCTGCTCGTGCAGGCGCTCGACCTCGCCCCGCACCAGCGGCATCAGCGAGGAGCCCCGCAGCCAGGCCGGCGCCTCGACTCCGGCCAGCTCGCAGAGGGTCGGGTAGACGTCGAGCTGGCTGACCGGGGCGTCGAGGACCTTGCCGCCGCTGAAGCCGCCGGGGCCGCGGATGATCATCATCACCCCGATCCCGCGGTCGAACAGGGTCGCCTTGGCGCCGGGAAAGGCGATGCCGTGGTCGGTCGTGCAGAGGACCAGCGTGTTCTCGACCAGGCCGAGGTCGTGCAGCGCGTGCAGGACGGCGCCGATCCCCTGGTCGAGCGAGCGGGCGCTGGCCTTGAAGGCGGCGACGTCGCGGCGGCTGGCGGCGACGTCGGGGAGGTTGGCCGGCGGCGCCGAGTAGAGGGTGTCGCGGACCGAGGTCGGGGCGAAGAAGTCGCGGTGGGTCTCGAAGAAGCCGACCGACATGAACCAGGGCTCCGAGGGCGCCCGGCGCAGCGCCTCGATCGTCAGCGGAGCGACGTCCTCGGCGCGGCTGGAGCCGAGCGGCAGCACCTCGTCGTAGCCGATGACCCCGGGATCGACCGAGATGTGCTGTTCGCCGATCAAGGTCGAGCTGTAGCCGGCCCGGCGCAGGGCGTGGATCCAGTGCTGCCCGTAGTCGTTCAGCCTCCAGCCGCGGTGGGCGAGGCCGAGCATGCCGTTCTCGTGGCAGTAGAGGCCGGTCAGCAGGCTGGCGCGGCTGCCCGAGCAGGTCGGCGCCGCGCAGAACGCCTGGCGGAACAGCACTCCCTGGTCGGCGAGCAGCTGGATGTTGGGAGTCGGGACCTGGAACCCGTAGGGCTGGACGAAGCGACCGGTGTCGTGGGAGTGGATGTAGAGGATGTTCGGCGGCGAATCCAGGGGTGGCCTCCCTCCAAGCGGGTACAGAGGCAAGACTAGCGAGCGTGCAACATTGCTGGTCTTGTTGATTAACTTACTCAGCTAACACTCCGATGCCGCCCCAACGCTCCTATCTCGTCTGCGCCACGCCGCGAAGCGGCAGCACCCTGGTCTGCCATGCGCTGGCGGAAACCGGCGTCGCCGGTCGCCCCGAGGAGTACTTCGAGGCGCTGCGCCACAGCGGCCGCCCGCGGCGCCCGGAGGAGTACTTCGTCGGGGTCGAGGACCCGTCGATCCGCGACCACCTCGGCGAGCGCGGCGTCGGCAACGAGCCACCGCCGCGCTCGCCGCTGTGGAGCCGCGCCGCCTACGACCGCTACCTCGAGTGGGCGTTCGGGGCCGGCACCACCCCGAACGGGATCTTCGGCGCGAAGCTGATGTGGGGCTACTTCGGCGACTTCGTCAGCCTGCTGCGCAACGTCCCCGCCTACCGCGACCTGTCGCTGGCGGAGCTGCTGCCGGCCGTCTTCCCCGAGCTCACCTTCGTCCGCGTCGTCCGCGCCAACAAGCTGCGCCAGGCGGTCTCGCTGTGGAAGGCGGTGCAGACCGCGACCTGGCGCGAGGACCAGGCCAGCGCCAAGGCCGCCTCGGTCGAGAGCGAGGGCTCTCCTCCCTACCGCAGCTTCATCGAGGAGCACCGCCCGCAGCTGCGCTTCCACTACCGGGCGATCGCCCACCTGCTCGAGCAGCTGCTGGTCGAGGAGGCCTGCTGGGATGCCTTCTTCGAGCACTGCGGGATCAAACCGGTTCTCGTCCTCTACGAGAACTTCGCCGCCGACTACGAGACCAGCACCCTCAACCTGCTCGACCGCATCGACCTCTCCCCGCCCGACGGCTTCGAGTTCGAGCCGCGGATGAAGCGTCAGTCCGACCGCATCAACGACGACTGGGTCCGGCGCTACAGCGAGCTGCGGCTCGGCACCGACTTCGACCTGGTGCCGGCGACCGACTACTAGCCGCCTTCGGCCATTTCCTTGGTCGAGGTGCTGGCGTGCCAGGCGTCGGGGGAGGCGGTCAGCTCCTCGACCACCCGCGGCAGCTCGCCGGAGACGAGGTTGGCGAGGGTGACCTCCTCCAGCACCGAGCGCAGGCTGGCGCGGACCGCGACCCAGACGTCGCGCAGGTGCTCGGAGTTGCCGCTGTACTTGATCGCCTCGGGCGGCGTCGACTGGACGTCGGCGATCGGGCCCTCGACGGCGCGGACGATGTCGGCGACGGTGACCTCGTCGGCGGGCCGGGCCAGCCAGTAGCCGCCTTTGGCGCCGCGGCGGGCGCGGACGATGCCGTGGTGCTTGAGCTCGAGCAGGATGTGCTCGAGGAACTGCAGCGGGATGTCCTGGGCCTCGGCCAGGCGCTCGCCCTTGATCGGGCCCTCCTCGGCCGCGGCCAGCTCGACCGCGGCCCGGACCGCGTAGTCGGCCTTCGCTGAAACGCGCATAGAGACCTAGTAAATCAGTCGGCCGGGGGGGGTCAGGGGCCAGCGCCCGTGCCTGGTCCGCCTCTTGCCAGCGCCGACGGCGGCTACCGCGCCGGCGATCGGCCAGACGTTTGCGCGGGTGTTTGTCGACTTTCCTGACCCACTTGGTCAGAAGCGCGGAGTGCGCCAGGATGCCGGGATGGCGATCACCATTCGCGCCCTCGGGCATGCCTACGGGGAGCTGCGAACGCTCGACGGCCTCGACCTCGAACTCGCCCCGCAGGGCGTCGTCGGCCTCGTCGGCCCCTCCGGTTGCGGCAAGTCGACGCTGCTGGAGCTGATCTGCGGCCTGCTCGAGCCGAGCGGAGGCACGGTCGAGGTCGACGGCGCCGCGGACGCCGCCGGCCGCCTCGGCCACTGCGCCTACATGCCCCAGCGCGACCTGCTCCTGCCCTGGTACTCGGCGCTCGACAACGCGGCGCTGGCGCTGCGCAACCGCGGCGCCGGCAGGGCCGAGGCACGGCGGGCGGCGGCCGACCTGTTCGAGCGCTTCGGCCTCGGTGGCTTCGAGCGCGCTCGCCCGGCCGAGCTCTCCGGCGGCATGCGCCAGCGCGTCGCCTTCCTCCGCACCCTCGTCGCCGGCAAGCCGGTGCTGACGCTGGACGAGCCCTTCGCCGCGCTCGACGCGATCACCCGGGCCGAGATGCAGGGCTGGCTGGCGATGGCGCTGCGGGCCGACCCCCGCACCGTCGTCCTCGTCAGCCACGACGTCGAGGAGGCGCTCTACCTCTCCGACCGGGTGCTGGTGCTCTCCCCCCGCCCGGCCCGGATCGTCGCCGAGCTGCGGGCGCCGGCGCCGCGCGCCGCCGACCGCGACGCCGCCGTCACCGCTCCCGAGTTCGTCGCCGTGCGCGAGCGGGCGCTGCGGGCGCTGCACGAGGGCTCGCGATGAGGGACTGGCGACGCTGGCTGCCGCCGCTGCTGCTGCTGGCGACGCTGATCGGCGCCTGGCAGATCGCCGCCTCGACCGGTCTCCTGGCCGAACTGCTCGGGATCGAAAGCTTCCTCGTCCCCTCGCCGGCCGAAGTCGCCAGCTCGCTCTGGGACAACCGCCCGCTGCTGGCCGAAAACACCTGGGTGACCCTGCGCGAGGTCCTGTTCGGCTTTGGCTGCGCCGTCGTCGTCGGCCTCCTCTTCGCCGTGCTGCTGCGTCTCTCCGACCTTCTGCGGCACGCCGCCTACCCGCTGCTGGTCGCCTCTCAGGCGGTCCCCATCCTCGCCCTCGCCCCGATCCTCCTCGTCTGGTTCGGCTTCGGAATCGTCCCCAAGCTGGTGATCGTGGCGCTGGTCTGCTTCTTCCCGATCACCGTCAACGCGCTCGACGGCCTGCGCTCGGTCGACCCCGAAGCGACCAAGCTGATGCGCACCCTCTACGCCTCGCGCTGGCAGATCTTTCGCCGGGTCGAGGTGCCGACGGCGCTGCCCAGCACCTTCAGCGGCGCCAAGATCGCCGCCGCCATCGCTCCGATCGGCGCGGTCTTCGCCGAGTGGGCCGGCTCCAGCTCCGGTTTGGGTCACCTGATCCTCGAAGACAACGGCCTGGTGGAAACCGCCCGCGTCTTCGCCTCGGTCACGATCCTCGCCGTAATCGGCCTCGCCCTCTTCGGCCTCGTCGCCCTCGTCGAGCGACTCGTCGTCACTTGGCGATAGAACACAGGGGATGAAGTCGTCCCGAACATCGGCGATCGCCCTCGCCGTCGTCCTGCTGGCGCTGGCGCTCGGCCTCGCCGCCTGCGGCGAGAAGTCGGACGACACCAGCGGCGAAGCGCAGCCCTTCAGCCTCACGCTCGACTTCTACCCCAACCCCGACCACGCCGGGATCTACATGGCGCAGAAGCTCGGCTACTTCAGGGAAGCCGGCCTCAACCTCAGCATCGAGGCGCCCTCCGACCCCTCGCTGCCGATCAAGCAGGTCGCCGCCGGCCGCTCCGACCTGGCGATCTCCTACGAGCCGGAGGTGGCGCTGGCGCGCGAACAGGGGCTCGGCGTCGTCGCCGTCGGCGCCCTCGTCAACCAGCCGCTGACCTCGCTGATCTGGCTGAAGAAATCCGGCATCAAAGGGGTCGGCGGCCTCAAGGGCAAGACCGTCGCCACCGCCGGCATCCCCTACCAGGCCGCCTTCCTGAAGACGATCCTCTCCCGCGTCCAGCTGACGCCGTCGGAGGTGAAGGAAGTCAACGTCGGCTTCGGCCTGCTGCCGGCGCTGATCGGCGGCAGCGCCCAGGCGATGCTCGGCGGCTACAGCAACGTCGAGGGCGTCGATCTGCGACAGCGCGGCGAAGCCCCGGTCGTAACCCCCGTCGACAAGCTAGGCGTCCCCACCTACGACGAGCTGGTCCTGGTCGCCAACCAGAAGAACCTGGAAGCCGAACCGGAAGCGATCCGCCTCTTCCTGGCGGCGCTGCAGCGCGGCACCGAAGCCGCGGCAAAGGACCCGAAGGCGGCGACGGCGGCGGTGCTGGAAGCCAACCACGCCCTCGAACCGAAGCTGACCGAAGCCGAGGTCAAGGCGACGCTGCCGCTGCTCTCGGCGCGGGTGGGGAGCAAGCCCTACGGCTACATGGACCCCAAGGAGTGGGAAGCCTTCGCCGGCTGGATGCGCGACAACGGCCTCGTCCAGGAACTGCTGACCCCGGCCGAACTGCTGACCAACGCCTACCTGCCGGGCGGCGAAATCCCCGAATAGCCGAGGCTGCCGGCGGCCAGCAGGCGGCCGACCTCGGCGGCCGGCATCGCCGCGTGGAAGAGGTGCCCCTGCGCGTAGTCGCAGCCGAGCCGGCGCAGCTCGGCCAGCTGCACCTCGCTCTCGACCCCCTCGGCGATCACCTCCAGCGACAGCGCCCGGGCCATGCCGATGATCGCCTCGACGATCGCCGTGCGCTCCTGCTCGATCCCCAGCGCGTCGACGAAGGAGCGGTCGATCTTCAGGGCGTGGAAGGGGAAGCGGTTGAGGTAGGCGAGCGAGGAGTAGCCGGTGCCGAAGTCGTCGAGGACGAGCCGGACGCCGATCTCGTTCAGCGCCTCCAGCGAGGCGATCGCCGTCGCCGACTCCTCGACCAGGACGCTCTCGGTGATCTCCAGCCGCAGGTGGACCGGGTCGAGCCCGGTGCGGGCGATGATCTCGGCCACCGTCGCCGGCAGGTCGCGGTGGGCGACCTGGCGGGCGGAGAGGTTGACGGCGACGTCGAAGGGGCGCTCGTCGGGGCGCTGCTCGTGCCACTCGAGCACCTGGCGGCAGGCGCGCTCCTGGACCCAGCGCCCGATCGGCTCGATCAGGCCGCTGTCCTCGGCGATCGAGACGAACTCGGCCGGGTCGAGCAGGCCGCGCTCGGGGTGCTGCCAGCGGACCAGCGCCTCGAGCCCGGTGATGGCGCCGTTGCGCAGGTTGATCAGCGGCTGGTAGTGGAGGGTCAGCTCGTCGCGGTCGACGGCGTGGCGCAGCTCGCGTTCGACCTCGAGCCGGCGCATCGCCGAGGCCCGCATCTCGGCGTCGAAGAGGACGCAGCGGGCGCGGCCGCGTTCCTTCGCCCGGTACATCGCCGCGTCGGCGTCGCGGATCAGCAGCTCGGCGTTGGTGCTGCGCTGGGCGGAGGGGTGGGCGACGGCGACGCCGATGCTGGCGCTGACGAAGTGCTCGACCCCGTCCAGCGAGAAGGGCTGGGTGAAGGCGGCGGCGACGCGGTCGGCGATCGCGATCGCCTCGCCTTCGTCGGCGAGGCGGTCGATCAGGATCCCGAACTCGTCGCCGCCGAAGCGGGCGACGACGTCGCCGGGGCGCAGGTGGCCGCGCAGGCGCGGCGCCACCGCCCGCAGCAGAGCGTCGCCGGCGTGGTGGCCGAGGCTGTCGTTGATCAGCTTGAAGTGGTCGAGGTCGAGGAAGAGGATCCCGACCGGCGAGCCGGAGATCGTCGCCCGCCTCAGCGCCTCGCCGAGCGCGTCGACGAAGCTGAGCCGGTTGGGCAGGCCGGTGAGGGCATCGTGGAGGACGCGGTGGCGCAGCGCCTGGTCGGCGCCGTGGCGCTCGATCGCCTCCGCCAGCACGTTCGCCGCCGCCTGCAGGAAGGGCACGTCCTTGGCGGTGAAGGCGGCGGGCTCGGTGGCGTGGATGTCGAGCACGCCGAAGGGGTGGTCCTTGCCGTCGATCCTCACCGAGAGGCTGCTGGCGGCGCCGAAGACGCGCAGCACCGGCGGCATCGTGAAGCGCGTCTCCCCGACCCAGTCGGAGACGATCGCGTGGGTGCCGGACTCGAGCACGGCACCGGCGTGGGAGTCGCGGGCGGCGGAGACGCGGCGGCCGGCGCCGACGACCTCGTCCTCGAGGCCGGCGCAGAGGTTGAGCCGGCGGCCGTCGCGGCCGAGCTCCCAGATGCAGGCGCTCTTGACGCCGTCGACTTCGGCGATCAGCGCCGTCGCCGCGCGCATCAGCGACTCCGGGTCGCTGTCGCGCAGCGCCCGCTCGCCGAGCCGGGCCACCAGCGCCTGCTGGGAGAGCGCCCGCTGCAGCTCCTTGTAAGCGCCTTTGCGCTCGCTGACGTCGTAGAGCACCCCGTGCCAGACCGGCACCCCCTGCTCGTCGGGCTCCAGCACCGCCTCGTCGAGCAGCCAGACGGTGCCGCCATCCCGGGTCCGCATCCGATACTCGATCGGACTGGTGTTGCGGTCGCCCAGGTAGTGCTCGGATTCGATCTCCAGCGCCCGCTCGCGGTCGTCCGGGTGCAGCAGCCGCGCCCAGAGGCCGGGGTCGGTCTTGAACTCCTCGGCGCTGTAGCCGAGGATCTCCTCGACCTGGGGGCTGACGTAGCGCCAGCGCCCGTTCTCACCCAGCTCGGAGGCGTAGACGATCACCGGCAGGCGCTCGACCAGGCGGCGGTAGTCCTGGCCGCCGGAGGAGATCTGATCGAGGAATTCGTCGACCTCGTGGTCCGGCCAGTTTCTGTCCCCGCTGTCCGGCATCGCGTCGTTATCGACAGATCGTCCAGACGCTTGACCCCACGTCCGTCCAGGCACGAGCCGGTGCAGGCGGCGCCGGGTCACTCAGGCGGCGAGTCGCAGCGGCGGTCCCTGGGCGACGGCGCGGTAGAGGCCGGCGAGGGTGAGCGCCCCGACCAGGCCGCGGAAGGGCTCGTAGGGGGCGTAGAACTCCTCCACCTCGGGGACCGTGGCGCGGCGGCCGAGGTTGGCGAGGCGGCCGACCAGCTTCAGGTAGGCGAGGTCACCGGCCGGCAGCGAGTCCATCTCGCCGCGGCCATAGAGGCCCAGGCACTGGATCGTCCAGGGACCGATCTGGGGGATCGCCAGCAGGCGCCGGTCGCCGCCGCGCTGGCCCGGGTCGCAGCGGCCGTCGGCGACCTCGCGGGCGACTCGGCGCAGCGCCACCGCCCGCACCCCGGCCAGGTCCATCGACTCCAGCTCGGCCGGCGCCCGGCCGGCGATCGTCGCCGCCCCGGGGACGTCGCGCAGCGCCCCGCGCCCCTCCCCCAGCCGCGGCCCCCAGCGACCGACGATGCGGCGTTCGATCGTGGCGGCGCGGTCGGCCTCGATCAGCTGCTTGACCACGGCCGAGGCCAGCGCCTCCCAGGGCCACGGCGGCCGTTGCGGCCGGAAGCTCGGCAGCCGCCGCAGCAGCGGCCCGAGCAGGCGGTCGCGGCGGAAGCGGCGGTGGAACTCGCCGAGGTCCTCGTCGACGGCGAGCGCGAAGCGCATCCGCTCCAGCGCCAGCCGCAGCCGCGGCGCGTCCGCCGGCGCCGGCTCGGCGCCGCTGGCGAGCGGCACCGTCACCGCGCCGGGGTCGACCGCCTCTGCCCGCAGCAGCACCGCCCCCGAGCGCCGCTGCCAGGCCCGCGCCACCACCGGGCTGCCCTCGACCTGCAGCAGCCGTGCCAGGACACCCCGGTCGGCCCGCAGGGTCCGATCGGGACTGCGACCCGGCAACCGATACGGCGACGCCGGCCGAACTTCGATGTCGACGGGACGATTTCCAGTGATATGGGCGGGAAATCGGCCCATCAACCGGGGCTTAGCGGCCGAGCAGGTGCACGTCCACGAGGAAGGAGCGGCTGGCGACGACGTTGGCGGGCCGCTCGCGGCGGCGCCCGAGCCGGCGCGGTGCCCGCTGGCGCGAGCCGACCGCGGTCACCGCCCGCACCGCGGCGACGGTCGCGGCGCCAGCAAGCACCCCGCCGGCGGCGGCGATCGCCGCCCGGCCGACATCGCCGCGCAGGACCGGCGTCGGCGGCTCCTCGTAGGGCAGCGGCAGCGCCCGCACCGGCTCCGCCTCGCGCGGCTCGGCATCTTCCTCGGCGAGAACCTCGCCATCTACCTCAAGCTCGCTCACCGCGCCGACTCTAGCGAGGCTCCAGGTCACCTCCCCAACCCTCACCGCAAACTGCGGACATTGGGGAAAGTTCTCGTGAGGAGCCCTTCGGCTACAGCGCCCGCTCGTAAAGCCGGTACCGCTTGACCACCTTGCCGCCCATGCCCTCCATCGCCCGGTTCATCGGCCCGTTCGTCTCCAGGATCCAGCCCATCTCGCCGCCTTCGATCGCCCCCGGCTTCTGCGCCGTCTCCAGGTGCTTGAGGTAGAGCCCGGCGGCGACGCCGCTGTGCCGGTACTCGTGCTTGACGCCGAGCGCGAAGACGCGCAGCTGGTCGACCTTGCCCTTGCCGAGCAGGAAGCGCAGCCAGCCGAACGGCAGCAGCCGCCCGTTCAGCTTCGCCATCACCTGGTTGATGTCGGGCAGGGTCAGCGCCGCGCCGACGACCTCGCCGTCCTTTTCGGCCATGTAGGCCCAGTCCTCGTCGATCACCTGCTTCAGGTTCTTGGCCTGGAACTCGACCTCGGCGTCGGTGATCGGCACGAAGCCCCAGTTGTCGCCCCAGGCCTCGTTGTAGACGTCCATGAACTTGCGCACCTCGGAGGCCATGGCGCGCTTGCTCATGTTGCGGATCTCGATCCCTTCGTCCTCCAGCGCCTTCTTGGCGGCGGCGTGGATCGCCGGATCGAATTTCTCGCCCTCCTTGAGGTCGCCGAACTGCAGTTCCCACATCAGCACGTCCATCGTCTTCGCGAAGCCCTGGGACTCGATCAGCTCGCGGTAGTAGGGCGGATGCCAGGGCTCGAGGATCATCGGCCGCCGCTCGTAGCCCTCGATCAGGATCCCGATCTCGTCGTTGGTGGTGAAGTCCATCGGGCCGAGGATGCGCTCGCGGCCCTTGCCCGCCGCCCACTCGCCGGCGGCGTCGATCAGGGCCTTTGCGACCTCCGGGTCATCGGCGCTCTCGAAGAAGCCGAACATCGCGTCGCCGCCGCCCTGGTACTCGTCCCAGCGATGATCCACCTGGGCGCTGATACGGCCGACCGGCTCGCCGTCGCGTTCGGCGATCAGCAGCTCGACCTCGGCGTGCTCGAAGTAGGGGTTCTTCTTGCTGTTGAGGAACTCCATCCGCTCGAAGATCAGCGGCGCCACCCACTGCGGGTGCTCGCGATGAAGGCGGAAGGGGACCTTGACGAAGCGCTTCAGCTCCCGACGCGTTCCCACTGGGCGGATCGACACGCTTCCCATGCAGCCGGCAACCTACACTCTGGTCGATGAGCGAGACCGCGAAGGCCCCGGTCGACGTCTTCGAGAAGGCCCGCAGCCACGACCGCCTCGAGCAGCTCGAAGCCGCCAAGGAGCACGACCTCCTCCCCTACTTCCGCCTGCTCACCTCGCAGGCCGGCCCGGTGGTGGAGATGGAGGGGCGGGAGACGATCATGCTCGGCTCCAACAACTACCTGGGGCTGACCGGCGACGAGCGGGTCAAGCAAGGGGCCCGCGACGCCCTCGAGACCTACGGCACCGGCGTCACCGGCTCGCGCCTGCTGAACGGGACGACGCCGCTGCACATCGAGCTCGAGCGCGAGCTGGCGGAGTGGATGCGGACCGAGGAGGCGATCGTCTTCACCACCGGCTACCAGTCGAACCTCGGCTGCATCGGCACCATCCTCGGCCCCGGCGACACCGTGATCTGCGACTCCGGCGACCACGCCTCGATCCTCGACGGCTGCCGCCTCTCCGGTGCCAAGCTGAGGCCCTTCCGCCACAACCGCATGGACAAGCTGGAGAAGATGCTGCAGCGCGCCGCCGCCGACGGCGGCGGCGTCCTCGTGATCGTCGACGGCGTCTTCTCGATGGAGGGCGACGTCTGCGACCTGCCGCGGATCGTCGAGCTCTGCCAGGCCCACGGGGCGCGGCTGATGGTCGACGAGGCCCACGGCGCCGGCGTCCTCGGCGCCCGCGGCGCCGGCGCCTGCGAGCTGTTCGGGCTCGAGGACGAGGTCGACCTGCGGATGGGCACCTTCTCCAAGAGCCTCGCCTCCTGCGGCGGCTTCATCGCCGGCCCCGCCGACGTGATCGAGTACCTGCGGGTCTCCTCGCGCTCCTTCATCTTCAGCGCCTCGGCGGTGCCGGCGGCGGTCGGGGCGGCGCTGGCGGCGCTGCGGGTGATCCGCGAGGACGGCCCGGCGCTGTTCGAGCGGCTGCTGGCCAACGCCGAGTACCTGCGCGAGGGCCTGCGCCACCTCGGCCTCGAGGTGGTCGAGCCGGGGACGCTGCCCGACGGCAGCGTCGCGACGACGCCGGTGGTGCCGGTGGTGGTCGGCGACGACTGGCAGGCGGTGCTGCTCTGGAAGGCCCTCTTCGACGCCGGCGTCTACACCAACGTCGCGATCCACCCCGCGGTCCCCCCGGGCGGGGCGCTGCTGCGGACCAGCCTGATGGCGACCCACGAGCGCGAGCACCTCGACGGCGCCCTCGGCACGATCGCCCGGGTGATCCAGGACTTCCCCGAGCTTCCGCGCTCCTAACGAGCCGGTAACCGGTTCTTGACATCCCCCGTCGTGGGTAGTTTCAGGCTTGTCCAGTTGGGGACAAGCACCTTCTCGTATCGAAATTGTTGCTCTTAGCGACCGGGCCGGGCGGCGTTGTGGCCAGCGCGGGTTGACGGCCCCCACCGCTACGGCATAGCTTGGCCTCCTCGCCGATCACCCCGGGCGGGGCGGTCAAATACCCAGTTGATTCGATTCCTTGAAGGGAGGAGTCCCAGTGGACGCTGCCTCTATGGCAACCGCAACGACGATCTCATCCTCGGCAGAGCCCCCCCAGCACATGCGGGCCCTTGAACGAGCCAACCTGGTGCGGCTTGCCCGCGCCGAGCTGAAGCGCGCGATCGCCCGCGGCGACGCCGACGCCTCGGAGGTGGTGGCCGAGTGTCCCTGGGAGACCGAGAGCATGACGATCGCCGAGCTGCTGACCAGCCAGCGCCGCTGGGGCCGCACCCGCGCCCGCAAGTTCCTCCTCCCCCTCTCCCTCAACGAGAACAAGCAGCTCGGCACCCTCACCTCCCGCCAGCGCCGCCTGCTCGCCGCCGAGCTCGCCTCCCGCGGCGGCAGCGGGCACGCCGCCCTCACAGCCTGAGTCCAGCCCCGCCTGGAGGGCTGGAGCGCTAGCCGCGCATTCCACCGACCCGGAAGCTGAGGCCTCCGGAGGCTCGCTGGAATGCGCGGCGCGCGAAGTAGAAGCTGATCGCGAAGGTGACGGCGCCGGCTCCCAGTGCCACCGCGAGGATCTGGTTGGCGAGGTAGAAGAGGATGCCGACCGTGAAGACGAAGACGGTGCCGGCGAGCAGGGTCGTGTGCGAGCGGTAGCCGGCGAAGTGCTCGCGGACGGAGACCTCGAGCCCGCCCAGCCCGGCGAGGGCGACGCCAAGGCCGATCGCGGTCGGGTTGCCGCCGACGATGCCGACGATCAGGGCGACGATCCCGGCCAGGATCGTCAGCTCGGCCAGCGGGAAGTTGCCCCAGGGCGCCGGCGGGCGCTCGTCGGGCTTGGTGACGCGGCGGGCCTGTTTCTCAGGCTTTCCGCTCAACGGCCGCAAGCCGCCCGGCTAACGGGCATCCCGAGGAGACCTTGACCCGCCACCAGCCCATCAGCATCCCGATCGGGCCGAGGTGGGGGCGCGAGTGCCAGGCGCCGCAGCCGGGCTCGCCGACGTCGCCGCGGGTCACCTTCACCCACTTGAAGTCCGCCGGCGCCACCAGCATCTGGCGCAGCAGCTCGCGGTTGCCGGTCTCGACCCGGGCCCGTTCGCGCAGCGTCACCCGCGCTTCGGAGATGCGAGTGGCGAGGTCGTCGCGGACCCGCTCCAGCTCGCCGAGATCGAGCAGCCGCGGCTCGGCGGCGCGGGCCGCGACCCGGTGCTCGACCGCGGTGCGGCCGAAGGCCTCGCCGAAGAGCCCGGCGAGCTCGTGCTCGAGCCGGCCGACCTGGCGCCGCAGCTCGGCCCGCGCGAGGCGCTCGTCGACCTCGACGCGTGGCGCCAGGGCGCTGTCTCGTTCGAGCAGATCCGGCATCGGTCTCAGGCGAGTGTAAATCACCTGAGCGATGCCGCAACCATCCACAGCGCCTCGTCGACGGCAATCTGCGGCACTCCCTTGACCTGGACCGCGACCAGGGCCAGCCGCCGGCTCTCGGGACCGACGCCGTAGCCCTCCCCGGTAGCGCCGAACAGCAGCCCGACCGGGGTGCGCTCGTCAGCCAGCGCCAGCGTCCCCTGGGCGAGCTCGCCGGGCCGGCCCGGCAGTGCCTCGCCGGGGGCGGAGTCGCGGATGCAGAGGCGGCCCACGAGCCGGTCGGCGTCGAAGGCGCGCAGCGCCACCCCGGTCTCGACGGTGGCGATCGTCAGCGCGTCGGCGGGCAGGCCCCGGCTCTTGAAGGCGCCGTCGTGGAGGCGGTCGAGCGCGAGCTGCTCGACCGGGGTGCGGGTGCGGTCGGGGTCGAGCCCGATCTGACGGAAGAAGACCCGGTAGGCCCAGGGGATCGGCCGCTCGCGCAGGTGGATCGCCTGGGCGCCGAAGAAGCGGTCGGAGAGCAGGCGCAGGCGGCGGCGCACCGGCTCCGGGCTCTTGCCGGGGCGGGCGTCGACCTCGACCCAGGCGACGCCGAGGCCGGGGAACTCGGCGGCGATGTGGGGCGCCACCCAGCCCTGCTCGGGAGCCGGATCCCAGCCCAGCTGCGGGTCGGCGGCGCCGTTCACCTCAGCTCCCCGCGGCCGCCGCGCTCGCCGCCAGCAGCCGCCGCACCCGAGCGCTGAGCTGGGACACGGTGAGGTCGCCGATGCTGGCGCTCTCCAGGGTCCCGCCCGGGTAGGCGTAGGCGAAGGTCGGGCAGCCACCGACCCTGTAGAGGCCGGCGACGGCGCCGTCGCGGTCGTAGCCGACCGGCAGCTTCCAGCCGTGCTGGCGGATCAGTTCGCGCACGGTTTCGCGGCCGTCGCGGATGTCGAGCGAGAGGAAGTTCACGCGCCCACGGTAGCGCTCGTAGACGGCGTTGACGATGTCCTGCTGGTCGGCGCAATCGCCCCCCTTGGTGAACCAGAAAGAGATCACCAGCGGCCGGTCGAAGAGGTCGCAGACGCGGATCGCGCCGGCGGTTGCGATCCGGCAGGCGGGGGTGCGCGGGGGGTGTTCGGGACAGGGCAGGGCGGCGCTTTCGCAGTCGTCCTGGGCGACGTTGGCGTCGCCTTCGAGCTGGCCGGCGGCGTTGGGCACCGCGAACTCCGGCAGCGGCCAGCGCGGCTCCTGGCGGTCGAGCCCGAGCGTCGCTTCGGCGCCGCCGTTGCCGAGCGTGTGGATCGAGGCGAGGACGACCAGGGCAAGGAAGATCAGCCCGACCACGATCGAGTAGCGGTCCCTCACCGCTCCCCCTCGGTCCAGACCAGCGCCGCCGGCAGCACCAGCATCACCCCGAGCAGGGCGACGGCGAGGTCGATCACGGTGACCAGGCCGAAATCGCGCAGCATCTGGATGTCGCTGGCGATCAGCACCGCGAAGCCGACGATCGCGGTGGCGCCGGAGGCGAGCACGGCGGCACCGGTGCGCGAGTAGGCGCGGCGCAGGGCCGCCTCGGCGCCGCGGCCGCCGCCGCGCTCCTCCTCGAAGCGGCCGACGAGGATCACCGCGAACTCGGTCGTGATCGCGATCGTCAGCGCCCCCAGCGCCGCCGACATCGGGTTGAGCGGGATGCCGCTGACCCAGAGCACCAGCGAGGCCCAGCCGCTCGCCAGCACCGTCGGCACCAGCGGCAACAGGGCGCGGACGAAGGAGCGGTAGACGGCGAGCAGCACCAGCGCCACCGCCAGCAGGCCGGCCAGCGTCAGCCAGTAGCGGCTGGAGGCGAGGTCGCTGCCCGATTCGGCGGCGATCGCCGGCAGCCCCGCGAGGTGGACCTCGACCCCGGCCGGCGGCCCGCCCGGGGCACCCGGCGTGCCGATCTCGGCGCGGACGCGGTCGACCAGCGCCTGCTGGTCGCGCAGCGACTGCGCCCGGATCCCGAACGAGAGCAGCGCCAGGTGGCCGATTTCGCCGCTGGCGGGATCGAGCGGCGCCACCTGGCTGAGGTCGTAGGGCGAGAGCGCCGCCAGCGTTTCCTCGATCCCCGCCCGAGTCAGCTCGCCTTCGCCGCGGGTGAGGAAGTCGGAGAGCGCCGGCCCCGGGCAGACCGCGGCGCGCAGGCAGCTCGGGTCTTCGCCGCGGAAGCCGTTGTCGCGCAGCACCCGCTGCTTGAAGGCCGCCATCCAGGCGATCGTCTTCGGGTCGGTGAGGTCGGGGGCGTTGACGCTGACGTCGAGCTCGCCGGAGACGCCGGTCGCGTCCCGCAACTCGTTCAGGTCGCGGACCGCGGGCAGGCCCTGCGGGGCGAGGGATTCGACGTTGGCGTCGGTCTCGACCTGGGTGCCGACGCCCCAGCCGATCAGGGCGAGGGCCAGGCCGATGCCGAGGATGAGCCGGGGGCGCGCGAGGGAGAGAGACAGGAGGAGCTCCGACGGGCGGGTCCTGTCCGAGGAAACGCTCTCCGCCCTCCCACGCCGCAGGCTCAGGGCGGCGAAGCCGGCGGTCAGGGCCAAGGTGAAAGCTATGAAGACGCCGGCGACGAGGAGGAGACCGAAGGTGCGGACCATCGGGATCGGGGAGAGCTGGAGGGTGAGGAAGCCGGCGGCGGTGGCGAGGCAGGCGGTGGCGATCGTCGGGCCGGCGGCGGTGGCGGCGGCACGGGTCGCCTCGGCGCCGCCGAGGCCGGCGGCGAGGGCCTCGTCGAGGCGGGCCTGGAACTGGATCGCGTAGTCGACCGCGAGCCCGATCAGGATCGGCAGCACCGCGATCGAGGCCATCGTCAGCGCCCCGTCGGACAGGCTGAGCAGGCCGAAGACGATCGCGGCGGCGGCCAGGGCCAGGGCCAGCGGCAGCAGCCTCAGGCGCGAGCGGAAGACCGCCAACAGGGTCAGCGCCATCGCCACCAGCGCCACCCCGAAGAGGACGAGCAGGGCATCCTTCAGCGCCCGCGCCAGCGCGTCGATGACGACCGGCGCCCCGGAGACGACGTAGCTGCCGCCGTGCAGGGCGAAGCAGGGGGCGGGCTTGCCGCCTTCGGCGCAGACCTGGCGCGGCGTCGTGTCGTTGACCGCCGCCGCTATCAACCCCAGCGCCCGGTGGCGCTCGGCCTCGCTCAGGTCGGGCTTCAGCCGCACCACGATCTGGGCCGAGTGGCTGTTCGGGAAGAGGTAGGCGAGGCGGGCCTTCGGGGTGCCTCGGGCGCGGGCGAGGTCGAAGACGACGGTGGCGACGAATTCGGAGTTGTCGAGGCTGGGGGCACTGGTGATCCCGTACCTGGTCGCCACCTCGAGCAGGAAATTGCGCAGTTCGGCCGGGGAGAGCCGGCGCGAGAGCCGCTGCAGCTGGGCGTCGATCTGGACCACCGCCTCGTTGAGGAAGGTCGCCGGCCCGGAGACGAACTGGACCGGGTGCAGCCGCGCCAGTTCGGCGCAGGGACCAGGAATCGGCTTCCCCCCCGGCGGCACCTTGGCCGCGAGACAGCCCTCCAGCCGCAGCAGGCGGAAGATGTTCGAGGTCAGCAGCAGCTTCTCCAGTTCCCCCCGCACCAGCACCACCACCGGTTCTTCGCCGAAGGCGTCCCGCACCTCCTGCGTCGCCTTATAGGTGGCGGTATCGGTATCGGTCAGGGTGCTGACGCCGGCGTCGGTCGGGATCCGCGTCGCCCCCACCGCCGCGACGACCGCCAGCGCCAGGCTCACCGCCAGAACCAGGCGGGCATGTCCAGCGGCCCACGCCGCGACGCGGCCGAACCACTGCCCGGCGCTCAAACTCAGTCCATCGAAAGCGGGCCGCTGACGTCCGCCCGGAGGAACTGGGACACGAACTGGTTTTCGGAGTCGAACAGCTCCTCTTTCGGCCCCGACTCGACGATCTTGCCGCTCCAGAGCACGGCGAGGAAGTCAGCGATCCGCCGCGCCGTGTTGAGGTCGTGGCTGATCACCAGGTAGCAGCCGCCGTTCTCGGCGTGGACCTCGCGGATCAGCTCGCAGAGCAGCGCTGTGCGGACCGGGTCGAGGCCGGAGTCGGGCTCGTCGAACATCACGATCTGCGGGTCGAGCACCAGCGCCCGGGCGAAGCCGGCGCGCTTGCGCATGCCGCCGGAGAGCTCGTTCGGCATCTTGTAGGTGGCCTCGGTCAGCCCCACCTCTTTGAGCCGGCGGTTGACGATCTCGCCGATCTCCTCCTCGCTTTTGTCGGTGTGCTGGCGCAGCGGAAAGGCGGTGTTGTCGTAGATGTTCATCGAGCCGAAGAGGGCGCCGTCCTGGAACAGCAGGCCGAACTTTTTGCGCACGTCGAAGAGTTCGTCGTCGGTCATGTTCGGGATCGACTCGCCGTGCACGAGGACGTCGCCCGAGTCCGGGTAGAGCAGGCCGACGATGTGCTTGATCAGCACGCTCTTGCCGGTCCCCGAGGGGCCGAGCACCATCGAGACCTGGTTCTCCGGCAGGCCCAGGTTGAGGCCGTTGAGGATGCGGGCGCGGCCGAACTGCTTGACCAGGTCGATGATCTCGATCGCGTCGGTGCCGCCGTGGTCGCGCTTGCGGCCGGTGTGGAAGCGGTAGGGATCGTGCTCGGCGGGGTCGACGCCGGGGATGACGAAGTCGCGGCCCATCACGGCACCGTCCTCGCTCACGTAGGGCCCTTCGGCGGTGGCGCTTTCGGGATGCCCCGGGATCGGGGTCTCGTCGATGCGGTTCTCCTCGTCGTTCGGCACAGTCAGCCTCCTATCGGCGCCCTCGGGTTGGCCCCCCAGAAGACAAGGGTTCCAAGCATCCCGATGATGTGAACTAAGACGATGTTGAGGACCATCGACTTCGCCGTCGCGGTCCCCACCCCCACCGGCCCGCCGGAGGCCGTGTAGCCGTAGTAGCAGCCGACCAGCACGATCACGGTCGCCATCACCATCCCCTTGATCAGGCTGAAGATCAGGTCGGGCGGGTTCTGGAACTCCCAGAAGATCAGGAAATAACCGCCGGAGGAGACGTCGCCGATCTGCTTGACCACCGCCAGGTAGCTGGCGAAGTACATGATCCCGATCCCGACCAGGTACATGAACGGGAAGGAGATCCAGGCGGCGAGTAGGCGCGTCGCGCAGAGGAAGGTAACCGGCGGCACCCCCATCACCTCGAGCGCGTCGATCTCGTCGGAGATCCGCATCGCCCCGAGCTCGGCGACGATCCCGGTCCCGACCTTGGCCGCGAGCATGTAGCCGAAGGCGTAGGGCATGATCTCGCGCAGGTCGCACCAGGCGGAGAAGACGCCGGCGTAGGCGGGCGCGCCCTGGGCGCGCAGCAGGTAGGCGCCCTCGATCCCGCACTGCAGGCCGAGGGTGAAGACGAGGCCCCAGATGATCAGCGCCGAGCCGAGGATCAGGATGCCGGCCTGGCGCAGGCTCTCGCCGAAGAAGCGGAAGACGCGGCCGGAGTAGACGAGGCCGGAGACGCGGGAGCCGAAGCGGGCGATCTCGCCGAAGGAGTCGAGCCAGCCGCGGGGGACGTCGAGCCAGGCGTTCATCGGATCGTCTGCAGCTCCGGGTTGGTTGCCAGCAACGTCTGGGTGAAGGCGTAGTTGAAGGCGAAGACCGCCATGAAGGAGATCACCACCGCCTCGTTGACCGCCCGGCCGACGCCGGCGGCACCGCCGGAGGCGGTCATGCCTTTGTAACAGCAGACGACGGCGATCATCGCGCCGAACAGGGTGCACTTGATCACCGAGCCCCAGAGGTCGGTGATCGAGGCGTTGGAGAAGAGCGTCGCGAAGAAGCCGCCGAGCGGCTGGTGGTAGAGCATCTCGGTGAGGATGCCGCCGCTGATCCCGAAGACCAGCGCGTAGATGTCGAGCAGGCCGGTGATCAGCATCAGCGCCAGGAAGCGCGGCACGACCAGGTTCTTGATCGGGTCGACGCCGAGCACCTGCAGGGCGTCGAGCTCCTCGCGGATCTTGCGGGCGCCGAGGTCGGCGGTGATCGCGGTGCCGGCGACGCCGGCGACGACGACGGCGGTGACGAAGGGGGCGAACTCGCGGATCGAGGCGAGCACGAAGAAGCCGCCGAGCCGGTCGAGGGCGCCGAACAGCGAGAGGAAGTTGGCCGCCTGCAGGCCGGGAGCGCCGAAGCCGAAGGCGACGGTCGAGACCAGCAGCGGGAACCAGCAGAGCTGCAGGGCGAAGAGGAACTGACCGATGAACTCCTCGCCGTATGGATAGGGCGGGCGCACGGCAGAGGCCAGCGTCCGCGCGGTCAGGATCATCATGTCCCCGACCTGCTCGAACAGCGACCTGGCGGGCAAGAAGGCCCTATTTATCGCGGATCCGACCATCTGCTCCTCCGACGAGTTGCGCCGCACGCGCGCGGCGCCCCACTCTCGAGCTGAGTCTATGGGATCACTCAGCGCCAACCGTTAGCCGAGTGTTGAGATCCGGCTAACCCGCTCCGCCCGGCCCGAAAAGCGCATGGATGCGGGGAAACCCCGTGCTATGTTGCGGCCGCTTTGCGGGGGACCGGAAGACATTTCCGTCGTACCTGCCTCCGAGCCACCGCGACCGGGGTTGCCGCCGTGGCCGTGGCGGCGCTGCTGGCCGCCTGCGGCGGCTCTTCGTCGGACGCCAACCAGGTGGCGGGCACCTTCCGGGTCAAGGTCACCGAAGCCAGCTTCCCGACCGAACAGCGGCTGGGGCAGACCTCGCTGCTGCGGCTCGCGGTCCGCAACACCGGCCGCAAGACGCTGCCGGCGCTGACCGTGACCGTCTCGGTCGCCGGCAAGGAGGGACAGGACTCCTCGCTGCCGTTCGGCTACCGCGACCCAACGGCTGGCATCGCCCAGCGCGATCGACCGATCTGGGTGCTGGCGGCGAAGTACCCGAAACTGGCCGGCTCCGCAGAGCCCGGCGGCGCCACCACCTCGAACCGCAAGACCTTCGACTTCGGGCCACTGAAGCCGGGCGCCACTACCACTGCGGTCTGGAAGCTGAGCGCGGTCAAAGCCGGCCACTTCACCCTCCTCTACAACGTCGACGCCGGGCTCAGCGGGACGGCGAGGGCACAGACCGGCAGCGGCATCGCCCCCGGTGGCTCCTTCGTCACCGAAATCTCGGCGGTGCCGCCGGACACCGAAGTCACCGACAGCGGCGAAGTGATCGAAGCGAAGCACCAGCGCCAGAGATGAGGCGGCACCTGGTGGGCCTGGCGGTGGCGCTGCTGGCCCTGGCGCTGCCCGCCTGCGGGTCCGCCAGCCAGGGGGAAGCGAGCGCCCCGCGCGCAGCCCACGGGCGGCTGGCGCTGAAGCAGGTCGGCAAGTTCGACCACCCGGTCTACGTCGCCGGGGCGCCGGGCTTCCCGCGACTGCTGTTCGTGGTCGAACAGCCGGGCCGGGTGGCGGTCCTGAGCGACGGCCACCGTCTCCCCCACCCCTTCCTCGACATCCGCGGCATGGTCGGCTACGACGAAGCCGAGCGCGGCCTGCTCTCGATCGCCTTCCCGCCCGACTACCGCCAGAGCGGCAGCTTCTACGTCTACTACGTCAACCGGGCGGGCAACATCCGCGTCGACGAATTCAAGCGCCGCAGCGCCACCCGCGCCGACCCCGGCAGCCAGCGCCAGGTGATCGAAATCCCGCACCCGGTCAACGCCAACCACAACGGCGGCCAGATGCAGTTCCTCGGCAACCTCCTCTACTTCGGCACCGGCGACGGTGGCTCCGCCGGCGACCCGCCCAACAACGCCCAGAACAAGGACGTGCTGCTGGGGAAGCTGCTGCGGATCGACCCCCGTCCGGCCGGCGGCGCGCCCTACTCGGTGCCGCCGAGCAACCCCTTCGTCGGCAGGCCCGGGCGCGACGAGATCTACAGCTACGGCCTGCGCAACCCGTTCCGCTTCTCCTTCGACATGGTCAGCGGCAAGCAGCCGCGGATCGCGATCGGCGACGTCGGCCAGAACAGGTTCGAGGAGCTCGACTACACGACGGTCGCCGCCGCCAGCGGCGCCAACTTCGGCTGGGACGCCTTCGAGGGCTTCGCGCCGTACACGGAAGAAAACAGCGGCACCCCGGACCCCGGCGGCACGACCAAGCCGATCTTCGCCTACAGCCACAGCCGCGGCGGCAGCTGCGCGATCATCGGCGGCTACGTCGTCGCCGACCCCAAGCTCCGCTCTCTATATGGACGCTATGTCTATGCCGACCTCTGCGAGGGCCAGCTGCGCAGCCTCGTCCCGCACCTGAATGGCGCCGGCCACGACCACAAGCTCGGCCTCGCGGTCGAAGAACCGACCTCCTTCGGCGAAGACGACGCCCACCACCTCTACGTCTGCTCGCTGGCCGGGCCGGTCTACCGGCTGGTCGAAAATTGACACTTTCGCCTCGCTTCCTCCTCCCACGCGTAGGAACTTCTTGTCTACAGTCGGGCTATGATCGAGGCGATGGCGAGAGAACACTGGACCGACGACCGCATGGACGACCTGGTCAAGCGAATGGAGGCCGACTTCGCCCGGGTCGACCAGCGTTTTGACGACATCGACCGGCGCTTCGGCGAAGTCGATCGACGCTTCGGCGAGGTCGACCGGCGTTTCATCGAGGTCGACAAACGCTTCGTCGAGGTCAAGGGCGAAGTCCGCGATCTCAGGATCGAGACGCGCGATCTCAGGGCCGAGATGAATGGCCGCTTCGACGCAATCGACCGGCGTTTCGACGTCATCCTCGGCACGATGCTCGCCGGCTTCCTCGGCCTGATCGTCACCCACTTCGTGGGCTGAAAGCGGGTCTTCGCCCCCCAGCTCCGACCCGGCCGGGTACAGTTGGCTGCGCAGCCAAACGGCAAAACGGGCGACGAAGGGAGCAGCGGTGGAGAGCGGCACGGTCGAAACCAGCAGCGAGGCGGCTCAGGCGACGAATGGGGCGAGCGGCGCGCCGGACCGGATCGAGGTCCTCAACCCGGCGAGCGGCGAGCGGATCGCCACCGTCCCCGTCGACTCGCCGGAGGCGGTCGCCGCGACCGTCGCCCGCGTCCGCGCCAACCAGGCCGAGTGGGAGGCGATGGGGATCGAGGGCCGCTACCACTGGCTTGGCAAGCTGCGCGACTGGCTGCTGGACAACCAGGACCGGGTGCTGGACACGATGCAGGCGGAGACCGGCAAGGTCCGCGCCGACGCCTCCAACGAGCCGGCCTATCTCGCCGACCTGATCAACTTCTACGGCGCCAAGGCCGCCAAGTTCATCGGCGAGGAGAGCATCCGCCCCCACTCCGCCCTGCTCGCGACCAAGAAGCTGCGGGTGCAGTACCGGCCGCACCCGGTCGTCGGCATCATCAGCCCCTGGAACTTCCCGCTGATCCTCGCCCTCGGCGACGCGATCCCGGCGCTGCAGGCTGGTGCCGCGGTGGTGATCAAGCCCTCCGAGTTCACCCCGCTCGGCCTGATCGAGGTGGTCGAGGCCTGGAAGCGGGAGATCGGCGGCCCCGACGTGCTCGACTGCGTGCAGGGGATCGGCGAGACCGGCGGCGCCCTGGTCGACGCCGTCGACTTCATCCAGTTCACCGGCTCCGACCGCACCGGCCGCAAGGTGATGGCCCGCGCCGCCGAGACGCTGACCCCGGTCAGCCTCGAGCTCGGCGGCAAGGACCCGATGATCGTGCTCGCCGACGCCGACCTCGACCGCGCCGCCCGCGCCGCGGCCTGGGGCGGGATGATGAACTCCGGCCAGATTTGCATCTCGGTCGAGCGGATCTACGTCGAGGAGCCGGCCTACGACGAGTTCGTCGCCAAGCTCACCGACGAGGTCGGCAAGCTGCGCCAGGGACCCGACGACGCCCGCAACCCCAAGGACGTCGGCGCGATGACCTCGCCGAATCAAACGGCGATCGTCGCTGACCACGTCGACGACGCGCTTGCCGCCGGTGCCAAGGCACTGACCGGTGGCAAGCGCGTCGAGGGTCCGGGCGACTACTTCGAACCGACCGTCCTCGTCGACGTCGACCACTCGATGAAGGTGATGCGCGACGAGACCTTCGGCCCCGTGGTCGGGGTGATGAAGGTGCGCGACGGCGAGGAGGCGCTGCGGCTCGCCAACGACAGCCGCTACGGGCTTTCGGGCTCGGTCTTCGGCGAGAAGGAGCGGGCCGAGCGGGTCGCCCGCCGGGTCGAGTGCGGGGCCGTCAACGTCAACGACGTCCTCGTCAACTACCTCGCCTCCGACGTGCCGATGGGCGGCTGGAAGGAGTCGGGGATCGGCTACCGCCACGGCGAACCGGGGATCAAGAAGTACTGCCGCACCGAGTCGGTGGTGATCACCCGCTTCGGCGCCAAGCGCGAGCCCACCTGGTACCCCTACACCCGCGCTCGCCGCGGCCTCGTCGGCCGCCTGGTCCAAGCCTTCAACGCCCGCGATCTCAAGCGCCGCCTCGGCCTGCGCGGCTGAGCGGGCTCGGGGCGGCGAGGGCCGCCGAGAAATTGACGCTTCCGCCCCACTTCCTCCACCCACGCGTAGGAACTTTTTGTCTACAGTCGGGCTATGATCGAGGCAATGGCAAGAGAGCACTGGACCGACGACCGCATGGACGATCTCGCTAAGCGAGTTGACAGCGGCTTCACGCAGGTCCACGAAGACATTCGCGAACTGCGACAGGAGATGCATGCGCAGGGCCAAGGGCTCCGGGCAGAGACGAAGGGGCTCGGCCAAGAAATTCGACTGGAAACGAGGGAACTTCGCGAAGAGATGAAGGAGCAGGGCCAGGAACTTCGCAAAGAGATGAAAGCGCGGGGTTTGGAACTTCGCGAGGAGATGAAGGCGCAGGGTTTGGAACTTCGAGGGGAAACGAGGGAACTTCGCGAAGAGATGCACAAGCAGTTCGGCGCCGTCAACGCTCGCCTCGACTCGCTCAACAGAACCCTTCTCGGCGGCTTTCTCGCGGGGATTGTCGCCCTGCTGGTCGCCAACCTCACCTAGCGCGCGGACAGCGGCGCCTCGGCCAAGGTGGTCGCTGGCCCCTCTCGGTAGCCTCTCTAGGTTCATGGCCGAGCGCGATTTCATAGCTGCGACCCGCGAGCGCGTCGTCGTCTTCGACGGCGGCATGGGCGCGACCCTGGAGCAGTTCGAGCTGACCCAGGAGGACTACGGTGGGCTCGCTGGCAGATGCCACGAGGCCTTGGTCCTCAACCGCCCCGACGTGATCGAGGGCGTCCACAACTCGATGCTGGAGGCTGGCGCCGAGGTGGTCGAGACCGACACTTTCCAGGGCTCGCGGCTGAAGCTCGAAGAGTGGGGGCTCGGCGAGCACACCCTGGAGATCAACACCAAGGCGGCCGAAATCGCCCGCCGGGCGGCCGGTGAGGAGCGCTTCGTCGCCGGCTCGATCGGCCCGACCGGCTTCCTGCCGGCCTCGACCGACCCGACCCTGGGGGACATCTCCTTCGCCACCCTCGCCGAGGTCTTCGCCGAACAGGCGCGCGGCCTGGTCGAGGGCGGCGCCGACCTGATCGTCATCGAGACCGCCCAGGACATCCTCGAGGTCAAGGCGGCGATCTTCGGCGCCCGCGAGGCTTTCGCCCAGACCGGCCGCACGCTGCCGATCCAGACCAGCGTCTCACTGCTCCCCAACGGCGGCAAGATGCTGCTCGGGACCGACATCCAGGCGGTGCTGACGACGCTGCGGGCGCTCGACGTCGACGTGATCGGGCTCAACTGCTCGACCGGTCCCGAGGACATGCGCGACGCGATCCGCTTCCTCGGCGAGACCAGCCCGCTGCCGGTCCACTGCATCCCCAACGCCGGCCTGCCGCTGCAGGGCCCCGACGGGGAGACGATCTTCCCCGAAAAGCCCGGGCCGCTGGCGGCGACGCTGGGCGAGTTCGTCGAGCGCTACGGCGTCGGCATCGTCGGCGGCTGCTGCGGGACGACGCCCGAGCACATCGCCGCGATCCGCGAGCAGGTCGACGGCCGCGTCCCCGGCGAGCGCCCCGCCCCCGGCCCGATCGAGGTCTCCTCGATGATGACCTCGACGTCGTTGGTGCAGGAGCCGCGGCCGACCCTGGTCGGCGAGCGCGTCAACTCGCAGGGCTCGCGCAAGGCCAAGGAGCTGCTGCTCGCCGACGACTACGACGGCCTCGTCCAGGTCGCCGAAGACCAGGTCGAAGGCGGCGCCCACGTGCTCGACGTCTGCGTGGCGCTGACCGAGCGCCAGGACGAGGACGAGCAGATGAGCGCCGTCGTCAAGCGAATCTCGCTTACCCAGCCCTCGCCGATCCAGGTCGACTCGACCGAGCCGGAGGTGATCCGGGCGGCGCTGGAGACGATCCCCGGCCGGGCGATCGTCAACTCGATCAACCTCGAGGCCGGCCGCGACAAGGCCGACGTCGTGGTGCCGCTGGCGAAGGCGCACGGGGCGGCGCTGATCGCGCTCACGATCGACGAGGTGGGGATGGCGAAGACGGCCGAGCGCAAGGTCGAGATCGCCAAGCGACTGGTCGAGATCGCCTGCGACGAGCACGGGCTCGAACCGGAGGCGCTCATATTTGACGCACTGACCTTCACCCTCACCACCGGCGACGAGGAGTGGAAGCCCTCGGCGGTGGAGACGATCGAGGGGATCCGCCGGATCAAGGCCGAGATCCCCGGCGTCAAGACCTCGCTCGGCGTCTCCAACGTCTCCTTCGGCATCTCGCCGCGGCCGCGCGCCGTCCTCAACTCGGTCTTCCTGCACCACTGCGTCGAGGCCGGGCTCGACCTGGCGATGGTCAACCCGAACCACATCACTCCCTACAGCGAGATCTCCGACGAGGAGCGCGAGCTGACCGACGACCTCGTCTTCAACCGCCGCGAGGACGCGCTCGAGCGCTTCATCTCCCACTTCGAGTCCCAGGGCGAGGAGGCCGAGGCGGAGATCGCCGACCCGACCGCCGGCATGGAGCCCGAGGAGGCCCTGCACTGGCACATCCTGCGCCGCAAGAAGGACGGTGTCGAGGACTGGATCGAGCGCTCGGTGGAGAAGATCGGCGCCGTTCCGACCCTGAACGAGGTGCTGCTGCCGGCGATGAAGGAGGTCGGCGATAAATTCGGCGCCGGCGAACTGATCCTGCCCTTCGTCCTGCAGTCGGCCGAAGTGATGAAGCGAGCCGTCGCCCAGCTGGAGAATCACCTGGACCGGATCGAGGGCCACACCAAGGGCAAGGTCGTGATCGCGACCGTCTTCGGCGACGTCCACGACATCGGCAAGTCGCTCGTCAACACGATCCTCACCAACAACGGCTACACCGTGATCGACCTCGGCAAGCAGGTCCCGATCGACGCCATCATCGAGGCCGCGGTCGAAAACGACGCCGATGCGATCGGCCTCTCCGCCCTGCTGGTCTCGACCTCGAAGCAGATGCCCGCCTGCATCCAGGAGCTGCACCAGCGGGGGCTCGAGTTCCCGGTGCTGATCGGCGGCGCCGCGATCAACCGCGACTTCGGCCGCCGCACGCTCTATCCCAAGGGCCGGGAGTCCGACGACGTCTACGAGCCCGGGGTCTTCTACTGCAAGGACGCCTTCCAGGGGCTCGACACGATGGACGCGCTGGTCGACGCAGAGGCGCGGGCCGGGCTGGTCGAGCGGATCCGCGCCGAGGCCAAGCAGCTGCGCGAGAAGCCGGTGGTCGTCGACGACTCGCCGCCGGTCACCGACGCCAGCACCCGCTCCGCCGCCCGCACCGACGTGCCGATCCCGGCGCCGCCGTTCTGGGGGGCTCGCGAGATCGCGATCGACCTCGCCGACGTCTTCCCCTACCTCGACCGCCACGTCCTCTTCAAGCTGCACTGGGGCGGCAAAGGGATCAAGGGCGAAGCCTGGCGCGAGCTGGTCGAGGGAACCGCCGAGGAGGAGGGCTTCGCGCCGCGGCTGGAGCGGATGTGGCGCCAGCAGGACTACCTGCGCCCGCGGGCCCGGCTCGGCTACTTCCCCTGCAACGCCGACGGCAACGAGCTCGTCGTCTTCGACCCCACGGACCCCGAGCGCGAGCTCGAGCGCCTGGTCTTCCCGCGCCAGCCCAAGCACGACCGCATCTGCCTCGCCGACTTCTACCGGCCGCTCGACTCGGGCGAGCGCGACGTCGTCGCCCTGCAGGGCGTGACCGTCGGCGCCGAGGTCACGGAGCTGATGGACCGCCTCGGGCGCGAAGGCGAGGTGACCGAGCAGTACTACGTCCACGGGCTCGGCGTTCAGTCGGCCGAGGGCCTGGCCGAGTGGCTGCACTCCGAGGTGCGCCGCGAGCTGGCGATCGAGCCCGACCAGGGCCGCCGCTACTCCTGGGGCTACCCGGCCTGCCCGGACCAGTCCGAGCACGAGAAGGTCTGGCGCCTACTGGACCTCGAGGCGATCGACATGACCCTCTCCGACGGCTTCGCGGTGATGCCCGAGCAGTCGACGGTGGCGATCATCGCCCACCACCCCCAGGCCGTCTACTTTGGCATGAAGTCGGGCTTCATCCCCGCCGAGAAGACCCCCGACGAGCTGATCGCCGGCACCAACCGCGGCGGCGAGCTGCCGCCGGAGTCCGAGCCCGAATCCGGCGAGGACGACTCCCAGCCGGCCGCCGAACCAGTCAGCGGCTGAGTCGCCGGCCAGGACGGCGTCGCCGAGTTCGGCGTCGACGCCACGGTCGAGCATGCCCGCGGCCGCGGCCGCAACCCAACTGTGGTGGTGAGACGGTAAATCTCTACGCCGCTGAGCGATGGACGGCAACATCCACGGTGACCTCACGGTCGGGAACGGCCAGGGCAGCCCGAGCAGCCGCAATCAAAGCCTCGGCATCAAGCCGGTACAGACCGGCGACTTCAGCGAGGGGCTCCTCGATGCCAAGGTCCGGATAGAGGAGCTGCAGCTCCACGGGGAGGCCGTCATGGAGAGCGACGATCGCCCGCGCGTGAACCTGATTGGCGCTGCGGGCAGACTCCTCTGGACCCAAGGAGATCGAAACGGCGTTGGCGGAGCTGTCATAACTCGCGTGCATCTCAGTCACCCGGAAAAGTCGTGATTACGAACTGATCATCGTCACCTGCAACCACCACGATGATCGCACGCCCCTTGGCATCGAGTCCAGAGAGACGGAAGTTCCCGTACTAATCCCAGCCCATCTTGATCGGATGTGCCACTACGCCTCTCACGTCGGAGGGGGAGATGGCATAAAGCCGCATCTCGTTTCTCGCATGTCGACTCAGGCGCACAAAGCCATAAGTCGGGGGAGGGATCGACTCGCCCCCCCAAGGTTGGTCCTGTCGCCGGACCTTGGGCCGGTGACAGGACCAACTGAAGCGCTACTCGTAAACCGCTAGTGCCGAGCGAAGGGGTCGACGTAAAGGTCGTCGACCTGCCAGTTGCCCTTCGAGTCCAGCGGGGTGATGCGGAGCTGGATCGAGGCGGGGATCAGGGTGCCGACGATCGTCGAGAGGCCGAGCACGGTCGAGACCGACGGGGTCGGCGCCCAGTTGGGGCCGGCGCTGATGTCGGTGATCGTCCTGGTCTGGATCAGGCCGAGCAGGCCGTAGACGGCTTCCACGCGCAGGCGCGAGGAGGGGTCGCCGCTGTTGCGGGCGACGAGGCGCAGGCTCGGGGTGTCGATCTGCATGCAGATCGGCGGGCTGGTGGCCGAGCTGCCGGCCGGCAGCGCCAGCGAGTGCGAGTCGCCCGCGCCGTTGAGGTTGAAGCTCTCGTTGCCGGGCACGACGGCGGCGCCGCGGCTGAACGACCAGCCACTGCCCCCGCCCTCGAAGCCGCCGTCGGGAGCGAGCACGTAGGCATTCTGGTCGCCCCAGGGCTTGAAGACCTGGGTGGCGCCGCTGTAGGAGCAGGCCTGGGCGGAACCGGCGAAGGCGGCGAGCGCCAGCAGGGCGATCGCGACGATCCCGGCCAGCTTGGCGCGGGGACGGCGGAGAAGGGGGGATGAGTTGCGCTTCATACGGGTAAACCTCCTTGTCGCAGGCCAAAAAGCCTGGTCGTCAAACCAAGCTGGCAGTTGAGCCATCTCCTCCACCGGGGCGAAGGAGACCTCTGACTTTGCGTCCCTGCCTCACGACAGGTTTGCCCGTGCAGCTGTACCTAACTGCGCCACCATCGCCGCTGCGGATGCGCTACTTAAGCGAGTTCGTACGTACGTCTAATGAATTCTGGGTCGTAGATACGTCCAGCTAAATCCCCGTCTGGGCCCGGTCGATAGAAGCGGTACCGGTCCACGAACCGGATTGTCGAACAGTGGCGACCGCATCCGAGACACCAGAGCTGGAACGACTCTTCGCGCTGGGGCGCGATCGCGCCCAGGCGCGGGCGCACGGCCGCGAGCGCCGGGCCGAGGCCGGCGCTGCCATCGCCTTCATCGTCGTGGCGCTGGCGATGGCGCTGTTGATGCCCTCGCCGCGCACGCTCGACCTCTCGACCCTGGCGATCCTCGTCGTCGCCTACGTCGCCACCTGCCGGGCCAAATTCGACATCGCCGACGGCTACACGGTGCCGACCGAGCTGGTGCTGGTGCCGATGCTCTTCCTCCTCCCCACCCCGATCGTGCCGCTGGTCGTCAGCCTCAGCTGGGCGCTGGGGCGGCTGATCGACTACGCCGGTGGCCAGACCAGCATCCACCGCGCCTTCCACGTCTTCGGCGACTGCTGGCACGCGGTCGGCCCAGCGCTGGTGCTGGTGCTCGCCGGCGCCCAGGTCTTCTCCTGGGACAAGTGGCCGATCTACCTCCTCGCCCTGGTGGGCCAGTTCGCCTTCGACTTCGCCGCCACCGCCGTCCGCACCCACCTCGTCGACGGCACCCCGCCGCGGACGCTGCTGAAGCTGGTCGCCCCGGTCTACGCGCTCGACGGCGCCCTGGCGCCGATCGGCCTCCTGACCGCCTTCGCCGCGACCGAGCTGGGCCCGGGTGTCTGTCTGCTCGTGGTGCCGCTGGTCGCGGTGCTGGCGGTGCTCTCCCATGAACGCAGCGCCCGCATCGACCAGGCGCTCGAGCTGGGGAGCGCCTACCAGGGGACGGCGATGCTGCTGGGCGACGTGGTCGAGGCCGACGACGCCTACACCGGCAGCCACAGCCGCGGCGTCGTCGAACTCTCGCTTGCCGTCTCCGACCGCCTCGGCCTCGACTCGCGCCAGCGCCGCAACGTCGAGTTCGCCGCCCTCCTGCACGACGTCGGCAAGATCGCGGTGCCGAAGGAGATCATCAACAAGCCCGGCCCACTCGACGACGAGGAGTGGAAGATCATGCGCCGCCACACGATCGAGGGCGAGACGATGCTGAAGCGCGTCGGCGGCGTCCTCGCCGAGGTCGGCCGCATCGTCCGCTCCTCGCATGAGCACGTCGACGGCAGCGGCTACCCCGACGGCCTCGTCGGCGAGGAGATCCCGATCGAGGCCCGCATCGTCACCTGCTGCGACGCCTTCAGCGCGATGACCACCACCCGCTCCTACCGCAAGGCGATGCCGACCGCGGCGGCCTTCGCCGAGCTGGATCGCTGTGCGGGGACGCAGTTCGACGTCGACGTCGTCGCGGCGCTGAAGGAGATCGCCGCGCAGGACGCCTAACGCTGGGGTACGCCGTTTTCGAGGCCGCTGCGGACGAAGCGCGGGCGCTGCCAGTTGCGGCAGTCGTAGGCCTCGTCGAAGCCGGCGCGCTGCAGGTTGTGGCGGATTGCGCTGCTGCTGCCGGCCTCGCAGTCCCCGAGCTCGGCGAAGACAGTGTGGCAGCGCGCCTTGCGGGCCTCGATCAGGCGGCGGCGGATCAGCGCCAGGTTGCAGCCGCGGCCGCGCGCATGCTCCATCGTCGCGTCGATGCCGAGCTCGGCGATCCCGTCGTGGATCAGCATCGAGCCGCAGGCGACCAGCTCGCCCTCGAGCAGGGCGACGAAGCAGCGCCAGTCGGCGAGGCCGGGCAGGTCGTAGAAGAGCAGGCCCGCCAGGTGCGGCAATCCGAGGCCCTCGGCGGCGATCCAGTCCATGCCTTCGCCTTCGCCGAAACCCAGTTCGAGGATCTCGATCTCCGGTGGCTGCACCAGGCTGGGCAGGGAGGCGTCGCGGACGAACTTCTCCCAGCCTTCGCCGCGCTCGAAGCCGCGCCGTCGCAGCCACTCCTCGGCTTCGGCGGTTCCCGGCCGGTCGGCGGCGACGGAGATGCGGCAGTCGACCTCACGCGCTCGCATCCATTCGACCGCTTCCGCCAGGTGGCCATCGGCGACCGCGCCCGGCTCCGCCGCGCCCTGGATCGTGTTGATCCGGGGGATCTCGGAGAACTCCGCAAAGACCGTCGCCTGCACCGACCCGAACGCGCGCACCTCGACGCCGGATTCGATCACCGCGTCCTCCGGTGCCATTGCCCACATGTCGCGCCGGAACCGCTTCGCGATGCTCTCCAGCGCAGCCGAGTCGTACTCCATATGCACAAACCCCCCGGTTCGATTTTCCCCTGTGGCTCCTGTATCCCGACCCTATGGGTACAGACCCGTATTCGTCAAGAAACTCCGTATAGACACGCAGATCTGCGCGTATTGCAGCGATGCAACTAAAGCCGCGGGCGCTGCCAGTACATGCTGTGACAGGCGGGGATGAAGCCGGCGCGGACGAGGTTGCGACCGGCGGTCGCGATTCCCTCCTCGGGGCCGATGATGCTCTCGGCGAAGATCGTGTGGCAGCCCGCTTCGCGGGCGGCGAGGATGCGCTGCCGCAGTAGGGCCAGGTTGCAGCCATGGCCACGGGCGTAGCCGAGCGTGCCGTCGAGGCCGAGCTCGGCGACGCCATCGTTGACGAGCAGCGAGCCGAAGGCGACGATGTTCCCCCTGAACTCGACCGTGAAGGAGTGCCAGTGCTCCTGCACCGGCAACGAGAAGAGCAGGTCCCAGGCCTGGTTGGGCATGCCGATCGCCGGCGCGGCGGAAAGGGACATCGTTTCGCCGGCGAGCCCGGCGTCGTCGCCAATCTCCCAGACCCTCGCCCCCTTGACCCCGGGGAAGTCCGGCGGCGAGGTGTCGCGGACGTATTTGACGACGCCCTGTCCCTGCTCGAAGCCAAGGTGGTCGAGCAGGCTCTCGGCCGCAGCCATTTCCGGCAGGTCCCGCGCCACCGAGACCCGGTAGTCGACACCGAAGGAGTCCGCCCAGGCGATCGCCTTCTCCAGGTTCCCGCCCTTCACCGCCCCCTCCTCAGCCGCCCCAAGCACGTTGTTGAGCGCCGGGTAGTCCGGCGCCGAGGCGATCACGTTGACCTGGACCGGCCCAAAGCGCCGTTCGGCGATCCCCTCTTCGATCGCCGCCACCGACACGACCGTCCGCCACATGTCGGCCCGAAATGTCTTCGCCGTCCTCTCAAGTGTCGCCGCGACATCGCTGCGCAAAAGCGCCCCCAATCACTGGTTGTCCCCCGTCGATCCGGCGCCCAGCCGGATCGAGTTCCAGCCTACGAAAACTCTCACGTGTCTGTCAAGGAACTTCAATAGTTATCAAACGATTTCCTGCGCTCACCCCCCGAACAGCGCCCAGTGGATCCCATTCACCAGGTCCAGCGCCAGCTGCGGCCTCGACCCTCCCAGGCGCAGGCGCTCGAGGCCGCCGTCGATGACGACGTCGAGCCAGGTGT
>CAZIOS010000006.1:0-119012 GCA_964540905.1 uncultured Conexibacteraceae bacterium | reverse complement strand
CGCGAAGCGCGTGCGACTGAATTCCGCCGAAGGAGGTCGGCATCCCTCCCCGCATCCGCCCGAGCAGGTCGGCATCCCTCCTCGCTCAACCCCCTAGAACCCCGCCAGCAACGCCCCGGCATTGGCAATCAGCCCCGCAGCGATCATCAGCAAGACCGACGGCACCAGAACCAAGGCCACGACGAGCTGGATCTTCGGCGCCGCCCGCGCGGCGCGCTCCTCGACGGCGCGGCGGCTGTCGCGGCGCAGGGCGCTGGCCTGGCGGCGCAGCTGGTCGGCCAGCGGCGAGCCGAAGCGGCGCGAGCGTTCGATCGCCGCGACCAGCGTCGCCAGCTCGCTGCCGGGCACGCGGGCGCGCAGCGAGCGCAGGGCGCTGGCGAGGGGGGTGCCGCAGGAGAGCTCGGCGGCGGCGATCCGCAGCTCCTGCGCCAGCGGCCCCTCCCCCGCCCGCGCCAGCTGCTCGAGCCCGGCGGCGGCGCCGCGGCCGGCGCCGGCGCTGACCGCGAGCAGGTCGAGGGCGTCGGGCAGGGCGGCGACGAGCCGGCGCTGGCGCCGCCGCGCCTCGCGCTCGAGCAGCGCGTCGGGAACGAGGAAGCCGGCGGCGGGCAGCGCCACCGCGACCAGCAGCGCCGTCCGCCCCGGCGCCGCCGGAGCGGCGAGCAGGGCGGCGAGGCCACCGGCGACGGTGCCGGCGAGCTTGGCGATCAGCACCGCCGGCAGCGGCAACCGCGCCTCCAGGCCGGAGCGGCGCAGGCGCTCGGGCAGGCCCAGCCGCAGCGCCGCCCGCGCCGAGCGCCCGCGCAGGCCGAGCGCAAGCAGCGACGGGGCTCCGCGGCGGCCCGCGCCCCGTAGCTCGCGGGCAGCGGCGAAGCAGAGCAGGACGGCGAGCGCCGCCGGCGCCCCGGCGGCGCTCACTCGACCACCCGCGAGAGGCGCCTGATCGCGACGAAGCCGGCGACCTGGAGGGCGGCGGCAAACGCCAGCAGCAGCGCCGAAGCCGGCGCCCCGAGCAGCTTGGCGAGGAAGCCGGGCTGGAGCAGCTCGGCGAAGAGGGCGCCGCCGCTCGGCATCGCCACCACCAGCAGGCCGGTGAAGCGAGCCTGGGCGGTGGCGGCGCGGGCGTCTTCCGCCACCCGGTCGCGTTCGGCGGCGCCGGCGGCGAAGCGGCGCAGCAGCCCGGCGAGGTCGCCGCCGGCGAGCCGCTGGCTCAGCAGCGCCCCGGCGAAGGCGTCGACCCGGGGCGAGCGCAGCCGCCGCCGCCAGGCCTCGACCGCGGCGCCCGTCGCCGCGCCGAGGTCGAGCTCGGCGCCGAGCCGGGCCAGCTCGGTGGCCGGGGGGCCGTCGAGCGAGGCCGCCGCGGCCGGCAGCGAGGCGCGCAGCGAGCGGCCGGCGCTGAGCGAGTCGGCGATCGCGGTCGCGACCTCGGGCAGCGAGCGCTCGACCGCGGCGCGGTAGCGGCGACGGCGGCTGGAGATCGCCCAGGCCGCGGCCGCCGGGCCGGCGACCGAGAGCGGCAGCGCCAGCTCCACCCCGGCCAGGAGCCAGCCGCCGAGCACGGCCGCCGCCGCGCCGAGCGCCGCCAACCGCCGCCGCTCCCGGGTCGAGGGCGCGTAGCCCTCGCGGCCGGCCCGCCGCAGCGGCTCCAGCGCCAGCCGCAGCCAGCGCGCGGCGGCGGGCGAGGCCAGCAGCGCTTCCCGCGTCGCCAGCGCCAGCAGGCCGCCGGCGACGGCGCCGGCGAGCAGCGGCAGCGGCCCGGGGGAGGCGCTCACCGCCCACCGTCCCCGACCGCGGCGCCGGCCGCGACCGTGCGCACCGCGGTCGTCCCCGCCGCCCGCACCACCTCGGCCACCTCGGCGACCCGGCGAGCGCCGTCGCGGCCGCGCTCGAGGTGGACGACGAGGTCGATCCCGCGCTGCACCTGTTCGGCGATCGCCGCGTGCGGCAGCCCGACCCCGGCCATCAGCGCCAGCGTCTCCAGCCGGCTCAGCGCGTCCGCCGGCGAGTTCGCGTGCACGGTCGAGAGGGCGCCGTCGTGGCCGGTGTTGAGCGCGGTCAGCAGATCGAGCGCCTCGGCGCCGCGGACCTCGCCGATCACGATCCGGTCCGGCCGCATTCGCAGCGCGTTGCGGAGCAGGTCGCGGATCGTCACCTCACCGCGGCCCTCGACCCCCGCCGGCCGGCTCTCCAGCCTGACCACGTGCGGCTGCTGCAGGCGCAGCTCGGCGGCGTCCTCGATCGTCACCACCCGCTCCCGCGGCGAGACGAAGCTGGAGAGCGCGTTCAGCAACGTCGTCTTGCCGGAGCCGGTGCCGCCGCTGACGAGGACGCTGCGGCGGGCCCCCACCGCCTCCTCCAGCAGCGCCCGCTGGGCACGGCTGAGGCTGCCGAGCGCGACCAGCTCGTCGGGGCCGGGACGGTGGGCGCCGAAGCGGCGGATCGAGAGCGCCGGCCCGTCGATCGCCAGCGGCGGGATCACGACGTTGACCCGGGAGCCGTCGGCGAGGCGGGCGTCGACCATCGGGCTGAGCTCGTCGACCCGCCGCCCCAGCGGCGCCAGGATGCGCTCGATCGTGTTGCGCAGCTCCTCCTCGTCGGCGAAGGCGACGTCGGTGGGCTCGATCCGGCCGCGGCGCTCGACGTAGACGCGGCTCGGCCCGTTGACCATCACCTCCTCGACCGCGGGGTCGGCGAGCAGGGTCTCCAGCGGCCCGAGGCCGACGCTGTCGCGGAGGACTCGGGCGACCAGCGCCTCGCGGTCGCCCGCCGGCAGCAGCGCCGCCTCCGCCGCGACCAGATCGCGGACGGCGAGGTCGAGGTCACCGTCGCCCTCGCGGCCGGGCACGGCCTCTGCCCGCCGGCGTTCGACCAGGCGCCCGCGCAGGACGTCCGCCAGCTCGGCCACGTCTCGCTCGCGCGCGTCCACCGCTCAGCCCCTCGGCAGCAGCGTCACCCGGCGGGCGAAGCTCTCGGCGGCGATCAGGCGCAGCGCCTGCGCCCGGGTCAGGCCGAGGGTCGCGGCCGCCGTCGCCGCCGGCCCCGGTTCCTCGCCGCCGGCGGCGAGCGCCAACAGCGGCACCGCGGCGGCAGCGACATAGGTCCTCCCGGCCCCGCTGCCGCTCGGTTCGCTGGTGACGACGACGTCGACCCGCTCGCCGCGCCCCGGCGCCCCCGCCAGCAGCAGCGCTTCGGCGCCGCTGACCTCGATCTGAACCGGATGGCGCCCGCGGCCGAGACCGGCGCCAGGCGCCCCGGGAGAGCGCGGTGGATGCAGCTGTGAGGCGAGCAGGTAGGAGCCGGGCGGAACCGCGAGGCCGGGGACCAGCCCGAGCGCTTCGGCCGGCGCGCGCAGCGCTCCCGGAGGAACGAACCGCACCGGCACCCGGCGCACCTCCAGCTCCTTCGCAGCCAGGGCCGGGTCGATCGCCCGGCCCGGCTCGAGCCGGGCGGCGGCGACGAGGACCGGTCGCAGCTCGCCATAGCCATGGACGACGCTGGCGCCGTAGCCGTCGGCGAGCGCCGCCGCCAGGGCCGCGGCGAAAAGCGCCGCGAGGACGAAGGCGACTGCCCGCCCGCGCCGCCGGCTCACGCCGCGCCCTCGCCGAGCAGCGGCAGGATCAGGACGGCCTCGCAGCCGCGCCGCCCGCGGCGCAGCTCGAAGCGGCCGCCGAGGGCACTCGCCGCCTTCCTCACCACCCGCAGCCCGTGCCCGTGGCGATGGCGGCCGCGGGCCCGGGCGAGGACCACGGCCGCGCCGCCGCGCCGCGACCGCGGTGCCTCAGCGCGGCCGTGGTCGGCGACCGCCAGGCGCAACCGCCCGCCCACCGGCCTGGCCTCGACGACGATCGCCGGGCCGCCGTGCTCGATCGCGTTGGCGAGGAGGTTGTCGAGCGCCTGCGCAAGGTCGCAGCGATCGCCGACGACGATCGCCTCGCCGGCCCGCCAGCGCAGCTCGATCGAGCTGCCGGCGAGCGCCGCCCGCGGCCGCCAGGCGTCGAGCGCGGCCCGCAGCAGCGGCTCGACCGCGATCGGCAGCGCCGGTGCCGCCACCGCGGTGCCGTTGATCTCGCGCTCGAGCCGCTCCAGGGCAACCGCCGCCATCTGCACCGAGGACTCGGCCCCGGCGGCTTCCCCGGGCACCGTCAGCACCAGCGCCTGCAGCGGGCGGCGCAGCTCGTGCAGGGCCTCGTTCAGCGCCGCCCGGCGGCGCCCACCCTGCAGACCGCGGACGCCGACCGCGGCCGCGAGCGACGTCGCCAGCGGCCAGCCGGCCACGATCTGCGCCAGCTCCAGCGTCAACGCCGGCCCGCCTCGGTGCTCGCTTCAGCCATGGCCGGCCAAGGCCGGGCGCGGCCGAGCCTCTCCCCCCTCCCGGCCACGCAAAGGGCGCAGATTGCGCACCCGCCATCCCACCGCGGTCTCGGCCAGGCGCCATGGGGCAGCGGGCGCGCAGGGATGAGACCTTCACATCGCTGGAACTGGTTCCACCATTGCCGTCAACGGTGCAGATCGCTCCACGGTTCGAGGCCTTCCGCTTTAGAGGAGGCCTTTGGCAGTGGACACACTGGAGTGTTTGGGATACTCGGCCGCCCGCCACCCTTTCGAACCGGAGGAACCTCCCCTTGGCCCAGACCCGCACGTCTCCAGAGGGCATCACCCAGCAGCTCGCGAAGGCGCTGGCCCACCCGCTCCGGGTGAAGATCCTCAGCTCCCTCAACAAGGGCGTCTCCAGCCCCAACCAGCTCGCCCAGGAACTCGACGAGCCGCTCGGCAACGTCAGCTACCACGTCAAGACGCTGCTCGAGTTCGGCTGCGTGGAACTGGTCAAAACCGAGCCGCGCCGCGGCGCCGTCGAGCACTTCTACCGGGCCACCGAGCGCGCTTTCTTCAGCGACAACGACTGGGAGAAGATCCCCGCCTCGGCCCGCAAAGGCATCACCGGCGCGGTCCTGCAGTCGATCGGCCAGGATGCGACCGCGGCGCTGATAGCGGGGACAATCGACTCCCGCAAGGACTCGCACCTCAGCCGCACCCCGCTGGTCCTCGACGCAAAGGGCTGGAAAGAGCTGAACAAGGTGCTCGAGCAGACCCTCAACCGGGCGCTGGAGATCCAGGGCGAGGCCGCCACCCGCCTGAAGAAAGAGAAGACCGCTCCGATCCAGAGCAAGCTCTCGATCCTCCACTTCGAATCGCCCGCCGCCGAGGACTCGAAGTAGCGGCCGCGCCTGGTGGAGGGCTCAGCCGTCCACCAGGCGATAGCCGATCCCCCAGCTGTTGATCACGTAGCGGCCGTGCTCGGGGTCGAGTTTGCGCCTGAGTCGGCTGGCGTGTGAGTCGAGGGTCCGGGTCCGTTCGTTGTTGCGGAAGCCCCAGACGTCGTCGAGCAGCTCCTCCTTGCCGAAGACCCTGGTCGGGTCGCTGGCGAGGGCCCGCAGCAGGGCGAACTCCTTCTTCGCCAGCGGCACCTCGCGCTCGCCGACCACGACCCGCCGCCGCAGCGGGTCGATCGTCAGGTCGCCGATCCGGATCGGGCCGTCGCGGCGGCTGCGGCGGCGGCGCAGGACGGCGCCGATCCGCGCCCGCAGCTCCTGGATGTTGAACGGCTTCGTCACGTAATCGTCAGCACCGGCGTTGAGGCCGCGGATGCGGTCGGCGTCGGCGCCGCGGCCGCTGAGCACGATCACCGGCAGGCGCGGGTCGAAGCGGGAGTCGATCCCGTCCGCCTCGCGGATCTCGCGCAGGACGTCGAGGCCGGAGGCGTCAGGCAGGGAGAGATCGAGCAGGAGCAGGTCCGGGTTGTTGAAGCGGCAGAGGCGCAGGGCGTCGGAGGCGCTCGGCGCCGGCAGCACCCCGAAGCGGTCGGCGATGAGATGGTCGCAGAGCAGCTCCAGGGTGATCACGTCGTCCTCGCAGACGACGACGCTGGCGATCTCTTGGCGTTGGGGCAACATGCCCTGCCTAAGTTTGGGGCGGGGCGAACTCTCCCCCCTCGGCGGCGGGAACCTCCAGGATCGCGACGGCGTCGCGGTGCCAGGCGAGCCGGCGCGGCGGCACCCGGTGCCGCACCTGCAGCGGCCGGCCCCGCGCGTCCAGGAAGACGAGGTCGAGCTCGAAGCGCATGCCGCAGGTGTGGACGCTGCCACAGTCCGGGATCAGCAGGCCGGGCCCGGCCTGCTCGCGGCGCAGCCCGGCGAGGCCGAGCAGGCGGGCGCGGAAGTCGACCGCGACCGGGACCAGGAGGCCGCAGGCGCGGCGGCGGGGCAGCGCCCGCAGGCGCGGGGAGAGGGGAGTCGGTGGCATCGACACCCCAAGGGCGTCGGGGTGCCGCTCTCTCCCCCTGCCGGTGCAACCGGCCGTTCACCCCCCTGCCCGAGCGGGCACGGGACTACGATGATCGGCAAGATCATGGGCCTGCTCGCTGGGCTGGCGCGCAGGTGGCTTCAACTCATGGATAAGAAAACGACCCGCAGAGGGAATTACGAGTCTGGCTCGGACTACGTGCTCGAGTACGGGGAGCTTCGCTTCGCCTTCAACGAGGACGACTTCGGGCAGCGGGTCGAGCAGGCGGCGGTCAAGCTCGGCTTCGTCCACCAGGGCCTCAGCCAGGAGGAGCTCGACGACCTCCTCGACCTCGCCGTCAGCGGCGAGATCGCCGAGCCCAGCTCGCGCCTCGGCGAGCACATCAACGAGAACTGGGAGGACCTGGTCGGCCCCGCCAACCGCAGCCTCGTCCACTGGATCCGCCGCCTCGTCTTCCGCGGCGCCTGGCTCGACCAGCGGGTCAAGGAGGGTGAGCTCGACGTCGTCTTCGACGAGCGGACGCAGACCTTCGGGTACGTGCAGCCGGATCGCAGCAGCGAGCTGATCGAGCTGTCCAAAGAGCCGAGCTGGCGCCGCATCGCCTATCGGCGGTAGCGGCGGGCATGGCCCGGGGTAGGGGTTCCGCTTAACTTTTTTGTGGATCGGGTGCGGACGTCCGAGATTCGGCGCGCCAAAAAAGTACAAGACGCTCCACCCCTACCCCGGGCCATGCTCACGAGCGCTGAAGCAGCGCTGATTTAGTGCGTTCGCTGTTTGTCGTACATAGAACGACAAGCGACGAACGCTGATCCGTATGGGAGGTTCCTTAGCTTGAGCTGGGACGCTCGAGTGCTGCCACCACGGTGAGGGAGCCGGTGGCGGTGGTGGCTTGAGTGCGGCCGGCGTCGAAGAAGTCCTTGGCGGCGTCGGCGTCGTCGTAGGCGGCGGCGAGGCGGGTCAGCGAGTCGACCAGGAGGATCACGTCTTCGCCGCGGGCGGCGCGGGAGGCGGCCTGGGCGAGGGCGTCGCTGGCGTGACGTGGCTGGCCGGCGGAGACGATCTCCGCCTGCGGCGCGTCGCGCTTCCAGTCGGCCAGCTCCTCCGGGCTCGGGTCGATCAGCAGCGCGACCGGGTCGGGGCCCTTGTCGTCGGCGGCGAGGTCGGCGGCGACGCCGCGCAGCAGCGCCGTGCAGGCCTCGCGGGTCTCGGCGCACAGCAGCGCCTGCCGCCCGGCCTGCGGCGGCAGCAGCAGGCCCTGCAGGGTCACGCCCTGCTTGCCGCGGCGGCCGAAGCGGCGCCGGCGGCGGCGTTTGGGGCGGGACGAAGGCTCGGCTGCCGCGGCGGCCGGCCGCGGCGGGCGCTCGACCGGGGCCGGCTCGGGGGGGCGCTCCGGCACCGGCTCGGGCCGCGAGCGCGGCTCCCGGGCGGGGGAGGCATCGCCAGCGCTGGCGTCGCCCGTGTCACTCCCCCCGCCGCGACGGCGGCGCCGGCGGGCCGGGCGCTCGCGCGGCTCGCCCTGCGGCTGGCGGCGCGCCGGCTGGGCGCCGCTGCCGCTGCCGCTGCCGCCGGCCAGCTTCTCGATCAGCTCGCCGCGGCTGAGCAGGCGGTAGCGCTCGACGCCGGCCGCGGCGGCCAGCGAGTGGAGGTCTGCCAGGTGCTTGGATTCCAACTCTGCTTTGGTCATCGAGGCGCCAGGTTATTCAACCGGCGGAGGCGGGGTCGATGCCCTCGGCCGCCGCCGCCTCGGGCCAGGCCTCGGCCTCGCGCTCGACCCGCTGCGCCGACCAGCCCAGCTCCGCCCCCAGCAGCTCGGCGAGCGGGCGGGCGGCGCCGGCGCCGCGCAGCGACGGCGCCGCCAGGATCCCCAGCCGGGTGCGGCGCAGCAGCACGTCGGCGACGCTGCGGGCCTGCTCGCGGCGGGCGGCGATCACGACCTCGGCCAGCAGGTCGGGGCGGCCGGGGACGATCGGCGCCGCCAGCGCCGGGTCGGCGCGGGCGAGGTCGAGGACGGCGCGGGCGGCGTGCCCGTAGCGGAAGGCGAGCTGGGCCAGCGCCTCGGGTCCCACCCCGTCGGGCGCCTCCAGGTCCTCCGGGCGCGCCTCCATCCCCAGCGGGATCTCGGCGGTGTGGCAGGGGGCCTGGCGGCGTTCGCGCTCGACCAGGCGGTCGACGGTCTGCTTCGCCATCCGCCGCCAGGTGGTGAGCTTGCCGCCGGTGATCGTCAGCATCCCCGAGGAGGTCTCGTAGAGCTCCGCTTTGCGCGAGATGTCGACCGACTTGCGGGGGTCGCCGCTGGAGATCAGCGGCCGCACCCCGGCGTAGGCGCCGACCAGGTCGGACTGGGTCAGGGCAACGGCGAAGAACTCGTTGACCGCGTCGAGCAGGTAGGCGACGTCCTCCCCTCCCGGGTGCGGATGGGTGATGTCGCCGTCGAAGTCGTTGTCGGTGGTGCCGACCAGGGTGCGCCCGTACCAGGGCAGCGAGAAGATCATCCGGCCCTCGCCGGCGGGGACGATGCAGGCGGCACTGCCCATCGGCAGGTCCGCCTGGTCGAGGACGAGGTGGGTGCCGCGGCTGGGCGCGATCCGCGGCACGTCCTCCTCCTCGACCACCTCGGGGCGGATCGTGTCGGCCCAGACGCCGGTCGCGTTGACGACGTGGTCGGCGCCGACCTCGAAGCGCTCGCCCGACTCCGCCTCGACGCAGGCGACGCCAGCGGCCCGGCCGCCGTCGGAGAGGACCTCGGTGACGTCGGCGCCGTTCAGCATCACCGCTCCGAAGCGCTCGGCCTCGCCGAGCACGGTCAGGACCAGGCGCACGTCGTCGGTCTGGCAGTCGTAGAAGAGGTAGGCGTCCTTGGGGTCGCGGGCGGCCAGCGCTGGCACCAGCTCCAGCACCTCCTCGCGGTCGATCGTGCGGTGGCGGTCGGGCGACCAGTAGAAGTCCTCGTCCTCGTCCTTGGAGGCGCGCAGCTCGCGGCGGCTGCGACCGACCCGGGTCGTCGCCATCACGTCGTACATGTTGAGGCCGAGGCCGAGTTTGCGGTCGCGGCGCTCCTCGCCCAGGGCCGGCACCAGGAACGGGGTCGGGTAGACCAGGTGGGGCGCCAGCTGGACCATCAGCTGGCGCTCCAGCAGCGCCTCGCGGACCAGGCCGAGATCGAAGTTCTGCAGGTAGCGCAGGCCGCCGTGGACCATCTTCGAGGAGCGGCTGGAGGTGCCGATCGCGTAGTCGCCGCGCTCGACCAGGGCCACCGAGTAGCCGCGCGAGGCGGCGTCGAGGGCGACCCCGGCGCCGGTGATGCCGCCGCCGATCACCACCACCTCGAAGTGCTGGCCGGCGATCGCCTCCAGTGCGGCGGCGCGGGTCAGCATCGGCGACCATCCGGGAACTCGCGTGGGGGTCTGCGGACCGTCACTCAGTCGAGGAAGACGGTCGTGGCGGCGACGGGCGGGCGGGCCGGCGCCGGGCGCTGCTGGCGCGGGTGGCCGAGGTGCAGGAGGGCGACGAAGCGCTCCTCGGCGGGCAGGCCGACGGCGGCCCTCCCCTCTTCCTCGCGCAGCAGCCCCGGCGTGCGCCAGTAGCCGGCGAGGCCGCGGGCGTGGGCGGCGAGCAGGACGATGTAGGCGGCCACCGCGGTCGCGTGCAGGTCCTCCTCGGCCTGCACCGGGTCCTCGCCGAGCCGGCAGGAGACGACGACCAGGGTCGGGCAGCGGTCGAGCTTGGCGGCGCCCTCGGGCCCGGCGACCGCCTTCAGCCGCGCCAGCGAGGCGGGGCCGAGGACGCGGAATCGCCAGGGGGCGGTGAGGTGGTGGTTGGGCGCCCAGCCGGCCAGCTCCAGCAGGCCCTCGAGCTGCTCGCGCGAGAGCGGCTCGTCGCTGAAGGCCTTGTGGGTGCGGCGACCGCGTATCGCCGTCTCGACGTCCATCGTTCGAGCGTATCTGCCCGGGGCGACCGCACCTACCAGCCGTAGCGCCAGTGCATCCACCAGCGGCGGATGCCGAGGGCGGCGAGGAAGGCGAGGCAGCCGGCGAGCAGGCCCATCACCGCGGCGCCGGCGATGCCGGTGGTGCCGGAGTCGTGGGACGACGAGGGTTCGGGGGAATCCGCTGACGAGCTTTCTTCAAGCGGTTGCGGTTCGGAGGGGCCGGACCCCTCCGCTCTCTCGACTCCCGGGGGGAGGGTGGTGGCTGGCGCCCCGGGCGTCGCCTGCCCGGGAGTCGCAAAACGTTCGCGGGAGGGTCCGGCCCCTCCGGTCGCGGGGGCGTTGGGGGAGCTCGCCGTGGATCCCGGCGACTGCGACGAGGAGGACGAGGGTTCGGTCGGGGTCAGCGGCAGCGGCGAGCTCGGGGAGCTGGCGTGGGATGGGGGCGTGGACTTGGGCTTGGGGGCGCGGGGCGGTGGGGCGATTGGGAGGGAGTCGCCGGCGGCGGCGACGAGAACCTGGCCGGTGACCCAGATCGGGGTCTGGTCGCTCGACTTCGAGTAGCGGAAGTGGCCGTCGGCTTCCTGCTGGGCAGCAAGGTATTCGGGGGCGCTCTTGCCGCCGCGGCGGAACGATCCGGGATCGCCGCCGGCGGCGAGGATGCCCTGGATCGCCCAGGCGGTCGACTGGGTGTTGGCGCCGCCACCGCCGCCGAGCGGGAAGCCGCCGCCGGGGACCTGGGCGCCGCGCAGGTAGGAGAGGCCGCGGTGGACGGCCTTCGATTCCGGCGAGAGCGCCTGCATCACGGCGCCGGTGCCGTCGGCGGTGCTGGGCGAGCCCGGCACGTCGCCCCAGCCGCCGTCGTCGTTCTGGACCCCCTGCAGCCAGGAGAGCGTCTGCTTGATGCCGCCGGTGGCGCCGGCGGCGCGCAGGGCGATCGCCGCGTAGGCGGTGGTGCCGGGCCAGCCTTCGAAGGAGCCGTTGTCGCGGCGCTTGGCGAGCAGGTCGGCGACCAGGTTCTCACCGCCGAACTGGCGCGGGTCGACACCGGCGCCCTCGAGGGCGATGATCGTGCGCGAGAGGTCGCCGGGGCTCTTCAGCCCGCCGACCTGCGAGCGCAGGTAGTCGACCGGCGTCTTGCCGCCCCTGGCGACGTCGAGCGGGTTGCGCCCGGCCGCCTCCAGGCCCAGCATCGCCCAGCCGGTCATCGCGGCGCTGGAGTCGTCGCCGGGCGAGGCGCCGAAGCCGCCGTCGCCGTTCTGGGCCGCGGCCAGCCAGGCGGCGGCGCTGCCGACCTCCGAGGCTCGCGCCGGCGCCGGCGCCAGGGCGCCGAGAGCGAGGGCCACGAGCAGCAGGGCGGCGATGCCGCCGCCGCGCAGGCCCGGGGTCAGTCCGGGGGACGCCGGGCGCGCCGTCCCTTCTCCCCGGCCCCACTCGAAGCGCTCGCGGAAGCGGATCAGCATCCGCACCATCGCCGGCCCGGCGAGCAGGGCGAAGGCGACGTTGCCGGCGGCGTGGGCGAGGTCGAAGGGGATCGCCCGCGTCTCGAAGACGCCGAAGCGCTGCAGCGACAACTCCCCCCCGGTGGTCATCAGGGAGAAGTTCAGCAGAGCGCCGTAGGCAATTCCAGCGAAGCCGCAGGTGACGGCGAGCGTGAGGCGGCCGGGCGTGCGCCCGCGGCAGGCGAGCGCCAGCCCAGCGCCGAGCACCCCGCAGAGGCCCCAGGCGACCATCTGCCAGGGGGTCCAGGGGCCCTGGCCGAACCAGAAGTTGGAGACCAGCGCGGTGAGGGCGCCGACGGCGAAGCCGGGGGCGCCGCCGAGCGCGTAGCCGGCGAAGATGACGATGTCGGTCGTCGGCTTGACGTTGGGGAAGGCGGCGAAGGCGATGCGGCCGCCGATCGCCAGCGCCGCCAGGGCCGCGACCAGCGCCACCACCTGCGAGGGCGGCCGCGAACGCTCGTACCAGGCGAAGCCGCCGACGAGGACGGCGCCGAGGACGAGGAAGCTGACCAGCTGCCAGCTCAACCCTCCCCCCCCTCCCCGCGCAGCGCCGCCGCCCCCTGCGCGGGGGTGACGACGCCCGGCAGGTCGAGCACCCGCGCGACCTCGGTCGCGAAGTACCAGCCGCCCGAGAGCACCTCACGGGCGGGGCCGTCGGCGATCGCCACACCGTCCCCCAGGAGCACCACCCGCGCCGCGAACTCGGCCGCGAACTCGACGTCGTGGGTGGCGACGACGACGCCAGCCCCTCTCGACGCAAGCCCGTCGATCAGCTCCACGAGGTCGCCCTTGCGCGCGCGATCCATCCCCCGCGTCGGCTCGTCAAGAGCAACCAGCCCCGGCAGCGCCTCGCCCTCCATCTGCCCCGCCAACGCAATCGCCAGCGCCAGTCGCTGCCGCTCGCCACCTGACAGGTCCCGTGGGTCCGCGTCAACAGCGTGCTCAAGACCAACCACACGAAGTGCTGCCAGGCCAGCCTCGCCAGGGAGTTCGTCTCCGACCCTCTCCCGCACCAGATAGTCGCTCGGGTTCTGCGTCAACAGGGCCATGCCCTTGGGAGCATCGACCCCGCCCCGCACAACGTCAATCAGACCCGCCGCGGTCTTCAGCAGCGTGCTCTTGCCGGCGCCGTTGCGCCCCATCAGCGCCACGCGTTCACCGGCCCGCACCTCAAGATCCAACCCTCTGAGGACATCGTGCGGCTCGTCGTCCCTGACGAGCTCGACCCAGAGGTCTCTTGCTTCGAGGACGGGGCGTGCCGGGGACCGGACCCCCTCCTCTCTCAACTTGCTCGGGTGGGGCGGGTGTGGTCGTCCGAGGTCCGGACTCCCGAGAAGTACAAGCCGTTCGGAGGGGGTCCGGTCCCCGGCTTCGAGCCGTCCTGATGATTCGAGAGTGGTGCGGGCGGCGCGCACACCGACTGGCAAGGGTTCAATTCCCGCAAGGGAAAAGAGATGCGCGGAGGGAGTCTCAAGGGCCGGATCGGCACTGCCAGCCCAAGTGAGAAAGTCGCCAGGAGTGCCGTTGAAGGCAGTGATCCCGGCATCCATGGCGATGACACGGTCCGCGGCGGCGAGGCAACGCTCCAAGCGGTGTTCGGCGAGGAAGACGGAGACGCCCCACTCCTCGTTGAGCCGACGCAGGAGCCAGATCAGCTCGTCGCCCGCGACAGGGTCGAGCTGGGAGGTGGGCTCGTCGAGAACCACCAGGCGGGGTCTAGTGACGAGAGCCGCAGCCAGAGCCACCCGTTGCAGCTCGCCGCCGGAGAGGGTGTCGACGGTGCGCGCAAGTAAGTGTGGAATGGCCAGCGCCAGCGCGACCTCCTCGACGGCCCTGGCTCGGGACGCCGGTGCATCCCCCCGCATCTCCAGCGGCAGCTCGATCTCGGCGGCGACGGTGGTGGAGACGATCTGGGTCTCGGGATCCTGGGCGACGTAACCGACCACCCGGGCCAGCTCGCCGGGGCCGGACTCGATCGCGTCGAGGCCGGCGACGCGGACGCCGCCCTCGATCTCGCCGCCGTGGAAGTGCGGGACGAGGCCGCAGGCGGCTTTGAGCAGGGTCGACTTGCCGGAGGCGGAGCGGCCGGCGAGGAGGGCGAACTCGCCGGGGGCGAGCTCGAGCGAGACGTCGGTGAGGGCGGCGCGGGCGGCGCCCGGGTAGCTGTAGCCGAGGCCCTCGATCGCCAACGCCGGGGCGGCGCCGCGGCGGATCGCCAGCTCAGACACGGGGCGCTCCCAGCGCGAAGGCCGACCCCAGGGACGGCTCCGGGGCCGGGGCGGCTCCGGGGCCGCGCGGCGGCGGGACGGTCGCGGCGGCGCTCGGCGCGGCGGCGGCGCGCTTCGGCCTGCGACGCGACGGCGCCAGGCCGCCGAGCAGCAGCAGCGCCGAGATCGCCAGCGTCGCGGGGCCGAGGGCGAGGGCGATCGCCGGGTAGGTGCGGAAGGAGTCGGCGCCGGCCAGCTTGGCGGCGATCGCCGCCGCCAGCAGCGCCGCGCCGGCGGCGTAGAAGCGGCGGTCGTAGCGCGAGCGTCTCGCGAACGATTTCTGTTGTCCCGGCCCCAGCAATCGTTCACGTCCGCGTCGGGCGCCGCGATCGAGGCTGTAGCCGCGCAGCTCCAGGGTCGCGGCAACGTCGACGGCGCGGTCGAGTGAGCCGGCGAGCAGGCGCCGGGCCAGCGGCGCCCGGCCGGCCTCGGCGGCGCCGGGGCCGCGCAGGCGGGCGGCGTCGCGCAGGCGCTCGGCGTCGGCGGTGGCAACCGGGACCAGGCGCGAGACCAGGGTCGCGGTCAGCGCCGAGCGCCCGGCCAGCGGGCGCAGCGCCCGCAGCACCCGGTCGGGGTCGACGCAGGCCGAGTAGACGGCGAAGGCGACGATCGCCACCGCCGCCCGCAGCCCGATCGAGGCGCCGGCGACGATCGCCTCGAGGGTGACGTCGACCTGGCCGAACAGGGGCCAATGGCCGAGCCGGGCCAGCACCGTCTCGCCGCGGTGGACGACGAGGGCGTTGACGGCGACGACCAGCAGCGCCAGGGTCAGCCCCATCCGCAGCGCCACCCGCACCGCGGCGCCGGCGCCGGCGATCCTCCCCGCCAGCGCCACCCCGGCGCCGGCCGCCAGCAGCACCAGCGGACTCGAGTAGAGGAAGGCGACGACGACGAAGGCGCCCAGGTAGGCGACGGCGGCTCCGGGCGATGCCGCCTGCAGCGGTCGTGGCCGCGGCGCGTAGGCGAACGGCGATCTCATCGCGCGCCCCGCAACGGCAGCGGCGTCTCCTTCCCGGCCTCGGTCGCCACCGCGTAATGGTCGCGCAGGTCGGCTCGGTCGAGCAGGCCGGCGGCGGCGCGCACGGCGGCGCCCGTCCCCCCCGTCACCAGCCAGACCGGCGCCCCTTCGTAGCGGCGGGTCGCGGCGACCAGGCCGGCGCCGGGGCCGAGGTCATCGGCGGGCGCGCCGCCTTCGTCGAGGCCGCGCAGCGAGTAGCCGCCGGCGTCCGGCTCTAACTCGGCGTAGACGCCGCTTTCCGCCGGGCCGGACTCGAGCTGGGCCGCCGCCGGGTCAGAGCGCAGCCGCGCCCAGGGGCCGACGAGGACGCGGATCGCGCCGCTGGGGACGCCGGCGGCGAGTTTCACGCCTGCGCCTTCGAGCGCCGCCCGCGCCGTCGCGCAGGCCGCTCCCCCGCCCTCGCACTCGACCGCCACCGGCGGCCGCTTGCCTTCGTAGCCGGTCGTGAACGGCGCCGGCCAGGAGCCGACCACCGCCGGCACCTGGATCGTCGCACCCCAATCACGGTAGTCCCACCAGATCCGCTCGCCGCCGTGCAGCGGCAGGTCGGCGGCGCCGACCGGCGACTCGATCCCGTCGACGAAGTAGAACCAGTCGTAGGGGTGGCCGCCGCGCTGGGCTTCTTCGAGGCCGTCGATCGACTGCACGAAGCCGCCGCCGTAGCGGGTCTCGATTTCCGCGTTGGCTTCGAGCACCCGCATCACCGTGTCGGATTCCTTGACGTCGCCGACCTGGCGCGCCAGCAGCGAGCTGGCGCCGAAGTCCCGGGTCACGGTCAGTTCGACCGCGCCGACCCCGGCGCCGGGGCCGAGGCCGCAGCCGGCGATCGCGAGCAGCGCCAGCAGCGCGCCCGCGATCGCCGTGCCGCGGCGCCGCTTCACCTAGGAGCCGCTCGGGCAGCTGCCGCCGATGCAGACCGGCGCCGCGGCCGAGGGGATTTCCTTGCCGTGGGTCGCCCGCAGCGCGGTCGGCGCCGCCAGGGTCACCGTCGCGTTGCCCTGGGAATCGGTCGGGCCGCTGGCCCCGCTCACCGTCGCCCCCGCGACCGGCTCGCGCTTCCCCTTTTCGTCGTAGGAGAAGACGCGGACAGCGAACGGCACGCCGGCGGTGGCGCTTGCGGGCGCTTCCAGGGCGAGCTCGTTCGGGTACGGGTAGGACGGCGCCAGGTCCCAGAGGACTTCGTCGCCGGCGTGGAGCTTGAGCTTGTCGCCGCCGACCGAGGCGCCTTTGTGGTTGACCTTCAGGTACCAGGAGGCCTTGCCGGAGACGACGCTCTTGCCGACCCCGCAGATGCCGAGGCCGAAGCTGAAGGCGTCGGTGACCGACAGCGGCTGCAGCGCCGGGGTCGACTTCGAGGCCTGGGCCAGCAGGCCCAGCGCCGTCGCGCCCTTGACGGTGACGGACCTGCCGCTGCCGCCGGTGCCGGCGCCGAAGCAGGTCGCCTGCTTGCTGGTCTTGATCGCGATCGTGCCGGTGCTGAGCGTCTGTTCGCTGAGCACCTTGCCGCCCTTGCCGACGACGCGGAGATTGGCGGAGACGCCCTTGGCGGCCGCGGTCGCGGCCAGGGAGATGGACAGGACGAGAGCCAGCGCGCAGACAGCCGCCAGCCTGGATGGAACGTTTCTTGGCATTGAAGCCACCCTTTCCTCGAGGGTTGTCATGGCTGGCCGGGGACAGGTCTCCTGGCTTCCGGGGTAGGTAGGCCGCGCCTTCCCGGGGATTCGGTGTCCTCCCCAGTGGCCGGCGCCCGAGGGCGCCCGCGGTCTCCTTGACCCGGTCACAGTGGCGGGACCGCGCCGGCTTCGCACCGGACTTCCCTTGACCACCGACCGTATTTACAAGCGCGAGTCTAACCGCGATCGGGGCCGCCGGATTTTCGTCCAGGCGGCGATATCGCTCGATTAGGGTGCCGCCACTCAAGGGGCACCCCGTCAGTGGTGGTGTCTCGTCCAAACAAGTGAAGGGATGATCTGATGGGTAGGCAACTACGCCGGCAGTCGCCGGCGCTGCTGATCGCGTGCACGGCGCTGTTCGCGGCCCTGGGCGGGACCGTCTACGCGGCGGCGAAGCTCGACGGCCACAGGATCAAGGTCAAGTCGCTGCCGGGCAACCGGCTGGCGCCGGGCTCGCTCCCCGCCAACCGGCTGAAGCCGGGGGCGATCCCGGCGGACCGGCTGCTGCCGGAATCGATCGCCGGCGCCAAGATCGAGACGGCGACGCTGGGCCAGGTCCCGACCGCCGTCCACGCCGACAGCGCCGACAGCGCCCGCGACGCGCAGACGGCGCTGAACGCGGTCAACGCGATCGACGCCCAGCGGGTCAACGGCCACGGCGCCGGCTGCGGCGGCCAAACCCGCTACTTCGCCGGCGCCTGCTGGCAGGTCGTCAGCAGCGAGGCGGCCGTGAGCGCCCCCACCGCCGCCCTCTCCTGCGCCACCCAGGGCGGCGAACTGCCGGAGGCGCTGCTGCTGGCCGCGTTCTCACAACAGCCTGGAGTCGCGCTGACGTCGGGAGACGAGTGGTCAAGCGACATAACGAACGTCTCTGGCCCAGAACTCTTTGGTGTTGTGACCGTCTCGTCCTCGGCGGTCGTGAACTCCGCCATATACACCGCCCCCCACCACTACCGCTGCGTCATCCCCCTCCTCAGCTGACGCCCCTCTATTGTTCTGAGGGGATGCAGGGGCTTGCGCAAGGGGAGCATCGACGCTTCGCGGGACCGCTCGCGGGGCTCGCCGCCCTCGCGGCGGTGCTCGTCGCCGGCCCGGCCGGCGCGCTCGCGGCGGCGCCCCAGAGCGGCGCCGCCAGCGCCAGCCGCGCCGCCGCCGTGAGCCAGCGGGTCGAGCGCTACTGGACGCCGGCGCGGATGCGCAGCGCCCGCCCACTCGACCTCGTCGTCGACGGCAGCGGCCGCGCCCACACCCGCCTCGGCGCCCCCGAATCGGGTCAGGCCAGCGCCAGCTTCACCCCCGTCGCGACGCCGGAAACCCCGCCCTACTCGGTCGAGGGCCGGATCTTCATCCGCCGCGGCGACCTCCGCGGCTACTGCTCGGGGACGGCGATCAACAGCCCCAGCCGCCAGCTCGTCCTCACCGCCGGCCACTGCGTCAACGGCGGCGCCGAAGCGGGCGAACGCGGCGTCTACTCCAACTACCTCGAGTTCGTCCCCGCCTACACCGGCGGCCTCGCCCCGTTCGGCGCCTTCGTCGCCCGCCGCAAGACGATCCGGGCGCTGCCGCAGTGGGTCAAGCAGGGCAACCCCGACTTCGACATGGGCGCCTTCCTCACCTTCCCCAACGCCGAAGGCGTCAACGTCGCCGACGCGGTCGGCGGCGGCGCCACGATCGTCGCCGACCTCAGCCGCCACCAGGTCTTCCAGACCTTCGGCTACCCGGGGGAAACCAAGCGGATGCAGGGCTGCCAGTCCCCCTACGTCGGCGACGACCTGCTCTCCGAGCCCCTGCCCGGCCCGCCGACGATGGCGATCCGCTGCCGCTGGGCCCCCGGCGCCAGCGGCGGCGGCTGGCTGATCGACGAAGGCGCCGAGATCGACGGCATCAACACCTACCTCCACCTCGACAACAAGACCCGCACCTACGGGCCCTACTTCTCGAGCGAAAACATCCTCAAGCTCGTCGCGGGCCTCTGAGCCGGCCGGCTCAGGCGTCGAGCAGGCGGCGGTAGAAGCGGTAGTCGCTGCGGTCCGGGCGCAGGTTCGAGGCGAGCGCCAGGTGGTGGCGGGCGCGGGCCTTCTCGCCGGTCATGCTGAGGGCGCGGCCGAGGCAGAAGTGGGCGTAGTCGTTGACGTGCTGGGTCTCGACCACGGCCTCGAACTCGACCGCCGCCTTGGCGTAGCGGCCGGCGCGGTAGTAGGCGCGGCCGAGCGCCTCACGGACCGAGGACTTCTCCGGCGCCCGCCGAGCCGCCTCGGCCAGCGGCTCCGCCGCGTGCTCGAAATCGCCGTCTTCGAGCAACTCGATCCCACGCCGGTAGAGCGTGTAGGTCTGCTCGGACTCGGCCTCCGCCGCCATTCCTTCAGTGTAGGAGGCGCTCGTAAAAAGTGCCTGAAAGCAGGCCAAAAGATCGGCCCTGCTACGGTGTGGAGGTCGGGTTCGACGCAATCGTCACCCGAGAGGTTCCGTTTCCTCCGTTCGCTTCTAGGCGTTTTGGGGCTGCTGGATCTCCCCGAATCGCAAAAACTAAGGAGCATTTCTTCATGTCATTTGCCGACCTCGGCATCTCTGCGCCCGTGGTGCGCGCGCTCGCGCAGCGCGGCATCTCCGAGCCCTTCCCCGTCCAGCAGCTGGTGGTCAGCGACGCGCTCGCCGGCCACGACCTGCTGGTCCAGTCCCCGACCGGTTCCGGCAAGACGCTGGCCTTCGGGATCCCGATCGTCGACCGCATCGAGCCCGGCCGTCCCGGCCCCTCCGCCCTGGTGCTGGCGCCGACCCGCGAGCTGGCGAGCCAGATCGTCGACGAGCTCGACTCGATCGCCGGCGCCCGCAAGGTGCGGATCGCCGCCGTCTACGGCGGCGTCGGCTTCGGCCCGCAGGCCGCCGCCGCCCGCCGCGCCGACGTCGTCGTCGCCACCCCGGGCCGGCTCGAGGACCTGCTCTCGCGCGGCACGATCAGCCTCGACCAGGTCCAGGTCCTCGTCCTCGACGAGGCCGACCGCATGCTCGACATGGGCTTCAAGCCGGCGGTCAGCCGGATCGTCGCCCAGACCCCGGACGAGCGCCAGACCCTGTTCTTCTCCGCCACCCTCGAGGGCGCGACCGGCAAGCTCGCCGCCAGCTTCACCCGCGACGCCCGCCACCACACCCACGCCCCGGCCAAGCAGAAGCGGGCCGACATCGAGCACAGCTTCGTCTCCGTCGACTCCCAGAGCGCCAAGCTCGACCACCTGGCCAGCCAGCTCGGCGACGCCGAGCGCGGCCGCACGCTGGTCTTCGTCCGCACCAAGCGCGGCGCCGACCGCCTGGTCAAGCGGCTGCGCAGCCGCGACTTCGAGGCGGTGGCGATGCACGGCGACAAGAGCCAGGGCCAGCGCGAACGGGCGCTGGCGCGCTTCGAGCGCGGCGACGTCGACACCCTGATCGCCACCGACGTCGCCGCCCGCGGGATCGACGTCGCCGACGTCACCCACGTGATCAACTTCGACGCCCCCGGCGACCAGGACGCCTACGTGCACCGGATCGGCCGCACCGGCCGCGCCGGCAACCGCGGCGCCGGGATCAGCTTCGTGCTCGCCGACCAGGTCGGAGAGATGCGGCGGATCGCCCGCGACCTCGGCCTCAGCCGCGAGTTCGAGCAGGCGCTCGGCAACCAGGGCGGCAACGGCGTCGCCAGCGGCCGGCCGGCCGCGAGCGCCGGCTCCACCGGCTCCACCCCCAGCGGTGGCGGCCCCAACCGCAAACGCCGGCGCCGCAACCGCAGCCGCAATCGCAGCAAGGCGCCGGTATGAGCCCGGCGACCCAGACCAAAGCCGCGGCGAGGGCCAAGACCGCGACCAGGTGGACCTGCGACCACTGCGGCGTCTCGCTCAGCAAGGTGGGCGGCGAGCGGGTGCCGCTGCCCGAGTCCTGGACCTCTTCTGCGGAGGGCACCTTCTGCCTGCTCTGCCGCCGCGAGCGCGCCGCCCAGGCGGCGCTGGAGTCGGCGCCGAGCGACTGCCCGATCGAGACCCGGGCCAAACTGCGACGGGCGGCGCTGATCGAGTTCGAGGTCCGGCGCCGGCCCGACCACGGCGACGGCATCATCGCCAAGGCCTGCCGCTCCTCCGTCTTCGCCGTCGCCGCCGCCCGCAAGCGGCTGAACCTGCCGGCGCCCACCCGGCGCTAGCGGCGGTTTGCGGCTCGCTGTCCTTTTTCGCGCCTCCCGTTCGTCTTAGCTGCGACGATCAACTGCCAAGGAGGCAACGATGCAATACATGCTGCTGATCTACTCAGGCGAGTCGCTGGAGGAGTTCGAACGGCTCTCCGAGGACGAGCGCAACGCGATCATGGGCGAGTACATGGCGATCTCCCAGGCCCCGGGGGTAACCGGCGGCGCCCAGCTGCAGCCGTCGGACACGGCGACCACGGTCACCGTCGCCGACGGTGAGACGCTGACCACCGACGGTCCCTTCGCGACGACCAAGGAGGTGCTCGGCGGCTACTACCTGGTCGAGGCCGACGACCTCGACGCGGCGCTGTCCCTGGCGGCGCGGATCCCGGCGGCGCGGCTGGGCGGCAAGGTCGAGGTGCGGCCCGTGGTGGAGCGCTGATCGAGCGCGTCTTCCGCCGCGAGTGGGGGCGCGTCCTCGCCACCCTGATCGGCTTCCTCGGCGACATCGACCTCGCCGAGGAAGCCGCCCAGTCGGCGTTCGCGCTCGCCGCCGAGCGCTGGCCGCGGGAGGGCACGCCGGCCAACCCGCGGGCCTGGCTGATCGCGACCGCCCGCAACCGGGCGATCGACCGCATCCGCCGCGACCGCACCCTCGCCGCCAAGACCCGCTTGCTCGCAGCCGAGCAGGAGACCGCGACCGTGGACGAGCAGAGCGCCGACACCGCCTTCCCCGACGAGCGGCTGGAGCTGATCTTCACCTGCTGCCACCCGGCGCTGGCGACCGAGGCGCAGGTGGCGCTGGCGCTGCGCACGCTCGGCGGCCTGCAGACCGCCGAGATCGCCCGCGCCTTCCTCGTTCCCGAGGCGACGATGGCGAAGCGGCTGGCGCGGGCGAAGAAGAAGGTCCGCGACGCCGGCATCCCCTTCCGCGTCCCCCCTCCCGAGCTGCTGCCGCAGCGGCTGGCGACCGTGCTCGCGGTCATCTACCTGATCTTCAACGAGGGCTACGGCGGCCGCGGCGAGCTGGCGGCGGAGGCGGTCTGGCTCGGCCGGGCGCTGGCCGAGCTGATGCCGGACGAGGCCGAGGCGCAGGGGCTGCTGGCGCTGATGCTTCTCCACGACGCCCGCCGCGAGGCCCGCTTCGCCGACGGCACCCTGGTCCTGCTCGGCGACCAGGACCGCTCGCTCTGGGACGGCGCGGAGATCGAGCAGGGCCGGGCGGCGCTGGAGCGGGCGCTGGCGCTCGGCGGCCGCGGACCCTACGCGCTGCAGGCGGCGATCGCCTCGCTGCACCTGGAGCAGCCGCCGGACTGGCCCCAGATCGCCGCCCTCTACGCCGAGCTGGGACGGGTGACCGGCTCGCCGGTGGTCGCGCTCAACCACGCCGTCGCGATCGCCGAGGCCGGCGACGCCGCGGCTGGCCTGGCGCTGCTCGACGCCCTGGAGCTGCCGCGCTACCACCACCTGCCGGCGGCCCGGGCCGAGCTGCTGCGGCGGCTCGGGCGCGAGGCCGAGGCCCGCGCCGCCTACGAGCAGGCGCTGGCGCTGGTCCACTCCGGCGCCGAGCGCGACTTCCTCCAGCGCCGCCGCGACGAGCTCCCCTAGGCTTAGCCGACTATCTCGGTCAACGAACTGGACATTATCTGGCGCCTGGCTCTGGCCCTGGCCCTCTCCTCGGCGATCGGGCTCGAGCGCGAGCTGCGCCAGAAGGCCGCCGGGCTGCGCACCTACACCCTGGTCGGGCTCGGCTCGGCGCTGTTCATGCTGATCAGCAAGTACGGCTTCTTCGACGTGCTGGAGCCGCGGACCGTCGTCCTCGACCCCTCCCGCATCGCCGCCCAGATCGTCTCCGGGATCGGCTTCATCGGCGCCGGCCTGATCTTCGTCCGCCGCGACTCGGTCCGCGGCCTCACCACCGCCGCCGGCGTCTGGCTGACGGCGGCGATCGGCGCCGCCTGCGGCGCCTCGCTGACGCTGCTGGCGATCGCCACCACCGCCGCCTACTTCTTCGTCGTCTTCGTGATCTCGCCGCTGGCCCGACGGTTGCCGGCCTCGCCCTACGCCCCCTCCGCCCTGCGGCTGGTCTACGAGGACGGCCGCGGCATCCTCCGCCGCGTCCTCGCCGCCTGCACCTCGCGCGACTTCAAGGTCGCCGACGTCAATGTCGACCGCGCCGAGGGCGGCCACGAGGGGCACGCCGGCGCCGTCTCGGTCGCGCTCGAGGTCCACGGCCCCGGCTCGGTCGCGGCGCTGGCGGCGGAGCTGGGCGAGATCGACGGCGTCCTCAGCGTCGCCGCCGGCGACGTCAACGAGATGTTCGACTGAGCGGCGCTCAAGTCGAGCCGCGCCGCGGCCGATGAAACCCGGCCTTGGGGGACGCGACGCTGACATCCGCCGAGCGCCTCTCACGGCGCCTGCTGCAGCTCGCCGCCCTGCTCTCGCTGCTGCTGATCGCGGTCGTCCTCAACTCCTTCCTGCACAGCGACGGCGACCCGCTCAACCCGGTCGCAGCCGCGGCCGAGCGGACCCAGCAGGTCCCCGGCGCCCACATGGAGATCACGGCGAGCGCCAGCGCGGCGAGCGGGGCCGAGACGATCTCCATCCACGGCGAGGGCGACTACAACGCCGCGACCGGCAGCAGCCGGGTGCGGATGACGATGGCCGCGCCGAGCGGCGGGTCATTCGAAATCGAAGCCGTCGGCGACGAGCAGGAGGTCTACCTGCACTCGGACCGGTTCAGCGCGGAACTGCCGCCGGGCAAGGAGTGGATCGGAGTCCCCCTCAAGACCCTGGTCGGTCAGGGCAGCGCCACCGCCGCGGTCAGCGGCAACAACGCCAAGGAAGGGCTGCAGATGCTGCGCGCGGTCGCCGACGAAGTCGAAACGGTCGGCAGCGACGAGATCGATGGCGTCGCCACCACTCGGTACCGCGCCAGCGTCGACCTCGGGCGCTTCGCGAGCCTGCTGCGCAGCGAAGGAAACGAGGCCGCGGCGGAAGCCTACGAACAGGCCGCACAGCAGCTGCCGACCCCGATCGGGGTCGAAGTCTGGATCGACCGAGCCGGGCTGGTGCGACGGCTGCGTGAGGCGATGACGCTGACCCCGCAGACGGGGCAGCCGCCGGTCTCATTCGACCTGCAGATCGACCTCTCGCACTTCGGCGCCACTCCCGACATCCAGCTCCCCGACCCGGCCGAAGTCCTCGACGCGGGCTCGCTGGCGCCAGCCGCCCTGAACAGCTGAGCCGCGGCCCTGGTTCGCGGTCTCACGCTCCACGTTCGATAGCGGAGCGTTCGTCCCTGGTCCGACCCAGCACGACAAAAGACGAACGCATCGCTCCTCCCCCCTACGGGACCGGGGCCCCGGCCAGGGCCAGGGCGGCGCCGAGGGCGGCGGCGGCGAGCAGGGTGGTGACGACGCCGCGGCGCAGGGCCAGCAGGCTGAGCACGGCGGCGGCGAGGACGGGGGCCTGCCAGGTCTCGGTCAGGGCGGCGGCGAGGGGGACGGTGGCGCCGAGGATGGCGCCGATCGCCGCCGGGCCGGCGCCGTCGAGGAAGCCGCGGGCGACGGCGTTGCCGCGCAGGCGCTCGAAGCGGCCGCCGCCGAGCAGGATGAAGGAGAAGGAGGGCAGGAAGGCAACGAGGGCGGCGAGCAGGCCGCCGCCGAGGCCGTGCGCCGCGTAGCCGACCGCGGCGACGGTGGCGACCACCGGCCCCGGGGTCACCTGGCCGAGGGCGACGGCATTGAGGAATTCGGCATTGGTCATCCAGTGGTAGACGTGGACGGCGTCCCCCTGCATCAGCGGCACGATCACGAAGCCGCCGCCGAAGGAGAGGGCGCCGACCTTGAAAGCGGTCCAGGCCAGCGCCCCGAGCCCGCCGCTCGCCGCGGCGGCCGGCAGCAGCAGCGCCAGCGGCGCGCCGTGGAAGCTCAGCGCCGCCGCCCGCCGCCGCAGCGCCAGCTCGATCGCCCCGCAGGCGAGCAGGACCAGCACCAGGTAGGCGCCGACCGCCGCCGCGGCGACGGCGCCGATCAGCACGTAGGCGAACCAGCGCGCCTCCTCGCGGCCGTCCTCGCGCACGCGGGCGAAGCTCGGCCCCAGCAGGTCGAGCCCGGCGCGCAGGGCGACGGCGGCGACCACGGCTCCCGCGCCGGCGCCGGCGCCGCGGATCCACAGCGGCGGCGCCTTGGCGAGGAAGACGACCGAGAGGGCGAGGATGAGGACGACGGCGGGGACGACGAAGCCGAGCCCGCCGACCAGCGCCCCCGGCAGGCCGCCGGCGCGGTAGGCGCAGAAGATCGCGACCTGGGTCGAGGCCGGGCCCGGCAGCAGCGAGCAGGCGGCGTTGGCGTCCTCGAACTCGCGCGCGTCCATCCAGCCCTCGCGCTCGACCACCAGCCGCCGCAGCATGGCGATGTGCGCCGGCGGCCCGCCGAAGCCGGTGACGCCGATCCGCGTCCACTCGCGGGCGATCCGCCCAATTGATGGCCCTGCCAGCGGCCGCTCATCGCTGCTGTCGATACTGCTGATCATGACCGACCGGCCCCCCGGAAATCACGACCATAGCCACGATGGCCACGGCCACACCCACGGCCTCGTCGACCCCAGCATCAAACGCTCCCGCGCCGGCCTGGTCGCGGTCGGCGTCTCCTTCGCCGTGCTCGGCGCCGGCGCCCTGCTCCAGATCCTGATCTTCGTCGCCAGCGGCAGCGTCGCCCTGCTCGCCGACCTGATCCACAACTGCGGCGACGCCGGCACCGCGATCCCGCTCGCGGTCGCCTTCCTGCTGCGCTCCGAGCGGGCCGAGCGGATCGCCGGCCTCTTTGTCGTCGCCGCAATCTTCGTCTCCGCCTGCGTCGCCGGGGTCGAGTCGGTCTCGCGCCTGATCCACCCCCAGACCCCGAGCCACCTGCTCGCCCTCGCCGCCGCCGGCCTGATCGGCTTCGGCGCCAACCGGGTCGCCGCGATCGTCCGCCTGCGAGCCGGGCGGCGCCTCGACAGTCCGGCCCTGATCGCCGACGGCAACCACGCCCGCGCCGACTCCTACGTCAGCCTCGCGGTGGTCGCCAGCGCCGCCGTCGTCGCCCTCGGCCTGCCCGTCGCCGACCCGCTGATCGGGCTCGCGATCACCGCCGTGATCCTGCGGATCACGTGGGATTCCTGGCGTACGGTGCGGGGGCGCCCTCATCAGCACCCCCACCCCCACTGAGGCGGGCGGCGCCGGCGCCCTCCCCCTGCTCCCGGTCGAAGCCGCGCCCGAGCCAGCGCAGCGCCAGCAGCAGCGCGGCGGGGATCGCGATCGCGGCGCAGAGGGCCAGGAACCACCACTCGGCGGCGTCGCTGCCGGCGCCGATCGTGTGGACGATCGCCGCCAGCCAGAAGACCGCGGTCAGGCGGTGGGCGCGGCGCCAGCGGGCGGCGTCGATCCGCTCGCGGAAGTAGTAGGAGATGCCGAGCGCCGCCAGGCCGTAGCCGGCGACGATCCCGACTCCGGTCCAGAGCGGCCGGTAGCTGCCGACGAAGGGGAGCGCGATGCCGCCGATCCCCGGGTGGAAGAAGGAGTCGCCGAGCAGCGACAGCCCATGCAGGGCCACCATCGCCAGGGCGCTCAGCGAGAGCGCCTCGTGCAGGGCGCGGAGGTCGCGCTTGTTGGCGCTCCTGCGCCGCGAGCTCATCATCAGGCCGAGGGCGACGCTGGCGCTGGCGGTCAGGAGCGCCGCGCCGCCGGCGGCGCGGCTGGTGATCCAGAAGAGGTGGGGAGCGACGTTCACCGGCCCACCGCCTGCGACACCAGCGCCTCCGTCGCCGCGACAACCTCGACGCCGCCGTCCTCGCCGACGAGGACGCCGCCGCACGGCAGCCACTCGGCGCCGCGCTCGGGGCCGCTGAGCAGCGCCGCCTTGGCGTAGGCCTCGGCCACGAGCGCGCTCGACGCCAGCGCCGTCGCCTGGACCAGGCCGGTGAAGGCCGGCTCGCCGCTGCGGGGGTCGAGGATGTGGTGGGCGACGCGGCCCTCGGGACCGCGCCAGCAGCGGCGGCCGATCCCGCTGGTGGCGACCGCGCCCTCGCGCAGCGCCAGCTCGTGCAGCGGTCCGCCGCCGAAGGGGTCCTCGACGAGGACCCGGCGCGGCTGGCCGGCGGCGCCGCCGAGCCGCAGGTCGCCGCAGCAGTCGACGGCGAAGGCGCGGCTCTCCCCCAGCCCGGCCGCAACCAGGTCGGCGAGCAGGCCCTTGGCGATGCCGCCACCGTCGATCCGCAGGCCCGGCGGGCGCATGATCGCGCCGGCCTGCGCATCGACCTCGACTGTGCGCCAGCGGGCGGCCGGGGCGGGACCAGCGGGCGCCCGCTCGGCGCGGCTCGCCAGCGCCTCGGCCAATGAGACCGGCCGCTCCGCGCCCAGCGACTCGCAGTAGCCGGCGTGCTCGATCTCACCCAGCAGGGTGGCGTCGACGAGGCCGCCGCTGTACTCGCCCGCCGTCCGCACCGCCCGCGCCAGCTCCAGCAGCAGCGGCGAGGCCGGCACCAGCGGGCGGGGGTCGCGATTGAGCCGGCTCAGCTCGCCCTCGGGGAGGAACCGCGAGAGCCGCTGGTGGGCCTCGAGCAGGCGGTCCTGGGCTTCTCCGGCCGCGCGCTGGCCGGCAGCGGCGCTCTCGCCGCGGACGTGAATCGTCACCGTGCCGCCGAAGCAGGCGAAGCCGAGGTGCGCTTCGCCCGTCACGACTGGCCCGTCGTCACCGGCGCCGGTTCGGGTTCGATGACCGGCGCTTCGGCCGCTTCGGCTTCGGCCGGGGCGCTGGCTTCCCCCGCCCCCGAAGCGGCCTTCGCCTTGCCGCGCCCGCCCCGGGGCGGACCGGCGGCGCTCGCCGGCCTGTTGCCCAACACCGGATCGTTCCCGGTCGCCATCTGGATGAAGACGCCACCCCAGAGCAGGGCGAAGACGATCAGCGAGCTGGCGACGACGCGGCCACGCAACCGCCCCGCCCGCTCGCGTTGGGCGCGCAGCCGCCGTCGCGCCTCGCGCTTGCGCTGCTGCTTCTCAATGGAATCCATCGCTCAACCTTTCCGCCGCGGTGGAAACGTCCTCTCAACGCAGCCTGAGAGCTTTCTTAAGCCCGGCCGCCTCAGAGCCAGGGCCTGGCGGCGGAGAGGGTCAGCAGGGCGAGGACGACCCCACCGAGGATCGCCGTCGCCAGGACCAGGTTGCGCAGGCCGGCGCCCGCCAGCCGCGCCTCGCGGGGACCGTGGCGACGCCAGTCGGGGAAGGCCAGCGCCGGCACCTCGAGCACGTGCCCGAGCACGTGCAGCGTCATCAGCGCCACCCAGGCGATGAAGCTGAGCTTGTGGGCGAAGATCAAGGTGCTGCTCGGCGGCCCGGCGACCAGCAGGGCGACGCCGGTGCCGAACAGCGCCAGCGTGCTCAGCACCACGCCCGGCGCCAGCAGCCGCAGGAACAGCGGCGGCGGCCCCTTGCTCCGGTAGGGCGGGCTGTCGGAGTAGTAGCGGGCGAAGCGGTAGCCGGTGCTGCCCAGCTTCAGCAGCACCGGCGGGATCAGCAACATGCCGATGAAGATATGCGGCCCCAACAGCGAGCCGATCAGCGGGATCGTCGCCCCCTCCGCCGCCAGCAGCACCAGCAGGGCAGCCGCGGCGGCGGCGGTGAGACGGGCATTGGCGGCGACGCCGTCGCGGATCTGTTCTTGCGGCCGGTACATCCGCCGCCGATGCTCGGCGCGGCGGCTTGCGCCCGTCTAAGCGCCGGCTGAGAGATCTCTCATCTTCGCCGTCCGCCCGGCAGGGCGAAGCCGACCCGGGCGCCGCCGAGCGGCGAGTCCCCGACCCAGATCCGGCCGCTGTGGGACTCGACGATCGCGCGGGCGATGCCGAGGCCGAGGCCGCTGCCGCCGGAGCCGCGGTCACGGCCAGGATCGCTGCGGTGGAAACGGTCGAAGACGCGCTCGCGCTCGGCCGGGGGAATGCCGGGGCCGTCGTCGTCGACGGCGACGACCAGCTCGCTCCCGTCCTCGCGGGCGCTGAGCTCGACCCGTCCGCCCGGCCCGGCGTGGCGGCGGGCATTTTCGAGCAGGTTGCGGACGACCTGGGCGACCAGGTCGGGATCGAAGCTGGCGGTGGCGGCGCCCAGCTCGCCGAGCTCGACGGCGCCGCCCGGCGCCGCCACAGCCAGCTCGCGCAGGAATGGCGCCACCTCGACCCGCCGCGGCGAGGGGCCGACCCCCTCGTCCAGCCGGGCCAGCGCCAGCAGGTCCTCGACCAGTCGTTCGACCCGGCCGACCTCGCGCAGCGCGGCGGCCTCGACCCGGCGCACGTCGGCGACGTCGGGGTCCGGCTCCCGGGCGAGGACTTCGAGCTGGCCGCGGATCGCGGTGATCGGGCTGCGCAGCTCGTGCGAGGCGTCGGAGACGAAGCGGCGCTGGCGGGCGAAGGCGCGGTCGAGGCGATCGAGCATGTGGTTGAAGGCTTCCGCCAGGACCCGCAGCTCCGCCACCTCCCCCGGGCGCGTCTGCAGCCGCGGCGTCAGGTCGCCGGCGTCTATCTCGCTGGCGGTGGCGGCGAAGCGCCGCAGCGGCGAGGCGGTACGGGCGGCAAGCAGGTAGCCGGCGATCAGCGCCGCGACCAGCGCCGCCCCGCCGGCCAGCAGCAGCGCCTGTTCGACGTCGGACTGGGCATCTTCGATCGGCGAGATCGAGGAGCCCTCACCCGGCTCGCGGCCGCCCGCCCGGCTCGCCTCGCGCGCCTCCTCGTGCCTGATCACCGCCGACTCGTGCGACATCTGCGCCCGCACCACCGCGAAGACGAGGGCGAAGGCGACCACCACCAGCGCCCCGATCGAGAGCGCCAGCCTGCCCCGCAGCCCGAGCCGCGCCCAGGCGCCCCTCACCGGCGTTCCCGCAGCCGGTAGCCGACCGAGCGCACCGTCTCGATCGGCGCCGGCGAGCCCGGCAGGGCGAGCTTGCGCCGCAGGTAGCCGACGTAGACCTGGACGATGTTGGTGCCGGGGTCGTGGTCGTAGCCCCAGACCGAGGTGAGGATCTGCTCGCGGCCGCAGACCCGCCCGGCGTGGCGCATCAGGTGGGCCAGCAGCTCCGCCTCGCGCCCGGGCAGGAGGACGCTGAGATCGCCCCGCCGCGCCTCCCGGCTCAGCAGGTCGAGCCGGATCCCGGCTGCCTCCAGCGCCGTTTCCGAGCCGGCGGCCGCCTCGCGCAGGTGCGCCCGGATCCGCGCCAGCAACTCCTCGAAGGCAAACGGCTTGACGACGTAGTCGGTGGCGCCGAGGTCGAGACCCTCGACCCGGTCGGCGACCTCGGCCTTCGCGGTCAGCAGGACCACCGGCAGCGCCGGCCGCGAGCGCCGAATCGCCGCCAGCACCTCGATCCCGTCACGCCCCGGCAGCATCCGATCGAGCACGACCAGGTCGGTGTTCGGGTCCAGCGCCAACCGCTCCCCCTCGACCCCGTCGGCGGCCACCGCCACCCCGTAGCCCTCCGCCTTCAACCCGCGAGCCAGGAAGTCCGCGATCCCCACCTCGTCCTCGACGACCAGGATCTCCATCGCGCCGATGCTATTGCCACCCAGCGGCTCTCACCAGACATTAGGCAGACGCCCCACCTCCAGGGAGACCCGGCCAACGGGGCGGTTGGGAACTGCATCTACGATGCGCCGATGCGACGCCGCCGGTCAGTTGCCTGCACCGCGGCGCTGCTGACGGCCTGCCTCGGGCTCGCCCGGGCCGGGCGGGAACTCCGCCGGCCTGGCCCGCTTCCGCTACCGGACCAGGTGCGGCACCGTCTACGGCCACACCGGCAACTTCCCCGGCTACGTGCAGTGGGCCGCGGCCACCGCCGACGGCAGGCGCCGTCACCACCTCGCTCAACATCCCCGCCCCGACCGGCAGGCTCCTCGCCCAGCTGCGAGGGTTAAGGTGAGTGCGTGAGCAAGCGTGGCTCGCACACCCTCGACGAGGCCTGCTCCACGGTTGCATCTCGCCTGCGCGAGCGGCTCCCCGAGCTGGAAGCGACCATCGCCACCCGCGTCTACGCGATCTCGGACCCTCGCGAGGTCGCCGACCCCGCCTACCTCCAGGGTCTCAATGCCGCCCTCGCCGCCGCCATCGACCATCGGCTTGTCGTGCTCGAGGCCGGTGAGCGCCAGGCCCCGGCCGTCCCCCCGGTCCTGCTCGCGCAGGCCCGTCTGGATGCGCGCGACGGCGTCCCCCTCGACACCGTCCTGCGTCGCTACTTCGCTGGCAGCGCCCTCTTCGGGGACTTCCTCGTCGAAGAGGCCGAGCGGGCCGAAGTTCCGAGCTCGGCCCTGCGCCGTCTGCTCGGCGCCCAGGCGACGCTCGGCGACCGCCTGCTCGCCGCCGTCAGCGCCGAGCACGCCCGCGAGAGGAGGAACCGGCCCAGCAGCGCCGCCGAGCGGCGCCGCGAGTGCGTCAAGAGCCTGCTTGCCGGCGAGCTGGTCGATCACTCCAAGCTCGGATATGACCTCGGCGCCCACCATCTCGCCCTGATGGCCAAGGGAGAGGGGTCGCTGGAGGCGATGCGCGCGCTGGCGGAGAGGGTCGACCGTCGCCTGCTCGCCATCCGTCGTGAGGAGGAGTCCACCTGGGCCTGCTGGCTCGGCGGCGGGCGCGCGCTCGAGGCCGAGCAGGCGCTGCGAGCGCTTGGCGAAATCTCCCTGGATCGGGTGCTCGTGACCGTCGGCGAGCCCGGCGAGGGACTCGCGGGCTGGCGACTCAGCCACCGCCAGGCGAAGGCCGCGCTGCCGATCGCCGAGCGCAGAGGGCAGCCCATCCTCCACTACGCCGACGTCGCCCTGCTGGCGTCGATCCTCCGCGACGACCTCGTCACCACCTCGCTGCGCCAGCTCTACCTGGAGCCGCTCGAAAGAGCGCGGGACGGGGGCAAGGTGGGGCGGGAGACCCTGCGCGCCTACTTCGCCGCCGAGCGGAACATCTCCTCGACCGCCGCCGCGCTGGGCGTCGATCGTCGTACGGTCACCAATCGCGTCCGCGCCATCGAGGATCTCTTCGGCCGCCCCCTCAAGGAATTCGCGACGGAGCTGGAGACCGCATTGCTGCTGCTGGACGATTGATCCGCCCGCCTTTCCCAGGTTGCTGAATCGCGACTGGGCAAGACCCCATATTGGGGCGGCGGCGGCCGCGCTCGGCGGGCGAAGATCGGAGCTCGATCCGATCTCACAAGGCAGGGGGTAGAGCATGAAGGAGCAGCTGGTTCGCGCCGCGGGAATCGGAGTCGGGTTGGCGCTGATCGTCGCCGCGAGCGCTTTGGCCAAGCCGGAGGTGGTCCGGGTCGGGAACCTCTTCCTCAGAGACAACGGCGGGATCTCGCCGACCAAGCTGCCCAGGCACAGGCAGGTGCCGATCTCGGCCAACCTCAACGCTCAAATCGGAACCATCGACGGTACCCATCCTCCCGCGATCGAGAGCGTGATCGCCGACTTCGACAAGAGCATCCAGGTGAACGCCAAGGGACTGCCCGTCTGCAGGTACGACCAGCTCGTGGCGCGCTCGACCGCAACCGCAAAGAGGGCCTGCCCCGACGCGATCGTCGGCTCCGGGGAGGGCGAGGTCGAAGTCGCCTTCCCCGAACAGGAGCCGATCGACGCCAAGGGCCCGATCGTCCTCTTCAACGGCGGCGTCCACGGCGGCACCACGCTTCTGTTCATCCATACCTACGTCGACGTCCCGGCGCCGACCGCGGTCATCGCCACGGTCAAGATCACCCACATCCACCGCGGCCACTACGGCCTGCACACGGTCTCGCGGATCCCGGCGATCGCCGGCGGCGCCGGCTCGGTCACCAAATTCAAGCTCACCATCAACCGCACCTTCACCTACAGGGGCAAGCAGGAGAGCTACCTGACCGCCAGCTGCCCGACCGGGCTCTACTACACCGAAGGGAAAGTCCAGTTCAGCGGTGGGACCACGTTGAAGATCACCCACATCCTGCCCTGCACGCCGACGGGCTAGCCGCTAACGGGTCTCCCCCGGCTTGACGCCGACGAGCAGCGCCATCTCGAGCCACTTCCAGTAGCAGTCGACGTCATCGAAGCCCAGCTCGCGCAGCCATCCGAGCTGCGTCCAGACGTCGAGCAGGCGATCGGACGGGTCCGCGTTCTCGAGCGGCTCGTCGATCGCGGCGAAGAATGCCGCGTGCAGGCGCTGCGTCGCCGATGCCACATGCTCGAAGTTCGCGAAGACCCCAGCGGGCTCGAGCAGATCGAACACCTCTCCGTAAAGCGAGCGCTTGCGCTCGTGCTCGAGGTGGTGGATAGCGAACGACGAGACCACGGCGTCAAAGTGGCCGAGGTCGGGCAGCGGCTCGGCGAGGTCGTGACGCACGAGCTCGACCCGCTTGTCGCCGACGAAGCGCTCGCGCGCGGCGCCGAGCATGAGCTCGGAGAAGTCGAGGCCGACGCCAGACATCCCCGGACGCTCGCGCTGGAGAAGGGCGAGCAGACGGCCGTCGCCAGTGCCCAGGTCAAGGATGCGCCGAGCATCGAGCGGCACCTGTTCAAGCAGGACCGCCTCTCCCTCGGCGCGATGCGGAAACTCATCGGCTCGATCGAGATAGCGACCGACTTTCCGCTCGTCGAGCTTCCACTCCTCGCCTGGCATGCCGGCATTATCGGGCTTCATGAGAAATATTCGCTTTGCGGGGCTTTCGCACTTGAATCAGATTTATCTGATATGATTTCAAGCATGACTCGCCTGACCGCCACGGAGGTCGCCAGGAACTTCTCGCAGGTCATCAGCAGAGTGGACGCCGGCGAGGAGGTGGAGGTCGTTCGCAACGGCGTCCCAATCGTGCAGATGCGCCCCGCCAAAGGCCGCCAGGTCGTCTCCGCGGCGCGCTGGCGCGAGCTGATGGACAGCGTGCCGGCGGTCGACGGAGACTTCGCGAGCGACGTCGAAGCGGGCCGCAACATAATCGGCCCACCGAGCGCGGCTTGGCCGTCCTGATCGACACCTCTGTGTTGGTCAACGTGGAGCGGCGGGGCCTGTCGCTTGAGCGCGCCCTCGGCGAGCGGGAGCGCGCGATCAGCGTGATCACGGCCAGTGAGCTGCTGCACGGCGTTCACGGTGCCACAGACGATCGCATTCGCACCCGGCGACAGGCCTTTGTCGAGCACCTGATCTCCGCGATCGAGCCGCTGCCGATCACGACCTCAGTCGCCAGGGCTCACGCCGAAATCTGGGCCGGGCTGGAGCGGAGCGGTGAAGCGATCGGCGCTCACGACATGTGGATCGCGGCGACCGCCATAAGCCACGGTATGGAGGTCGCCACGGCCAACTCGACCGAGTTCGAAAGGGTCCCGGGCGTCACCGTCGTGGCACTCTGACTTTGAGATGAGCAGTGCCGAACCCCCACGCTTCGAGATCGGCCAAGCGGTCCTAGTCGACCAAGGCCTTCCCGGCAGGATCACAGCCGTTGAGCGAGGATTGGTCCCCGGTGTTACGGGCGAACCCCCCGAGGACGCCTGGCTTTACACCGTCAAGTCCGAAGGCAGCAGCGACCAACAGACCGGTGTCCCGGAGTACAACCTGGCGGCCCCAGGCGGCTGAGCGGGGCGCGTTCTTCATACCGCTACGGGGATTCGAACCCCGGTTTCCGGACTGAGAATTGGCTCTAAAAAGCCATTTGCGGGCGATTCGTGCCTGTGGAATCCAAGGAGTTCTCGTAATTTCGGAAGAGTTCGGTGGAGTCGGGGACATATTTCGGGACACCCTCTTTTCGGCCGGGATTCGTTGGGCTTCAGAATGGAATGTCGTCTTCCCCGGCACCGGCAGTTGCGGCGCTTTCAAATTCAGATGCATCGATAGGCGGATGGCGATCCAGCAGGTCGTCGAGATGCTTTTTCAGGAGCGCCGGGATCGGCTGGTTGTACGTCTCCCTCTCCAGCGAAACCCCGTCCTCAACTTGCCGATTCTCCCGCCCTGCGGCTTCGACCATCTCCATCATCTCGTCCGTCCACTCGTCCGCACCGAGTTCGCGGACTCTGGCGAAATGCGCCCTTGCGTAGTCAAAGCTGGTGCTTTCGGCATAGGCGACCGCCGCCACCCGAGCCATGAGCGGCCGCGTCTGAGGATTTGCCCAGAGGGCGTGGACGACGTTATCGGCGATGTTCTGCGCCGCCCACGGGGACGTATCCCCATTCACCGCCTGATATTTGCCGATGAAGCCATGAGGATCAGCCCCCTGCTTGATGCCCACAATGCACCGACCTCGTCCCAGCGCAGTCCCCACCTCTTGATCGCACCACTTGCTTTCAAGGAACTCAGGGGTAAGCAGCGCTGCAAGGGCGTCGCAGGTGCCGAGCGCGGTCTCGATTTCGTCCCTCCATTGCATCGTCGGTTCGATCATGTCGTGCGCAACGAACGTGTCGATTCCGTAGAGCTTCAGCCGGTTGCGCAGTTGACCTGCAAGCTCCCGGTGGGCGTGGTGATGGCTCAAGAAGAGCCGGAACTCACCTTCGGCCCAAGACCCAACGGTTTCGTGATCTGCCTGGGTCGTGGCGACCTTCGGGGAGTCAGGATAGAGGTGGGCGTGAAGCTCCACCACAATTGGGCCGCTCGCTTTTGCAACCCGTCGGAGCACATAGTCGTACTTTTCGGTCGACCAGTGTTCGGTCGGGTGCCGCGCCGCAGGCACGCCGAACGTGTCCAGTACCAAGTCGATGTCGGGCAGGTTGTCATCTTCGAGCGCCTCGCCGATCCGCTTGGTGAGGGTGACTTTCTGCCCGGGCGTCATGGCCATGCGCCGATGGTAGCGTTCGCTGCGGTGAATGGACCGGGCTCGGGAACGCTATCTGAAGGTGTTCTCTCGCACCCAGCCCGCCAAGTCCCCCCGCGTGAACCGCAGCCCCCTCCCCACCCGCACGTGCGGCAGGTGCCGCGAGCGCACCAGCTCATAGAGAGTGCTCCGAGGAACGTGTAGAAGCCTTGCCGCCTCGACGGCGGTGAGCAGCGGCTCGCTGAGCGGCTCCGGTAGCTCGACGATCGCGTCGCTCTTTTGGGCCGGAACGACACTCATAGCTCGACCCCCATATCCCGCGTCTGAGCCCGGGCCCGCTCGCGCTCTAGGCCGAGCCGGCGGCGGGACTGCTCGACCTGGCGCTGCACGCGCTCTCTCACGAGCCGCTGCGCCGCGTCCTTCGACTGCGGCCCGAGCGCCGTGTCTCTGTCCACGATGCCGTGCTGTTGTCGGTAGCCCTCGATCTCCCCAGCCGCTCGGTCCCACTCGCGCGCCCTGTGGACATCGGTGGGACGCTCTCCGAGCGCATTGGAGATGTAGGGGGGCGGGCTGAGACGGGCAGCAAGGAGGGCCGCGCGAAGGCGCTCGGCCTGGATGTAGTCGATCACCGCGGCTTCGGCGCGGGCGTTGTGAGCGGGCGCGGCAGTCTCGCGCAGCTCCGCTTGCAGCTGCTCTAGGCGCTCGGCGCCGGCCGCTGCGCGCGACTGAAGCCAGCCGCGCTCGCTCGCGTGTTCGGCCTTCGCCTCCCGCCCAACGAAGCGACCCGGTGCCTCAAGTCCCCCCAGGCGCCGTTCGGCCTCGGCCGCACTCTCGCGCAGCCGGCCGATCATCTCTCTCAACCTCTCGCGCTCGCGCTGCGCCGCCTGCTCGGCTTGTGCCGGCTCGCGCAGCTGCTCCCGGCGAGCGGCGAGCTGCTCGCCCGAGAGTCGGCCCAGCGAGGAGCGCAGCGCCTCATCGTGGGCTGCCGCCTGGGCGCCGTCGCGCTCGGCGGCTTCGGCGATGTGCTGAAGGCCCTCGCGCAGGTAGGGAGAACGGGGCGCGTACTCCTCGCGCTCCAGCTGAGCCTCGGGCGTTGCGTAGAAGTAGGTCTCCTCGCGCGAGCGCGAGGCGGCGACGTAGAGCTCTTGGCGGTCCATCGAAGGGTCGGCCATCACGTAGGCGCGATCAACAGTCGCTCCCTGGGCCTGGTAGGTGGTGGCGGCGTAGGCGTGCTGCAGGGCAGGCGCTTCGTCCCTCGGGCTGACCCGCCCCAGATAGACGGCATCGACACACACCCGCCCGGGGGTGTCGATGCCGTCCAGCACAACGCTCCGGGCGTCCGCGTCCACCTCTGCCACTCGCCAGCGCTCGCGGTTGTAGACACCGAGGCGCTGGTCGTTGATGCGGGTGATGACCTGATCGCCGGCGGCGAAGCGCGCCTCCCCCACCTCGATCTCCTCCCTGCCGAGGCGCCCCTCGGCGCGCATCTGCTCTCGCGCCAGCTCGTTCAGTCGTCCGACCTCGGCGTTTCGCTTCGCGACCATCAGCGCGTCCTGCCCCTCACTGAAGGAGCGCCACCAGTCGCCCACCATCTCCACCCTGCGCTCCTCGGGGTCGGCGCAGACGCTCACCCGATCCTGGGAGCGGTAGGCGCGGATCGCCTCGGCTCCCTCCCCTTCGCGGATCAGCCTCGCCGCCTCCCGGTCGAGGTCGTGGCGGTGACGGATCACTTCATCAAGGATGATCGGCTCGCTGCGCTCGACCAGGGCGGCGAAGAGGCCGCCGGCCTCGATCTCGCCGAGCTGGGCGGGGTCGCCGATCAGCACCAACTTCGCCTCGGCTGCTCGCGCGTGCTCGACCAAGCGGGCAAGGGCGCGCGAGTCGACCATCCCCGCCTCGTCGACCAGCAGCACCGAGCCAGCAGGCAGCGCAGTGGCGCCGTCCTCGTCCCTGTGGTCGAGCTGCGCCAAGAGGCGCGCGACGCTGGTGGCCTCAAGGCCCTCGGAGCGCAGGACGTTGGCCGCCCGCCAGGTCGGCGCCGCCACCTGCAGCCCCACCCCGGCCTGCGCCCAGCCCTCCGCAGCGGCGGTGACGGCGTAGGTCTTGCCCGAGCCGGCCTCGCCGACCACGACGACCAGGCCCTCGCCGCCACTCAACAGCCGCTGCACCATCTCGCGCTGGTCGGGCTTGAGGCTCGGACGCGCAGCGATCAGCCTGGAGGCGACGATCTCCCCGGTGACGGCGCGGCCATCCGCGGCCGCCATCGCCTCGGCGCTCGCCAGCGCCCCGCGCTCCAGCTCCCAGATCGCGGTGGTGGTGAAGCGCTCGCCCTTGGCGCTGGCGCCGACCGGAATCACCGAGTCGAGGCCGAGGTAGGCGTCAGCCAGATCCTGCACCTCCTGCCCCGGCGCCCCGGCCGGGAGGCTCTGGGCGACCGCCTGGATCACGTCGCGGCGGTCGAAGGTCGAAGCGTGGGCGGTCAGCTCCGCCTCGACCTCGGCGATCTGCACCCTGCCCTCGGGGGCTTGGCGCCCGCGACCCAGCCTCGCCCAAATCGCCTCGCGGTCCAGGCCGACCTCCGCGGCTCTGGCCCACCAGCGCTCGCGCAGGCTCTCGTCGCTGAGGTCGCGCTCCTTGGCTCTGCGGGTCTCCAGGGTGGCGATCCGCCTTTCGCTCATCGAGGCGTCCACCGAGCTGGCCTCGAGGATCTCCTTGCGGCGGGTGGAGAAGGCGCGCAGCTGCTCGGGATCGAAGCCCTCGATCTCGGCGATCCCTTTGCGGACCTCGCCCCAACGCACCCCGAGGCGACGGGTCAGCTCGTCGCGCAGGTGGGCCTCGTAGATGTAGCCGGCGGTCTTGGCGTGGTCGTAGATCGCCGGGTGGTAGAGGCGGGTCCAACGGCCGTCGGGGCCGAGGGTCGCGTTGGCGATCAGGACATGGGTGTGGAGCTGGGGATCGCCGGCGCGCGAGGAGCGGTGGCGATAGGCGGCGGCGAGGAAGCCGTTGCCGTGGACGAACTCATGCCCGCCGGCACCGCGGCGGGTCCAGCAGGCCACCCGCTGCATGTAGTCGAGCGCCGCCTTCACCGAGGCGGCGTGGGCGGCTTTGACCTCCGTGCCGAGCGGGTGGCCGCCGAAGGCCCAGGTGAGCGAGACGGACTTCGGTGCCGAGAAGGTGAGGTCGAAGCCCGGGACCGGGCCGCGGCCGGGGACCTCGCGCAGGCCGAGCGGCTCGCCGCTCAGCGGATGGCGGCCGGTCAGCATCGCCGTCAGCTGCTCGGCGGTGACCTCGCCCTGAAGGCCCAGCTCACGAGCGGCGTCGCCGAGCCAGTAGCCCTCCGCCTCGCCCTCGCCGGAGTAGTAGTCCTCGGCGCCTTCGGCGACCTTTTCGGTGTAGTAGCGCTCCTGGCCAGCGCCGAGCTTCCCGATCGAGAGCATCAACTGCCCTGTCCAACGGGAGGGCGTTTTGCATCGCCTCTCGGTCTCATCGCCTCCGTTGGCCAGCAGGCGGAGCGGTTGCATCGGGTGGTTTGTGTCTCCACGCCTGAGATGTCCGGCGGGAGGGGCTGGCGCCCCGGGGATTGGGATCGGCTCAATCCGAGCCGGTGGCGGCGCCCGGGCCGCTCTCATCACGCCGTGATACTGCGTGAGGGGGTGGCTGTCGTGGCTGTAGTTGGCCGAACAGGAGCTAAGTGGGAAATCGGCCCCTCGCCCTCCTGCTAATTCTGAAGCTACAGAGAGATCTGACTCCTGGCGGCTGGACTCGGGACCTCGATTGATTTGTCTGGGATCCTCTAGGTTGCGTCTTTGCATCCTGGATCGCAGGGTGCCATTACGCGCCGCGGCGAAATATCCGCCTACCACCTCCATAACTAGTGGGGACGACGCCTACCCAGCAGAGACTAATGAGACGGGAAATGCTCCTTGAGAAGTTCCTGAACGAAGTCGCTCGTCTTCGCAGCTCGGTCCATACCCAATCCAGTCGCTTCCAGGTATTTCTCCATCGAACCTCTGAGCAACTTAAGGGCGGTTTGTAACTCATCCGAATTGAACGCATGCCCGACGAGACTCTCGACATCGTTAAGGCTTCCCGGCTCAACGCTCCGCTCAAGAGCCCGGCTGACGATGAGCGTCGATAGATGAAACCGGAGATTGGTCATCTCCTCTTGGGAAACATCGTCCGCTCCACGCATGAAGGAATCAACTGCCTTTTGCGTCTGCGCAGCCCACAAATAGATCTCGTGACCACGATTCTGCGCGAAAATCCGCTTGTAGTCGATGTCTGCCTTGAGCAGGGACGAGGGCCGCGCACGAGCCGATGATGGATCCCGCAGACATATTGCTAAGACAGCCTGCGCCAGGTAGGTGATCTGGACAATTCGCTCCGCGGGTTTGTCCTCGTTCTTCCAGTAGTTCTTCCGGCGGTCATAAAACCAGTCGTTATGCAAGAAATAAGCCTCGATCTCTCTCTGCAACTCGTCCGTTGCGCGGAGAGAAGCCGTCGAGACGCGCGTCTGGCTGTTGGTTGAGCGAATGATCCGGTCGCGAGTTTTTGCGTCGCTCTCGTCGATTATCCGGACTAGGACACGGTGACCCGACTTCTCGTCCGATAGCTCAGTAGGAATGGTCTCGTGAATGACGACCGACGTCTGTAGCCCGTTCACGATCTGTGGATCGTCAAGGAATAGGCGCTTGCCCATGCCGGAGACATTTGAAGCCAGAATCGTAACGCCGTTATTGAGCCACCAGAATTGAGGCGCATTGTCGTCATTGAGGGAACTGGCGATTGCCTTATTTACTTCGACGTCCCCTTGAAAGTCGCGAACGTTCCCATCAAATATGTAGCGACGAAGATTGCCGTTCTCGTCGCGAAGAAAGCGGCAATAGTCCTCAAGGGCCACTAGGGCGACGTAGCTGTTCTCCTCGTCCGGCAAGGTGCCCTCATACGCCAGATCGACGCGATTCGATCGCGTTCGCTGAGAGAGCTGGTGCAATTCACGCGCGCCGTAGAAATCGACCGTAGCTCCCGCTCCAGAGATGGCATCGGCGATCTGTTTTTTGAGGCGGCCAGCTCGGGTGGTGACCTTTGGCGAGATCTCGCTCGTATCGCCCTTGGTCACGTAGGCGACGGTGATTGATACTTGGGGCCGGAGATTCGCAACTTGAGTCAGAGCAGAGCGGAAGATCTCGGCCCGGGCAACGAGTTCGTCTGCGAACAGCTTGCTTGCCTTTAACTCGTCCGGCGTCTTCGAGAGATCGAGCAGGTCACCCAGGGTGTCCTCAATCAGCTGGATCGGCTTCTCGCCGAAACCAGACTCTCGCTTCGCTTGAAGCACGACCAAGTGCAATTCAACCCCTTCGCGCGCCGAAGAGAACTGCTCTTCTTCCTCGACCAGCTTGGAGTCGGCGAACGTGTAAACGCCGTCCAACCCTCCGTCATCCCCGCCACCTACAAGTCCATCGAGTAGCTCATCGGTTGAGAGATCGAACTCCTTCAAGACCTGTTCAGCCGCGAATAGCTCGAAGTACTCGTGGTCCTTCAGTTTGCTTGGCGCTAACTCCCGCTTCGCGTCAAGGACTTTGTTCAGTAAGACGATGTCGTTCTTAGCCACTCTAGCTCCAGTGTTGTGGGCCTGCCCCAGGGCGGAGTCTAAGGCGGAAACCCCTATGAGTAGGCTCTGGACGCGAGCAACGAATCAAGGCGAGGCCGGAACCTGGAAGGGACGCCGCAGCGGACGTCCCTCGGTGACGGCCGAAATTACCTCTACCACCTCTTGGTCGACCTCCTCCGGCCGAAGCGAGCGAGCAATCTGCTCCGGACCAAATCCAACGCCATACCTCTCTTGCGACCAGGCTGACAAACGCGACAGCACGAGTTTCCCCGGTGCAATCCCCCAACATTGATCCCGATCCTTCCAGTGACCCGCCACGAGCTTCCGGCCCGCTTTGAGTGCCTTCGGGAGCCCACCTGCCTTGTCGCGGTTGTGCAGGATGGTGACAACGGAGTCCTCGATGGGCTCGTAGCGGAATGACTCGACGATCCGATCGATCTCGCTGGTCACGAGGTCCGGAGTGCAGTCGCTCCCCTGAGCGCGATCATTAATGAGTCGTGCAATCGCCTCTGGGACGAGCAAGAAGTTCTCGATCTCCTTACGCGACCAAATCCGCAGCTGTACTCCCCACTGGCGGGCCTCGGCGTACCGCTCCGCATGCTCCTCGGGCGGAAAGTAGTCCGAATCAAGGATTGCAAAGGGTCTGATTTTCTCCCCATCCGCGTTCTTGGTCGGCAGCCGATCGGCAACTCCGCTCCGCCAGCCACCGCGGCCCCCTATCTCTACATGAGGGACCAGATCGATCGGGCTGCCCGTCAAACCCGCGACACCCTGCAGGACGCGCAGCAACTTGACGTCGGCACCCTCCACGAGGAGAAAGTTCTCAGCCGACATCAATCGCGTTAGCTGAATGTTCTGCACTGCGCCAAGCCTGTCCATGACCTCCTGAAGACCCGGGAGCGACGCAACAAACTCAGATTCCGGAAAGCGTCGATCTACTGCGAGGATGGCTCGGGGGTCAACGTCAGCGATGATCTCAAGGGAGTGCGTGGCGATGAGAAGCTGAGAAAATCTCGACCTGACCAAGGTCAGGAGGCGTCGCTGGAGGTCAGGGTGCATATAGACGTCGGGCTCGTCGAGAACTACGGTTGCGTTCCGAGGCGCGCGGGCCAAAAACCAGACGATCTGCAGCCACATCTGCAGGCCATGGCCCATGAGGCTGACCTCCCCGACAAAGCCCCGATCTCTCACTCTCAGTTGTAGCGGATCGTCGGGTCGATCTTCATGACCCTCTAGTTCTTTGATCTGCAGCCCGGGCCAGCTTTCTTCGGCAATCTTCCGAAACTCGCGATAGAGTTTCTGCCGCTTTGCCCGCCAAAGTTGATTGCGAAAATGCTGAGACGCAAGATAGGTGCCCTCTCCGCGACGGATCGTCGCGTCGGTTCGAATTGGCTCGTCGCGCAGAAGTGGCGCGACTTGAGGCTGCGCTGCTATCGGATGAAGGCCAAGTCTTGAGGCTTGTCCTATTGAGGTAACCGCGGTGCCGTCCCCGAAGCAAGCAACCGCGTGTATCTGGGAGGTTGGGCCGATATAGACAACCACCTGAGCACCACTCCCAAAGGTTGCAGTTATCACGGCGGGCGGGTCTCCGTACTGATGAAAGAGCGTGCTCTCCAGCCCATCGGAGGTGAGACCCCGAACCGAGGGACTCAGACCAACAGGGCAGAGGGAGCCTTCCAGCCAATCAGGAGTCCGCACAAGGCGACTGCTACCGCGAAGCAAGCGGTCCGTTGCGACGGCAACAAGTCGGAGTGCTTCGACGACCGTCGACTTACCGGCGTTATTGGCTCCAACGATAATCGTGCTTTCCCGAAGGGGGACGCGATGATCATCGAAGCCTCGAAAATTTTGAAGGCGGAGATTGGTGATCATGGGAGCCAATGGGGGAGCATGAGCGTCGAAACTCTCATTTCACTAGGACAGAAGATCCCGTTTAGTTCAGGACCGAACAGGGAACATCTCTCAGCCTACGGCTCGGGTTGGAGCGCCAACAATCTGAGTCGGCCGCACTAGGGCCATCGGCTCCAAGCTGGCCCGGTGCGCCAGTCAGCCACCGAACAGCCGATTTCAACCGAACACAACCGGATTCGACTCGGCTCTGGGATGCGAAATCCGCTCTAGCAAGCAGTGCTTGAGCAGCTTGAGGGCCTTGTGGGTTTTGCAAGCTGCTAACGGCTTCGCTACCCCAACGGCCCACTCGGCGTCACTTCGTCAGTTAGATCTAGCTCAACAGCGAGGGGATGAATTTCCTCGTAAATCTCGTCGTCCACAGACGGGCGCCGCCGGTACACCGGTCCTTCGCGATCCGGCCGCAGGCCCATCACCGCAAACCAGCCACCGTTCAGCAAAGCGCGCAGGCGGTCGGCGCGCTTTTCCGAGTGGAGGGTGACAACGACTGCATCGTCTACTCCGTGGCGCCTATAGACCCGGTAAGAGCCGGGAGTCTCCAGTTGAGGCGTCGCTGCCCGCAGCGCTGCGGTCACGCGATGGGCGAGATTGTCGATGTCGAAGCATTCCCAGCCCTCTTGGCCTATCGCGATGTCGAGCATCATCGGCTCGCCTGCGAGAATCTCAGAGACCCACGGCCACCTGGCGAAGTGGTCTGCGACGGCTCCAGCTGCGATGGCCGTCCAGCTGCCAGTTCGCCCCGCGGCCGGAGCAGGAAGGTGGATCCGAGTCGCTCGAGGAAATGCGTTGTGATCAAGGGACAACTTGCCCTGGATCGTCTGCTTGCCCGGTCGATCAGTCGGCAGGAACGGCTCACTCAACAATCGTGTCAACCGCTTCGCGCGCACCTCCCTCTCGTTGAACTCGATCATCTGCGCCCGAAGTTCATTGTCTTCACCCGAAAGAAACCCCGACTGCCAGTCGGCCAGATGTTCTTCCACCATTTCAAGATCATGATCGTCGCCGATGGAGTCCCAGTTCCACGCCCATGGATCTGGGCCGAGCAGGTCGTCTCCCCGGTCCTCGTAATCGAACCCCTCCCGCCGATCCCGACTGGCACCCCCCAAGATGTCGAACGCATCCGTGTATCGACCCTGAGAACAGGCGCCGATTTTTGCCCGAAGCGGACCAGGCCGGAAGAGGACATCCAGCAGGGCTACCTCCCGGTCATCGGCGTAGAGCGGCCCCTGCAGGCTGTCGAGAATCGCCTTGACGGTCCTCCTCGCCCGATTGGGCTGCGACATAGATACGCCGCTCAGCTCAAGGTGAACGGCAGCCGGGCGACGGAAACGGCGGCGGCTGGCCGCCGTGAGTTCGTCGCGAACGGTGTCCCTCAGCCGCGCTTCAGCAGCCCGGCACCGCCTGTGGCCTAGCGAACTGCGGCCCTTGGGAACGACCAACTCCTCGGGAACCTCGACGTTGATCGTCTGCCACGGCAGACTCGACACCCGCTTGTAGTCGATCGGCGAGACCCTTGCCATCGCGCAATTATCCCAGCGCGACAGGCCAGCGCCTCGATTGGGACACTTCGCCGAGACCGTTTCCGGTGCGCCAGTGGTGCGCCAGTAGCGCCCGAAATCAACCGGTTACAACGGAGACAGCCGGAGCACATCCGCATCAACAAGCCAAATCTTGCTCTGCGACTGGCGACTCGGACTTCTCTCCTCCCTGTAGTTCTGACACGAGCCAAACGAAGGAAGGCGACACTCGGAACGAGTCCGCGCTGCCCTCGGCAGGGGCGTCCGTGCCACCCTCTGTGCCACCGTGTGCCACCCAAATCCTCGGCTACAACCGGAATCGCCGGATTTGGGACATGGCCTCACTGGCCGCTCAAACCGCTCTGGCAAGCCATAAACCGCTTGCCGGAGCCAGAGGCGCCCACCGGAATCGAACCGGTGTAAACGGCTTTGCAGGCCGATTCCCTAGCGGTCCCTCGTTACGGGTGAGGCTCATCCCTCCAGTCGAGAGGCCAACTTCGCCAGCTCGTTCATCGACACCCCGAGCGCTTCGGCGATCGCCTTGACGGTGCCCCAGGCTGGATTTGAGCGACCCCGCTCGATCGGCGAGATCGTGCCGGTCGTGAGGCCGGCGTCTTGCGCCAAGCCTTCTTGGGTGATGTCGTGCTTTTCTCGCAGCTAGCGGATCGCTTTGCCGAGCGCGGGCTGCGGTTGATCTGGTCCTCCCATGCGCGGCACGTTCTCAGAGACAAGCGGCACGGGAAAGATGCCGCGGCTAAGCCGCAACCTGCTCGCCAGCAGGGACATAGTGCTCAAGCTGGGCCTGATGACCGAGAGCGAACTCGATGCCCTCGACGGCGAGCTGCCGAACCTCTGCGTAACTACCGCCAGCGGCAGACCAGCCCTCAACGTCGGGCGACTCGGCCCACCAGCCGTCTGCTTCGTGGTGATAGATGATGCGCACGGTCTCCATCGGTTCTCCTGGTCAGAGTAGCTTCCGCGCCTCGTCTTCGGCAAGGCCAACGTCCCTGACGAGGATCTTGCGGACGAGGCCAGCGGGGATCGTCGCTTTGTCGTGGAAGGCGAAGGTCAACGGCGGGTGGCTTGGCGACTCCATCCGGCGATGCGAGCCCGACTGCCGTGCCACGTGGTAGCTCAACGGCGCTCGTTCGAGGATGGCGAGCAGGCGCTTTGCCTTCAGGGACGGAAAGGGATTCACGAGTCGCGACCCTAATTCGCCGGGCGGATCTCCGCGTTCGTGATCTGGCTGACGAATAGTCTTCGCCTATGTCTGCCGACCCCAAGCAGAAGGCCCGCACCGAGGTACGGAAGGCCCAAGCCGACTTCGAGCGCGCCCAGGAGCGCGTTCAACGTGAACGCGCGAAAGCGCGCGCCGAGCGCCGCAAGCGATTCGCGAAAGCGCAGAAGGACGGCTTGACCGTCCGCGACATCGCCGAGGAGACCGGCCTCAACTACAGCCACGTTGCAGAGATCATCCGTGGCGAGTGATTTTGTGGGGTCTATACCCCACAAAAACTGCTAGGCTCTGCGCCGACCACATAGAGCGACGGCCCGCCGCGGTGGAACGCGACGGGCCGTCTAAGACACAAGGAGGCAACGCTCCTCATGTCCTGCGAGAACCCTACGCACGGCCAACGCGCCGTGCCCCTCGACCTCCCCGCCCCGCAGATCGCGATCCTGCGCTGTCGCCTGCGCTCGTGGCTGGCCGGTGCGCGTGAAGACCTAGAGATCCCCGAGCGCCTGAGCGATCCCGCAAAGTGCCGCCGCGAGGCCGAGGCCTACGAACGCCTGCTGACCGGAATCGGCTGGGGCGTAATCGTCGTGCCCGACGAGGAAGCCCGCACCTTCCTCGCCGCGGCGGCCGTGGGCAGCGATAAAGCCACGGAATACGAGCGGGTCAAGGCCGAACACGAGGTCCTCCATTCCCTGTTGGCGCTGCTAGAGGTGGCCTGATGGACATCTCGATGCAGGTCGCCCAGCGCTTCGGCGAGAACCTGGTGATCTACCGCAGAAGGGCTGGCTTCTCCCAGGAAGAGCTCGGCTTCCGAGCTGGCCTGCATCGCACCGAGATCGGCCAGCTTGAGCGCGGCATCCGCCTGCCCAAGATCCACACCGTGATCAAGCTCGCGGGCGCCCTCTCGCTACCACCAGGCGACTTGCTCAAAGGCATGGCCTGGATTCCCGGCGGGACGCGCCTGGGGCGCTTCCTGGTACGGGGAGGGGAGAGTTAGGACAACGTGCCAGCGTTCGTGGGAGAGACGTCTTCCCGAAAGGCCGCCGATATGCGCCGTGCCGCGTCCTGTCTCGGCTTGAACTGGAGGTAGCGCTGAGTCGTCGCCAGATCCTGGTGGCCCATCCACTCCATGACCTCGCGCGAATCGGCGGTGCGAATCGCGTGGGAGCCGAAGGTATGGCGAAGGTCGTGGAAGCGCAGTTCCCGCAGGCCAGCCTTCTCCAAGGCGGCCTTGTAGCGGTCGCGAAGCCTGTGCCCGGCAAGGTGGCCGCCCTGGACGCCGCAGAAGACAAGGTCGCCCTCCCCCGCGTGGCCCTCCCGTTTGTTCAGCTTGGCGAGGGCCTGGGCGACCTCGTCGGCCATCGGCACCGTACGCTCTTGGCCGCTCTTGGGCGTATCGACCCTGCCGTTGGTGAAGCTCTGGCGCACGTGGATCGAGTTGTTGGCGAAATCCACGTCGCGCCAGCGCAGGGCCAGCAGCTCGCCGAGACGAAGCCCCGTGAATGCCGCCGTGAGGTAGATCGTGCCGTCCTGTTCGGAAGCAGCGACTCGAACCAGCGCCAGGACCTCCTCACGAGAGAAGACGTCGATGTTGCCGCGCTTCGCATTTGGGCGGCGCTCGACGTTGGTGACGGGATTGACCGGCAGCCTGTAGCGACGCTGCGCCCAGACGAAAATGCCGTGGAGGACGGTCAGGTACTTGTTGACGGTGCGGTCCGCCAGTCCTTCTTCGAGCAGGCCATCCCGAAAGCCCTCAACCGTCTCCTCCGTCACCTCCTCCAACCGAAGCTCCCGCCCGAACTTCTCGCCGAAGACCTTCTTCATGCGGTCGACCATGTGCTCGTAGTCGATCTGGGTCGAGAGCTTGACCTTGCGGTCGCGCTTGTAGGCGAGCCAGTCGTCGCAGGCGGTCGCGAAAGTCGTGCCGGTGCGAACCATGCCGGGCAGCTCGCCGCACCGCGCCTTCGCCAGCGTTTCGTCAAGCCAGGCCCGCGCGGTCGTTTTCGTGAAGTAGCCGGCGGGCGGCTGTCGCTTGCGATCGGCCCAGTGAGGGCCGATCCGGCGCTGCACCTGGCGCCCGTCCGGAAGCCTGTACTTCGCGTACCACTGCGGGCCACGCTTGCGCTCGATCTTAAAGACGTGGCCGCTGACCGATCTTGCCGCTTGTCGTTGCATCGCCCTCTCCCTTCAATCGAAATCCGCGAGATCTACCCGCGAGGCGAAAGCGCGTGTCCCATGTTTTTAGCACGACCCTGGGACATATTTTGAGACATGGAGCGGGCCTATGGCCGGTTTTGGCCACTAAAAAACCCCGCTTTTGCGGGGTTTTCCTCTAATACCGCTACGGGGATTCGAACCCCGGTTTCCGGACTGAGAATCCGGCGTCCTAGTCCCCTAGACGATAGCGGCGAGGGGTCGCGATTCTAGCGGGAGGGGGTTGCGGGGTGCGGCGAGGGCGAGGGGTCGGCGTGGGGCGCGCAAGCGGTAGATTGCCTGCTCCCGCGGCTGTGGCGGAACTGGTAGACGCGCACGGTTCAGGTCCGTGTGGGCGAAAGCTCGTGAAGGTTCGACTCCTTTCAGCCGCATCTCCGATGCGAACGCAGTTTGTCCCGCATAGAGGGAAGAACTGCGTTCAGTCAGGCGGGGATGGGCTCGCGGCTGGCCCGGGCCGCGTTGGCGGCGATCTCCTCGGCGAACTCGGGGCGCAGGACGCGGGGCAGATCGTGGCCCATGCCGTCGACCAGCTTCAGGCGGGCGCCGGGGATCGCCCGGGCGGTGGCGCGGCCACCGGCGGGGCGGATCAGGGGGTCGCGGCTGCCGTGGATGACGAGGGTCGGAGCGGTGACGCCGCCCAGGGCCCGGGTGCGGTCGCCGGAGGCGCTGATCGCGTGCAGCTGGCGCTGCACGCCGGCGCCGCTGTGGCCGCGGTCGTAGGAGCGGCCGGCGATGTCGCGGACGCGGTCCTCCTCGAACTCGAAGCCGGGCGAGCCGATCACGCGGAAGGTCCTGACCGCGCGCTCGATCGCCGCTTCGCGGCCCGCCGGCGGGCGGCCGAGCAGGACCCCCATCGCCTTCCAACTCGGCAGCCCGGTCCAGCGACTGCCGGTGGTCGACATGATCGAGACCAGCGAGCGCACCCGCGCCGGGTGCTCGATCGCCAGCGACTGGGCGATCATCCCGCCCATCGAGGCGCCGACGACGTGGGCGGACTCGATCCCGAGCCGGTCCATCAGCCCGACCGTGTCGGCGGCCATGTCGCGCAGGAAGTAGGGCGCGGTCGCGCGGCGGCCGCCGATCAGGTCGAGCCGGCTCGGCACCCCGGCCGCCTCGAGCTTGGTCGAGCGGCCGATGTCGCGGTTGTCGAAGCGGACGACGCGGAAGCCGCGCTCGGCCAGCAGCTCGCAGAAGTCCTCGGGCCAGGCGATCATCTGCGTCGCCAGCCCCATCACCAGCAGCAGCGGCTCGCCGTCGGGGTCCCCCATCTCCTGGCAGCAGAGCTCGATCCCGTTCGCCGCCAGCATCCGTTCCTCGCCAAAGCCGAGCATCGCCAAAGTCTAGATGCAGGTAAAAGAGGTGGGTGCGGACGGCGATCGTCTCCGACCTCCACCTCGGCGCCGCCGGCGGCGAGGACGTGCTGCGCGACGCCGGCGTCCGCCGCGTCCTCCTCGCCGAGATCGCCGCCGCCGACCGCGTCGTCCTGCTCGGCGACGCGGTCGAGCTGCGCGACCTGCCGCTCGGGGTCGCCCTGCGCAGCGCCCGCCCCTTCTTCGAGGAGCTGGGAGCGGCGCTGGCCGGCCGCGAGGTCGTCCTCGTCCCCGGCAACCACGACCACCGCTTCGCCGAGCCGCTGCTCGACCGGCTCTCGCTCGCCGGCGACGGCGGCCTCGACCTTGGCCTCGAGCACCTCTATGACCCCTCCCCCGGTCCCAGCGGCGAGCTCGACCGCTGGCTCGGCCCCGCCCGCCTGCGCCTCGCTTACCCGGGGATCTGGCTGCGCGAGGACGTCTACGCCACCCACGGCCAGTACATGGACCCCCACCTCTCCCTCCCCCGCGCCGAGTGCCTCGCGGCGGCGCTGGTGATGCGCTTCTCGGGGCCGATCCCGGACCCCGCCACCCCGGCCGACTACGAGCGCGTGCTGCGGCCGATCTACGGGCTCGGCTGGGGGATCGCCCAGGCGCGCCCGGTCGGGCGGGCCGAAGCGCGCCGTCCCTCCGAGGCCGCCTGGCGGCGACTCTCCGGCGACGAAGACGGCGGCGGCAGCGGGCGCCGCCTCGCCGGTCGGGCGATCCGCGCCGCCTTCCCGGTCGCGATCAGGGGCATCAATCGTGCCCTGCGCGCCGACTTCGCCGCCGACGTCTCCGCCGCGGCGATCTCCCGCAGCGGCGTCGAGGCCGGCACCGAGCTGGCGGCCCGGCTCGGGGTCGACGGCGGCCACGTGATCACCGGCCACACCCACCGCGGTGGGCCCGGCGAGGACGAGGCGCCGTGGCCGCTGCGCGGCGGCGGCCAGCTGCACAACACCGGCAACTGGATCTTCGCCTCGGTCTTCCACCACCCCGGCCGCCCGCCCGGCCCCTACTGGCCGGGGACCGTGACCTGGCTCGAGGACGACGCCGCACCCCGCCGCGTCCGCCTGCTCTCCGAGCACTCCCACGCCGAGATGGGCGCGATGGTCGAAAGCGCCGCTTCAGATAGGGATCTGGGGTAGGGCTCGGCGGAGCCTCCCCGCTGTTGCTCCGCCGAGCCCTACCCCAGATCCCTACTCGGACCCCAACCACTCGGCGATGATCGCGCCGATCTGCGGCCCGGCGTCCTCCTGCAGGAAGTGCCCGGCGTCCTCGATCGCCCGCGGCGCCGGCAGGTCGAGCCGCTCGGAGACCCGCTCGCCGACCGAGAACGGCAGGATCGGGTCGGAGTCGGCCCAGAGCACCAGCGCCGGCCGCTTGTCGACCCGCAGCGCCTCGGCGACCCGTTTGCCCTCGGCGGCGCCAACCGCCTCCGGGGTCAGCGGCATGATCAGCGGGAAGGCGCGGACGCCGGCCTTCGCCGCCGGCTCCATATAAGGAGCGTCGTAGGCGGCGACGACCGCGTCGCCCGGATCGTGCTTGCAGCCGCCGCGGATCAGCATCCCGACCGGCACGTCCTCGGTGTCGCGGACGAAGTCGCGGAAGGCGAGCCAGGCGTCGCTCATCCGCTGCTGGCCGGTGAAGGGCCCAGTCTCCATGATCACCAGCCGCGCGAAGCGGCCGGGGTGCTCGACCGCCAGCCGCAGCCCGATCGGCCCGCCCCAGTCGTGGACGACCGCGGTCGCGTCGCGGATATCGAGTTCCTCCAGCAGCGCCGCCGTCGTCTCGACGTGGCGGTCGTAGCTGTACCACTCGAGGTCGGTTGGCTTGTCGGAGCGGCCGAAGCCGGCGTAGTCGGGGGCGATGCAGCGGTAGCCGGCGTCGCGCACCGGCGGGATCACCTTGCGCCAGAGGAACGACCAGGTCGGCTCGCCGTGGAAGAAGACGACCGGCCTGCCCTCGCCCTCGTCGAGATGGGCCAGGCGCAGCCCGTCGAGCTCGCGGTAATGCGACCGGAAGGGGAAGTCCGGCAGCCCCTCGAGTGCCTGCTCCGGCGTGCGCACGAAATCGACGGCCACGGACCAAGCCTATTCCCATGAATCCGGATCGCAATTCCCTACTTAGTTGGTCAACATTGTGCTACGGTGCCGGCTTCCATTCAGTAGTAAGTAAGTCGAAAAACATAGGAAGGAACCCAGATGCGGAACGCTCGCAATACCCGGCGGCGCAGCGTGAAGATTGGCCTTACGGCCTCGCTTCTCGTGCTGCTCGCCGCGCTGGTGGTGGCAGGGTGCGGCGGTGGTAGCTCCTCGGGTGGAGGCGAACAGATCGCCGTCGTCGGCTATTCGACCCCCCAGTCCGTTTACGAAGAAGGCCTCGAGCCCGCCTTCGAGAAGACCTCGAACGGCTCCGGAGCCAGCTTCACCAACTCGTTCGGAGCTTCTGGCGACCAGAGCCGCGCGGTCGCGGCGGGACAGCCCGCCGACCTCGTCCACTTCTCGGTCGGCAGCGACATGACCCGCCTGGTCGAAGAAGGCCAGGTCGCCAGCAACTGGGAAGACAACAAATACAAGGGGATCGGCCAGGACTCGGTCGTCGTCCTCGCGGTCAAGAAGGGCAACCCGGACGGGATCAAGTCCTTCGACGACCTGCTGACCAAGGACGTCAGCGTCGTCACCCCGAACCCGTTCAGCTCCGGCTCGGCCCGCTGGAACATCATGGCGATCTACGGCTCGCAGATCGAGCAGGGCAAATCCGAAGCACAGGCGCTCGAAGCCGTGAAGACGGTGCTCGAAAAGACCCAGGCGCAGCCGGGCAGCGGTCGCGACGCGATGACCGCCTTCACTCAAGGCCAGGGCGACGTCCTGCTCACTTACGAGAACGAAGCGATCAAAGCCGAAGAAGCCGGCGAAGACGTCGAATACGTCATCCCGGAAGACACGATCAAGATCGAAACGCCGATCGCCGTGACCAAGGAAGCCTCGCCGCAGGCGAAGCAGTTCCTCGAATTCATCTGGTCCGAAGCCGGCCAGAAGATCTGGGCCGAAAACGGCTACCGGCCGGTCGACCCGAAGCTGGTCGACCCGAAGAAGTTCCCGACCCCGAAGGGCCTCTTCACGATCGCCAAGTTCGGCGGCTGGGAAAAGGTGAAGGAACAGTTCTTCGAAGAAAAGACCGGCTCGATCACGAAGATCGAGGAAGAACTGGGAGTCTCAACTGCCAGCTGAGCTGGACAGCGCGGCGCTCGCCGCCCCCGGGCCTGGATTCCCCCTGCCCGGGGGCGGCGTCAGGGCCGGCGCGCCGCCCCGGCCGGAGCGCGGCTCCGGGATCTGGGCCGGCCGCGGCTTGGTGGTGCTCTACCTCAGCCTGCTCGTCCTGCTGCCGCTGGCGGCGGTCGTCTCGCAGGCCTTCGACAACGGGCTCTCCGGCTTCTGGACGGCGGTCAGCAGCCCGGAGGCGGTCGCCACCCTGAAGCTGACCGTGATCGCCTCGCTGATAACGGTCGCGATCAACGCTGTCTTCGGGACGATCATCGCCTGGGTCCTGGTCCGCGACCAGTTCCCCGGCAAGAAATTCGTCAACGCCTTCATCGACCTGCCCTTCGCACTGCCGACGATCGTCGCCGGGATCACCCTGATCGCCCTCTACGGCCACGAAAGCCCGTTCGGCATCAACGTCACCGCGACGCGGTTCTCGATCGTGCTGGCGCTGCTCTTCGTCACCCTCCCCTTCGTCGTCCGCGCCGTGCAGCCGCTGCTGCTGGAGATGGACCGCGACATGGAGGAAGCGGCCGCCTCGCTCGGCGCCGGTGGCTTCACCGTCTTCCGCCGCATCATCTTCCCCAACCTGCTACCGGGGATCGGCGCCGGCGTCGCCCTCGCCTTCGCCCGCGCCCTGGGCGAGTTTGGCTCGCTGATCCTGATCTCGGGCAACATCCCCTTCAAGACCCTGGTCTCCTCGGTCTACATCTTTCAGCTGATCGAACAGGGGAACTCGGCCGGGGCCTCCGCCGTCTCGGTCGTACTGCTGCTCGCGTCGCTAGTCCTGCTCGCCGCCGTCGGGCTGCTGCAGCGCCTGGGAACGGGGAGGCGGCGATGAGCGGTGCCACCGCCAGCCGCTGGGGCCTGCGCACGGCCGCGCTCACCTACCTCACCCTGCTGCTGATCATCCCCGTCGCGACGATCTTCTACAAGGCCTTCGAACATGGCTTCAGCGCCGCCTGGGAATCGATCACCACTCACAACGCGATCCACGCGCTCGAGCTGACCCTGCTGATGGTCGCGGTCGCGGTCCCGCTCAACGCCGTCTTCGGTGTCGCCTGCGCCATCCTGCTCGTCCGCCATCGCTGGTGGGGCAACCGCGTCATCGACGCGATCATCAATCTCCCCTTCGCCATCTCGCCGGTCGTGATCGGGCTCTCGCTCTTCCTCCTCTACGGAGTCGGGGGCTGGTTCGCCGGTCTCTCCGAAGCCGGGATCAAGATTCTCTTCGCGGTGCCGGGAATGGTCCTCGCCAGCACCTTCGTCTCGGTCCCCTTCGTCGTCCGCGAGACCGTGCCGGTCCTACAGGAGATCGGCGTCGACCAGGAGCAGGCCGCCTCGACCTTGGGCGCCAGCTCCTGGCAAACCTTCTGGCGGATCACGCTGCCGGCTATCCGCTGGGGCGTCGCCTACGGCATAGTGCTTACGACGGCGCGTGTCCTGGGCGAGTTCGGCGCCGTCTCGGTTGTCTCCGGCAAGATCTCCGGTCAGACCGAAACGCTGCCGATCTTCGTCGCCAAGCAGTTCGACGAATACAACTTCACGGGCGCCTACGCCGGCGCTGTCCTGCTGGCGTTGCTCGCCCTCTCCGCACTCTTGGCAATGAACCTCTTCAAACGAAAGGAGGTCGCCTGATGGGAATCGCAGTCGAGGGAGCGTTCAAGCGCTTCGGTGACTTTCAGGCGCTCGACGATGTATCGATCAACGTCCCCGACGGGTCGCTGACGGCCCTGCTCGGTCCCAGCGGCAGCGGCAAGTCGACGCTGCTGCGAGCGATCGCGGGGCTGGAGACGCTCGATTCGGGGCGGGTCCTGATCAACGACCACGACGTCTCGACGCGGCCGGCGCAGAAGCGCGAAGTCGGCTTCGTCTTCCAGCACTACGCCGCCTTCAAGCACATGACCGTGTTCGGGAACGTCGGCTTCGGGCTTTCGATCCGCAAGTGGAAGAAGCCCGCCATCGCCGACCGCGTGCACGAGCTGCTGCGGCTGGTCCAGCTCGACGGCCTCGCCGACCGCTACCCCTCGCAGCTCTCTGGCGGCCAGCGCCAGCGGATGGCCCTGGCCAGGGCGCTGGCGGTGGAGCCGCAGGTGCTGCTGCTCGACGAGCCCTTCGGGGCGCTCGACGCCAAGGTCCGCAAGGACCTGCGCACCTGGCTGCGCAACCTGCACGAGGAGATGCACGTGACGACGATCTTCGTCACCCACGACCAGGAGGAGGCGATGGACGTCGCCGGCCAGCTGGTGGTGATGAACGAGGGCCGGGTCGAGCAGTCCGGCAGCGCCGACGAGCTCTACGAGCATCCCGCCAACGAGTTCGTGATGAGCTTCGTCGGCGAGGTCAACCGGCTCGGCGACCACTTCGTGCGCCCGCACGACATGGAGGTCGTGCTCGACCCCGACGAGCGCACCGAGGAGGGCATGGTGCAGCGGATCGTCGCCCTCGGCTTCGAGATCCGGGTCGAGTTCGTGCTCGGCGACGGGACCGAGATCTGGGCGCAGCTGACCCGGCCCGAGCTGCAGCGGCTGGAGCTGCGCGAGGGCCAGATCGCCTACCTGCGCCCGATCCAGACCAAGAGCTTCAACGGTGGTCCGCCGTCAAGCGACCACGGGGCCTCGACTCCCCGCGGCGGCGACGACGGCGGCGACGCAGAGGTATCTGCAGCCGTTTGAAGAGGCGACGGGACGGGGCGCGCTTTTTGCCGGGTGGCGCCCCGTCCCCACTCGCCCTGCCTATTTAACGCGCTTTCGTCCCAACCTGGGGCGGGTTTTGGGCGTCGGTCCTCGGCTGCTGCTATTCTTGAGTTAGAGACTCAACAAACTGCAGAAAGGAGATTGGCGATGAGCAAGAGAGTGGCCAACACGACCTTCATCTCGCGTGGGCGCCTCACCGGCCTGGTCCGTGACGAGATCCCGGCAGGGGCCGGCCAGAACCGCACCAGCCGGGTCGCCAACCGCGACTCGGTCCAGTCCGCCGCCGACGAGGCGCTCTTCTACAGAGCGCGCCTGATCCTCGGCGACGCACTTCCCCGCCCCAACCGCTGAGCGGTTGGGGCGGGGTCGTCCGCTATTTCGTCGTCGGCGTCGTTTCCGCCGCCACGGCTTCTTCGGGCTGCGGGTAGGCCTGCACCGCGAGGTTCCAGCTGTTCAGCGTGAAGGTCACGGTTTTGGCGCCGGCGTACTCGATCGCCACGGTGTGACCGCCCTTGGTGAGCACGCTGGTCAACACGATCGTGTGGACGAGCGCCGCCGGTTTGCCGGTGCTGGCCGTCGCCGGAGCGAAGTTGTATTTGCCAGCGACCTGACCGTCGATCAGGATCGAGACCGGGCAGGCGAGTTCCGCCGTGATCGTCCCGGACGCGGTGCAGATCGCCGTGCCGGAGAAGGAGATCACCGCGGTGCTGACTTTCGCCGGCGTCGCGAACGAGGTGAACGCGGTCGGGATGTAGCCGGCGGTGGTCGCCGAGACCGGCCCGAAGACCGTGTTGCTGGCGGCGACCGAGGCGACCGGCGGTTTCGGCGCCGTCGCTTTGGCCAGATACAGGTTCGCCGCGGTCTTTTTACGCAGGTAGAGCGTCGACGCCTTCTTGTTGGAGACGTAGGTGCTCGCCGCCCGTTTGGTCGTCAGGAACGACTGGGCCGTCTTCGCCAGCGTCGGGGTCACCGCCACCACGGCGGCAACTACCGCGGCCAGAGCGACAACGGTCGCCGCGCGGGGTGGGGAAATCCTTCTCTTCAGCAATTGAACCTCCATGTCAACGGCCTGCCGGAGGTCCAACTGACTCCTGCCGGGTGGCCTTTCTTTACTAAGTGAGTCAATAAACTACAGAAACTGCTAGCCTAAAGCGACCAAGTTGGTCAATAAACTCTGGTTAACCCCGGTCGGAAAGGAATCAAATCGAGATGAGAATCAAGACCCTCGCCATTGCGGTGATCGCCCTAGCGGGGCTCGCCGCGCCGGCGTCGGCTGGCGCCGTGACCCTGATCGGGTCCGGCTCCGTAGCCGCGCAGCCCGTGCTGCAGGCCCTCTTCGCCACCTACACGAAGCAGGTCAACCACAGCGTTCACTTCGTCTACACCGCCGACGGCGGCAACGCCGGCATCAAAGACGTGCAGAACGGCACCAGCCAGTTCGCCGGGCAGGCCCGTACCCCCCTCCCCAGCGATGCCGGGACGACCTACATCAAGCTCTACCTCGACGGCCTCTGCATGGACGTCAACCCAGCTAACAAGCTGACCGAAATCAGCATCCAGCAGCTCCACGACACCTACCGCGGACTGCTGACCAACTGGAGTCAGATCCCCGGCTCCGGCCTGACGACGACGATCGACCCGGTCGGCCGCGACACCAATGGAGGGACCTACAACTTCTTCCTCCAGGCCGTCCTCAACAACGAACTGCCGGCGTCCAACGTCAACGCGCTGACCGCCGACGGCCTCGTCGTCAACGCGGTCAAGCAGGACCCGAACGCGATCGGCTACGCCGGGCTCGCCTGGCAAGGCAAGGGCATCAAGGCGCTGAAGGTCGACGGCGTCCCCTGCCAGGCCAACAAGATCAGCGTCGAACCGCTCAAGTACCCGCTGTCGCGCTACATCTTCATCGTCCTGCCGACGGCCAACCCCAGCCCAACGGTGGAGAAATTCATCGACTGGGCCCGCACCAGCCCGGTGGCTGGCGAAGTGATCAACAAGGCCGGTGGAGTCGCCGCCTTCAACAAGAAGCCGAAGAAGAAGAAGTAATTGGACGAGGAGTTCTCCCCCGAGTACGGCCCACGCTGGTCAGACAAGCGCGTCGAGCAGATGCTCGGCGCGCTTGTTTGCGCCGTGGTGGGTTTGCTGCTGGCGATGATCGTCACCGTCCTCGTGCGGGGATGGCCGTCGTTCGCCCATAACGGGCTCGCCTGGTTCGGGCCCGGCGGCAGCGTCGACGAACAGCTCAACACGATCTTCCTCTCCGGCGAAAGCGGCGCCCACTACGTCTACACCTTCCACGCCTGGCCGCTGATCTGGAGCACCCTGCTGATCGCCGGCGGCTCCGTCTTCATCGCCCTCTTCTCAGCCCTCTTCGTCGCCGTCTTCGTCGTCGAGTTCGCGCCGGAATGGATGAGCAACATCCTCCAGCCGGTGATCCGCTTCCTGGCCAGCATCCCCTCGGTGATCTACGGCCTGATCGGCGTCCTCGTCCTGGTCCCCTTCATCGGCAACCACCTGGTCACCGAGCACCAGAAGGCGTCGGTCGCCGGCGTCATCTCGCTCAGCGGCTACAGCCTGCTGGCAGCGATCACGGTGCTGACGGTGATGATCGCGCCGCTGATGGTCTCGATCTTCTCCGACGGCCTGCGTTCGGTCAAACCGGGCTGGCTCGAGGGCTCGCTGGCGCTCGGCGTCAACCGCTGGCGCACGACCTGGAAAATTGCCGTCCGCACCGCCCGCCCGGCGATCGTCGCCGGCACCGTGCTGGCGGTGGCGCGGGCGATCGGCGAGGCGGTGATGCTGGCGATGATCTCCGGCTCGGTCGGCTTCGCCCCCAACCCCGCCGACGGCGCGATCTTCATCTACGAGCCCTCGCGCCCGCTGGCGCCGACGATCGTCAAGAACATCGACCAGCTCAGCTCGCCGCCGTCGAACGCGACCCTGTTCGCGATCGCCACGGTGCTGCTCTTCTCCGCCGCCTTCCTCTCGCTGACCGGCTGGGCGGCGCGGCGGGCGATGCGCAAGTACGGAGCCGCCTGATGGAGTCCTCGCTCGCCACCCCGCCGGCAGCGCCGCCGCCGGGCGGTCCCCAGATCCCCTCCAACGCCACCAAGGGGGCGGTCGAGGGCAGCGCCACCTGGCGCCTCAGCGACCGCATCGGCCTGGCGATCTGCTGGGCGCTGGGGCTGCTCTTCTGCGCGATCGCGGTGGCGATCGCCGTCTACCTCTTCATCCAGGGGATCAAGTACCTGAAGCCCTCGATGCTGGTCACGCCCGCCGCCGCCGGCTTCAGCGAGGGCGAAACCGGCGGCTTCTCCGACGCCTTCGTCGGCACCCTGATCGTCGGCGTGATGGGGATGGCGATCGCCCTGCCGGCCGGGATCGCGATCGCGGTCTGGCTGGTCGAGTACGGCAGGCCCGCCGCCCTCGCCCGCGTCACCGAATCGACGATCGAGGCGATCGCCGGCATCCCCTCGATCGTCCTCGCCCTGTTCGGCACCGTGATCTTCTCCAATACCGCGCTCGCCTTCCTCAGCCGCAGCAACGAAGGCGTCGTCTTCGGCCGCTCCTTCTTCGCTGCCTCGGCGATGCTCTCGCTGGTCGCCCTGCCGCTGATCGTCGCCAGCGTCCGCGAGGGGCTGCACTCGATCCCGCGCCACGTGCGCGAGGCCTCCTACGCGGTCGGCAAGACCAAGGCGGCGACGACGCGGCGGATCCTGCTGCCGGCCAGCCGCCCCCAGGTCGCCACCGGGGCGATGCTCGGCCTCGGCCGGATCATCGGCGACACCGCGATCATCGTCGTCCTCCTCGGCGCCACCCAGAACTTCGCCCCGGTCGGCGGCAACTTCCCCTTCAACTACCTGCGCGGGGCCGGCACGACCCTGACCAACTTCGTCTACGAGGCCTCCCCGACCGGGAACCTCAATCAGCCGCAGAAAGCCTACGCGGCGGCTTTCGTCCTGCTGCTGATGGTGCTGGCCCTGAACGGGGCAGTCGACATCATCCATCGCCGCGCCCGAAAGGTGGGAACGTGGAGTTCATGACGACCCCCCCGCCGCCGATCCGGCGGCTGGAGCTGGCCGACGCGCCGCCGGCGCAGGTGGTGGAGGCGCCGGTCCACAGCGACAGCAGCCTCCCCGCCGCCCCCGGCGGCTTCACCGGCGCCCGGCGCTCGATCGGCGCCCCCCAGTTCTCGATCCGGCGGATGGAGATCGACGACGTCTCCGTCTCCTACGCCAACCGCGACGCGGTCAAAGGCGTCTCGCTGCCGGTGCGACAGGGCGAGGTGCTGTCGCTGATCGGGCCCTCCGGCTGCGGCAAGACGACGCTGCTGCGCTCGCTCAACCGGCTCACCGAGCTGACCAGCACGGCGACGCTGACCGGCCGGATCCTGCTCGACGACGTCGACATCCGGCTGATCGAGCCGACCCTGCTGCGGCGCCGGGTGACGATGGTCTTCCAGCAGCCGAACCCGTTCCCGATGAGCGTCTTCGACAACATCGCCTACGTGCTGCGCGAGCAGGGCTCCCGCCGCCAGCGCAAAAAGGCGCTCGAGCCCAAAGTCCACAGCGCCCTGGAGCGGGCCGGGCTCTTCGAGGAGGTCAAAGACAACCTCGACCACCCGGCCCTGAAGCTCTCCGGCGGCCAGCAGCAGCGGCTCTGCATCGCCCGCGCCCTCGCCGCCGAGCCCGAGGTGCTGCTGCTCGACGAGCCCTGCTCGGCGCTCGACCCGCAGTCGACCCAGGTGATCGAGGACCTGATCGTGAAACTGCGCGACGACGTCGCCGTCGTCATCGTCACCCACAACCTGCAGCAGGCCTACCGGATCGCCGACCACGTCGCCTTCATGTACCTCGGCGACCTGGTCGAGTACAACAGCGCCACGGCGCTGTTCGGATCGCCCCGCGAGCAACGGACCCAGGAGTACGTCAGCGGTGCCTTCGGCTAGACCCGCACCCAGCCGCCGTCTGCCCCGCCTCGCCCTGCTCGGGATCTGCGGCCTGCTCCTGCTCGCGGTGCCCGCGGGCTGCTCGACGACGCAGGAAAAGGCGCAGATCCAGCAGGCGCGGGCCAAGCACATCCTCGCGGCGCGGGCCGAGCGCCAGAAGCAGAAGCACCGACACGACAAGCACAAGGACGGGGGGAACTGACGATGAACGAGACCGAATTCAGGCCGACCGTCACCCAGGGCGGCTACGAGCCCTGCGAGGAGTGCGGGGCGCCGCTGGACACCCAGCAGCGCTACTGCGTCAACTGCGCCGCCCGCCGCGGCAACGGCGCCAACCCGTCCTCGCGCTACTTCGCCGCGATGAGCAAGAAAGCGCGGCGGCCGCTGACCCGGCCGCCGGCCAAGGCCGGCCCGACCAGCCGCGCCGCCGCAGTCGGCTTCTTCGCCCTGCTGCCGATCGCCGTCGCGCTCGGGGTCGTCGTCGGCCGCAGCGACTCCGGCAGCGGCAACGAAGAGGCGCTGCTGCGGGCGCTGCACAACCAGGAAACGGCGACGGCCAGCACCGCCGCTCCCGGCACCGCCAAAGCCACCGCCAGCAAGGGCAAAGGAGGCAAGAAAGAAGCCAAAGCGCTGAAAGCCGACGAGAAGAACGCCGGCAAGGTCCTGAACAAGACCAAGAACGGCGTCGTGCACCAGGTGACCGGCTACAAACCGAGCCAGAAACAGATCGAAGAAGGCACCAAAATCGTCGACGAAGCCCCCTCCGAGACGGGCGAAAACTACATCAAGGCGCAGCAGAACCTGCCCGATGTGATCCCGGTCGGCGGCGAACCGGGCTCGACGCCGGCGCCGAGCAACGGAGCGGAACCATGAGCCGCCTGGCAGAGCTCGGCCGCCGCCCGGCGGAGCTGCTGCGGCGCACCGCCGCCGCCCAGCGGCAGCCGCAGCCGAAGTCGGAGCCGCCCAAGGAGCCGATCGCCAAGGACGAAAGCGCCGAGCTGATCGCCCAGCGCGACCGCCTGCTGGAGAAGTTCACGGTGATGCAGGCCGACCTCGGCGGCGCCTTCTACGAGATGGCGATCCGCGACCACGTGCGGCTCGACGTGCTGACCCGCAAGGCGGCCGAGCTGCAGCGGGTCGACGCCGAGCTGCTCGCGGTCGAGCGGGTGCTCGAGCTCGAGCGTGCCGACGCCGCCGGGCTCTGCCCTGGCTGCGGCGCCCCCTACGGCCACGCGGTGCGCTTCTGCGCCCAGTGCGGCAACCCGCTGGTGCCGACCGGGACCGCCAAATGAAGGGCATGATCCAGCGCGCGATCGCCGCCGCGGCGACGCTGACCGGCAAACGCTTCGGCCTGCTCGTCGCCTCCTCGCTGGTCGCCACCTCGGCGATCGTCGCCGCGGCGATGACCGACTCCGGCGGCAGCGGCCCGCTCGCCGCCCTGCTCGGCCGCAGCCTCGCCGCCGACCGCAGCCCGGCGGCCAGCGCTCCCGCCCTCGAACCGGCCCCGGGTCCGAGCGAATCTCCAGCGCACTCGGCGCCGAGCGCGGCGGCGCCGGCGCCCTCCGGTGCGGCCGAAGAATTCGTGCCGGCGCCGGCGGCGGCGCCGGAAGCGGCCCCGACCCCCCAGCCGGAAGAAATGCTGCCCAGCGCCCCCGAAGAACCGAAACCGGAAGCCGGCAGGATCAAGCACGTCTTCCTCATCTCGCTGACCAGCTCCGGCTACGAAGCCGCCTTCGGCGCCACCACGCAGATGCCCTACCTGGCGAGCACGCTGCGCCCCAAAGGCGACCTGCTGAGCGGTTACTCGCTGCTCGACGCGGCGACGCTGCCGAACTCGCTGGCGGCGATCGGCGGCCAGGCGCCAAACGCCAAGACCAAGGAAGACTGCCCCGACTACGGCTCCTGCGTCTATCCCGCCGAAGCCCTGACCTTCGCCGACCAGCTCGACATCGCCCAGTTCAAATGGCGCGCCTACATGGAAGGCATGGCCGACCCGGAAACGGGCAAGCCCGCCAACTGCGTCTACCCCCAGCCCGGCGCCCCGGCGGAAACCGGCGGCGGCTACGCGGTCCGCCTCAACCCCTTCGCCTACTTCCACTCGCTGCTCGACCTCGGCGACTGCGCCGCCGACGACGTGCCGCTGACGGAACTGGAAAAGGACCTGAAGAAGGCCGAATCGACGCCCAACTACTCCTACATCTCACCCGGCCTCTGCAACTCCGGGGTCAGCGGCCAGTGCGCCGCCGGCACGCCCGAAGGCGCGGCCGCCGCCGACGCCTTCCTCTCGACCTGGGTGCCGAAGATCCTCGCCTCCCCCGCCTACAAGAAGGACGGGCTGCTGATCGTCAGCTTCGGCGCCGTCAACCCGCCCGCCGCCGGCGCGACCGCGCCCGCCAACCCGCTGAGGACGGGGGCGCTGCTGGTCTCCCCCTTCGTCACCCCGGGCGCCACCGACGCCGTCGCCTACAACCCCTACTCGCTGCTGCGCTCGAGCGAGGAACTGTTCGGCCTCAACCTGCTCGAAGGCGCCGGCGGCAAGAAGGTGAAGACCTTCGCCCCGGCCCTGCTCGGCGCCGGCGAAGAAAACGGCGGCGACTGAGCGCCGGCCCCGTTCAGGGCAGGCGGCTGAGGAAGTGGTCGATGCCGGTGCCGAAGTAGGGGGAGTAGAGGCGGTCGCGGTTGCCGCTGTAGCCGTAGCTGGTGACGCCGTCGATCAGCGCCCCGCCTTCGGTCAGCCAGGCGCCGCCGCTGGAGCCGCCGGCCATGTCGCAGCGGGCCGGCATCGTCGGTGGCCCCGGCAGCCCGTCGGTCAGCTCGTCGCTGCCGAGCCCGTGGCTGAGGCAGGAGCGCAATTCTTCGCCGCCGAGCGCGGCGGCGGGGTAGCCGAAGATCTGCAGCGGCGAGAAGCGCGAGCGGTTGCTGGTCCAGCCCTTGGCGCCGACGGTTTCGGCGAGGGTGCCAAGCGGGCCCGGTTCGACCAGCAGCGCGGCGACGTCGAAGTCGGAGTTGCCGAACCGTTCCCAGGCCCGGGTGGTGAAGGCTTCGCTGGCGCGGAAGATGCCGAAGGGGTGCAGTTCGTGGTCGAAGGCGGGGACGAAGACGAGCTGTTCGCCCCAGCGGCCGTCCTCGATCACGCAGTGGCCGGCGGTGAGGACGATCGAGCCGCTCGGCGTCTGCAGCGAGGTGCCCGAGCACGAGTAGGGGCCTTCGCGCGGGTCGACCCCGAAGACGCGGCCGTTGGTGCGATCTTCCGGCGCCGCCGCTTCGAGCACCCGCAGACTGCTGCTGTCGGCTTCCGGCGCGACGGGCGTGTGTTCCAGCGAGTCGTTGGTGAGCGCCCGCCGGATCCGGGTCGGGGTCCAGAAGCCGCGCGGCGGCGGCGCCAGCTGGCGCGAAGCCGCCAGTGCCGGCGGCGCCAGTGCAACAAGTGCCAGCGCCAGGCAAGCCGACAGTGCTCTCGCAACCCTCATCGCCGGCAATGGTCCCACACTCGGCAAGCGTTTCTGACAGGCTGATGCCGATGAGCGCAGCCGAGCAGCAAGGTGGCGAGCCGATCACCGCCGAGGGGATCGCGGAGCTGCGGGCCGAGCTCGAGCATCTCGAAGGCCCCGCGCGCCAGCAGATGGCGGCGCGGATCAAAGTCGCGCGCGACGAGGGCGACCTCAAGGAGAACGCCGAGTATCACGTCGCCAAAGAGGACCAGGCGCACATGGAGACCCGGATCAAGCGGCTGCAGGAACGGCTCCGCAACGCGGTCGTGGTCGAGGTCGACGCCGACGCCCCCGCCGACCGCTTCCGCTTCGGCCGCAGCGCCGAAGTGCTCGACGAGGCCAGGGGCGAGACCAACGTCTGGACCCTGGTCGGCTCGACCGAGGCCAACCTCGCCGAGGGCCGGCTCTCGGCCGAGTCGCCGATCGGCCGCGCCCTGATGGACGCCAGCGTCGGCGCCACCGTCGAGGTCGAGACGCCGCGCGGCGAGCGCAGCTTCAAGGTGCTCAAGCTCGTTTAGACAGGAATCCCTTTGCGGCCGTCTCCGGCGTCGCTTATCTTGCTCGCGTAGGGACTCCGTCCAACGCAAGGAAAGGGTTACTGATGAACCAGGGAACGACGCTCAGCGGCTGGTGGGTGTTCGCCGGGATCCTGCTGCTGGTCGCGGGAGTGCTCAACATCATCTACGGGATCGCCGCAATCGGCGACTCGAAGTTCTTCACCGAAAACGCCACCTACATCCTCAGCGGCCTCCACACCTGGGGCTGGATCAGCCTGATCGTCGGGGTGCTCGAGCTGGTCGCTGCCTTCTCGCTGTTCGCCGGCGGCGAATTCGGCCGCTGGTTCGGCATCTTCATCGCCGCGCTGAACTCGATCGCGGCGCTGCTCTCGCTGCCGGCCTATCCGTTCTGGTCGCTGGCGATCTTCGCCCTCTCGCTGATCATCATCTACAAGCTGGCCGAGGGCCCCGAGGGCGTCGCCTCCTGAGCGACCGTTGAGGCCGCTGGTGGCGCCGGCTCGGCCGGCGTCGCCAGCGGCGGCCGCGACGACCAGGGCGCCGGCTCGGGCCGGTTCTCGTCGTAGACGACCGCGGTGGCGCTGAGGCGGTCGTCCCAGCCGCGCCGTTCGGCGCCGAAGACGACGCCGAGGAAGCCGATCCCGAGCGTCACCACCGAGAGGCCGAGGCCGAGCAGCCGCTTCAACGCGCGGCGCAGCGGGATCCGGTGCTCGCTGAGCTCGATCCCGACGAAACGCATCCCCGGCGTCTGCCCCGCCAGCGACCAGAAGCCGAGCAGGTAGAGGGCGCCGAGGCCGCTCCAGACGCCGGCGCCGAGCGCCAGCGCGAGGCCCGAGAGCCCGTGGCCGTTGCCGCCGAGGGCGGAGCCGATCAGGGCGACGATCGCCGCCAGGGCGGAGAAGCTGAGGTTGACGAAGAGGCCGTCGAGGGCGAGCGCCAGCAGGCGGCTGACGGCGCCGGCGTGCTCGCTGGGGACCTCGCGACGGCGGCGGAAGCAGAGCCGCCGCACGAGCCGCTCGAAGCTGTCGTCGAGGCGGCGGCAGAGCTTGCCGATCGTGCGGCCGATGTCCTCGAGCAGGCCCACGCCCTGAGCGCTGATCGCCGCCCGCACCTCCGGCGCCTCGGCGATCCGCTCGACCAGCTGCTGGGCCTGGTCGCTGGCCAGCAGCCGCCGCCAGACCTCGTCGACCAGCTCGCTGTCCATCGCCTCCAGCAGCGCCCGCTTGACCGCGTCGCTCTCCAGCGCCCCCTGGACCGCCTCTTCGACCAGCGGTCCCCGCACCACCCGCGCCATCGCCCGCTCGACCGCCTCGCTCTCCAGCGCGGTGACGATCGCCTCCTCGGCGGCGACTTCGACCGCGCGGTCGATCCCCGTCGCCTTGCCGACCGTGCGGGCGCCCCGCACGCCGACGCCGAGCAGCCGCGCCGAAAGCGGCAGATGGCCGTTCTGACCCGGGTCGACTGACCCCTCCATGCTCACGATCTTCCCAGGTGGGCGAGCAGGCGGTCGAGCAACGGCTCCTGCGCCGGCAGGATCTTGCGCCGGGCCAGGGCCGGCTCGAACCACTCGGCCCGGTCGACCTCGGGGAACTCGCTCTCGACGCCGCTGCGCGGCGGCCACTCGACCGCGAAGGTGTTGCTGTCGAGCCGGGCCGGATCGAAATCGGCCTCGGCGGCCCAGGCGTCGACGACCTTGCCGGCTTTCTGGCGCACCGCGCCGAGCTCGATCAGGTCGCCGCGGTCGAGCGCCGGGGCAGCGTCGCCGAGCTCCTCGCCGAGCTCGCGCAGAGCGCAGTCGCGCGGGTCCTCGTCATCCTCGCCGCCGCCCTTGGGGATCGTCCAGGCGCCCTCGTCGCGGCGGGCCCAGAAGGGCCCGCCGGGGTGGACGAGGAGAAATTCCGGCTCACCGGCGGTGCGGCGGTAGAGCAGGATCCCGGCGCTGTGCTTGGCGGCCATCCTCGCTCAAGCTACCCGCTCCCGGCCCCGCCGATCCAGCTCTATTCCTTGCCTTCGATTTCGTAGGCGACCAGTTCCGGGGTCTGGCCTTCGACGGTGGGGATGCCGGCCGGGACGACGACGCTGTCGCCGTCCACCGCCAGGCCGGAGTTCGAGCCCGCCGGCAGCGACGCCTGCCAGACTTCGCCGCCGGTCCTGGCGCTGAAGGCGTGCAGGGTGCCGTCGAAGGTGGCCATGAAGACGAGGTCGTTGATCACCGTCGGCGCGCCGAAGGCCGCGGAGGAGAATTTTTTGCTCCACTCGACCTTGCCGCTGGCCACGTCGAGGGCCACCAGTTCGCCGGTCAGCGATTGCGATTCGCTCGGGCTGGTCTGCGAGTCGATCGTCACCGAGTGGTTGACGACCGGGACGAAGAGGGTCTTGCCGTCGGTCGCGATCGGCGCGATCACGCCGCCCAGCAGGCCCGGGAAGACGGTCGCGGTGGCGCTTTCGTGCAGCTTCGAGTATTCGCCGCGCATCGCGTAGAGGTCGTCGTTGTCGTGGCCGTTGTGGATACCGACCGAGCGCTTCCAGACGACCTTGCCGCTTTTGGCGTCGAGGGCGACGACGACGCCGACCTTGCCGGAGCCGATCGCCAGTTCGCGGCCGCCGGCCTTGACCAGGACCGGCGGGTTCTGCATGTCCCAGTCGTAGATGTCGTGCGGCGTCTGCTGGTAGTACCACTCGAGCTTGCCGGTCTTGGCGTCGAGCTTGACCACCGAGTCGGTGTAGAGGTCCGGGCCGGGCCGGCTCGATCCCCAGGGGAACTTGGCGGTGCCGGGGAACGGCGCCGGGTTGCCGGTGCCGAAGTACATGTTCCCCTTGCCGTCGAAGGAGGGCGCGTACCAGAGGCCGCCGCCGGAGTTGAGCTGCCCGTTCTGCTTCGACCAGAGGTCGTCGGGCACGGTGTTGAAGTGCCAGGCTTTCTTGCCGGTCTTGGCGTCGAGCGCCCAGAGGATGCCGACGCTGCCGGCGTTGTAGCCGCCGTTGACGTTGCCGGGCTCGGTCGAGACGTAGACGAGGCCGTCGTGGTAGCCGGGCGCCATGTCGATGCCTTCGCTCGGGCGCCGCAGCAACGGCGTCGACCAGATCTGCTTGCCGGTCTTCTGATCGAGCGCGAAGGCCGCGTCCGAGGTCGCGCCGTAGACGCGGCCGGCGGCGACGGTGAGCCCGTTCGGCCCCTGATCGGGCTGGTGGTAGCTCTTTTCCCAGAGCACGTCGCCGCTTTCGAGGTCGATCGCCTGGACGTTGGACTCGAGGTCCTGCGCGTAGACCACGCCCTTGCTGATCACCGGCGTCGAGGCGTAGGAGCCGTAGGAGCTTTTCGCCGTCAGCGGCAGCGTCCAGGCGACTTCGAGCCCGGCGGCGTTGGCGCTGTCGATCGCGCCGCTGGCGTGGCGGGTGTTCGCGGTGTCGATGCCCGGGTAGGCGCTGCCGCCGACCCGCACGTCGCTCGACGAGGACGAGCCGCAGCCCCCTGCCAGCAGTGCGATGCCGAGCGCAACGGCAACCAAGACGCCGCCGAGGACGGCCCGGCCCCCCTTCCCCACTCTCTCTGGACTCACGTCAGCATCCCCTCCTGTTGTGGTTGAACCGCCTCTGTCTTCTCCCGCACAAGTGGCTGCAGGACCCGGTTGGAAAGCAGGCCGAGGGCACCGAGGTTGGCGAAGCCGGGCCCCTGGCTGAGGCCGGCGAGCCCGGGGATCTGCAGGCGCGGGCTCATGCCGCGCAGCTCCAGCGCCCGCCCGATCGGCACCTCGGCCCCGGCCGAGCGCTCCCAGAGGCCGCCGACGCGGTGCTCGATCTCGGCCCGCAGCTCGGCTGGGAAGAGGTCGCGCAGCTGCGCCAGCAGATCGAAGCCGGTGCAGTTGACGACGTACTCGTGCTGGCGCTGGACCGCCCCCTCGGGCGCACGGTAGTGCAGCCGCACCCCCTCGCCGCCGGCGGCGGCGCCGACGTCGGTGACGCGGCCGGTGACGAAGCGGCAGCGGTCGTCGTAGGCGATCGCCGCCAGGCTCGGCGGGTCGAAGACGCCGCGGTCGCTGTGCTTGACGAAGTCGCGCCGGGTCTGCTGGTCGAGGGCGCTCCACTCGACCTCGTCGGGGTTGGAGAAGACGCGGTTCTCGAGGAAGCTCTCGCCACGGCTCAGCGGCAGCAGCGGCGTGTAGATCGTGAAGCGCGAGCGCGGCCGCAGGCCGCGCAGGAACATCACGCAGCTGAGCGCGCTCTCGCCGCCGCCGACCACGGCGACGTCGCACTGCCGCTCCTCCGGCAGCTGCGCGAACTCCTCGCGCCGGCTGTCGCAGTGGAAGACCCGGGCGGCGATCTCGGGCTCGTGCGGGAACGAGCGGTGGACGCCGGGGCCGGTGAGGACGAGGGCGCCGGCGCGGTGGCTGGAGGTCCCCGCGGCTTCCTCGACCTCGACCAGCCAGCGCCGCTCGCCGTCGAGCCCGATCCGCGTCACCCGGCCCTCGACCTGGCCGACTCCCTCGGTCGCCCGCGAGAGCACCCAGACCAGGTACTCGCCGTAGTCGCGGTGGCGGACCGAGGGCGAGCCGGCGTCGACCCAGCGCGCGTAGCGGCGGCGGTGGACCATGTACTGCTGCCAGGAGAAGGCCATCGCCGCGGCATCGATCGCGCCGCCGGCGTCGCCGAACTCGCGGAAGCTCTGGTAGGGGAAGCCGATGTCCTTGATCGGGGTGACCGCCAGCGGCTCCTCGCCCGAGGTCATGCCGTTGCGGCCGAGCCAGGAGGCGGCGGGCTCGGTCCCCTCGACGATCTTCAGCGAGATCGGGCCGTGGCCGAGCCGGTTGAAGGCGTGGACCTTGGCCGCGATCGCGGCCGCCTTGGCGCCGGCGCCGACGACGAGGAGGTCGGTCTCGGCTAGCACGGCCGCGCGATCACGAGGCTGTTCTTGTCCGGGCCGAAGGAGATCGCGCCCTTGCGCATCCGCTCCGAGCGGCGCTCGACCGGCCACAGCTCGACCTCGCCGAGGACCGTGCGCAGGACCCGCTTCATCTCCATTTCGGCGTAGCTGGCGGCGAGGCAGCGGCGCACGCCGCCGCCGAAGGGGATCCAGGTGTAGGTGCCGGGGGGGTTGTCGAGGAAGCGCTCGGGGACGAAGCTGCGCGGCTGCGGGTAGATCTCCGGGTCGTGGTGGATCAGGTGCACGCAGGGGGCGACGGTGGTGCCAGCGGGGAGCTGGTGGCCGCCCAGCTCCATCGGCTCCAGCAGCCGCCGCACCACCACCGGCACCGGCGGGCAGAGCCGCAGCGTCTCCTTCACCACCGCGTCGAGGTAGGCGCCGTCGCCGTCGCGGACGTCCTCGCGGGCGCGCTCGAGCTTTTCGGGGTGGCGCAGCAGGCGCTCGAAGCACCAGGCCAGCGAGGAGGAGGTCGGGCCGTCGGTCAGCAGCGTGATCAGTTCGTCGCGGAGGTCGCGTTCGCTCATCGGCGAGCCGTCCTCGTAGCGCGCCTGGGCCAGCATCGAGACGACGTCGCCGGCGGCCTCGGGGTCCTCACGCCGCCGCCGCACCTCCTCCAGCACCGCCGCTTCGACCGGCTCGATCGCCGCCCGGAAGGGGCGGCTGCGGACCAGCCAGCGCGGCCCGAAGGTGGCGAGCTGGGTGATGTGGCGGGGGTTGCTCATCCACTCGGTCAGCTTCTGCAGCCGCTGGCGCAGGGCGTCGAGGCGGGGGCCGGCGTCGGCGCCGAAGACGGCGCGGACGACGACCTCCTGGGTGATCGCCTGCATCCGCGGCCAGAGCGGGAACGGCTCGCCGACCGGCCAGCGGCCGATTTCCTCGCGGGCGACCGCCGCCATCATCTCGGCGTCGGCTTCGATCCCGCGGCCGTGGAACGGCGGCAGCATCAGCTTGCGCCGGGTCATGTGCTCGGGCTCCTCCAGCAGCATCACCGAGCGCGGGCCCAGCACCGGGCCCAGCAGCGGGTTGGGGACGTCGACGCCGAAGGCGCCGGCACGGGCGGTGAAGACCTTTTTGACGTCGGCCGGGTCGCAGAGCAGCACCCAGGTCCCCCAGTGGAGGATGCGCAGGGTGAAGGCGTCGCCGTAGCGGCGACGGCAGCGCTCCATGAACGGCAGCGGCCGCCGCGTCCAGCCGATCGCCTGCAGAGCGCTCGGCAGCCGTGGCCCCGGCGGCAATCCCGGCGGCAGGAGCGCCGGTGCCGCCGGCGCCGCAACGGTCGCGGAGCTCATACCCCGCTCCCCCTCTCCGCCGCCAGCGCCGCCATCAACTCGTCCTCCTCCTTGCAGGTGGCGGCGATCAGGAGATCGAAGAGGTCGCCGCTGAACTCGGCCGGCAGGTCGACGGCGGCGCCGCGAGCGAGGTAGCGGGCGCGCACCTCCTCGACCCGGCCCGGCTGCATCATCGGGATCTCGTGCTCGCTCTTGTAGCGGGCGACTTCGCGGCAGATCTCGAAGCGCTCGCCGAGCAGGCGGGCGATCTCGTCGTCGATCCGGTCGAGCCGGCGGCGGAACGGCTCCAGGCCCTCGGCGGCGGCGCTCATGCGGTCAGCTCCCCGGGCGCGCAGGTCTTTTCTACCGCTACGCGACGGAAATGACCTTCGCGCTCCTCCAGCAGGCCACTGGCGAAGGCGTGGCTGCAGGCGGCCAGCGCCGCCAGCGCGTAGCCGCCCTCCTGGACCACGCAGACCGGCAGCCCGGCGGCGGCCAGCAGGCGACCGACCTCGGTGAAGACCTCCGGCTCGAAGTCCCAGCCGCCGTGGGGGTCGCCGGCGACCGTGTCGTAGCCGAGCGAGACGACGAGGGCACGGGACTTGGCGGCGAGGGAGCCGACCGAAGCGGCGACCTCCCGCAGGTACTCGTCTTCGCCGGGAGCGGCCTCGAAGGCAACGGTCCGTTCGCCGGCGACCCGCGGCAGCCGCGTGCCGGGGGCGACGTTGGTGACCGGCGCCGCGTGCAGCGAGTGCAGCGTCGCCCCCTCGATCCGCTCGACCAGCTCCGAGGTCCCGTTCGGGTAGTGGAGGTCGAGGTCGAGGACGCCGACCGGGCCGAGGCCACCCGCGTCGAGCGTGCGCACCGCCGCCGCCGCCGAGTTGAGGTAGCAGTAGCCGCCGAGGAAGCCGGGGCCGGCGTGGTGGCCGGGCGGCCGGCAGACCGCGTAGGCGAAGCGGGCGCCGCCGAGCAGCTCCGCGGCGGCGGCGATCGCCGTCCGCACCGCCTCGCGGGCGGCGACGACGAGGCCGGGGCTGACCGGGATGTCGGGCTCGAGGCCGGGCGGCGCGAAGCCCTCCAGCACCGCCTCCGCCGCGTCGACCGCCGCCAGCGCCTCGAGGTAGTCGCGGTCGTGCAGGGCCGCCAGCGTCCGCTCCAGCTCGGCGTCGGTGACCGCGGTCGCGACCGCCGCCACGCCGGCGTGGCGGCGGAGGCCGCGGCGCAGCTCGACCAGGCGACGGCCGCTGTCCTGGCCGGCCAGGCGGCGGCCGCCTTCGACGATCCAAGGAGCGTCGTCGTCGCGCCCCGGGCGCTGCTCGACCATCACCAGCTCGGCGCTCACGGCAGCAACCGCCGCATCCGCGGGCCCAGGTGCTCGAACCCGTTGCTCCGGTAGAAGGCCTCGGTGGCGCCGATCGCGGCGAAGGTCTCGCGCGGCAGCCCGACCTCGATCCGCGCCACCCCGCGCTCGCCGGCCAGCTCGGCCAAGGCCGCCACCAGCCCCGCCCCGACCGCCTGGCTGCGCCAGTCGCGCCGCACCCAGAGGTCCTGGATCGTCGCGTAGGGACCGGGGACGTGGATCGCCCGCTGCCAGCTAGCGCTGAGGACGCCGATTAGCTCGCCGCCGGCCTCCGCCAGCAGCAAGGTCGCGCCGGCCTGGTCGGCGAGGGCGGCTCGCACCTCGGCATCCAGCTCCGCCGGCGCCGGCTGGCGGCCGCCGAGCTCGTCGAGCAGCTCGCCGACGGCGGCCGCGACCGTCGCCGCGTCGCCCTCCCCGGCGGGCCGAATGCCCCACTGTGAAGCCGCTCGAGGCGTCGCCTCGGGCTCGGTCGAGATCGGCTCGGTCATGTCGCTCCGGTTTGCGCCAGCGCTGGCTCTAACTCGACGCTCCAGGCGTCGGCGGAGTCGCTGCCGGTGACCGCCCGCGCCACCGCCGCCATCGGCGCCCGCGCCTTCAGCAGGATCTCGTCGAACTCCTCCTCCGGGTCGGACTGCATCACGATCGCGCCGCCGGCGCCGATCGTCGTCCGCCCCGGCCGCATCACGATCGTGCGGATGACGATGCTGAGGTCGGTGTTGCCGTCGAGGCCGAAGTAGCCGATCGCCCCCGAGTAGACGCCGCGGGCCTCGTCCTCAAGGTCGTCGATGATCTCCATCGTCCGCTCCTTCGGCGCCCCGGTCATCGAGCCGCCGGGGAAGCAGACGCGCACGCACTCGGCCGCCGTGCGCCCCCGCTCGAGGGTGCCGGTGATCGTCGAGACGACCTGGTGCACGGTCGCGTAGGGCTCGACCGCCATCAGCTCGGGGACGCGGACGCTGTCGACGTCGCAGACCCGGCCGAGGTCGTTGCGCAGCAGGTCGACGATCATCAGGTGCTCGGCCTGGGTCTTTTCGTCTTCGCGCAGGCCCTCGCGCCGGGCGGCGTCCTGGACCGGGTCCTCGCTGCGCGAGATCGTCCCCTTGATCGGCCGCGCCTGGACCTGGCGCCGGCGATCGACCGAGAGGAAGCGCTCGGGCGAGGAGCTGACGATCGCCCGCTCGCCGAACCGCAGGTAGGCGGCGAAGGGGGCCGGGTTGCTGCGGCGCAGTGTGCGGTAGAGGTCGAAGGGGTCGGGGCTGGCGTCGGTCGAGATCTGGTCGGTGAGGCAGACCTCGTAGGACTCGCCGGCGGCGAGTTCGGCCTGACAGCGGCCGATGTCGGCGAGATAGCGCTCGCGCCCGCGGCCGCAGCGGAAGCTGACGTGGCCTTCGTCGGCGCCCGGCTCCGGCGCCGGCAGCGGCGTCTCGGTCGGGTCGGCCAGCGCCGCCGCCACCGCCGCCTCGGCCTGGTCGAGCCAGCGCTCGGCCGCGTCGCCGTCGCCGCGCGAGGTCGCGACCAGGTGGGTGCGGCGGCGGACGTGGTCGACGGCGACGACGCGGTTGGCCAGCATCAGCGCCGCGTCGGGCAGGTCGGAGCGGTGGACGTTGACGGCGCCGCAGTCGGCTTTGCACTCGTAGCCGAGGTAGCCGACGAAGCCGCCGAGCAGGCCGGGGACGTCGCCGTCCGGCGTCCGCACCCCGAGCGCCGCCAGTTCGCGGTCGAGCAGCTCGAAGATCGAGCGCTGCTCGACCGTGCGCTCGCCGCCGCGGTCGATCGCCACCGCGCCCGCCTCGACGTCGTACTCGAGCACGCAGCCCTCCTCGCCGGCGCTGGTACCGAGGAAGGAGGACTGTGCGAGCCGCGTCGGGGCATCGGCGCTGTCGAGCCAGAATGCGTGATCGGCATCACCGAAGAGCCGTTCGAACAGAATCTCCGTCGACGGCTCACCGGCGATCTCGCGCAGATGCAGCTCCACGCTCGATTCGCCGCCCTGGGAACGTGGACGCCGATCCGACTGCACCGGCCCCGACGCGGAACGCAAGCTGCCCTGTGGCCGGGGCCGCCGGTGGCGGCTGGCGAGGGCGTAGAAGTTTTCGGCGATCGCGCGCCCGTGTTCGGTGGCGATCGACTCGGGGTGGAACTGGACCCCCCACAGCGGCCGGCTGCGGTGCTCGATCCCCATCACGACGCCGTCGTCGGCCCAGGCGATGACGCTGCCCTCGGGGCCCATCGAGCTGGTCACCGCGAGCGAGTGGTAGCGGACCACCGAGAAGCCCTGCGGGATCCCCGCGAAGAGGCCGGTGTCGGCGTGGTGGACCTGGCTGAGGCGGCCGTGCATCGCCATCGGCGCGGTGCCGACGACGCCGTCGAGCAGGTGGCCGAGACCCTGGTGGCCGAGGCAGATCCCCAGCACCGGGATCTCGCTGTAGCGGAGGATGTCGCGGCAGACGCCGAAGTCGTGCCAGCGTTCCGGCCGCCCCGGTCCCGGCGAGAGCACGATCGCGTCGAAGTCCGAGCGCGAGAGCACCCGCCAGGAGACGGCGTCGTTGTTGACCACGACCGGCTCCTCGCCCGAGGCCGCCGCCAGCAGGTGGAAGACGTTGTAGGTGTAGGAGTCGTGGTTGTCGACCAGCAGGGTCCGCATCACGCCGCCTCCAGCCCGAGCCCGTTCAGGCCCCGCTCGATCAGCGCCTGCGAGACCCGCTCCACCTCGGGTGAGCGCTCGCGCTCCTGGTACCAGCGGGCGAAGTGGGAGACGTAGCGGGCCAGCGGCAGCACGTCGAGCCCCTCGACCGAGCTGCGCAGGTGGCGCCGGTGCATCTGCGACTGGACGACGGCGAAGCGGTAGTCGGGGTCCTCGCCGGCGCCGCCGGCGGCCAGCGGCGCGGCGCCGCCGGTCTGGGCCTGGGCACAGGCCAGGTTCCAGCCGAGGCTCTGGTCGCGCTCCAGCACCCGGCCCGGCTCGAAGTCGATCCGCTTCGTGCTCGGGTGCTGGAGGAAGAAGCCGAGGGCGACCCGCGGCGCGATCCGGTCCGGGTCGGGATGGCGGCGGCGCACCGCGTCGAGCTCCGGGTCGGCCTCGATCCGCGCCTCGACCCACTCGGTCAGGTCGTCGATCAGCTGCGCCCCTTCCTTGCTCGAGGTGATCGCTTCCCGGTGGCGGGCGACCATGCCGTGGAAGACGTCGTGGGTGGGCGGGCCGCCGTGGCCGTGGCCGTTGCCGCCGTTGGCGACGGCGCCGCCGTTGGCGCTGCCGAGCTCGTCCATCAGCTTGCGCCGGCAGGTGACGTGGGCAACCCACTCGTTGCCGCAGACCTGCAGCGAGGTGACGTCCTCCAGCTCCGGCGCCGCCGCCCAGTAGGCGAGCGCCCGCATGTGCTGGGTCGGCAGGCCGTCGACCCGCACCAGCGGCATCTCCTCCATCTCCTCGCGCTCGGTCAGGTACATCACCATCCCGTCGCCGCGGCGGACCAGCCGGCCTTCGCCGAGCCCGAGGTTGGTCAGCTCGGCGACCTCGGGCAGGAAGTCGGACTCGAAGATCACCTTGTCGAAGGAGATCCCGAGCCGGGCCAGGGTCTTGCGCTGGCCGGAGATCACCCAGGCGCGCGTCTTCGACCACAGTTCCAGCGCCGACTGATCGCCGCCGAGCACGCTCATCATCAGCTCGTCGGCCTTGTCGTTGTACAGCGCCTCCTCGCGCGCGACCGAGTCCTCGGCGCCGTCGGCGTCGCCGTCGCCGTTGCGGCTGGCGGTGACGTAGTCGGCATAGCAGTAGCCGACGAAGTGGTCGCTCTTCTCGCCGCCGTCGGGCCAGGCCTGCTGGTCGCGGCCGCTCTGGACGACGCCCGCCATCGCCTCGCCCATGCTGCGGCCAACGTCGCAGATCAGGCTGCGGCGCTCGACCCGGCCGCCGGACTGCTCGAGCGCGGCGCCGAGCGCGTGGCCGATCGCGAGGTTGCGGAGGTGGCCGATGTGCAGCGCCTTGGTCGTGTTGGCGCCCCAGAAGTAGACGGCGTAGCGGCGGCCGTCGACGAGGTCGGCGTCGGCGCCACGCCACTCCCCCGCCGCCAGCGCCGCCCCGGTCCGCTCGACCCAGTCGGCGGCGAGGCGCAGCCGCACCTGGTCGTCCCGCACCGCGACCGCATCGGCCCAGGGCTCGGCCTCGACCCGCTCGAGCTGGGCCCGGGACTCGGCGTCTTGCGCCCAGGCCGAGACCCGCGGCACCAACATCAGATCGAAGTCCGGCTGCGGCCGGTACGGGGCCCGGGGCGCCCACCGCGCCTGCCCCGGTTCCCTGCCCAAGCTGTCGAAATAGTCGAAGAGATTCATGCCCTTTTGCCTCAGCGCGCAGACGGCTCCCACCGTCGTTTTGCTGAAGCACCCGCCGGGGCTCGAACCCGGATCTACGGCTTACAATGCCGTCCCTTTAACCGATTAAGGCACGGGTGCGGGTATGTCCCTCTCTCAGCCGCTAACTCCCCTGACTGATCGATTCGGCGCGAACATAACACCATTCCGTCAGGTGCGTCAAATATTTTGATTAAAAGGCGCGCGGAACCGCGCCGCTAGATGCGCCCCGCCTCGAGCAGGCGGCTGAGGAAGCGCTTGGTCTCCGGGCGCGCGGGCGATTCGAGCACCTGCGCCGGCGGGCCCTGCTCGAGGATGCGGCCCTCGTGCAGGAAGGCGACCTCGTCGGCGACCTCGCGGGCGAAGCTCATCTCGTGGGTGGCGATCACCATCGTCATCCCCTCCGCCTTGAGGTCGCGGACCGCGGCCAGGACCTCGCCGACCAGCTCCGGGTCGAGGGCGCTGGTGACCTCGTCGAGCAGCAGCGCCCGCGGCCGGCCGGAGAAGGCGCGGGCGATCGCGACCCGCTGCTGCTGGCCGCCGGAGAGCTCGTCGGGGCGGTCGTTCTCGCGGCCCTCGAGGCCGAAGCGGGCGAGCAGCGCCCGCCCCCGCTCCTCCGCCTCACGGCGGCCGATCCCGTGCGCCCGCATCTCCCCGAGGACGACGTTCTGCAGCGCCGTCAGGTGCGGGAAGAGGTTGTAGGCCTGGAAGACGAGGCCGAGCCGGCGGCGGACCGGGACCGGCGCCACCGCCGGGTCGGTGATCACCTCGCCGTCGAGCAGGACGTCGCCGTCGTCGATCTCGATCAGCAGGTCGATGCAGCGCAGCAGCGTCGACTTGCCCGATCCCGAGGCGCCGATCAGGGCCACCGCCCGGTGCTCGTCGACGGTCAGGTCGACGCCGCGCAGGACCTCGCGCTCGCCGAAGGCCTTGGTGACGCTGCGCAGCTCCAGCACCGGGGTCGCCATCAGCGCACCCCGCCGGCGCCGCCCATGCGGTCGACGACGCGCGCCAGCGGCACCGTGATCGCCAGGTAGAGCAGCGCCGCCGCGATCAGCGGCGTGTAGTTGAAGCTTTCGCCCTGGTGGATCTGGGCGATCCGGAACGCCTCCTGAGGGCCGATGATCGAGATCAGCGCCACTTCCTTCTGCAGGGCGACGAAATCGTTCAGCAGCGGCGGCGCCACCCGCCGCACGGCCTGCGGCAGGATCACGTGGCGCATCGCCTGGGTGTGGGTGAGACCGACCGCGAGCGCGGCGTCGTGCTGGCCGCGGTGGACCGAGCCGATGCCGGCCCGGTAGACCTCGGCGACGTAGGCACTGTAGGCGAGGGTGAGGGCGATGCCGCCGAGCACGACCGGGTCGGTCGGCAGCCCGGTCAGCTCCAGGGCCGGGACCCCGAACCCGATCAGGTAGATCAGCAGGATCGTCGGCACGCCGCGGAAGAGGTCGACGTAGACGACCGTCAGCAGCCGCAGCGGCAGCAGCGCCGCCGCCCGGCTGGTCTTGATCAGCGCCAGCACCAGGGCGAGGATCAGCACCGCGACCTCGACCACCATGAAGATCTTGACGTCGAGCCAGAAGCCTTCGAGGACTTCCGGGAAGGAGTTCTTGAATTCGCCCCAGGAGAAGAAGGTTTCGCGCACGACCGGCCAACCGGGGCTGGTCAGGACCAGGGCCGCCAGGCCGCCGAGGACGACGATGCTGGAACCGGCGGCGATCGCCTGCCCGCGCCGCGCCTGCCGCCGCTTCGCCGCCTCGCGTTCGAGCCGGCGCTGGCTGGGGCCGATGGCGGCGGTCTCGTTCACCCGCCGGCTGAGCGCCTCAGTGAAGTTCGGGGGCGCCGGCGGCCTGGCTCATCCAGCGCTGGGTGATCTTTTCGAGTTCGCCCGAGGCTTCGAGCGATTCGATCGCCTGCGAGACGCACCCGGTCAGGGCCGACCCCTTGCTCAGCAGGGCGCCCCACTCGTCGCCGCCTTCGGCCGGGAACTGGCCGACCACGGCCGCGGTAGGCACCTGGACTTCAGTCAGGTAGAGCGCCGTCGGCAGGTCGACCACGACCGCTTCGACCTGGCCGTTCTTGAGCGCGGTGATGACGTCGGTCGAGTCGTTGAAGACTTCCGGCTTGCTGCTCGGTTCGATCGAGTCTTCGACCGCCTGCAGGCTGGTGGTGTTGATCTGGACCCCGATCTTGGCGCCCTTGAGGTCGGCCAGCGTCTTCGCCTTGGCCGCTTCGGAGCCCTTCAGCGCCACCACCGCCTGGTTGGCTCTGTAGTAGGGCGCGGAGAAGTCGACCGCCTTTTCGCGCACCGGCGTGATCGAGATCTCGTTGACGTCGAAGTCGAAGTCTTTCGGCCCCGGCGCGTAGGAGGCGTTGAACGGCTCGACCGTCCACTTGACCTTGGCCGGCGGGTAGCCGAGCTGCTTGCCGATCGCGTAGGCGACGGCGCTCTCGAAGCCTTCGCCGTTGCTCGGGTCGTCGCCTTCGAAGTAGGGCGGGTAGGCGGGCTTGTCGGTGGCGACCGTCAGCACCCCCTTGCTGTGGGTCGGCAGCTGGCCCGGCTTGCAGGTGCTGGCCGTGGTCGCGGTCGAGTCGCTCTTGCTGGAGCCGCAGCCCGCCAGCACGGCGAGCACCGGGACGAGGACGACGACGATGGCGGCTGAGAGCTTCTTCATAGGGACCGGCGGAAGGCGGCGATCCTAGCCGATGCGGCCGCAAGCCGCCGCAGCACAGGCCACGGCAGTCGACGATCTTCGGCATGCGATTCGAGCAATGTATGCTTATACATCGTGAACAGAACGCAGATCTACCTCGATGACGACCAAACCGCTCGCCTCGATCGGCGCGCGGCGGCGGAGGGAACCTCGCGCTCGATGGTGATCCGCCGTGCGGTCGACGTCTACCTCTCCCGGGAGGAGCGGGACGCCGCGGCCTGGCAAGCGCAGTGGAGGAAGGCGATCGAGGGGACCGCCGGCATCGCGCCCTACCTCGAAGAGGGTGCCGAGTACGTCGAGGACCTGCGCCGCGACGATGCCGCGCGCCTGTCGCGACTCGAGCCTTGAGTGTCGTCCTCGACACCAGCGTCCTCGTCGATCACCTTCGCGACTCGGCGCCGGCGACCGAGTATCTGGCCAGCTTGCCCGATCGCCCGTGGTGCTCGGAGATCAGCCGCATCGAGGTGATCCAGGGCCTGCGCTCCTCGGAGCGGAAGGCCGCGGACAGGTTGTTCGCGCTGATCGCCTGGGTCCCGGTGAGCGAGGCCGCCGCGCGCCGCGCCGGCGAGCTCGGACGCCGCTGGCGGCGCAGCCACCCTGGCATTGGCGTCGCCGACCTCGCGATCGCCGCCACCGCCGAACAGGTCGATGCCAGCCTGGCGACGCTCAACCTCAAGCACTTCCCGATGTTCGAGGGGCTTCGCGCGCCATATTGAGGCGCAATCGGACCGTCACTCCGCGTCGATAGGGCGATAGCCGGAGCAGAGCACACGCATCCAGCCGATCCGTCCCTCGCGGGCGGACAGGAATGCCTGCTGCTCGACCAGGAACAGGCCCTCGGGATTCCGCACCCGAAACCGGTAGCCGACCCGCTCGCGGTCGGCGAAGGCATCGGCCTCCAGCCGCTCGACCGCCTCGATCTCGTCGGAGTCTTCGAACCACTGGCGCAGCACCTCCGAGACCAGCGAGCCGGGGTCGGCGGCCTCCCAGCTCCGCCGCGGGGTCAGGCCGCGGAAATCGACCTCCGGGTGGAAGAGATCGGCGATCCGGGCGAAGTCCTTGGCGGCCAGGGCGTTGGCGAACTCGACGCCGAGAACGGGGGTCTGGGCCATCGGCGAGATGGTCGCGCCTGCCTGGGCCGCTGTCAACGCGGGAGCCGACGACACGATCGCCGCCCGCTCCGATGTCCTTCGCCGCCGGCGCGCGGAGCCTGGTCGGTCCGGGGTCCCCTGCGGGCGGCACGAGGGGCGCGGGCAGGGGGCCGCGCCCGTCGCGTCTCGCCCGAATCAGTGCTGGCGCCAACCTGGGAGAAGGATCCTCCTACTGCTAGCGATTGCCGCTCGCCAGCACTGATTCCGACGAGATCCCATTGCCTCTACGGGCGGAGCACCGATCTGGATCAGCGGGAATGCACCGGCAGATCACGGCCGGCACCAAGTCCGGCCTCGGCATCGGCGCCGCGACCGCCTCGGCGATCGAGGCCAAATCGAGCTCGACAAGCTCCACGCCTCCGGAGCCCTCTCCGACGCGGCTTACGAAGCCGAGCTGAACTCGATCCAAGAGAAAATGAGGAAGCACTAGATGCAAATCGGCCCGGCGTTAGGCTTTGGTCGGCCATGGAGCGACGCGAGAAGGAGACCCCCTCCCCCGCCGAAACCGCCGAGGCGGTGCGGGTTCGTCGCCTGCGCGAAGACGCACAGCGGCCGATCAGCGTGAACCTGGCTGAGGGCATTGCCCTCAGCCACAAGCTGATGCGGTTCACGGGAGCCGCGCGCAGCAGTTGAGCGAACCGGCCTTCGACGAGCTGCTGCGGCGCCTCGCCGAAGCTGATGTCGAATTTGTTGTCGTCGGCGGTTTGGCGGTCAATGCCTGGGGTGTCGTGCGAGGCACCAAGGACGTGGACGTCGTGGTCGCCCCCGGCATCGAGAACCTCAAGCGAGTTGCCGAGGTTGCGGTTGCCTGCGGCGGCCACGTTCAGCAAGACGAAGCCCTGCTTGGCAGCACGATCTCGATTGCCTCGGCACTGGCGAGCGGAGAACAGGTCGCAATCGAAACCGACCTTGGTCGACTCGACGTCGTCCAGGGCCTGGACGGCGTTCCGAGCTACGTGGACCTGCGTTCGCGGGCCAGCGAGGCAGAGATCTTCGGCGTCACCGTCGCGGTCTGCTCCATCCAGGACCTGAAGGCGATGAAGCAAGCCGCGGGGCGAACCCGCGACCTCGCGGACCTAGAGGATCTGGACGCCGCAGGCAACTGATCCATGAGGTCGCGACTTGCGACCTCAATCGACCTAACCGGACGGTATTTGACCACGCCCTTCCTGAACCCTTGCCAAAAACGACGACACCGGAGGGATTTTCCGGTACGGTCAATGAATGCTTCGAGGTTTGTACCAGTGGATTGCGGCGACCCTCTTTGCGGCGGGATGGTTCCGCTGGTCAGAGAGGCTGGGCACGGCGCTGGGCGCACGGGTGTGGCACAAAGACCGCACGGATCTGTGCCCATCCCAGCACTCTGAGCGACGCTTGCATCCCGCCGCGCGTCGCGAGCGCAGTCGATCTCGGCGAACTCGGGTGGAGAAACCTCGGGTTTGCAATGAGAAGAGCAACGAGGTTCCCGGCTCGGGTCGCAGATGTTCTTCTCGCTACTCGCAGATATCGGCCTGGTGCTCGGCATTCTCACTGCAGCGGTCGCCCTTGTTCGGGGCCTGCTAGCCCTCGAGCTTGAGTTAGAAGAGCGTCGCAAGCGCCGGGCCAGGCGACGTGGCCGATAAATGGTCACTATACTGGCCATATGCCTAAACAAGTAACCGCTACCGATGCCAAGGCAAACATTCTTCGCCTTCTCGACGATGCTGCCGCGGGAGAGGAAATCGAGATCACGCGGCACGGGCGCCCAGTCGCCCGGCTCGTGCCCGCCTCCGGAGCGCGCTCGCTCAAGGGATCGTTCGAGGGGGTCGCGATGACCGTGGTCGACGAGGAGCAGCTGTTCTCCACCGGAGAGACCTGGAACGCCTCCTGAGACGTGAGCGCGGTTCTGCTCGACACGCACGTAGTCCATTGGTGGTCAGCCGAACCCGACCGAGTCAGCGCCCCGGCGCGCGAGGCCCTCGACCGGGCAGATGACCTCGCCGTCGCGGCGATCTCCTGGTACGAGCTGGCCTGGCTGGCCGAGCATGAGCGGATAACCGTCCGCGTCCCGATCGCGTCCTGGCTCCGGGGCCTCGCCGCTCAGCTGCGAACCATTCCAATCAGCCCAGCCATTGCCCACGCCGCCGTCTCGCTGCCGTCATCGTTCCCGGGGGATCCCGCCGACAGGCTCATCTACGCAACCGCCGTCGAGAACGATCTTCAGCTCGTCAGCAAAGATCGCGCGATCCGGGACCATCCTCACCCCCGGCCGGTCGCCGTCTGGTAGCCGGTCGAGCCGCTGGCCCAGGAGCGCCCGCCCATGGTCGTGGTCGAGTACCCGGCAGTGGCGAGCCTCGGCGAGGCCGACTACGCGTTCACCGGCACCACGGGGACGTCGTCGACCTCGGTGCTGCCATACCTGAACGAGCCGCGGCCCTCCCACTCGCCCTCCGCGAGGATGAGCGTCACTGAGAACGGTGTCGTGGCCTGGCCGATCGCCGGCGGCGGGAATTGGCAGACGTAAGAGCCTGTGAGCGTGACGATGCGCAGTGGGGGCTCGATCGAGAGCGTGCGAATCCGTCCGTGGAGGTCGCTGATTCGGATGTCCCCCTCCGGGGGCGCTATCGCCTGCGTGATCTCGGCCTGCCCGGTGATGTAGCCGGTTGGCGCGTCGACCGCCGCGGAAACGTGCAGGATCGGCGCTCCGGGCATTCCCTCGTTGCCGACGTCGAATTTCACGAGATAGAGCTCAATCGCCATTGCTTCTCCTTGTTGATGTCGGTTGGCTGCGACGCGCCGGCACGTTAACTGATTATTGGAGGTATATCGACTTATTGTTCGTTTTTTGGATCACCAGCAAAATGGAGTAGTTTATTCCACCGACTTCAACGCAAACAGGAGTCCTCCGATGGCAGAGGTGACGACGGACGTCTCGCGGGAGACGCCCATACAGACGTTCTACACGGGGCCGCTATTCGATCCCTTGCGGGCGCGAGAGGGATTGACGCCTGTCCCGGGAGTTCCGTCCCACGGCCTGACGCCAGCCGTGGCGGACCTCACCGGCTTCGACCTCGAGGACGGCGAGTGGTCCTTCGCGATCGACCCCGGGTGCTCGTTCTTCGGCGACTGCATCGGCGTCGTCGACGCGGCCGACGAGGAGCCGCTGGCGCCTGGGTTCCCCCCGTTCGGCTGGTCGGGGTCGCAGCTGCTGGGCGGACACGCGCTGACCGCCTCGCGCCTGCACGGAGAGCTCCTGCTCGGGTTCGGCAGCGGCGAGGGCGGTCGGGTCCCGTTGACGATCGGGCAGCCCTTGCCGTTGCGGGGCGAGGACGGCGTGCTGGCCGGTCCCGACGGCTGGGAGCTGCCGACCGCGGAGAACGAGGTGAGGGCGGCGGCACCGCGATCGCACGGCAGCCTCGAGCTGTCGAGCGGGCGGGTCTACGACTTCCATTTCAACGCCGAGTTCTGGAACACCGCGATCGGCGCGCTGCTGGCGCACAATCCGAGCCTCTCCCCGCCGCCGCTCCTGTTCCCGGGGCTGCCCCACGCGGGCCACGCGCTGGCCTGGTTCGCGCCCGCCGCCAGGGGCGCGGGGCTGAGGTTCAACCTCGCGGCGCAGATGTTCCTGCCGCTCGGGCCCGGGGAGCCGTTGACGATGCCGGGCTCCGCGTCATCGCGCGGCCGCCAGTCGCCGTTTCCGGCTCGCAACTCCTCGCTGCATCCATTCATCTACCTGTCCTGCGATCGCGTCGAGGAGGCGCCATCGCCGCCGCCGCGCCGGGCGGAGAAGAGTCGGCCGCGCTCGGACATAGCCACGCTGCTCCGGGAGCGCCAGAGCACGACGGCGCGGTTGCGCTGCCTGCCGCTGGAGACCTACTTCGGCGACGATTTCGACGTTCGCAGCGGCGACCTCGGCGGCGCGGCGCGCGCGCAGAGCCCGCTTTTCGGCGAGCTCGAGCTCCAGCTCGGCAGGATCGCCGGGGGGGCGCTGCCCTTCCTGCTGCGGCTCGCTCCGCCATCGGGCGCATACGAGGCGAAGTTCGAAGACCTGATGCGACTGCTGCCGCCGGGCACCTGCCCCGGCCTGGTGGGGCTGCGCGGCGACCTCGACTTCCCGGCGCGGGGCTACGAGCAGCGGAATCTCAGCCTCAACTCCGATCCATACAAGCCGTCGGTCGGCCTGATCGACGTCGACAGCGGCCGGATCCATAGCTGCGTCCTGCGCAAGTACCTCTTCCAGGACCTGATGCTGGCGCTCCTGCTCCTGGAGCCGCGCACGCCAACCGACTCCTTCGCCTACCTCTGCTCCGGCGGAGTCGCCGTCGAGGGAGACGAGCTGAGCCTCGACCTCGAGGGAGCGCTGCACATCCCCTACCCACAGGGCTACAAGTTCCCACTCCCGGACGGGGGCGCCACCGAGGCCGGCGAGGGCTCCCAGCTGACCCCGTTCCTGCGCTTTCGGGCTCTCGCCGACGCCGCCTTCGCGCCGGCGTCCGGCGGCGGCATCGACTTCGTCTCCTCGCGTCAGATCCGCGGCCGCGCCGGTCGCGAGCTCAGCTTCCGGGTGAGGCCGGAGGGACCCGGCGGGACGACCGTCGAGCTGACCCTGGACGGCGCCGTGCTGAGGGGCCACGGGCCGCCCCCGGACCAGGCCGGCTACGGCGAGCGGCTGCTGACCAGCGCCGAGACCGTCCTCGGCGACGGCGGCGCGACCTGCACCTACTACCTGACCACCCGCGGCCGGGAAGCGGACCTGCAGATCGTCTCCCCGGACGAAGAGCTTGATCTCTGGTTTGCCGGAGAAGCGAGCTTCGGCTCGTGAACCGAAGTGTGAAGACACTGAAACAGCGAGAGAAGGAGAGGGACCATGGCGTCATTGCAGCTGGAGCACGAGTACGAGGGACCGTTCGAGCTGGTCGGTAAAGGCGAGCACGGCGAGGATCTCTTCGCCTCCGCCCAGAAGCGGGTCGCGAGCCCCGGTGACATCGAGCAGGAGCTCGAGATCAACACCGTGCGCTGGGCGGTCGACCGCGAGGGCCGGATCACCGGCTCGGCGCAGTTCATCGTTCCCGAGACGTACGACTTCATCGCGGCCACGCTGAGTGGACACACGCCCGAGCCACCCGAGGGTCAGGACCACCGGGAGGCGTTCGTCGACGTCACCTTCACCGGTGGCACCCGCCACTTCAAAGCGGCCACGGGCGAGGCGAAGGTGGAGGCCAAGCTCTACAACGACGGCATCTCGCGCGGCGTCATCCGCGGCGTGGTGGCCCTCGACTAGGCGGCCGGAACCCGTCCCGCCCGCCGACCCCTGAGATGCCGCAGACGCCCGATCGCCAGGTGGCGATCCGGGTCGGCTGCATCGGGGTCGGCGGGCAGGGACACTTCGACATGCGCGAAGTCGGGCGGCATGCGCAGGTCGCCGCCATCTGCGATATCGATGCGGCCGCGCTCGCCGAGGCCGCTCGTCTGTTCCCGGAGGCGAGGACGTTCTCCGACCACCGGGAGCTGATCGAGGACGGGTCGCTGGACGCGGTGACGATCAGCGTCCCCGACCACCAGCACGCCCCGATCGCACTGCGCGCCCTTGCCGCCGGACTGCATTGCCATTGCCAGAAGCCGATGGCGACGTCGATCGCCGACGTCCACGAGATGTCGCGAGCCGCCGCTGGATCCGGGCGACGGACCCAGGTGTCGCTGGACGGACTCGCCCACGCCCGGGCGTGGCAGGCGATCGAGGCGATCCAGGCCGGGGCGCTCGGCGAGGTCGAGGAGGTGCACGCCTGGACCGACAGGCCGGGTCCTCACTGGGACCCTCTGGCCGAACCCGATCCCACCCCGGCGCCGGACGGCTTCGACTGGGAGGGGTGGCTCGGGTCAAGCGACTACGAGGGGGCCTACCGGCCCTGGACCCTGCCCAGGCAGTGGCGAGGCTGGCGGGCGTTCGGCACCGGCGCCCTCGGCGACCTGGGCACTCACAACTGCGCCCTGGCCTTCGCTGCGCTCGGGGTGCGCGGCGCTCCCCTGGCGGTCGAGGGAGAGTGGGGGCGCGCCCCGTCCGACCGCTTCCCGCCCTGGTCCCAGCTGCGATTCGAGCTCCGCACGGAGTCGGGCGGAGCGCTGACGATGCACTGGTACGACGGCGGCCGCCAGCCGCCAGTGGACCTGTTCGAGGACGTGCGCCGGGACGGGAACGGATGCCTGATCGTCGGCACGCGCGGTCGCTGCTACCTGCCCGGGTCGATGAACGAGTACGTCTACTTCCTTCCCCGCCGTCGCTTCGCCGACCTGCGTCTGCCGCCGCCGCGAGAGGTCCCGGGCGTGGTCGCCGATTGGCTCCGCGCCTGCGCCACGGGGGGAGCGACCGCTCTCCCGTTCGACGGCGTCGCCGCCGCGATCGCAGAGGCGATGCTGGCCGGCAACCGGGCGACGGAATCGGCCCGGGCCCGATAGAGAGGCCAGCGATGCAGGACTCGATCGAACGCGAGCTGCAACTCGAGATCTCCGTCGAGCGGCTGTGGGAGCTGCTGACCCGAGCCGAGCACCTCGGAGCCTGGTTCGGCGACGCCGGCGCCGCGGTAGATCTCAGGCCGGGCGGCGAGCTGGTTCTCCGCTGGCACCGGTACGGGGTCGCGCGGGGGCGCGTCGAGAAGGTCGAGCCGCGGCGGACGCTCTCCTTTCGCTGGGCGCCGTTCGACGACCCCGAGGGCGACGAGCCCCGCCCCGGGAACTCGACCCTCGTCACCTTCACACTGGCTCCGCACGAGGCCGGAGCCCTGCTCAGCGTCGTCGAGACGGGGTTCGCGGAGCTCGACTGCGCGCCGCCGCAGCGGCAGCGCAACCTCGAGGACAACCGCCGGAGCTGGGATGTCGAGCTCGGCCACCTGGCCGCCTACGCGTCGCCCTGAACAACATTCGTCGTCCGTCGATGAGGGCCATCAGGCGGAGTTCCGCCGCATCCTCCTTGACCAGAACCCCCTCGGCATATAGCTTGGCGCCCGCAGGCTGGCGAGTCGCTGATGCTGCATAAACATGGAGATCGCGTGTGAGTCGCTTTCTGGCACGAGGTTTGGTCCTGATCGGGGTAGCCGCAGCGTTGGGAACCGCGGTCGATGCTGCCGGGGCGGCGCCCTCCCCGCCAGCCGCGAGCCGCGCCGCCGCGAGCCAGCAGGGGAATCACAAAAAGCCTGCCGGTCCATCGCTGTCGGTCATCGGCTTCGGCGTCAACCGCCTGTTCGTCGCCAAGGGCACCACCGTGAAATCGTCCAGCATGTGCGATGAAATGGTCGACTCGGACTCTTCGATAGGGCCTCCGCAGCAGGTCTATCTGACCGTCTATGCGCGGGCGACCGCCATCCCGGCCCACGCACCGACTCAGATCAAGGACTCGCTGCCAGAAGGCGACGAGGAACTCGACATTCCCGAATTCACGCCACCGGCACCATTCTCGAGGGCGTTCGCCAAAGGCAGCTTTTTGTTTGGCGCCCCAGCCGGCAGCCAGAAAAACCTCTTCTACACCCTGATCGTGAGCTCCAGCGCCGAAGAGGGCGAGTACGAGGGTCCATCTGCCGAAGAATTCGACGGTACCTATTCCTACACGGCCTCCGTCAAGGTCGGCCCGCACACCCTGACCTCGACGGCCAAAGTCACCGTCGACTGCCCACAGCTGCGCTAGCGCCTTCGCTGTGATGCGGCGGCCCTCGGGCCGCCGCGCTTTTGTCGGCCGTGGCACCGGGTCGTCTCCGTCAGCAGGCTTCGACGAGACCTCGCCTGGCGCCGGAGACGGCCTCTGGCCAATCCGGCCGGTGAAACCGGCATCGAGCGATCTCATCGAAGTCTGCCTCGGCTCGTCCGGCCCTCGACTACGGTTCCGCGCGTGAATCTGCAACGGGCCATCGCCGCTCGATCGGGCGAGCTCCTGCTCTTCGCGGTGACTCCGCCGCGGCTGACGACGAGCCCGCGGGAGGCCGCGGAGATCGCCCGCGTCACCCTGGAGCGGCTGCGGGGGCTGGCGATCGACGGCCTCGTCCTCTACGACATCGACGACGAAAGCGACCGCAATCCCGACGAGCGCCCGTTCCCGTTCCTGCCGACGATGGACCCCGCCGACTATCTCGCCCGTGATCTCGCCCCGCTGGAGGTCCCCGCCATCGTCTACCGCGCGGTGGGCAAGTACAGAGAGGATCGTTTCCGCTCCTGGTTGGAGGGGCAGGATCCGTCCCAGGCGCTCGCGGTGTTCGTCGGGCCCTCCTCGCGCGAGAAGGCGGCTCTCACCTCGCTCGCCCGTGCCTACGAGTTGCGCGACGAAGTGCAGCCGGAGCTGCCGCTCGGTGGGGTTGCGATCTCCGAGCGACACGCGCGCCAGGGCGATGAGCACCTCCGGCTGATCGCGAAGCAGGCCGCGGGCTGCTCCTTCTTCATCACCCAGATCGTCTACGACGTCAACGCGGCGAAGAACCTGATCTCCGACTACCACCACGAGTGCGCCGCGCGGAACCTCGAACCGGTGCCGATCATCTTCAGCTTCTCGGTCTGCGGATCGCTCAAGACCTTGGAGTTCCTCCAGTGGCTAGGCGTGACCGTCCCGCGCTGGATCGAGAACGAGCTGCGCCATGCCGACGACACCCTCGACGCCTCCTACGAGCAGGCGGTCGCGACGGCCATCGACCTGATCGCGTTCTGCCGGAGGCTGGGAGTCCCGTTCGGGCTCAACGTCGAGAGCGTCTCGATCCGCAAGGTCGAGATCGAGGCCTCGGTGCGACTCGCCACCCGGCTGGGAGCCGAGCTGCGCCGCTGAGTGGCTCGTCGCACCGCCGATCGCCTTCTCCGGACGGGCCGGATGGTGGCATCCGTTGATTCAAAGATGGCTCCATTCGTCGATGCGGCTTTGCTGCGATATGGATCTCAAAGTCCACGGGCGGCCGACCGTCGCGATCCCCGGTTGACATCGAGCTACCGCACCGCCCGATGAGTCAGTCGCGCCTCGCCCGGGAGATCGGCAAAGACACTCTCGGACAGGTCAGGTCAGGGAGGCCAGCGTGCTTCGAGATCCAGGAGCCCGCTTCCCAGGCCGGCTCTCCAGGAATCGGGGAGACAGGATTTGAACCTGCGACCGCTCGGCCCCCAGCCGCCGGATGCAGGTGCGCGATGCGTCCGGGGCGCGTCCCCACGCGTCCCCGCGTCCCCCGCCCAGGTCGCATCGGAGCCATCGGACGATGCGTCCGATACCAGAAGCGGTACCGGATCCTGCTACTTCAGCAAACGGAGGAATTCATCGCGATCGATGCCCGCGTCAGCGAGGATGCCGCTGAGCGTGCCGCGCTTGATGTCTTTGGCGTGAATCGCGACCGTGACGATGTTGCGGCTATCGGGATGGGTGAAGTGGTGATGGCTGCCCTTGGAGCGAGCAAGCCGCCAGCCCTTCTGCTCTAGAACCCGGATCAGCTGCCGGGGTCGAACCGACGGCAGCCGGCTGCTCACGCGGCGACGGTGACCCGCTCGATCAGCGCTGGCTGAGGCAGGGGACGCCCCTCCTCCACCAGCACCTCGAGATACCCCTCGATGGCGTCCTTTGCCATGGCCAAGGCTTCATCGTGGGTCTCGCCTTGGGTGTGGCAGCCCGGCAGAGCCGGGACGGACACGCTGAAGCCGCCCTCTTCTTCGGGCTGCAACACGACCTCAAACTCGTGAGATTTAGTCGTCATCAGACCAAAGGATAGTGCAGCGCTAGCTGGCATGCCCCGGCTTCAATAGCGACGTGGGGTCCACTTTCAGCTTCTCTGCAATTCGCTCTACCGACTTGAGCGTCAAGTTCCGCTCCCCGCGCTCCAAGCCGCCCATGTAGGTGCGGTGTACGCCGAGCACCTGAGCGAAAGCTTCTTGGCTCAGCCCCCGCTCCTTGCGATAAGCCCTCAGATTCTCGCCGACGGTCTTCTGCAGGTCACCCTCCATGGAGCGGAACGCTCTCGACCTGCTACTTGATCGTCTACAGATCTATGAGTAGCATCAACGTCGCAGGAGCTTTGCCGAGTACTTGACAGAGATAGTCAAGGGCTGATTTCTTCCTGCGGACAACACATTTCGTCTGCTCGCGCTTCTCTCCTCTCGCGTTCGTCTCCACGACCTCCGCCACACCCGCCGCGACTCTCTGGCTCGCTGCCGGCGAGTCGACCTACTTCGTCCAGCAACAGCTGGGTCATGCGGACATCCAGACGACGATCGACCAGTACGGACACCCCCGACAAGCAGGCGCACCGGGAAGCTGCCGCTCGGGCTGCCGCGTGGTGGCGAGAGGCGGCTTCGGAGTAGTTCCTGGTACCGCGACTGGTACCACGCGACCGGCTGAGTGTGACGTCCAGGGTCGCCGCTCGGCTTCCGAAGCCTGGGACGCCCTCGATCCAACATGGCGACTACCCGGGAGTAGACCGGGTGCGGCTTCCCAAGGGGACGCGGGGATGCCGGGGACGCACTCTTGTGGGGACCGCCCTGCCCCCGCACGACGGCCACGCTCACTCCTTCCTTACCGAAACGTCAGTCCGCGGTGTCGGAAGAGGCTATCTGCTGGCCAGTGACAGCTTCGAGCTCGGCAACGATGAGCTTTTGGCGCTCCAGCAGGAAAGCCTCGTAGTCGTCGGACCACAGACCGCCGTCCCTGTCGCTCGGAAGCAATTGAGAATCGAGAACGGTGCCAAGATCACCAGTAAGTACGCTATCGATCTCTTCCAGATAATCGCTGGGTGCGCGATCTTGGATACTTCGATTCGTCTGCTTGTCGATGAGCGCTCGGTTCAAAACGAGGTCAGATGAGGAAGAGACATGACCTGACTCCCCTTGGATTTGCAGATACTTCCTCGGGAACACGTGATGTGCGTCGATTTTGCGCTCAGTCAGCCGCTCGGACGTGAGCGGTTGGAAGTTGTGGAAATCAAGCGCTCCGTGCATCACCGTCAGCGCCATCACGCCCCGGTAAAGAGCTCTCTGACCAATTTTCGCTTCCAGTAAGAAGTCCGCGTTGAAACGAACTCCTAGGGTGGAGAGCACTTCAGGAGCCGCGCCCCCGTCAAGCCATTTCCCCAGCTCCTGATAGTGACGGACCGCGCCGCTGTTGGGTGAAGCGTCGAATGCCCCGCTGAACACCGAAGCCCAGAAGTACTGCTTCAACTTGTTTCTCGCTGCCCCCTTTGCTGGACCTTTCGCTTCATCGACCTTTCCCCAGATGGCGCTCAGGGGGACGAGCACCGCAGAGTAGGGAAGCCATTTGTAGGTCAGCACTCCACACTCGTCCCGCAGAAGCTCAAGCACTTTGGCGGCATTGGAGGCGATCGAATCCCAATGCGCGTTGATTGCGTCGCTTTCCAGCGCAAGGACGTCCTGTCTTTGCACCGAGGGGGACGCACCTCCAGACCGTAGACAAATGGCCTGAAGTAACCAGTAGGGATCAACTTCAAAATCTTCAAGGATATCGTACTGACTTCTGGCCTTATCCCAAAGTTCCCTTAGGCTGATTCCCTGGGGCCAGAAACGCGCGACCAAGAGCTCGAAGACGGTCAGCTTGATTCCCGTCCGGTTCAGCGTTTCAAAGATCTTGCAGACAGCCTCGAGTTTCGTGGTCCGCGGAAGGTCCACCACCGGAAACGCGTAGACCTGCAGCGGTTTGAGGTGAGCTTTGTACGCAGCCCGAAGTTCTTTCTTGAATGCTTTGTGGGTCACCTCTGGATGGCTGACCTCTCGTCTCTCAATCACCTCGTCGAGCCACTCATCAAAACCTGGGTCCATTAGGACGCTCAACGGCATCCGCAGAGTCGATGCCTGCGCCTCAAGGTCGCCGATCTCTTTTTTTGCGCGTTTGTCGGTCACATGGCCGAGTGCCTTCTCGAGATCTTTCTCGGCAAGTAACTCCTCCATGTCGACGTAGTAGACGTAATCTCCTACCCCGTAAAGGGCTTGGTAAAGCGCCGTCAGCCTCTGCTGACCATCAAGTACAAGCGTTTGCGGTTCGGCTCCATTGAGCTCCGGTGCGCCTTCGAAATGTCGCGGCTTGAAATGGGCTTTAGAAGCCCCCTGTTGATCCAAGAAGAGAAGCGTTCCCGCGGGGAACCGAGATCCAATAGACGCGATTAGATCCTGCGTTGCGGCGGCGTCCCAAACGAAGTTCCTCTGAAAGTCCGGGATCGCCAGGCTGCGATTGTGGATCTGTTCTAGGAGATAGGAAAGCGACTGAGGATTCGTTTTGAAGAAGGGCTCGTTTGCCGTCACGTTCGCCATCCTATGCGTCCGAAACCCTGAATGTGATGCAGACCGCGCGCAAACTCCCACAGGCCCTCGTGGGGGGAAACTGCTCCGGTGCAGTACCGCGCATCCGGATCCGCGTGGTACTGCGACCGGCACTACGAAGCGACGCCGATGCGGTCCTTGTCCATCGGAGCACCGGAAGCCCGCTTCCCAAGCCGGCTCTCGAGTATCGGGGAGACAGGATTTGAACCTGCGACCGCTCGGCCCCCAGCCGAGTGCGCTACCAGACTGCGCCACTCCCCGAGGAGCGAATTCCATTCTGACGAATCGGCGCTTGGAAGGCTAGGCTCCCATCCGGCGCGGTGGTAGCTCAACGGTAGAGCCTCGCCCTTCCAAGGCGATGATGCGGGTTCGATTCCCGTCCGCCGCTCTCGCTCTCCCCCGCCGCTGCCGGTACAACTGGCGCGATGCGGGTCTTCGGCAGGTTCTCGATCCTCGGCGCGGCGGCGCTGGCGACGCTCGCGCTGGCGCTCGGCGGCTGCGGCGGAGGCGGCGGCGACAGCGGCTCGGCTTCGGCTTCGGGCGCGGCGGGCGCCGGCCAGGGCTACGTCGCCTGGCCGCTGTTCGGCCGGGTCCCCGAGCGCACGCACTACCTCCCCGCCCACAGCCGGGTGCTGGACCCGCCGCTGCGCCAGGCCTGGTCGATCAACACGCACGGGCTGATCGAGTTCCCGCCGGCGATCGCCAACGGGGTCGCCTACGTCGTCAACAAGTTCGGCAACGCCAAGGCGGTGCGGCTGAGCGACCGCAAGATCCTCTGGGAAAAGGTCGTCGACCCGCGCGACTCGGGCAAGCCGCGGGACGTGACGGCGCCGGTCTACCACCGGGGCATGGTCTTCTTCGCCTACCTCGGCGGCGACCTGGTCGCGGTCGACGCGGCGACCGGCAAGCGGGTCTGGCGGCGCAACCTGCACGCCCACCTCGAATCCTCGCCGCTGGCGGTCGGCGGCACGCTCTACCTCGGCGACGACAAGACCAACGTCGTCGCCGTGCGCAGCTCCGACGGGCGCCTGCGCTGGCAGTTCAACTCGCCGGACGCGATCAAAGCCAGCCCCAGCTTCGACCGCGGCCGCATCTACGTCGCCGACTACGAGGGCTCGATGTTCTGCCTCGACGCCGCCAGCGGCAAGCCGGTCTGGCGCACCAACACGACCAAGGTCCCGCCCTACGGCCAGGGCGGCTTCTTCTCCTCGCCGGCGATCGGCTTCGGCAAGGTCTACGCCGCCCGCGACGACGGCACCGTCTTCGCCTTCGACGAGAAGACCGGCAAGGTCGCCTGGTCGTTCCCGACCGGCGGCGCCGTCTACGGCTCCCCCGCCCTCGCCCGCGTCCCCGGCACGCCGGCGAGCGTCTACATCGGCGCCGAAGACGGCCGCCTCTACGCGCTCGACGCCGCCAGCGGCAAGCCGCGCTGGCACTACGACGTCGGCGGCCCGATCCCGGGAACGGCGACCGTGATCGGCCACACGGTCTACGCCTCCAGCTTCAAGACCCAGGAGACGCTCGGGATCGACGCGATCACCCATCGCAAGACGTTCGAGCTGCACCAGGCCGGCTACACCCCGGTGGTCTCCGACGGCCACCGCCTCTACCTGATCGGCTACTACACGCTGATCGGCCTGCAGCCGACCGCGCCCTGAGGCGATTCCGCTCCGGCCGGCGCAAAGAGCTGGCGCCCCGAGCCCTGAGCGCATAGCATTGGGGCGGTCTGGGGGAAGAGGAGCTTCGATGAGACGCCGTACCCGCTTTGCCATCGCGATCCTTGCTCTGAGTTGCCTGGCCGCCGTCACGGCCGGCTTCGCCGCGGCGAAGCCGAGCCCGGGCAGAGGCAAACGGCAGTCACCGGAAGCGGCGATCAGGGAAGCCGTGGAGCGCCATAACGCCGCCACCGGCGCTCAGTTCACCTTCGTATTGCAGATGAACCAGGACATCCGGGAATGCGAAGAACAGGCGGCAGCACCACCCGAGGCCCAGATCTGGGGCACCGTCGAAAGTGGCGGCCACGCGCTGCAGCTGATCGTCAGCAAGGACCTGCGGCCCTACGGCCAGCTAATCCCCGGCTGGATGGCGGCGATCGAGTCGGTCAAAGTCCCGGGCAGCGCCAAAGGCGCCAAGGCCAAATACAAGAAAGAAGCGCTCGAAAAATTCGACGAAGCGCAGAGCGGCCACGGCAAGGAGTTCTTCGCGATCGACGGGCTGGGCAACGAACTGGTCCTCCACAACTGCGAAGGCGCCAGGAAAGACCGGGTCGAAGCCGGTGAAGTCGGCGAGCCGGCCTGGCTCGACGAGGCCGACGGCCTGGTCGCCGCCGAGAAGCTGCTGGGGATGCACGGGCCGGCGATCTCACCCGGAAGCGCGCCCTACGCCTCGGCCGGCAGCGCCTGACCCCGGGGCGGCGGACGACGCCGTCCAGCGGCCGCGCCAGCCGCCAACCCGGCTACACGCCCCAACCCGCGTAGGGGCCGGAATGTCCGGCGAGGTCGAACCAGTACTCGCGAAAGTGGGTGCATCGCCCGCCCTCCGGCTCGAGACGGGCTATCAGGCAACCGGCGATCGTCGCCTGCTCGCCCTCGTTCGTGGCATTGACCCAGAACTCGGCCATCACCTGCTCCCCGGCGATCATCGGAGTTCCCATGCGAACGCTGACAGCGCCCTGCGCGGCCTCTTCCTTGCGAACGTAGCGCCGCAGGGCCTCGCTTCCCACGACCGTCTCCTCGGGATGGGCGACGTAGACGACATCGTCGCTGAAGAGCCCCACGAAGCCCGCGACGTCCCAGCTCTCCCAGGTTCGTCCGTAGCCGCTGACGAACGCCGACGCGCTCTCGCGGGCGGTGCTCATCACTCCTCCATCAACCCAAGCTGGGTGAAGAGGCCGACCTGGTCGTAATAGGTCCGGTCCCGCAGGGCCGCAAGTCCCTCGACCGTTCCCAGCCCGGGGTCGGTCATCTGGACCCGATCGGCGAACACCGCCGTCGCGGCGTCGAGGTCGCCCTCGCCGAACGCGTCGTAGAACCGCTGCACGATCTCGATTTGCCGCATGAGTCCTCCTTGGGAAGCTGGCGAGAACGAGACCCGGCGACTCTCTCACCCCAAGCAGCGATTGCCAAGGACATCCGTGAGCGCGACGGGGCAGCCAGGACTCGAACCTGGAATCGCCGGTTTTGGAGACCGGTGCCTTAGCCAGTTGGGCCACTGCCCCTCGGAGGCGGATCGTAACGAGCGGCGCCGGAGGCCGGCCGGAGATGCGGGCGGAGGGATTTGAACCCCCACGGGCCGAAGCCCACCAGGACCTAAACCTGGCGCGTCTGCCGTTCCGCCACGCCCGCGCTCGGCCATCTTAGATGCCGAACCACAGCGCTACTCCGTCCGAGCCGCGACATAGACTACGAACATATGTTCGCTTAAGGATGGAGCTGCTTGAGATCCAGGGATGAGGTCAATGAAGTTCGCGAACTTATTGAAGTTGGCAAAAGCGATGCTGAAATCGCGGTCCTTACTGGCATTCCCCGCCGGACCGTCTGGGACTGGCGGCGCGGTCGACATCGAATCCTTCCTCGGTCTCGCGAGGATTACGCGTGCCTCGAGCTTCACGACTTCTCGTACCTATCACCGCACCACTATGCATATCTGCTTGGGCTCTACCTTGGCGACGGTTGCATTTCCCCTGGACACCGTGGCGTCTACTGCCTCCGGATCTCGCTAGACAGTGCATACCCAGGCATTCTTGAAGAGTGCCGCTTCGCTCTCGAGGTCGTCATGCCTGGCAAGCATGCCCGCGCTGCCGCCCGCAAAGACTGCCGCTGCGTCGATGTCTCGATGTGGTCGAAGCATTGGCCATGTCTGATCCCGCAGCACGGTCCGGGGAGGAAGCACAAGCGGCGGATCGCGCTCGAGCCCTGGCAACGGGCGATCGTGACGGCAGAGCCTCGGCATTTTCTCCGAGGCCTGATCCACAGCGACGGAACCAGGATCGTCGCGACCGAGCGCAAGGGGTCCTGCGTGAGGCGCGCCCCTCGGTACGCCTTCAGCAACAAATCGGAGGACATCAAGCGGCTCTTCTGCGAAAGCTGCGACGCGCTGGGGATTCGCTGGACCCGCCCGTCGGATCGACAGATTGCGATCTACAGGCTTCAGTCGGTCGCCTGCCTTGATGAGTTCATCGGGCCGAAGCGATAGAGGACGACACGGGGGCTTAACGCGCGACCAATGCCGCCGCGTCGCTTCCAGATTCTATGATCGGGGGCGTGGCGGTAGGAGAGGTCAGGCCGGGCTATGAACTGTGGCGGCCAAACCGGGAAAAGCCGGATTCGATCACGGCCAAGTTCGTGATCGTCTTTTTGCTGCTCGCGACGGCGGTGCTGGCGGCGGTGATCACGGTCGGCGGCTGGGCGGTGCTGAAGGGCGGCAGCGGCATGGGCGCGGTCTGCATGATCTACGCCCTGCTCTACGCCTTCTTCGCCTACCTCGTCGCCCGCTGGAGCCGCGGCATCCTGCCGGTGGCGGCGGCGCTCTCGATGATCCTGGCGATCTTCTGCGCGGTCGGCGCCGACAGCTGGTTCGCCCGCGAAAAGGACGGCTTCGCCGAAGCCCTCCTCCCCTCCTCGCTGCTCGGCCTGCTGGTGATCGCCCTCGGCCTGCTGCAGATCGTCCTCATCGCCGCCGCCCTCTACGGCTTCAACCAGGAGTGGCACGTCGAGGAGGAGCGCCCGATCGGCTCCGGCGAGGACTACGGCGCCGGCGCCGCCCCCCAGCCGGCCTGACCGCGCCGCCGCCCGCCGGCCAGGCGTCCCTCGATGCCGGAGGTGGGACTCGAACCCACAAGCCCGCAAGGGCAATCGATTTTGAGTCGATCGCGTATGCCAATTCCGCCACTCCGGCGCCGGGGGAACGATAGACAGAACCAGGCGAGCGCCTAGACTGCCGGCCGGGTTATGCGGATTCACCACCTCAGCTGCGGGTCGCTCTGCCCCCACGGGAGGAGCCTGATCAATGGCGAAGGGGGACTGCTCGAGGACGCGACCGTGGTCTGCCACTGCCTGCTGATCGAGAGCGGCGGGGGCCTGGTCCTGGTCGACACCGGCTTCGGCAGCGAGGACGCCCGCAACCCGCGCCAGCTCGGGCAGCCGTTCCGGGCGCTGCTGCGGCCGCGGCCGCAGCTGGCCGAGACGGCGCTGGCCCAGGTCGAGGGACTCGGGTTCGCCGCCACCGACGTGCGCCAGATCGTCACCACCCACCTCGACGTCGACCACGCAGGCGGCCTGCCCGACTTCCCGCAGGCCGAGGTCCACGTGCTCGCCCCGGAGCTGGCGGCGGCCCTGCACCCGAGCCTGCGCGAGCGCAGCCGCTACGTCGGCGGCGTCCACTGGGCGCACGGGCCGCGCTGGGTCGAGCACCGCTCCGAAGCCGGCGGCGACGGTTGGTTCGGGTTCGAGAGCGTGCGGATCCTGCCCGGCCTCGAGGCCGAGGTGCTGCTGGTGCCGCTGATCGGCCACTCGCACGGGCACACCGGCGTCGCCGTCCGCGACGGCGAGCGCTGGCTGCTGCACTGCGGCGACTCCTACTTCCACCGCGGCCAGATCTCGACCCCGCCAAGCTGCCCGCCGGTGCTGCGCCTGTTCCAGACGGTGCTGGCCGCCGACAACCGCGCCCGCACCGCCAACGCCGAGCGCCTGCGCGAGCTCGCCGCCAGCCACGGCGACGAGGTCTCGCTCTTCTGCGCCCACGACCCGCACGAGCTGGAGCGCGAGCGCGCGCCCGCCGGCCCCGCCACGGCGTGAGCGACCCCACCCCGCTCTGGACCCCCTCCGCCGAGCTGGTCGAGCGCTCGCGGCTGACCGAGTTCATGCACTGGCTCGCCCGCGAGCGCGACCTGCGCTTCGCCGGCTACGACGAGCTCTGGCGCTGGTCGGTCGACGACCTCGACGGCTTCTGGGCGGCGATCTGGGACTTCTTCGGGGTCCAGGCCGACGGCGACCCCTCCCCCGTCCTCCCCTCGCGCCAGATGCCGGGCGCGCGCTGGTTCCCCCAGACCTCGCTCAACTACGCCGAGCACGCCTTCGCCGGCAAGGACGAGGCGGCGACGGCGATCCTGCACGCCTCCGAGCGGCGGCCGCTGGGCGAGATCAGCTGGGGTGAGCTGAGTGCCCAGGTGGCCGCCGCCGCCGCCGGCCTGCGCCAGCTCGGGGTCGGCCGCGGCGACCGCGTCGTCGCCTACCTGCCGAACATCCCCGAGGCGATCGTCGCCTTCCTCGCCAGCGCCTCGCTGGGCGCGATCTGGTCCTCCTGCTCGCCCGACTTCGGCCCCGCCAGCGTGATCGACCGCTTCGCCCAGATCGAGCCCAAGGTCCTGTTCGCGGTCGACGGCTACCGCTACGGCGGCAAGGACTTCGACCGCCGCGAGACGATCGCCCGCCTGCAGGAGGCGATGCCGACCCTGGCCCGCACCGTCGTCCTCCCCTACCTCGACTCCGACCCCGATCTCGGCGCCCTCGACAAGACGATGCGCTGGGACGAGCTGCTGGCCGCGGGAGAAGGCGCCGAGCTCAGCTTCGAGCGCGTCCCCTTCGACCACCCGCTCTGGGTCCTCTACTCCTCCGGCACCACCGGGCTGCCGAAGGCGATCGTCCAGGGCCAGGGCGGGATCCTGCTCGAGCACCTGAAGAAGCTCCACCTCCACGTCGACTCCCACCCCGGCGACCGCCTCTTCTGGTTCACCACGACCGGCTGGATGATGTGGAACTTCCTCGTCTCCGGCCTCCTCACCGAGGCGGCGATCGTGCTCTACGACGGCAATCCCGGCCACCCCGACATGGGCGTGCTCTGGGACCTCGCCGCCGCCGCCAAGGTGACGATGTTCGGCACCAGCGCCTCCTACATCGCCGCCTGCATGAAGGCCGGGACCGTGCCCGGCGCGGGCCGCGACCTCGCCGCCCTGAAGGCGGTCGGCTCGACCGGCTCGCCGCTGGCGCCGGAGGGCTTCGACTGGATCTACGAGCAGCTCGGCGGCGACACCTGGCTGTTCTCGACCAGCGGCGGCACCGACCTCTGCACCGCCTTCGTCGGCGGCGTCTCGCTGCTGCCGGTCTACCGCGGCGAGCTGCAGGGCCGGGCGCTGGGGGCCGCGGTCGAGGCCTGGGACGAGGACGGCAACGCCGTGGTCGACGAGGTCGGCGAGCTGGTCGTGACCGAGCCGATGCCCTCGATGCCGCTCTACCTCTGGGGCGACGAGGACGGCTCCCGCTACCGCGCCAGCTACTTCGAGATGTTCCCCGGGGTCTGGCGCCACGGCGACTGGATCGAAATCACCTCGCGTGGGACGGCGGTGATCTACGGCCGCTCGGACTCGACCATCAACCGCTCCGGGATCCGCATGGGGACCAGCGAGATCTACCGCGCCGTGCTCTCGATCGACGCGATCGTCGACGCCCTCGTCGTCGACGTCCCCAAACCGGGGACCGAGGGCTGGATGCCGCTGTTCGTGGTCCTGCGCGAGGGGGTCGCGCTCGACGACGAGCTGACCCGGGAGATCGCCAAGCGGGTCCGCGAGCGCTGCTCGCCCCGCCACGTGCCGGACGAGGTCTTCGCGATCGCCGCGGTCCCGCGCACGCTCTCCGGCAAGGTCCTGGAGGTGCCGGTGAAGCGGATCCTGATGGGGACCCCGGTCGAGCAGGCGGTCAGCCGCGACTCGCTGGGGAACCCGGCGGCGCTGGACTACTTCGTGGCGATGGGCGCCCGCCTCGGGAACTGAGGCGCGGGCGGCGGCTGCGGCTGCTGCGGCGCCGGCGTCTCGGCGAAGCGCAGGACCGCCAGCACCGCGAAGCCCCAGCCGGCGGCGACGAGGATCCCACCCAGCACGTCGCTCGGGGCGTGCCAGGCCAGAACCAGGACGCCAGAGGAAACCGCGGCGACGAGGCAGACGCCCAGCACCGCGACCAGCGACCGCGCGCCGCGCGGTACGACGAACGCGAAGGCGATCGCGATCGAGGTCACGGCAGCGACATGGCCACTGGGGAACGAGGTCGCGTCGAGCTGGTTGGCGCCGAGGACAGGCTGGAAGCGCGGATGGGTGAGCAGGACCTTCAGCAGCTGAGCGGTGACGTTGGCCCCGGCGACCACCGCGATCGCCGCGGCGGCGTCGAGCGGGCGGTTGCGCTGCAGCGCGATCGCGCAGGCGAGGGCCAGCATCAGCAAGATCGGCACCGGGTCGCCGAGATGGGCGCAGCCGGCTGCCAGCGAGCCGACCTCGGAGTCGCGGTGGGCGATGAACCGGGCGAGCAGGTTCGCGTCTTGGCGCTGGAAGGCATCGGAGCCATAGGCGATGAGCGCCAGCAGCGCCGTCGCGCCGGCACAGGCGAGCCAGGCGAAAAGCGGGGTCTTGTAGCTCTTGGCCACCCCGGAACGGTAGCGAGGTTGGCGTAAAGGGCCGCTAAGCGGGCGTGACCGGGTTGCGGCGCGCGGCGAAGGAGCGGTCCTTGCCGGCGGCGTGGGCGAAGCGGCGGATCAGCTCCGCCCGCAGCTCGCCGGGCTCGACCACGGCGTCGACGACCAGCTCCGAGGCGAGGTGGAGGATGTCGATGTCGGCGGCGTACTCCTCGCGCTTGGCGGCGACGAAGCGCTCGCGCTCGGCCGCGTCGGAGATCGCCTGGATCTGGTTGTAGAAGACGGCGTTGACGGCGGCCTGCGGGCCCATCACCGCGATCGAGGCGCTCGGCAGGGCGATGCAGCAATCGGGCTCGAAGGCGGGCCCGGCCATCGCGTAGAGCCCCGCCCCGTAGGCCTTGCGGACGATCACCGAGAGCTTCGGCACCGTCGCCTCGGAGACGGCGCTGATCATCTTGGCGCCGTGGCGGATGATCCCCTGGCGCTCGACCGCGGTGCCGATCATGAAGCCGGGGACGTCGGCGAGGAACAGCAGCGGCACGTTGAAGGCGTTGCAGGTCTGGATGAAGCGGGCGGCCTTGTCGGCGGAGTCGACGAAGAGGACGCCGCCTTTCTGGCGCGGCTGGTTGGCGACGACGCCGACGACGCGGCCGTCGAGCCGGCCGTAGCCGACGATCAGCTCCTTCGCCCAGCGCTTGTGGACCTCGAGGAAGCTGTCGCCGTCGAGCAGGACCTCGAGCACCTCGCGCATGTCGAAGGGCTGGTTCTCGTCGGCGGGGACGATCTCGGCGATCGCCGCCTGCGAGGACGGTGCCACCGGCGCCGCCGCCGCCGGCGGCCCCTGGCGCCAGCTGGTCGGCATATAGGAGAGGTAGCGCTTGGCGAGGTCGATCGCCTCCTCGTCGCTCTTGACCAGGAAGTGGCCGCAGCCGGAGACCCCGGTGTGCATCTTCGCCCCGCCCATCTCCTCCAGCGTCACCTGCTCGCCGATCACCATCTCCGCCATCCGCGGCGAGCCCAGGTACATCGAGGCGTTGCCCTCGCGCATGACGACGACGTCGCAGAAGGCGGGGATGTAGGCGCCGCCGGCGGCGCTGGGCCCGAACAGCAGGCAGATCTGCGGCACCTGGCCGGAGAGCCGCACCTCGTTGTGGAAGATCCGCCCGGCGCCGCGGCGGCCGGGGAACATCTGCACCTGGTCGGTGATCCGCGCCCCGGCCGAGTCGACCAGGTAGACGAGCGGCACTTGCAGGCTCAGCGCCCGCTCCTGCACGCGGAGGATCTTCTCGACCGTCTTCGGCCCCCAGGAGCCGGCCTTGACCGTTGGGTCGTTGGCCATCAGGGCGACGCGGCGGCCGTCGATCGTGGCGAGGCCGGTGAGGACGCCGTCGGCGCCGAGCCCCTCCCGGTCCCAGTTCGCCAGCATCCCCTCCTCGGCGAAGGAGCCGGAGTCGACCAGGCGCTCGACCCGCTCGCGCACCGGCAGCTTGCCCTGCTCGGCGGTCTTCTCGTGGTGGCGCTGGGGGCCGCCGGAGAGGGCGGCCTCGAGGGCCTGGGCGAACTCGGTCACGGGCCGCAGCCTATTCGGCGGGGGCGGGATGCCACTCGACGGGGCCGGCGCGCAGCACGTGGGCGCCGAGCGGGCGGCCGAGCACCTCCTGGGCGGCGCCCGAGGCGGCGAGCAGCCGCGGCAGGTCGATCCCGGTCGCGACCCCCATCTCGTGCAGCATCGAGACGGCGTCCTCGGTCGAGACGTTGCCGGTCGAGCCGGGCGGCACCGGGCAGCCGCCGAGCTCGCCGAAGCTCGACTCGAAGGACTCGACCCCCTGCTCCAGCGCCGCCAGCAGGTTGGCGAGGCCCTGGCCGCGAGTGTTGTGGAAGTGGGCGGTCAGCTCGACCCCGGCGAGGCGCTCGCGGGCGGCGGCGAAGAAGCCGTCGACCTGGCGCGGGTTGGCCATCCCGGTGGTGTCGCCGAAGGCGACCTCGGCGCAGCCGGCGGCGGCGAGGCGCTCGGCGATCGCGAAGACGCGCTCGGGCGCCACCTCGCCCTCGTAGGGGCAGCCGAAGGAGGTCGAGATCACGCCCTCGCAGCGCAGCCCCGCCTCGCGGGCACTCGCCAGCGTCTCCTCCAACCCGGCGAGCGACTCCTCGACCGAGCGGTTGACATTGCGCCGGTTGTGGGTCTCCGAGGCGGAGAGGAAGACGCTGATCTCGTCGAAGCGCTCGCGCATCTCCAGCGCCCGCTCGAGCCCGCGCCGGTTCGGGATCAGGACCGAGAAGGCGACGCCCTCGCGGCGCTGGACCGCGGCCAGCACCTCGGCGGCGTCGGCGAGCTGCGGGATCACCTCGGGGCGGACGAAGGAGGTGACCTCGATCCGCCGCAGCCCGCTCGCCGAGAGCAGGTCGATCAGCCGCACCTTGTCGGCGGTGGCGATCGTCTCCGGCTCGTTCTGGAAGCCGTCGCGGGGACCGACCTCGCGGATGCGGACGCTGGCTGGAAGCTCGGTCATGCACCCAAGCTTATGGATCGGCCGTCGCCGCTCCCCGGCCCGCGGCCGCGGCCGCGGCAAGCAGCCGCGGCGCCACCGCGGTGAGGATCGCCAGCACGTGGGCCGGCTCGTAGCGCACCTGCTCGTGGGTGAAGCGCAGCGGCGTCATGCCGGCGGCGGTGTGCGCCTGGTCGCGGCGGCGATCCTGCGCCTGCTGGGCCGGGGTGCGGTGGTAGGTGAGGCCGTCGCTCTCGACCACGAGGCCCAGCGCGGGCCAGTAGAAGTCGACCTCGAACCCGTTGACCCACTGTTTGGTCTTCGGCACCGGCAGGCCCGCCCGCTTGGCCAGAGGCAGGAAGCGCTGCTCCAACTTCGAGCGAGTGAGGCGAAAGGTGCGGCGGTCGAGCCGCGTCCGCAACGTCCGCACCCCGGGCTCGCCAGCGTGGGCGTCGAGCGCCCGGCGCAGCGCGGGTGGGGTGATCAGCCCCAGCCGGTCCGCCTCGCTCACCGCCCGCTCCAGATCGAGCCGGCCGAGTCGGGTGGCGAGATCGATCAGCGTCTGCGCCGGGCCGGTGACCGGGATGCGATGGCGGGTCCCCACCTCCTGCCAGCGCATGGCCGGCCGCCGGTGAACGCGGATGCCGGGTCGGCGGCGCGGAGACCCCGACCGGATCGTTACCTCGATATCGCCACCGTCGTCCGGCCTAATCCCCAGCAGTGCCGCCGCGCTGTCGTGACTCAGCACCGCTCCGGGTCCGCAGGAAAGGACCGCGGCCATCCATTGCCCGTGCCGCGTGAGGCCGGCGCGCCCTACGGCATAGACGCCGTGCCCAACCGGATGCAGGCGGCCCCTGGCGACGCGGTGGTCGATGGCATGGCGACTGAAGCCGAGCGCCAGGAGCTGCCCCCGCAGCACGACCCCGTGCTGAGATTCCGCCATCGCCCAGGCCCGCGCCGAGCGCCCGGCACCCCGTGGCATCGCTCGATGGATCGACCCGGTCATAGCCGGGTTAAGTCATCGAGCGCGCGGAGTCTCCCCCGGGTGGCGGCGGCCGGCCGAGGTGGGTGGGCTTGGGTTAGACCATGCCGAGGCCGCCGGAGACGCCTAGGGTCTCGCCGGTGACGTAGGTGGCGTCGTCGGAGGCGAGGAAGGCGACGGCGGCGGCGACCTCGTCGGGCTGGCCGAGGCGGCCAAGCTGGGTCTGGGACTTCATGTTCTCGATCAGTCGCTCGCCGATCTCCCCCAGCTGCTTGGCGCCCATCAGCAGCGGCGTCTCGATCGGGCCGGGGGCGATCGCGTTGGCGGTGACGCCGTAGCGGCCGTTCTCGCGGGCGATCACCTTCATGAAGGCGATCACGCCACCCTTGGCGGCGGAGTAGACGGCCGAGCCCTTGGAGCCGACCCGGCCCGCCTCGGAGGAGATGCTGACGATGCGGCCGTAGCCGGCGCCCTGCATTCCCGGCAGCGCCGCCGCGGTGCAGTTGAGGACGCCGACGAGGTTGACCGCCAGCACCTTCTGCCACTGCTCCGGCGTGGTCTGGGTGAAGAAGCCGAACTCGTCGGTGCCGGCGTTGTTGACGAGGACGTCGAGGGTGCCGGCGGCGGCGACCGCCGCCTGGGCCGACTCGAGGTCGGTGACGTCGAGCTCGAGCGCGTGGCCGGCGATCTCGCCCGCGACCTTCTCGGCGCCGTGGAGGTCGACGTCGCCGACCCAGACCTCGGCGCCCTCGGCGGCGAGCCGGGCGGCGATCGCGGCGCCGATGCCGCTAGCGCCACCGGTCACGAGTGCCCTGCGTCCCTCCAGCCTCATAGGTCGATGAGCATAGACTGGCGCGCCCGTGCCTGGACCCGAACCGATCCCGATCATCGGCGGCACCGGCGCCCTCGGCGCCGGCCTGGCGACGCGCTGGGCGCGCGCCGGCGCCGCGGTCGTGCTCGGCTCGCGCTCGGCCAAGCGGGCCGAGGAGGCGGCGGCGAAGCTGCGGGCGGCGGTCCCCGGCGCCGACGTGACCGGGCTCGAGAACGGCGCCGCGGCCGCCGCCGCCGAGGTCGTCTTCCTCACCGTCCCCTTCCGCGCCCAATCGGAGAACCTCAACAACCTGCGCGAGGCGCTGCGCCCGGGCCAGATCCTCTGCGACTGCACGGTGCCGCTCGCCGCCGCGGTCAGCGGCAAGGCGACGCGCTCGCTCGGCGTCTGGCAGGGCTCGGCCGCCCAGCAGGCGCAGGAGATGGTCCCCGAGGGCGTCACCGTCGTCGCCGCCCTGCACACGGTCGGCGCCCCCACCCTCGCCGACGCGGACGCCGAGCTGGGCGAGGACGTGCTGGTCTGCGGCGACCGCAAGGCCGACAAGGCGCGGGTGGCGCGGCTGATCGAGCTGATCCCCGGCCTGCGCGCGGTCAACGCCGGGCCGCTGGAGATGGCCCGGATCGTCGAGCAGCTGACGCCGATGCTGATCTCGGTCAACAGCCGCTACAAGGTGCACGCCGGCATCCGCCTCACCGGTTTGCCCGACGCCGACCACTGGGGCTAGGCGGCGGATGCGGGTCGTCCTCCTCGCCGGCGGCACCGGCGGCGCCAAGCTCGGCGCCGGCATCCAGGAGGAGGTCGGCGGCGAGCTGACGGTGATCGCCAACACCGGCGACGACGTCGAGGCGCTCGGCGTCCACGTCTCCCCCGACCCGGACCTGATCACTTACTGGCTCAGCGGCGAAATCGACGAGGAGCGCGGCTGGGGGATCCGCGAGGACGGCTTCACCGTCTTCGAACGGCTGCAGCGGCTCGGCGCCCCGAGCTGGTTCGGTCTCTCCGACCGCGACCTCGCCGCCTGCCTCTACCGGCGCCAGTTCCTCGCCGACGGCGGCCGCCAGACCGACGCCCAGGCGCAGATCGCCCGCGGCCTCGGGGTTGCGGCACGGGTGCTGCCGATGTCCGACGCCCCGGTCCGGACCAAGGTCCTGACCGCCGCCGGCCGCCGCGACCTGCAGGAGTACCTGATCGTCGACCACGCCGAGCCGGCGGTGGTCGGGGTCGAGCTCGAGGGGATCGAGAGCGCCGAGCCGAGCCGCGAGGTGCTGGAGGCGCTGCGGCTGGCCGAGGCGATCGTGATCGGTCCCTCCAACCCGGTGATCAGCATCGGCCCGATCCTCGCCGTGCCCGGCATGCGCGAGGCGATCGCGGCGGCGCCGGCGCCGGTCGTCGCGGTCAGCCCCTACGTCGGCGGCGAGATCGTCAAGGGCCCGACCAACAACTTCATGGCGGCGATCGGCCGGCCCCTGAACGCGAGCGGGGTCGCCTCGCTCTACGCCGGGCTGATCGACGGCATGGTCGTCGACGAGGGCGACCCCGAGCCGGCGCCGGCCGAGGTCGCGACGCTGGCGGCGGCGACGCTGATGGAGGGCGCCAGCGGCCGCGCCCGGCTCGCCCGCATCGTCCTCGACTACGCCGAGACCCTCGCCGGGCGCTGATGGCGACCGCGATCCTCCCGGTCAAGCGCTTCGATGCCGCCAAGCGGCGGCTGGCGGCGGGGATCGACGACGAGCGGCGGCGGGCGCTGGCGGCGGCGATGGTCGCCGACGTGCTGGAGGCGATCGGCGCCGCCCGCACGGTGGAGCGGACGATCGTCGTCAGCGGTGATCCGGCCGCGCAGGAGCTCGCCGCCGCGGCCGGCGCCGAGGTCGTCCCCGACCCCGCCGACGCCGGCCACGTCGAGGCGGCGCTGGCCGGGATCGCCCGGGCCGAGGTCGAGGACGAGGGCTGCGTCGTCCTGCTCGCCGGCGACTGCCCGCTGCTGGACCCGCACGAGCTCGACCGGCTGCTGACCGGGGTCCCCGAACCCTACGTCGGGATCGTCCCCGACCGCCACGGGACAGGCACCAACGCGCTGGTATTGAGCCCGCCCGGAGCGATCGTCCCCGCCTTCGGCGAGGGCAGCTGCGCCCGCCACGTCGCCGCCGCGCGCGCGGCCGGGATCCCCTTCGGGGTCGAGGAGCTGGCCTCGCTCGGGCTCGACCTCGACACCCCGGCCGACGTGATCGCGCTGACCCGGGCGCTCGAGGCGGGCGGCGGCGGCGCCCGGCGCACCGCCAAAGCGCTGGGGATATGAGCGAGTTGACGGTCCGCGCGGTCGCCGGGCTGCCCGAGGTCGAGGCGGGGATGCCGGTCGGCGAGCTGATCGCGGCGCGGGCCGAGCTCGCCGATGGCGACGTCGTCGTGATCTCGCAGAAGATCGTCTCCAAGGCCGAGGGACGGGTGCGCCGGCTCTCCTCGGTGCTGCCGGGGGCCGAGGCGCGGCGCCTCGCCGCCGTGCTCGGCCGCGAGCCGGCGCTGGTCGAGCTGGTGCTGGAGGAGAGCGCCGAGGTGCTGCGGGCCGAGCGCGGCGTCCTCGTCGTCGAGACCCGGCACGGCTTCGTCTGCGCCAACGCCGGCATCGACAGCTCCAACCTGCCCGAGCCCGACACCGTCTGCCTGCTGCCGGAGGACCCCGATGCCTCCGCACGTCGAATCAGGGACGAAATCGCCGCCAGGGTCGCGGTGGTTATCAGCGACAGCTTCGGGCGGGCCTGGCGCTTGGGGCAGGTGGAGGTGGCGATTGGGTGCGCGGGGCTGGCGCCGTTGGACGATTGGCGGGGACGGCAGGACGCAAGCGGCCGGGAGTTGGAGGCGACGCTGATCGCGATCGCCGACGAGGCGGCGGCGGCGGCCGACCTGGTGCGCGGCAAGGACAGCGGCGTCCCCGCGATCGTCGTCCGCGGCCTCGCGCGCTTCGTCACCGCCGCCGACGGCCCCGGCGCCGCCGCCCTCCGCCGCCCCCGCGAGGACGACCTCTTCCGCTGAGGTCAGTCCCGCTTGAGGGCGTCCTTGACCTTGTCGGCCGCGTTCTCGACGGCCTCCTTGGCCTTGCCGGTGGCCTTGTCGACCTTTCCCTCCCGCTTCAAGCCGTCATCGCCGGAGATGTCGCCGGCCGCTTCCTTCAGGCGCCCCTTGGCGTCGTCGGCATTGCTCACACCATCGCTCATCGTGTTCCCTTCGCTCGCTGTCGTTCGCTGTCTCCCCACAGCTACCCGGTCGGGCGAGGGCTAAGCGGGGCCGACCTCGAGCACGGCGGCGCCGCCGAAGGCGCCGTTGCGGAGGTCCTCGAGCGCCTGGTTCGCCGCCGCCAGCGGGTACGCCGTGATCTCGGTCCGCACCGGCACCGCCGGCGCCAGGGCCATGAACTCCTCGCCGTCGCGGCGGGTCAGGTTGGCGACCGAGCCGAGGCTGCGCTCCTGCCAGAGGTCGGCATAGGGGAAGGAGGGGATGTCGCTCATGTGGATGCCGGCGCTGATCACCCGGGCGCCCTTGGCGCTGGCCCGCAGCGCCGCCGGCATCAGCGCCCCGACCGCGGCGAAGACGATCGCCCCGTCGAGCCGCTCCGGCGGCGCCTGCTCGGAGGAGCCGGCCCACTCGGCGCCGAGCCGGCGGGCGAAGGCCTGGGTCTCCTCGTCGCCCTCGCGGGTGAAGGCGAAGACGCGGCGCCCTTCGTGGACGGCGAGCTGGCAGAGGATGTGGGCGGAGGCGCCGAAGCCGTAGAAGCCGATCCGCTCCGCCTCGCCGACCAGCCGCAGCGCCCGGTAGCCGATCAGCCCGGCGCAGAGCAGCGGCGCCGCCTGATCGTCCGGATAGCCAGCGGGAATCGGGAAGCAGAAGCGCTCGTCGGCGACCGTCAGCTCGGCGTAGCCGCCGTCGAGGTCGTAGCCGGTGAACTTCGCGCGGTCGCAGAGGTTCTCGCGGCCGGAGCGGCAGTAGTGGCAATCGCCGTCGGTCCAGCCGAGCCAGGGGACGCCGACCCGCGCGCCGTGGGCGAAGCGCTCGGCCCCCTCCCCCGCGGCGGCGATGGTGCCGACGATCTGGTGGCCGGGGACGAGCGGCAGCTTCGGCTCGCTGAGCTCGCCGTCGAGGATGTGGAGGTCGGTGCGGCAGACGCCGCAGGCGTCGACCGCGATCAGGACCTGGCCGGGCCCGGGCTCGGGGTCGGGCAGCTCGCGCTCGACCAGGGCCTGGCGCTGCCGCTCGAGCACCATCGCCCGCATCGGCTAGACCGGCTGAGCCGTCTCGTAGGTCTCGACGATCTCGTAGAGCGTCGTCCGCTGCGCCGGCTCGCGGCCGGCGGCGCGGGCGGCGGCGATCAGCTGCTCGGGCTCCAGCCGCACCCCGTGCTGGGAGCCGGCCATGCGGGAGATGTTCTCCTCCATCAGGGTGCCGCCGAGGTCGTTGACCCCCCAGCGCAGCGACTCGGTCGCCCCCTCCAGGCCCATCTTCACCCAGCTCGCCTGCAGGTTGCGAATCGTCCTCCCCAGTGCCAGCCGGAAGGCGGCGGTGTGGCGGAGGTTGTCGGCCATCGCGATCTCCTCGATCCCGTGGGTGCGGCCGAGCATCGTGTTGAAGGGGATGAAGCTGAGCGGGACGAACTCGGTGATGCCGCCGGTGCGCTCCTGCAGGGCGCGGACGACGCGCATGTGGCGGGCCAGCTCGCGCGGCTCCTCGATGTGGCCGAACATCACCGTCGAGGTCGAGCGCAGCCCGGCCCGGTGCGCGGCTTCGACGATCTCGACCCAGCGCTCGGCCGGCAGCTTGTTCGGCGAGATCCGCTGGCGGACGCCGTCGTCGAGCACCTCGGCGGCGGTGCCGGGGGTCGAGCCGAGGCCGCACTCGAGCAGGTACTCGAAGACCTGCTCCGGCCGCTTGCCCGAGCGCTCGCACATGTAGTGGACCTCCATCGGCGAGTAGGCGTGCAGGTGCAGCTGCGGCGCCACGTCCTTGGCCAGGCGCAGCCATTTGCCGTACTCCTCCAGGGTCAGGTCGGGGTGGATGCCGCCCTGCATGCAGAGCTCGGTGGCACCGAACTCGACCGCCTCGGCGATCCGCGCCGCGAAGTCCGCCTCGGAGACCTCGTAGGCGTCGGGCGAGCGCCGGCCCTGGCCGAAGCCGCAGAAGGCGCAGCCGACGACGCAGATGTTGGTGAAGTTGATGTTGCGGTTGACGACGAACGTCGCCCGCTCCCCCGCCAGCTCCGCCCGCAGCTCGTCGGCGGCGACCCGCATCTCCTCGACGACCTCCGGCCGCGTCTCCGAGAAGAGCGCCGTCAGCTCGTCCTCGCTCAGCTCCTCCCCCTCGCGCCCCTTCACGATCGCCCGCTCGCTGAGACCGGCTTCGAGCCTCTCTTCCGAGCGCCGGCCGGACCCCCGGCGCGGAATGAAGCTCCAGTACTTCAGCTTGACCACATCCAGCACACCCTGCTCCATCCACTCCGGGTCCATGTACTGCGGGTAGACGCAGAGCCGCTCGGTCAACGCGTACCCCCGCGGCGTCAGCTCCTTGCGCACCTGGTGCGGGCTCGGGAACGGCTCCTCCGGCGAGATGTGATCCCCATTCGCGGACAGCCCACCAAGATCGGTGGCACCCGCCTCCACCAGCTCCGGCCACCAGTCCGACAGATTCGGCGGCACCTGCACCCCGACGTCCGGCATCAGCCGTTTGCACTCTTCAATCAGCCGTTTGATCTCGTCAATACCGACCGAGCTCGCCCAATCCGGCATGGGTGGAGGGGACGGAGGGGACTCCCCTGCTGGAGCAACAGATGGGGAGGCTCCATCAGGGGAGCCCCCTCCGTCCGTCCAGCGCTTGCGGGAGGCCTCGTCGGCGATCTCACCCACCTCAGCCCCGTAGTAGCGAGGATGGGGCACGAAGTTCTGAAGGATCACCTCTTGCAGGTGTCCGTAGCGCTCGTGGAGGGCCGCGAGTGCCTCCAGGGATTCGGTGCGCTCGTCCTCGGTCTCGCCAATGCCGACCAGGATCCCGCTCGTGAACGGGATCTTCAGCTCGCCGGCGGCCTCGATCGTGGCCAGGCGTTGGGACGGGTGCTTGGTCGGAGAGCCGGCGTGGACGGTGTCCATCAGCCGCTCGGAGACGGACTCCAACATCAGGCCCTGGGAGGCAGTCACCTCGCGCAACCGGGCAAGGTCGGAGCGGTCGAGGACGCCGAGATTCGTGTGCGGCAGGATGCCGCGCTCCAGAGCTCGCTCACAAGCCCAGACGACATAAGACGTGAAATCGTCGTGGCCCCAGGCGGAGAGCCGCGCCGCCACCAGAGGGTTGACCTCGGGCCGCTCGCCGGTGAGGACGAGCAGCTCCTTGGCGTTGCGCCGCTGCGCCTGGTCGAGCTGGCGCTCGACCTCCTCCGGGGCGTGGATGTGCGCCTGGTGGGTGGCGAAAGCGCAGTACTTGCAGTAGCACTGGCAGCTGCGGGAAAGCGAGAGCGTGTAGTTGCGGGAGAAGGTGACCCTTCGCACGCTGCCCAAGCTACTGCAACCGCCGAGCCGGCTGGCCCGGCGGTTTTCGACTGCCGGACCTAGCTGGCCGGCTCCGCTTTCGGGGCGGGCGGCTCGGGCTTCTTGGGCTCGGGCTTGGACTCCGGCTTCTTCGGGGCCGGGACCTTGCTGCGCTCCGGCGGTTCGGTCGGGGCGACCCCGCCCTTCTCCAGCACGAAGAGGAAGACCGCTGCGGCCAGCAGCGAGCCGACGATCGGGCCGGCCAGGTAGGGCCAGACGCCGCCCCAGGAGTTGGCGACGAGAGCCGGGCCGAACCAGCGGGCCGGGTTGAAGGAGCCGCCGGTCAGCGGCCCGCCGACCATGACGATGAAACCCAGGGTGGTGCCGATCGCCAGCGGCGCCCAGTCCTTGAGGCTCTTCTTCGAGTAGACCGCGGCGAGGACCACCAGGACCAGGCAGAAGGTCCCGATCGCCTCGACCACCGCCCCGGCGAAGTTGCCGGCCAGCAGACCGCTGACCGCGGGAGCGCCGTAATGGGTGGCGCGACCCTCGTCGAGCAGCAGGCTCTTGGTCAGCAGGGCGCCGAGGACGCCGCCGGAGAGCTGGGCAAGGATGTAGATCACCGCGTCCAGCGGCGCGATCCGTTTGATCGCCGCGGCGGCAAGCGTCACGGCCGGGTTGAAATGCCCGCCACTGACGACGCCGAACATGACGATCAACCCGAACAGCAGAAATGCGTGGACGAGACCGATCACCGCGAAGTCCGAGCCGAACTGGGCCTGGCTCCCGGTGGACACGAAGAGCACGACGACGCTGGTGATGAAAAAGACCAGCAAGAGCGTGCCGATCAACTCAGCAAGATATGCGGCTAGACCTCGTTCCTGCACTTCTCCTCCTCTGGTTTCCCGTCAATCCGGTAAGCGGCGGCAGTCTACCCAGATTTGCTCAATGAATTAAGTTCGCACTCGAATGAGACGAGCTGTCGCGCTGCTGGCGGCCGTCCTGCTGCTCGCCGGCGCCGCCGGTTGCGGCGGAGGCGGCGCGGAACCGGGCGCGCCGAAAGGCGCGAGCCTGGTGCTCGATTTCACCCCCAACGCCGTCCACTCCGGGATCTACGCGGCGCAGGCGCAGGGCTTCTACCGCGACGCCGGCGTCGACCTGAAGATCCAGCAGCCGGGCGAATCGACCGACGCCCCGAAGCTGCTCGCCGCCGGCCGCACCGACTTCGCGATCCTCGACATCACCGACCTCGGGATCGCCCGCGAGCGCGGCCTCGACCTGGTCGGGCTGATGCCGATCGTGCAGCGGCCGCTGGCGGCGGTGATCGCCCGCGGCGACGGCCCGGTGCGCAGCCCGCGCGATCTCCAGCACCACACGGTCGGCGTCACCGGGCTGCCCTCCGACGAAGCGGTGGTCGACTCCGAGGTCAGCGCCGACGGCGGCGACCCCGCCCTGGTCGACAGGGTGACGATCGGCTTCGACGCCGTCGCCTCACTCGCCGCCGGCAAGGTCGACGCGGTGACCGGCTTCTGGAACGCCGAGGGGGTGACGCTGCGCCGCCGCGGCATCCCGGTGCGGATCTTCAAGGTCGATCGCTACGGCGCTCCGCCCTATCCGGAGCTGGTCCTGACCACCTCGCGCCGTACGCTGGAAAGCGATCCCGCCCTGGTCAAGGCGGTGATCGACGCCACCCGCCGCGGCTACGCCTTCGCCGAGCGCGACCCGCAGGCGGCCCTCGGCGACCTGCTCGCCGCCGACCCGGCGCTGCAGCGCCCCGAACAGGCGGCGCAGCTAAAGGTCCTCCTCCCCGACCTGCACCCGAAGCCCTTCGACCCACGGATCCTCAGGGAATGGGCCGCCTGGGACCTACGACACGGCCTCTTGAAACACCAGCTAGAGGTGAACAAAGCCTTCGATCTGGGCGGCTGAGCGGGGTGAGCCTCTGCGGACGCTCAGCCCGAAGGGCGTCCGCAGAGGCTCACCCCGCTCAGCCCCTGAGCAACCGCTCTGCAAGCGCCGGCAGTTCGCGCGCCAGCCGCGAGCGCGGGACGACCAGGTCGACCCCGGCCGCCTCGGCGGCGGCGCGGGTCTCGGCGTCGACGTGGGAGTAGTAGCCGAGGACGGGGGCGTCGAGCGCCGCCAGAGCCCCCGGGTCCTGTCCTTCGAGGTCGGCGACCACGAGCTCGGCGCCGTCGGGGGTCGCCTCCTCCAGCGAGCGCGCGAGGATCACGTGGTGCCCGGCGGCGGTGAGCGTCGCGTCGACCCTGCTGGCCAGCATCAGGTCGCCGGAGATGCTGAGGACCCGGGCCATCGCCCGGCTCAGTTGGCGCGGCGCTGGCGGAACTCTTCGCGCACGCTCTCGGGCCGGCCCCACATCTGCACGACCTCGGAGCGCCCCTCGCGCACCTCGGCGACCCGCATCTCGCCGCTGACGCCGTCGCCGTCGAGCTTGGCGAGCACGCCCCCGACCGTCTCCGCCGCGGCGGCGTGGCCGAAGCTGTGGGCGACCAACAGCCGCCAGTGCCAACCCGCCCGCGGGCGCTCATAGACCTGGGCATTGACCTGGCTCAGCGCCACCGCGGTGTCGACGTAGCGGCTCTCGTCGTCGATCCGCAGGTCGACCTCGAGGTCGGTCCAGTCCGGCGGCAGTGCCTCGAGAATCTGCTGAAAGTCCGCAGCCAAGCTCATCGCCGCAAGCGTACCTGCCCGCCTCAGCCGAAGAAGACCTGCTGCAGGAGAAAGACGTTCAGGGCGATGATCAGGGCGGCAATCGCGCCGGCGAGAGTGGTCAGCCAGGGCGGGTTGACGAGCGCTCCCATCACCTCGCGGCGGCTGGCGATCAGGAGGAGGGGGACCAGGGCGAAGGGGATGCCGAAGGAGAGGACGACCTGGCTGCCGACCAGGGCGTCGGTCGGGTCGATGCCGAGCGCCAGCACCAGCAGCGCCGGCGCCAGGGTCAGCGCCCGCCGCAGGAAGATCGGGATGCGGCGGCGGATGAAGCCCTGCATCACCACCTGCCCCGCCATCGTCCCGACCGAGGAGGAGGCGAAGCCGGAGGCGAGCAGGGCGACGCCGAAGACCGTCGCGGCGCGGTTCGAGACCAGCCTCTGCAGCGCCTCGAAGGCGCCTTCGATCGAGTCGACGCCGGTCAGGCCGCTGCCGTGGAAGAGCGCGGCCGCAACGGTCATCATCGCCAGGTTGACGACGCCGGCCAGCGAGAGGGCGATCACGACGTCGACCTTCTCGAAGCCGAGGATGCGCTTTTTCTCGTCGTCGTCGCGGCCGACGATGCGGCGCTGGGTCAGCGCCGAGTGCAGGTAGACGACGTGCGGCATCACCGTCGCGCCGATGATCCCGGTGGCGAGCAGGATGCTCTCGGTGCCGGCGAAGCCGGGGACGAAGAGGTGGCGGCCGATTTCGCTCGCCTGCGGCTTGGCGTCGATCAGCTCGAAGAGAAAGGAGGCGACGACGACGCCGACCAGGACCGTGATCCCGGCCTCGAGCCGGCGGAAGCCCTGCTGCTGCAGGGCGAGGATCGCGAAGGCCCCGGCGCCGGCGATCAGCCCGGCCGGGAAGAGCGGGATGCCGAAGAGCAGGTTGAGGCCGAGCGCGGCGCCGACGACCTCGGCGATGTCGGTCGCCATCGCCACCAGCTCGGCCTGCAGCCAGAGGCCGATCGAGACCCGGCGGGGGAAGCGCTCGCGGCAGAGCTCGGCCAGGTTCCTGCCGGTGGCGATCCCGAGCTTCGCCGACTGCGCCTGGACCAGCATCGCGATCAGGTTGGCGGCGAGGACGACCCAGAGCAGCAGGTAGCCGAACCTGGCGCCGCCGGCGACGTTGGTGGCGAAGTTGCCGGGGTCGACGTAGGCGACGGCGGCGATGAAGGCCGGGCCGAGGAAGGGCCAGATGCGGCCGAGACCGCGGTTGTGGCCGTCAAGCGAGCGCCGCGCCGCGGCGGCGACGGCGGCCTCGCCGGGGAGAACGCCCTCGACCGTCGCCTCGCGGCGCTCCCGCTTCACCGCGCGACGCTCGGCGTTTCCGGCGACCGGAGAAATCTCGACATATCCAAATCAGAATCTGACACATCCAAAAGACGACCGCGCGGGGCCGCGGTCGCGGCTTCCTAGAATCAGTGGCGATGAGCGAGCAGGCCACCGTCGAGCTGGACGCCCAGTACCGGCAGCTGCGCGAGGAATGCGGCCTGCTGGATCGCTCCGAGCGGGGCAAGCTGCTGGTCAGCGGCGCCGACGCGGCCGAGTACCTGCAGGGGCAGCTGACCAACGACGTCGAGGCGCTGGCGGTCGGCGACGGCCAGTACGCGGCGCTGCTCGACCGCAAGGGCCACATGCAGGCCGACATGCGGGTGCTGCGGCCGGCCCAGGACGAGATCTGGCTCGACCTCGAGCCGGTGGCGCTGGCGCCGGCGCTGCGGCACCTGACGATGTACTCGATCGGGCGCGAGGTCGAGGTCGCCGACGTGACCGAGGAGCGGGCGATCCTGGCGCTGATCGGTCCCCGCAGCGTCGAGATCGCCGGCCTGCCGGCGCTGCCCGAGAACAGCTGCGAAACGACCAGCGTCGCCGGGGTCGAGTGCCTCGCCGTCGGCAGCTCCGAAGGCATCGACCTGATCGTCGCCAGCGCCGAGGCGGAGCGCCTGCGCCAGGCGCTGCTCGCCGCCGGCGCGGTCGAGGTCGCCGCCGCGGCGGCGGAGATCCTGCGGATCGAGCGCGGCCGGCCGCGCTTCGGCGCCGAGATGGGCGCCGAGACGATGCCGGCCGAGGCGGGGATCGTCGAGGACGCCGTCAGCTTCAGCAAGGGCTGCTACATCGGCCAGGAGACGGTCGCCCGCCTCCACTACAAGGGCCGCCCCAACCGCCACCTGCGAGGGCTGCGGCTGAGCGCCCCGGCCGCGTCCGGCGCGGCGCTGCGGCTGGGCGAGAAGGAGGTCGGCCGCCTCGGCGGCGCCTGCGTCTCCCCCGCCCACGGCGCGATCGGGCTGGCGATCCTGCGTCGCGAGGCCGAGCCCGGCGCCGAGCTGGCCGTAGGTGAAGATGGCGTTACGGCTCGCGTGGTCGACTTGCCCTTCGGTTAGATTCCGAGCGCGATGGGTCGTGGGAGAGCCAGGCGAGCGCCAAAAGCTGCGGCGATCGGCGTCAGCGGCGCGCTGGCGCTGGCCCTGCTCGCGGCCGGCTGCGGCGCCGAGAGCCACCCCAACGAGCCGCGGCCACAGGCGCCGAGCCGGATCGCGATCACGATCACGCCCAGGGCGGTGACCGTGCAGCCGGGCAGCATCGGCATCGGCCCCGACCGCACCCAGCAGATCCCGCAGAACCAGAACCACGCGCAGCCGCCGATCAAGACCCGCGCCCCGCTCAACGTCGTCCTCGTCGCCGCCAACCAGACGACCACCGACTCGCGCCTGGTGCTGCGCGGCCCCAAGGACGCCAGCTCCGGCCCGGTCCTCGCCCACAGCCCCGGCACCCTGCAGACGGCGCTGCCGACCGGCACCTACGTGATCGCCGCCGCCGGCATCCCCAGCGCCCGCCCCGGCAAACTGATCGTCGGCCCGTACCGCGCCTCCTCCCAGAACGACATCCTCCTGCCCTAACCGGCACGCCCCCGGCCGGCACACCGCGCTTGATGAGTTGACCCGGCTATAGCCGGGTCAACTCATCAAGCGGCGCGTCGAGTCCGTTGCCGCCGACCCGAGTGGGACGCTGTCTGACCCAATCGGAATAGATAGATGAGGTGAGTCAGTTGATCGTCGTCGTCCTGCTTTGCGTAGTCGCCATCTGTGTTGCCGTCGCGATCGCGGCGCAGAAGGCAGCTGCCGCCAAGTCTGCGAGCGCCCGCGCCGCCGAGGTCGAGGGAGAGCTAAAGCGGGCCGGGTCCCTCGAGGGCGAGCTGACCGAGCTCCGACTCGAGATGCGAGGCCGTGAGGAGCAGCTGATCGCCGAGAAGCGCATCGTTGCGGAGCGGGACGGGGAGCTGACCCGGCTGCGCAACGAGCAGAAACAGGACCGGCAGCTGGTCGGCGATCAGTCCGACCAGATCAAACAGCTGAAAGCGGCGATCGTTCAGTTTCAGGAGAAGCAGGAGGAGCTCGCCAACAGCACCCTTCAGGCAGCCAGCAGCAACCAGCGGATCGAGAGCACGCTGCTCGACTGGACGCGCCAGATCGCCAGCCCCCAGGGCCGCGGGGCGTTCGGCGAGCTGGCGCTGCGCAACCAGCTGATCTCGCTCGGGCTCGAGGAGGGGCGGGACTTCTCCAAGCAGGTCACCCAGGAAGCGAGCGGGCGCCAGCGGGTGGACTTCGTGGTGCGACTGGGCGACCCGGTGGTCGCGATCGACTCCAAACTCGCCAACGACCCCGGCCTCAACGGGCTCTCGGAGGCCCTCGCCGCCGGCGATCCCGACCGGCTCAAGGAGTTCGGGCGCAAATTGAGGGACCACGCGAAAGCGCTGGCCCGCAAGGACTACTGGAAGGGCCTGGAGCACAGCCCCAGCCTCACCTTCATGTACGTGCCGATCGAGGGGGCCATGCACGCCCTCGCCGCGCTCGACGACTTCGACGCGACGAAGTTCTTCAACGAGCATCGCGTCTGCGTCATCACCCCCTCCCAGCTCGCGATCTCGATGATCCTCGTGGCCGAGGTCTGCCATGCCGAGCGCAAGGAGGAGCACATCGAGGAGCTGCTCAGCCGCGGCTACACGATGGCCGAGGCGATGGCGAACTTCCTCGACAACTACGCGAAGCTGGGCAGGAAGCTGGGGGAGTCCGTGACCGCGTTCAACGGCGGCGCGGCGATGGTGACGGCCCACGGCCAGGTCTGGCAGGAGGTCGTCAAACCGCTGAGCGAACTCGCTCCCAGCAAGTCGATCGAGCCCAACCTGAAGGAGCTCGAGCCGCCCCGGGACGACGTCGTCGACCTCGCCGAGCGCTACCGCGTCACCGGCGAAGAGATGCGCCGCAGCGCCTCCGACGCCGCCTGAGGACGCGGGCGCAGAGCTCTCATCTAGGATTCGCCGGCCCGTCACCGACGATCCGCGGAGGACCCCTTGGCCGTTGACAGCAGTGCGATCTCGAAGCTGGACGTAGAGCCCGGAACGCTGCCGGAGACGATGGCGGCGTGGGTGATCCGCCAGGAGCGCGAGGGCGAGCCCAAGGACGCCTTCCAGCTCGAGCAGATCGAGGTCCCCGAGCCCGGCGCCTTCGAGGTGATCGTGCGGGTGATGGCCGCTGGCGTCAACTTCAACAACGTTTGGGCGGCGCTCGGCAAGCCGGTCTCGGTCTTCGGCTACGGCGACCATCCCGAGTACGGCCACCACATCGGCGGCTCCGACGCCTCCGGGATCGTCTGGAAGGTCGGAGAGGGCGTCACCCGCTGGAAGCCGGGCGACGAGGTCGTCGTCCACTGCAACCAGGCCTCCTACGAGGACGTCGAGGTCC
>CAZIOS010000005.1:0-121835 GCA_964540905.1 uncultured Conexibacteraceae bacterium | reverse complement strand
AACTTCATCGACCACGCCGAGTACCCGATCTCGGCCGAGATCGAGCAGCGCTGCATCCGCATGCTCGCCGACCTCTTCAACGCCCCCGGGGAGACGACCGGCGCCCGCACCCAGGGCTCCTCGGAGGCGATCATGCTCGGCGCCCTCTCGCTGAAGTGGAAGTGGAAGCAGCGCCGCGAAGCGGCCTCGCAGCCGATCGACAAGCCGAACCTGGTCTTCGGCGGCGACGTCCACGTGGTCTGGGAGAAGTTCTGCCGCTACTTCGACGTCGAGCCGCGGATCGTGCCCCTGCAGCCCGGCAAGTACGTGATCGGCCCCGACGACGTGGCGCCGCTGATCGACGAGAACACGATCGGCGTCGCCGCCGTCCTCGGCACCACCTTCACCGGCCACGCCGACGACATCGTCGGCATCAACGAGCTCCTGTTGGGGCTGAAGAAGGAGCGGGAACTGGACGTGCCGCTGCACGTCGACGCCGCCAGCGGCGGCTTCGTCTGGCCCTTCCTCTATCCCGACTCCGAGTGGGACTTCCGGCTCGAGCAGGTGCGCTCGATCAACGTCTCCGGGCACAAGTTCGGGCTCGTCTACCCGGGGGTCGGCTGGCTCGTCTTCCGCGAGAAGAGCGACCTCGCCGAGGACCTCGTCTTCTACGAGAACTACCTCGGCAAGACCGACGCCACCTTCACCCTCAACTTCTCGACCGGGGCCTCGATGGTGCTGGCCCAGTACTACAACTTCGTCCGCCTCGGTCGTGAGGGCTACGGCTACATCATCGAGGCGATGGAGAAGAACGCCCGCGCCCTCGCCGACCACCTCGAGGCCAGCGGCAACTTCGAGCTGATCGGCGCCGACAAAGAGCAGCTGCCGCTGGTTGCCTTCAAGCTGGTGGCGGGGAAGAACTACGACGAGTTCGACCTCTCCTGGCAGCTCTCGGCCGAGCGCGGCTGGATGCTCCCCGCCTACACCCTGCCGCCCAACGCCCAGGAGGAGAAGGTGATGCGGGCGCTGGTCAAGGAGACGCTCAGCCGCGAGCAGGTCGACCGCCTCGCGGCCGACATCGACCTTGCCTGCGCGACCCTGGAGAAGAAGGGCGGCGCCCACCCGGCCGAGCGCAGGCAGGTCAAGACCGGCACCGGCTACTGAGGTCCCGGCCGCGGGCGCCGGGCGCTTCGGCTCAGCGCTTGGTCGCGGCGGGCTTGACCTCGTCCTTGGGGTCCCGGGTCGACTCGAAGCCGGCGAGGCCCAAGGTGACGCTGATCGCTCCGCTGCCGCTGCCGTTGGCCTCGGCCATGCGCTCGTTGGCCTCGGCCTGGAGGTCGAAGGCGCGCTCGAGGGTCTCCGAGAGCAGCGCGGCGAAGGCCTGCCAGCCCTCCTCGTCGAGCACCATCGGCGTCCAGCTGACGTGGCTGCCGGGGCGCTTGCTGTAGGCGTTGGCCTGGAGGGCGTCGCCAGCGTCCTCGATCAGCTTGCGGAAGGTGTCGGCGGCGATCGTCTGCTGGACGCCGGCCGGCAGCTCCTTCCAGGCGTCCGGCGGCAGCAGCGCCCGGTGCACGGCGCGGTAGTAATGCTCGACGGCGCCGCGACGCGGAGCGGTTTCGACCATCTCGATGAAGCCGGTGTCGCGCAGGACTTTGACGTGGTAGGAGGTGTCGCCGACCGAGACGCCGAGTTCGGCCGCGAGGTCGCTGGGACTGGTCTTCTTTTCGTTCAGGATCGCCAGGATCCGCGTCCGCAGCGGGTGCCCGAGGGCCTTGATCAGTTTGCGATCGACCAGACCGTCGGTCGACTTCTTCGAGGCTTTGCTCTTTTTCGTGCTCACGGGGGTGGCTTCTCCAGTCATCGGGAGTTTGTTTGTTGAGTAATACCAGGGGCTTTTATAAAAAGGGGACTAAACGGTGCTTATACCTCCACCATTGACCCCCCGGCGGGCCCCGGAAATCCGCCGCGATCTAGGATCGAGCGATGAAGCCCGTGACCGTCTCGGCGCGCACCTCCCGGCCCCGGCAGGAGGTGTTCGAGTTCCTCGCCGTCCTCGCCAACCACGAAGGCTTCCTCGACCGCCAGTTCACCGACTGGAAGTTCTCCGGCCCGCGGCGCGGGGTCGGGGCCAGGGCCGAGGCCCGCGCCAGCACCCCGGGCTCGCAGGACTGGACCGACTTCGAGATCGTCGAGGCGAGCCCGCAACGGCTGGTCGAGGAGGGGGTCGGCGCCGGTGGCAAGCGCCGCACCCGCGGCACCTACCGGCTCGAGGACCGGCCGGACGGGGGCACCGCGATCTCCTTCGAGCTGGCCTGGCTCGCGACCTCGAAAGCCGAACGGCTGGCACCGCCGCTGATCCGCGCCTTCGCCCGCCGCGCCAACGGCCGCGCGATCCGGCGCCTGGCCAAGCAGCTCGACGCGGGCTGAGCCGGCTCAGTCGGCGGCGGCGACGCAGCCGACCCCGCCGACCAGCATCCCGGAGCCGAGGTGGGCGCCGAGGACCGGGCCGACCTCGGTGCAGAAGAGCGGCTCGCTGCCGAAGGTCGCTTTGCCGGCTGCGACCAGGGTGGCGGCGTCCTCGGGCGACTGCGCGTGCTGGACGATCCAGTCGCTGGCGCCGCGCTCGTGCAGCTCGTCCAGGTAGGCGACCATCCGCTCCAGCGCCCGCTTCTTGGTGCGGACGCGGCCGACCGGGGCGATCTCGGTGCCGAAGGTGAGGATCGGTTTGATTTTCAGCGCCGAGCCGACCAGTGCCTGGGCGGCGCCGATGCGACCGCCGCGCCGCAGGTACTCGAGGGTGTCGAGGCAGAACCACATCTCGAGGCTCTTGCGGGCGCGGTGGATCGCGTCGACCGCGTCGTCCAGCGACTTGCCCCGGGCCGCGGCTTCGGCGGCGGCGAGCACGAGGCAGCCGAGGCCGCCGGCCCCGGTTTCGCCGTCGACGACCTCGATCCGGCCGGGCAGCCCCTTGTCGGCGATCACCCGGGCCGCCTCGCGGGCGCTCTCGCAGGTCCCGGAGAGGCCGGCGGCGATGTGGACGGAGACGACATCGCGGCCGGCGCCGGCCAGCGGTTCGTAACAGGCGAGGAAATCGCCGACCGAGGGCTGCGAGGTCGAGGGCAGTTCCGGCGACTCGCGCAACCGCGCGTAGAAGGCGTCGAGCTCGTAGTCGTCCTCGGGCAGGTGCTCGCCGCCCCAGCCGACGTAGAGGCTGACCCGGGAGATCCCCCAGCGCTCGATCAGCGCCGCGGGCAGGTAGGTGGTGCTGTCGGTGACGACGGCGACGCCGCCGCCGGATTTACGTCCGCCGTCCTCTGGGGAGGTGCTCATTCCGCTGAGACTCTATGTTGGCCAGATGAATGACGAGTGGCGAGTGCAGGTCGACCTTGCCGGTGAGGCCGAGGTGCTGTCGCTGAGTGAGCGTCTGCAGGCCCGGAATCTGCAGCACCAGCTCAGCGGCGCCTTCAGCGACCGGGTCATCGTCAGCCGCGACGGCGCCCGCCTGTTTCTCTACGCCGGCGATCGCAAACAGGCCGAGGCGGCCATGGGCTTGGTCGACGAACTGACGACGGAGCACGGCTGGAGGGCTCGCCGGGAGTTGACCCGGTGGCACCCGGAAAGGCTGGAGTGGGAGGATCCGGACGAGCCCCTCGAGGTCGTCGCCGGCCCAGAGGACGCCGCTCGCACCGCCCGGGTCGCGGCCGAGCGCGAGACGCTCGAGCAGGAGGGCAAGCCGGAGTTCGAGGTCCGGGTCGATCTGCCGTCCCGTCACGAGGCCGAGCGCTTCGCCGAGCTGTTGCGGGCCGAGGGGCTGCCGGCGGTGCGCCGCTGGAGCTACCTCGTCGTCGGCGCCCCCGACGAGGACGCCGCCCGGGCGCTCGCCGCCCGACTCGAAGGCGAGGCCCCGGGCCAGAGCACCGTCACCGCCGAGGGCAGCGGCCGGGTCGCCTGGGCGGAGCGCCCACCCAACCCGTTCTCGATCTTCGGCGGTCTCGGCGGTTAGATGCCCGGCGCTGGGGAGGGGCGCGAGGATCTCGCCGAGGTGCTGGCGCGGCGGGCGCTGACTGAGGACGCCGCCCGCCCCGAGGCCGTGGCGCGGCGCCACGCCGGCGGCGGGCGCACGGCGCGCGAGAACGTCGCCGACCTCGTCGACCCCAGCTCCTTCGTCGAGTACGGACGCTTCGCGATCGCCGCCCAGCGCGGCCGGCGCGAGGTCGAGGACCTGATCGCCCGGACTCCGGCCGACGGGCTGATCGCCGGCACCGCCCGGGTCAACGGCGAGCTCTTCGGCGAGGCCGCCGCCTGCGCCGTCCTCTCCTACGACTACACGGTGCTGGCCGGGACCCAGGGGGCGCTCGGGCACCGCAAGAAGGACCGCCTGTTCGAGCTGATCGAGCGGCTGCGGTTGCCGACCGTCTTCTTCGCCGAGGGCGGCGGCGGCCGCCCCGGCGACACCGACTACCCGGTCGTCTCCGCCCTCGACACCCGCGCCTTCGCGCTCTGGGCGAAGCTCTCGGGGCTGGTGCCGCGGATCGCCGTCGTCGCCGGCCGCTGCTTCGCCGGCAACGCCGTGATCGCCGGCTGCGCCGACCTGATCGTCGCCACCGAGGGCTCCTCGCTGGGGATGGGCGGCCCGGCGATGATCGCCGGCGGCGGCCTCGGCGAGGTCGACCCAGACGAGGTCGGGCCGCTGGATATGCAGGCCGCCAACGGCGTCGTCGACGTCGTCGCCGCCGACGAGGCGGAGGCGACGGCGCTGACCAAGCGCCTGCTCGCCTATTTCCAGGGCGCGATCGCGCCCGGTCCCGTCCCCGACCAGGGGCGGCTGCGCGAGCTGGTGCCGGAGCGCCAGCGCCGCGCCTACGCGGTGGCGCCGATCGTTGAGGCTCTGGCCGACGCCGGCTCGGTCACCTTCCTGCGCGAGCGCTTCGCGCCGGAGCTGGTGACGGCGCTGGCGCGGATCGAGGGCCGGCCGCTGGGGGTGATCGCCAACGACACTCGCCACAGCGCCGGCGCGATCACCAGCGACGCCGCCGACAAGGCGGCTCGCTTCCTGCAGCTCTGCGATGCCTTCGGGCTGCCGGTCCTCTCCCTGGTCGACACGCCGGGGTTCATGGTCGGCCCGCCGGCCGAGGCGACCGGCCTGGTCCGCCACGCCTCGCGGCTGCTGGTCGCCGGGGCGGCGCTGCGGGTGCCGTTGATCGCCGTGATCCTGCGCCGCGGCTACGGCCTCGGCGCCCAGGCGATGGTCGGCGGCAGCCTGCACGAGCCGCTGCTGACGCTGGCCTGGCCGGCCGCGCACCTCGGCCCGATGGGGCTGGAGGGGGCGGTGCGGCTGGCGCTGCGCAAGGAGCTGGAGGCGATCGCCGACGAGGCCGAGCGCGAGCAGCGGGTCCGCGATCTCACCGCCGCCGCCGAAGAGAACGCGAAGGCGCTCAACGCGGCGGCGCTGTTCGAGCTCGACGACGTGGTCGACCCGGCCGAGACCCGCGCCCTGATCGCCGCCACCCTGGCGGCAGCGGCGCGGCCTGGAGCGCCGTCTTCGGGGCATCGCTTCGTGGACACTTGGTAACCCAGCCAGCCGGCACCCCCCGAACCCGAGGAGACACCGCGTGACCGACTACTCCGACCTCAGCGCCCTCTTCGTCAACTGCACCCTCAAGCGCAGTCCCGAGGTCTCCAACACCCAGGGCCTGATGGACCTCTCGATCGAGATCATGCGCCGCAACGGCGTCGCCGTCGAGTCGATCCGGGCGATCGACCACGAGCTCGCGACCGGCGTCTGGCCGGACATGACCGAGCACGGCTGGGAGCGCGACGAGTGGCCGGCGATCTTCGAGCGGGTGATGGCGGCCGACATCCTGGTGCTGGGGATGCCGATCTGGCTGGGGGAGAAGTCCTCGGTCGCGACCCAGGTGATCGAGCGTCTCTACGGCAACTCGCACCTGCTCAACGAGGCGGGCCAGTACGCCTACTACGGCCGCGTCGGCGGCTGCCTGGTGACCGGCAACGAGGACGGGGTCAAGCACTGCGCGATGAACGTCCTCTACTCGCTGCAGCACCTCGGCTACACGATCCCGCCCCAGGCCGACTCCGGCTGGATCGGCGAGGCCGGCCCCGGGCCGTCCTACCTCGACGAGGGCTCCGGCGGCCCCGAGAACGACTTCACCAACCGCAACACCACCTTCGCCGCCTGGAACCTGATGCACCTGGCGCGGATCCTCAAGGACGCCGGCGGCATCCCCGCCCACGGCAACCAGCGCAGCGCCTGGGACGCCGGCTGCCGCTTCGACTTCCCCAACCCCGAGCACCGCTGAGCGGGGGGGGGGGGGGGGGCGACGCGGTCTCACCAGACCGCGTCGTGCTCCTCCATCACCCCGAGTCCGGCGGCCAGCTCGGTGCCGGCGAGCGCGCCGGAGAAGCTGCCAAAGCGGTGGCGATAGCGGGAGCGGACGAGGAGGAAGTTCTCGTTGCGGGCGCGCTCGGACTCGGCGGCGAAGGCCAGCCGCCCACCCTCGGCGAACTCGATCGCCTCGGTGCCGTCGAAGCGGACCGGCGCCGGCTCGCTCGGCTCGCCGGCGATCCAGATCGCCCGCTCACTGCTGTGGGGCGGGTCGTTGACGCCCTCGACCAGGTTCCAGGCCAGCGCTCGGCCGTCGGCGGCGCGGCCGACGCCGGCCGACCAACGCCAGCTGGTGTGGCGCTGGTGGTAGCCGGCCGATTCGTCGTCGACGCCGAGACCGGCGAGTGCCCAGCTCCTGCCGGGAACCTCGACCGTCCCCTCGATCGGCACCCCGGCGCGCTTGCGGGTCCAGCCCCAGCCGCTGCCGCTGGGACAGATCGCTTCGATCGGCGCGCACTCGCCCAGCCGCAGGCACGCCCGCAGCCCGGGGGCGTCGATCTCCAGATTCGGCCCATCCATCCGCACCTCTTGGCTGCCGGGCCGCGGCGAGGTGCGGGCGAGCTGGCGCCGCCCGCGGCGGTCCCAGAGCACCCAGAACGCCTGCCCCAGCGGGCCGACCTCGGCCCGGGCGGCGCAGAGCATCAGCTCCTCGTCGTAGAGGCCGATGTAGCGCCAGCGCTTGCGGGTCTGGCCGTTGCGGCGCAACGGCATCGGCCCGGGGGGAAGGGGCAGCTCGGGCCGCTCGCTCCCGGGTCCGCGCCACGGGATCGAGGCCGAGGGCATCGGGCCACGGTACTCGCTGGAGGGGTGCTGGAGCGCGAGCTTCTTTTCTACCGCTATGCGACAGAAAAGGCGCTCGCGCTAACCGAGCTGCGCTTCCAGCCGCTCGGCGAGGCGGCTCATGCCGCGCTCGCGGGCCGCGGCGGCGGCTCTCGCCCAGTCGGTCGGGCCGTCGGCGGGTGGATCGACGCCGGCGTCGCGCAGGGTGGCGATGTCCTTGAAGGCGAGCAGGTCCTCGCGCGCCTCGATCAGGGCGCCGCGCAGCGCCGGCCGCGGCTCGCGGATCGCGTTGTCGAGTACCGCCTCCAGCGAGCCGTGCTTGCGCAGCAGCTCGGCCGCGGTCTTCGGGCCGACCCCCTTGGCCCCCGGCAGGCCGTCGGCCGGGTCGCCGCGCAGGGCGATGAAGTCGGGGACCAGCTCGGGCCCGATCCCGTAGCGCTCGCGCACCTGCTCCGGGCCGACCTCTTCGGCGCCTTTGCCGCCGGTGCGGACGTAGAGCACGGTCACCGCCTTGGCGGCGCACTGGAACATGTCGCGGTCGCCGGTCAGCAGCAGGGCGTGGCCACCCGCCTCCGCCTCGCGGTGGGCGAAGGTGCCGAGCAGGTCGTCGGCCTCGAGCGAGTCGCTCGTGGCGACGGTCCAGCCGAAGGCGGCGAAGAAGTCAATGGCGGCGGCGAACTGAGGCGCGAGCGCGTCGGGCATTTCCTCCTCACGCTGGGCGTGGTAGGCGGGGTAGAGCTCGGTCCGGTAGGAGGCGGCGTCGGGGCCGAAGCAGAGAGCGACGGCGCGCGGGCGGTGGGTCTCGACCTCGCGCAGGATCAGGTTTGCGGTCCCGAGCAGGGCGTTGACCGGCCTGCCGTCGGGCCCGACGATCTTGCTCGGCAGCGCGTAGAAGGCGCGGAACAGCATCGAGGGCGTGTCGACGGCGAGCAGCGGGGCGGCCACGAACCACTTATACGCGACGTGTCTGACTTCGCGGGGTCATATGCCCCCAAAAACTCAGACACGTCTCCGGGCGGGCCGGCGGGGACGCTCCAATACCGTGTGCGCCGCGTGAGCGAGCCCGCCCTGCATATCGAGAACCTGGTCAAGCGCTACCCGAACGGGGTCGAGGCGCTGCGCGGGGTATCGATCGAGATCGCCCCCGGCGATTTCTTCGGCCTGCTCGGCCCCAACGGCGCTGGCAAGTCGACGCTGATCCACTGTGCGACCGGGCTGGCGCAGCCGAGCGGCGGCGCGATCGAGGTCTTCGGCCACGACGCGATCCACGACTACGCCGAGGCCCGGCAGGCGGTCGGGCTGGCACCGCAGGAGGTCAACCTCGACCACTTCCTCACCGTCGCCGAGACCCTCGACTTCCACGCCGGCTACTTCGGCATGGCCAAGCGCGAGCGCCGCGAGCGGGCGGCGGAGCTGCTGGACGCCTTCTCGCTCGGCGCCAAGGCCGACGAGCGCACCCGCACCCTCTCCGGCGGGATGAAGCGGCGGCTGATCCTGGCGCGGGCGCTGATGCACCGGCCGCGGCTGCTGATCCTCGACGAGCCGACCGCCGGCGTCGACATCGAGCTGCGGCTGGAGCTTTGGCACTACGTCCAGAAAATCAACCAGGAGGGGACGACGATCCTGCTGACCACGCACTACCTGGAGGAGGCGGAGCAGCTCTGCGGCAGGATCGCCTTCATCGCCGACGGTCAGATCGCCGCCCAGGGCAGCAGCCATGAGCTCGCCAACCGCTACGGCGTACCCAACCTCGAGGACGCCTACCTGGCGCTGGTCGGCCGCAAGGAGCTCTCGCGCTCGCGGGCCGAGGAGCTGGCCTCCGGATGAGCGCCGCCCAGGTCCGCTTCCTCACCCTCTGGCGGCGCGAGGTCAACCGCTTCATGAAGATCAAGAAGCAGACGCTGGGGGCGCCGCTATTAGAAACCTTCCTTTACATCTCGGTCTTCGGCGCGGCGCTGGGCTCGCGGATCAAGCAGCTGCACGGGATCGAATACATCGTCTTCGTCATCCCCGGCCTGATCATGATGGCCTGGGCGACCAACTCCTTCACCAACAACTCCTCCTCGATCCTGCAGCAGAAGTTCCAGGGGGCGATCCACGACCAGCTCTCCTCGCCGGCCTCGCCGCTGGAGCTGCTGCTGGCCTTCTCGCTCGGCGGCTTCATGCGCGGCCTGATCGTCGCCGGGCTGACCTTCGTCGTCGCCTCGGTCCTGGTCGCGCTGCCGGTCGACCACGTCCTCGTCCTGGTGCCCGCGCTGCTGCTGGTCGGCTTCTTCTTCGCCCAGCTCGGCGTCCTGATCGGGGTGCGGGCGGAGCAGTTCGACGACGTCGCGATCGCCCAGACCTTCATCCTCACGCCGCTGATCTTCCTCGGCGGCGTCTTCTACTCGGCGGCGCTGCTGCCGCAGCCCTTCCAGACCCTGACCAAGTTCGACCCGGTCTACTACATGATCTCGCTGGTCCGCTACGGCTTCGTCGGCTACACCGAAATCAGCATTCCCCTGGCGCTGCTGGCGCTGAGCGCGGCGACCGCGGCGATCTTCCTCTTCAACCTGCGGCTGTTCTCGCGCGGCTACAAGCTGCGCGCCTAACCGACGCCGGCAAGCCCGGTTGCGCCGCCCGCGGAGCGGGCCGATCGGGGCCGATCGCTCTCTACAATCGGCCCCGTGGCCACCCGTATCCGCCGGCGGCGTCGCAAGCCGCGCACTTCGCGCTGGAAGGTTCTGGCGATTCCGCTCGCGATCTTCGCCACCGTGGTCGCGGTCGCCGGTGGCATGGGCGCGTCCTGGGCGCTCAGCGTCTACGACTCGGCGCCGCCGCTGGCCAGCCTGAAGCCGGTCCAGAAGGGGCGCTCCTCGGCGATCTACGCCGCCGACGGTAGCCTGATCGGCTTCATCCGCTCCAACAACATCCGCCAGCCGGTCTCCTCGCAGGCGCTGCCGCAGAAGCTGAAGGACGCGACGGTGGCGATCGAGGACCGCAACTTCTTCAGCCACGGGGCGCTCGACTACGCCGGCATCGCCCGCGCCGCCTGGAAGGACGCGCTGGCCGGCGGCAAGCCGGTCCAGGGCGCCTCGACGATCACCCAGCAGCTGGTCCGCAACCTTTACATCCAGCACCCCGAAGACACGCTCAAGCGCAAGCTCGTCGAAGCCCACCTGGCCAACGACCTGTTCGAAAAGCACAGCCGCGACTGGATCCTCACCTCCTATCTCAACACCGCCCCCTACGGCACGGTCGAAGGGCAGACCGCGGTCGGCGCCGAGGCGGCGGCGCAGACCTACTTCGGCAAGCCCGCGCACGAACTGACCCTGACCGAGGCGGCGCTGATCGCCGGCCTGCCGCAGGCGCCCTCCGAATACAACCCCTTTCTCGACCCGCGGGCGGCACTGCAGCGCCGCGACGAGGTGCTGAACGCGATGTACGAACAGGAATACATCGACGCCGCCGAATTCCATGGTGCGATCCACACCGGGCTCGGGCTCGACCCCGGTCACAAGTACCAGCTGATCCGCGACCCCTTCCTCTTCGACCTGGTCCAGCAGGAACTGATCGAAAAGTACGGGATCAACACCGTCCGCAACGGCGGCCTCAAGGCCTACACGACGATCGACCCCTCGCTGCAGCAGAAGGCCGAAGAAGCGGTCGCCGCCTGCGCCGTCTGCTACTCCGGAGGCGGCCCCGCCGCCGGCCTCGCCTCGGTCGACCCGAAGACGGGGGAGATCGTCGCCCTCGCCTCGACCAAGGGCGAAGCCGGCGAAAGCCAGTTCAACTACGCCTGGCAGGCGCACCGCCAGCCCGGCTCCTCGTTCAAGACCTACGTGCTGACGACGGCGATCAAGCAGGGGGTCGACCCCTACGACACCTACTACGACGGCACCTCGCCGATGACGCTGCAGATACCCGGCGGCGGCACCTGGACCGTCCACAACGCCGAGGCCGGCTCGGGGACGATGTCGCTGGCCGAGGCGACCTGGAACTCGGTCAACGTCGTCTTCGCCCAGCTCGACCTCGACGTCGGCCCCGAAAACGTCACCCACACCGCCCACCAGATGGGGATCGAAGCGCCGCTGGAATCGGTCCCGGCGGAGGCGATCGGCGGTCTGCGGATCGGCGTCACGCCGCTGGAAATGGCCGATGGCTACGCGACGCTCGCCGACGGCGGCGTCCACCACGCCCCGACCGCGGTCAGCAAAGTCGAATTCCCCAACGGCAAGGTCGAAGAAGTCGACCCCAGCTCCGGTGACCGCGTCCTCACCCCCGGCGAGGCCTACGAAGTGACCAAACTGCTGGAGGGCGTGATCACCCAGGGCACCGGCGCCGGCTACACCTACATGGGCTGCCCCTCGGAGGCCGGCAAGACCGGCACCTCGGAGGAAGAGTCCGACGCCTGGTTCGTCGGCTTCACGCCGATGTACTCGACCGCGGTCTGGGTCGGCCACCCGCAGTCGCGCGAATACACCGGCTTCGGCGGCCCCACCGCCGGCCCGATCTGGCGCTCCTACATGGAAGGCGCCCAGGGCGGCGACTGCCCCGAATTCGAAGTCCCCTCGAGCCTGCCCGAACTCTCGGCGCTGAACAGCGACCACACCTCTTCCGCCGCCGCGGCCGTGCCCCAGCCGGGCGAAGAAGAAGAATTCGGCGAAAAGAAGAAGCCCGAACAGGAAGAAGAAGAAGCCGAAGAAGTCGAAGCGGAAGAAGAAGCGGCGAAAGAAGAAAAGGAACCGAAGCCGGCGCCGGAACCGAAGCCGACGCCGAACCCCGGTCCGCCACCGGCGGTCGGCGGCGGCATCGCCCCGCGCTGAAGCCGCGGCTCAGGGCCCGACGATCTCGATCCGGTAGCCGTCGAAGTGGTGTACCTGGGATAATTGAGATCCGTCCATAGCCCGCGACGTGAGGAGGTTCGGCTGTGCCCACGATGGACGGATACGTAAGGGTCTCACACCGAGGGGACCGAGAGGGCGAGGAATACCGCTCGCCCACGATCCAGCGCGAGGAGATCGAGCGTTGGGCCAAGGCCAACGGCGTCACGGTCGGAAAGGTCGTGATCGAGGAGAACGTCTCGGGCGCGGTGCCGGTGGCGCAGCGCAAGCTGGAGAAGCTGATCCGGCGAGCCGAGGACGGGGCGACCGCCGGGGTGATCGTTCACCGCGCCGACAGGTTCGGCCGCGACCACAACGAGACGTTGATCGCTGCCAAGCGGCTCAAGGACGCGGGGGCTCGGCTGGTTGGGGTGGCCGACGGCGTGGACAGCGACCAGCCTCACGGCAAGTGGATTCTGAACTTCATGTCGCTACAGGCCGAGGACTACCTGGACCGGGTGCGGGCCAACTGGAACGCTGCGACGAGCAGGGCGGTCGCGGAAGGCAAGCACGTCGCGTCGAAGGCCCCGCTGGGCTACCTGCGGGCCGACGTGGCGGACCCGCAGTACGACAGCGGCGGCGAACTCGTCAGGGATGCGCGGCTGGTCGTCAACCCGGAAGCCGCGCCCGCCGTCCTGACGATGTTCGAGATGCGGGCGGCGGGGAAGACCTACTCGACCATCGCGGACTACCTGGAGGAACAGTTCGGCCGTCCGTTCCCGAAGACGACGATCTCGGGGATGCTCAAGAACCGCGCCTACCTCGGCGAGGCCCGGGGGCCGGGCGGGGTCGTCAACCGGGAGGCCCACGTCGCCATCGTGCCCGAGTCGGTCTTCAACAAAGCGCAGCCCTCGACCCGAGGGTACGTGCCGCGCGACGGGACGCTGGCGCGGCAGGCACTCCTCGCGGGCGTCGTCGTCTGTGACGCCTGCGGCCACAAGTTGCGGACGATGGGCACGACGAACCAGAAGACCGGCAAGCGCGAAGCCAGCTACGTCTGCGTGGCGCGCTACGCCAGCGGCCACTGTCCGGCCCCTGCGGCCGCGAAGGTGAAGCTCGTTGACGGGTTCGTGGTCGAGCGCTTTCAGGACGAGGAGCTGGTGCTGTCGTCGGCTCGCGCCGACGCCGAGCGGCGTTACCTGCTCGCCAGGGAGAAGGTGCGGGACGCCGAAGCCGCCCTCGATCAGTGGGTGGACGACCCGACCATCGCCAGCACCCTCGGCGGCGAGCGGTTCCAGCGCGGGATCGTCGCTCGGCAGGACGCCGTGGACCAGGCCAAGCGGGAGATGTGGGACGCCGAGGAGGACGGGCTGATTGAGGACGGGGACGTGCTGTTCGGAGACAGCGACGAGCCGGTCGTCTACTCGCTGTGGGGGGAGGACCCACAGCGGGACCGGCGCCTGCTCAAGCGCTACATCAAGTCGGTGCGGATCGCCAAAGCAGATCCGAAGCGGCGGCGGTGGCAGCCCATCGGCGAGCGGGTCAGCATCGAGTGGCTGGCTGCTGAGAGCTGAAGCGAGTTGTGCTGCACCGGGTTTAATCGACTCCCGACCTGCCGTCGCTATGGGTGATCCGTCACTCCTCGGACTCTGCCTCGTCCTCCCACTCCTCCCGCTCTTTGCCGTAGAGCTGGTTGAAGCGGATCGTGTTCTCGGTCCGTTCCGTGACCTTGGCGGGGTAGAGCTGGGTGACCACCTGCTCGATCACCCTCTTTGCCGTTCCCGGAGGGAGTTCGTATTCCTGATCGAGGTGACGGAAGTGCAGCAACTGGCCCCTGAATATGTTCGCTCGGGTCGAGAAGCGGTCGAGGTCGCCCCAGTCGGGTTCCACGATTCGGTCGTCAATGACCAGCGCAAGCTCGTGTTGGGAGTAGCCCTCGTATGGGCCCGTGTAGAGGGTGCCCGATTCGAGGTCCGCCTCTGCGATCCGCAGATCCTCGTACTTGGGCAGTTTCGCTTTAATCGTCGAGTGCCGGAAAGCGCTGATTTTCCCGAATCCAAACTGGTCGATCAGCGCCCTGAAGACCTCCTTCGTCTCCGCGGCGCTTCCCAGCGACATGGCTTGCAGGCGACTCAGCGGCTCCGGTAGTTTGCTTTTGTCGATCTCTGGGACGCACAGGGGAATGATCGTGCCCTCGCCTTCCGTCATCTTCGACCAAGACGCGCCGACCTCGAACCAGACCCACGGTCGGTTGATCGAGACAGGACTGACGATCACTACCACGGCGGTTGCCTTCGTCAGGTTGGAACGGATCTTCTCCAGCCAGTCCGCACCAGGCGTCAGTACCCCAGGAACGCTCGATGCGAAGACCTCGACACCCCCGGCGAAGACTTTGTCGATGGCACCGTGGATTACCTGAGCCACGGGCTGGTCCGTCTCCGCGTGGCTCAGAAAGACCGTCGGTTTGTCGATAGCGCCCGGACCAGCCAAGATAAAGGGCATGTTTTCAGAGCGCGGCTGCGATAGCGCTCTCGTCGTAGAAGGGGGATCGAGGACTGTTACCGCCTTGGGCGGTTGGCCTTGTAGTCGTCCCAGTCGCGGAGGAACGCTAGGACCGAGCGCAGGAAGCGAGGAATCTGGAACACAACCAGCACGCCAAGCAGGATGTAGGCATAGGGATCTGCGGGGCTGACGTTCAGCATTGGGGCAGTCAAATCTCCAGAGGCGATTGCCCCTACAGGATCGCCTACTCCCAAAAGTGAAACCCTAACTTCGTCGGCGCTCCGCCGTCTCAGAGGCCAGGAAATGGCATGGCAGAGGGGAAACCGGGCCGTCAAATCACGAGAATTGTCGCCGTACTTAAAGGTGTAGGGCATCCCCCTGGCGTCTATTCGGAAGTACTACATGGCAGTTCGTCCCGACATCAAGGTCTGCGCCTGCATCGCTCGACGTGCCAGCGCTATGTCCCGACTCGTGCCCCAGGGACGCTTGCTCGACCGTCGTGCCCCGTCGCCTGTTGGTGGCGCGTCAACGGGCCTGCGGTCGTCTCCATTCCGCAGCCCTTGCAGCGGTACCGGCGGGCATTCATGCCGGACGCGGTGATGCCCCGCCGACCAGCGGCGGCCAGCCTCGGGTTCTTCGGCCCGACCTGCTCGGTCAGGCCGGTAGAAGCCTCGGCAGCCGGACCGGCCACCGGAGCGAATCGCCCCACGGCGTACCCCGCAGCGCTCCCCAAGGCAGCCGTCACGACGACCAGTCCGAGGCGCTCAAGTGAGGCGTCCACGGGGCGGCTCATCGGTGGGTGGCGTGTCCCCCGGGGAGGCGAGTGGATCGGGCCGTGACGGCCGGGACACGGCCTCATGTGCCCTCCTGAGTATGTCGGCGGCCTCCTCGCGGCTGTTCAGGATGATGATGTGCCCCGGATAGTTCGGGACGCCGTCGCGGTCGGCCAGCTTCTTGAAGCTGCCGTCGTCGCGGAGTGTCACGACCGTCACACCGTCCGTGGCCGGTACGGAGTCGAGCGCGTCTTCCACCCGCTGGAGCGTGACCTTCTCGGCCATCAGTCCTCCGGGTTGAGGAAGATCCGCTCGGCGCGGGGCGCTTCGGCGTCGGCGGGCACGTCGCCCGAACTCTGAAGCAGGAGCTTGGCGGCGTCGAGGCGGGTGCGCCATGCGGGCCTGCCGTCCTTCATCGTCGCGTTCAGCGCCTGTTCACACACCGACCGGGCGGTCGGGTTCTCGTCAAGCGCCTTCTCGCGGGCCTCCTTCACCAACGCCTCAAAGTCGCCCCGCTTCAACCAGCGCCGGATCGAGGTCGTGGTCGTGCCGCACTCGTCGGCGGCCTGTGCCTGCGAGTAGCCCGCGCCGAGCAGAGCGGCGGCCTGGTGCTGAGCAGGGGTGAGCGGCTTCGGAGTCACTCGAAGTAGGGCGCGAACGACCCGTGGTTGGTGGCGCGGCTGTGCTTGCACAGCCCGGCCTTCGTGTCGTCCACGACGGCGCCGCAGATCGTGCACTGACGTTTGCCCTTCACCCGCCTGCCGCTTTGCGCCTTGGCCAGCAGGAAGACCGCCGTGAACTGCTCGACCTTCGATGCGTGCGGGTCGCCGATGGCCTTTTCGAGTTCTTCTTCGTACTCACCGTCAGGGTTCGCGACGACGTTCTCGTTCGGAGCCCGCTCCGGCTCGGAGCCGTGGCCGGTGGTGATCCGGTGTCGGGCATACGCACCCCGATTCGGAAAGATTCTCCCGCACGTCGCACACGACGGTTCGCGGGCAGGGGTTGGCTCGTCGGCGGCGAGGGCGTCCTTCGACACCGGCTCGTGTTCCCGGCCTTCCAGCACCTTCCCCATCGCGTCGATGGCGGCACCGGCCGGTACGAGCGTTGGGCGGGACTTCACCAGGAAGTCGGCGGCGTCCTCGCGCAGCAGGACGGTCATTTCTTCGCCCCAGTGCGCGACGAGGACAGGAGGTAGGAGGCGAGGGCCCGGCGGGTCAGCGCGGACTTCGACAGCCCGCGCGTGGCGGCGGCCGACTCCACCGCCGAGGTGAAGGACGGCTTGGCCCGGACCCCGATCAGGGGTTCGTCCTTGCGGTCGCGGGTCGCCACGGCTACCCCGCCGCGGTCAGAGCACCGTCCGGGGCGGGTGCGCTGCGCCGGGTCTCCTCGTCCGAGTGACCCGCGTACTTGCCCGAAACGAGGTCGTCGGCGGTGCGCTGTCGCGCCGTCCGCTCGTCCTCCTCGTCGCGGCGGGCGATGGCCTCGCGGATCGTGTCCGCGTCGCCGGAGGCGAGCGCGGCCTTCACGGACTCGGCGGACTCGGCCTTGCGCTCGGCTTCTAGGGCGTCGGCGTTGTCCCGCTCGAACGACCGAAGCTCGGCGCTGGCCTCGTTCTTGGCCGCGAGCGCCGCGTCGTACTCGGCGTCGATGCTCGGGTCAACGACCTCCAGGCCGGGTCCAACGGCGGTGCTGACCGGCACCAGCACCAGCCCCCGCTCCTCGACGGCGGCGAACAGGTCGCGGGTGGCCGACAGCTTGGCCTCGGCCCACTCGTCGGGCGGGGGCGCGTCGGGCCGGTTGAAGCGGATCGCGTCGTGCAGGTCGGCCAGCGGTGACAGCACCTCGCGGGCGGCGTCCTGGCGGCCGACGCGCTGCCGCTGGCGGGCGGCCGACAGGGCGTCCTCGGCCTCCGTGAGGGTGGCGGCGAGCCTGTCCCGCTGCTCGGTCAGGGTTGGCCTCTTGCTCACGCCAGGCCCCCAGTCACGGCGTCGGGGTCCAGCATCGGCCCCTGGTAGGCGTCGTGGATCGCGGCGAGCGCTTCCCAGAAGGCGTCGTCGTCCTCGGTGCCCCACCCTTCGGCGGTGGGCGGTCGGCCGACCACCTTCTCGAAGGCCCGCACCAGCGCGGCCCGCTGGGCGAAGAACTCGTCTTCTGAACCCGCAGGGGTGATGCTGAGCTTCGACCCGCCCTCGGTCGCGGGGACCAGCGCGTCGGCGTCCTCCTGCGTCTGGAAGCGGGCCACCGGGTGGCTGCCGACGGCCTGGGCGAGCGCGTGGAGCCACGCCTGACCATCTCTGACGTCGAAATGGTCGCGTCCGGGGCCGCCCTCCTGCGGCTTGAGGGAGAGGAGGCCGGGAGTCTTGGGAGTGTCGAGATTCGCCATGTGGTTAAACCTGCCTCGCCACGCCCTCTCGGGATACGGCCGTACCTTCACTCCATCGGGAGGTCGAAGGCCCCGGAGGAGGGCGGCAGGCGACGGCGTCACTGAGCTCGGCGCGGCGGTCGCCGGCCCTCCGTCACCAGGTCGTGACCCGCTGGTGGGATCGCCGCTCCCGCCGCTTCCTCCGTGGCACCTCGTCGGGGCGGCAGCGGAAGACGTAGCCGCGGACGGGGCGGCCGTCCCGCGTCCTGACCTTCTGCGTCAGCCGACCGGCGTTGTGGACGAGCAGGCCGAGGTCGCGGACGCCCCGGAGGTGGCGGACCCGCTCCTCGACGGAGCCGGTGCCGAGGAAGGCGTCGATCTGATCGGCGGTGACGATGGTGGCGTGGAACGGCTCGGTCGGCGTCGGCCTGCCCCTGCGGATCTGCTTGCCGACCCTGAACTCGTCTGTTTCGTAGACCGCCACGGGTTGATCGTGCCCCGCCCCGGTGAGACCGTGAGGGCGGGCGTCGGGCGGGTCGGCCCCGGTCGCGGGTGCCGGGCAAGGGCGGCAGGTCCACGGCCTCAGACGCGACGAGGGCCGGTCGAGGTGGGGACCGGCCCTGTCGGCTTGTGAAGCGTCCCCGTTGCAAAAGGGGGACGTGTTAATCGTCTACTGCGAACCGTCGTCGGCCTTGGCCGGTTTGTCTGCCTTCGGCTCGGGCGCGGCCTCCGCGACGAGCTTGGCAAGGGCCTTGAGAGAGTCAGCGCTGCCGTCGGTCGGGTGGAGTATGCGGACGGCGTTGTCGCGGATGCTGGCGACGCTGCGGTCGTTGACCCTGATGATCGTGTAAGCGCCGCCCCCGGCCTTGACCTCAGCCCGCTCGCGGACCTTGGCCGGGAGCGCCTTGGCGATCCGCTCCGCGTGTTCGGGGTGGGTGTGTTTCTTGTCGGCCATGTCGGTCTCCTCTTTCCTCGGGGCCTTCGAGCGAGGCCCGTTGGTCAACCCCTTGTAGTGGGTAGCGGAGGAAATCGAGACGCGATAGCGAGCAGGGGGAGGGTCGGTGCAGTGCCCCGGCTACTCGCTCGCGTAGACGGAGCCCCACACTTCGCAGGACCCACCTTCCGCCTCCACCCAAAGTTCCACGTCCACCGGCCCGGCCGGTAGCCCCGGAAAGTCTCGGGCACCGGCGCCCGAGTCGCCAGGCGCCACGGGTGAGCCGTCCACCCGGACCTGCACGGTGCAGAGGCCAGGCCCGCGCCCCCCGAACAGGTCGGGGCGCACCCGTAGGGTGGTGCCTGCGGACTTCGTGTACTCGGCCGAGAAGGCCGGGACGAACTGGGGTTCGGTGAACACGGTCCCTTCAGTCCCCGATTCCCAGAGGCCGGGGAGCTTCGGCGAGAAGGGGATGGTGACGGACGCGCTCGACGGCGCGTAGCCGCTGATCGGGGGCGGGTGGGTGGAGGCGTGCAGCGCCAGCGTAGCCGGCAGCGGTCCGTACGGCCCACCGCCGAAGCTCACTTCCCAGCCGTCGTTCCCGCGCCGCACGAGCGCTTCGCCCGGCACAGGCCCGCCGTCCTGCGTCCCCGACGTCTGCACTTCGAGCGAGCCGACGTGGTAGACGCCCGTCGCTCCGAACGAGTCTTCGTGCGGCGGCGCTGGGGCGAACTCGGCCGTCAGGGTCGTCGAGGTCGGCAGCGGTTCGATCGTCTCGACTTCCGTCGCCGTTGCGGACTGTTCGCCCGACGTGTAGATCGTCGTCACGCGGTGCTGTCCCAACGCCGCGTAGCGCACGGGGCATTCGCCTGAATCGGACGACCCCCCGACGTTGATCGCGCATTCGAGCGAGCCGTCCGAGTAGAGGGAGAGCACGCCGCTCGGCAGCGGCGTCGATTCCTCGACCGACGCGCTGGCCAGCGAGGCCGAGGCGACGGCTTCGGAGGTCGCCGAGGCGCTGAACTGGTAGGTGACCCTGAAGGGGTCGCCCGGGTCCCGGGTGAAGGTCGGGTCGAGGTGCGCGTGCAGCACGGTTCGACGTGATGGCGATGGCGTCGCCCCGGAGTGACGCTTCACGCAGACGCGGACGCGCCTCCGGTGGCCGTGCCGCTTGACGACGCGGTGCTTCGTGACGTAGCCGTGGTGACAGCGCTTGCCGTGCTTCGGGACATAGCCCACCGCGTCGTGGGCCAGCAGCGCCAACGCGAGCAGCATCAACGCCGCGAATACGACGACGACCTTTACTAGCGGCCCCCCGTCACTCGCCAAGGCCCACAGTCTGGGCCTGGACCTCTCGCCCCGTTCGCTGCCACTGCTCTCACTGTCCATCCCGTCACACCTCCCGTTTGAGCCTTCAGAATATGACACTTTGGCAGGTAAAGGCTGGACAAGGGTGGCGAAGCTGCCCCGATGCCGGACATCGCCAAAGGGCCAGCCGCGAAGTTCGCGGCCAACGTCGAGCGGCTACGCGAGGAGCGCGGGCTGACTCAGGAGCAACTCGGGTGGGCGGCGGGAATCCACCAGACCGCCATCGCCCGGATCGAGTCCGGTGAGCGCCGCCCGACGCTCGGGACGGTCTTTAAGCTCGCAACGGGCCTTGAGGTCAAGCCCGCTCGGCTGTTCGACGGCATCGAGTAGACGGTAGGCCCGGAGGTATTGAGCGGGCTGAAGTGGACGCGTCGGGAGCCGTCGGTTCGCTCATCGCGTCCTGGCGGATGCCGAAGATGGGGGACGTGCTTGCCCTCCTTAACGTTCACCTGACAGGCGGCAAGCCGCTGTGGCAGGAACTCGCCGGGCCGGCACTATTGGCCGTGACCGCAATCCTGGCAGCAGCAATCGCAGCACGGACGGCGAACGCCCGCCAGGGCCAGCAGCTCGCCCACGACCGGGAACTCCAAGCGGAACAACTCGCCTACGACCGTGAGCAGCGGAACCGTCAGCATGTGCGCGATGCTGTGGACGACTCCGTGCGCAGCGTCGATTCGGCCCTCCGCCTCATGTTCGAGTACGAGGCAGTGATCTTGATCGGCGACGACCAGCGGACGGAACGCCGGAGCGTCCTAGATGACGACGGAGCGCCCCCGCCCGTCAAGGCAGAGGCGCTCAGCGCCCTCAAAGAGGAAACGGATGAGATCCACGCTCAGAGCCAGGCCGTCTACGACGCGACCATCGACCTCTCCTCCGAGAACCTTCGCCTGTCCCTCCGGCTCGGGAAAGACCACCAGATCGTCAAGAGCCAGCAGGCGCTACGTGACGTCTACTCGACTCGGCACTCCACCTTGGAGCCGCTGTACAAGCGCCCCCTCACGGACAAAGACCGCGAGGAAATCCGTTCTGCAAGCAAATCGACCGAGGCCATCTTCAACTCCTTCTTTCAGGACTGCCGCAAGTGGTTCGAGGAAGGCTGATCGGCACTCGTCGGAGCGTGAAATCTCTCTAGAGCAGCGTGGGATGGCCAGCGTCGCCCCCGGCCGGACCCCCAGGGACGACGCGGCGACTACTTTTTCTTCTTGTTTCTCGACGTCTGAGTAGTGCTCTTGTGCTTGTCGGCGTATTTTTTCGTCACGAACTCGCCGGTCTTCGACGACCGGCTGGTGCTCCCGCTCGATGGTTTCTTTTTTCCTGCCATCTGGCTCTCACTCCTCTCCGGGGTTCGCTAGCCCCCTCTGGGCCGCGATCGACCCACCGTTCAGAAAAGCACACGGTGCAGATGGCATCCGGTGGGCGAAATCCTCACTTATAGAAGACCCGGCACTTCGCCGCGCGGCGAAGTGACGAGCGCGGGGTCCGGCTCGGTCCCTGACTCGGTGGCCGTCAGGCGGCGTGGCGCAGCGCCGAGCGGACGGAGGTGTGACGCCAGGGACCGCCGCCCTTCGCGGTGACGCCCTCGGCGTTCAGCTTGGAGGCGATGGCGCGATAGGTGTGGCGCTTCCGCAGCCGACGCATTCGCCTGAGCGTGGCCTGCTGTGCCTCGACCTCGACCAGCCGGGCGTCCTTGCCCTGGCCGACGACCGCCCAGCCGTAGCGGACGAATCCGCCGCCGTAGCCGCCGTTGCTCTCCTTGTGCCGACGACCGCCCCGCAGCCTCGTCGCCACCATCGACGCCTCAAGCTGATTCGCCGCTCCCATGACCTGACGCACGAACGTCCTCATGGGGTCCTCGGGATCGTCCTGCAACACCAACCGAGCACCAACGGCCTCCCACGCCTCGGCCTCAAACGCCCACACACGGGCAAGGACAGCCTCCTGAACGTGTAGGGCGCGGGCCAGTCGATCCAGGCGCTGCACCACCAACGCCACAGCCTCGCCAGCCTCCAGCATCGACAGCGCAGCGAGCAGACCCGGCCGCTGATCCTCGGCCAGCTTCCCCGACTCGCCGCCGTCCTCGAAGGTCGCCACCACCTCGTGCCCTGCGCTCTCGGCCCACTCGCGTATCGCCTTCTCCTGCGCCTCCAGGCTGTCGCCCAACGTCTGCTGCTTGGTGGACACCCTCACGTAGCCAACGACCCTCACCTTCGCCTCCTTCGTCTTGGTCAGCACTTGGAGTAACTGACCATCGAAGGTGGCAGGTGAGGCCGAAGATCGAGTCCTCCAGCGCCCTCACCTCCTGCACCGGTACGACACCAGAGGCGCTAGACGCCTGGCCGGTCGTGCAGGTGTCGAGGGACGGCAAGAGTGGCCGACCCTGGCGTACTGGAGAAGTGCCTACGCGCGCGCGTGTGCGCTAGGACGATGCCCGACGGATGGCCGGTTCGCGTCGGCCTGAAACTTCCCGCCGCGCTGGCTCGTAACTTGAGGGTTTCGGAAAAAGAGGTGCTGTGCAGCACCGAGACAAAAGGAAGCAACGATGGAGCAACGAGAACAATTATTGATCCGGCGCTATCCAGACGAGCATGCCGTCTTCACCCGCACCGATGCCGAACTGGCGGCCGACCTCCAAATCGGTCTGGGGCTGCCGAACTACAAACCCGCCGGAGGCGCGATCACCGGCTGGATCAGCCGTGAGATCACGCGGCGCAGGGGCTGACATGCTCGGCACGGTCCCGACAACCAAGGAAAAGCAACGCGCCCGCGAAGCCGTCAAGCGAGCGGTCAAGGCCGGAAAGCTGGTCAAGCCCGACCGCTGCGAGGGCTGCGGCGAGACGGCGATGAAGCTCCAAGCCCACCACGGGGACTACGCGAAGCAGCTCGACGTGGACTGGCTCTGCATCGACTGCCACGCCCTTCGCCACTGCGAGGCGGGCGATATGGACGACAGCCACTTCAACTTCATCTTCCGCAACAGCGAGATCGTCCAGATCCGACACGAGGACCAAAGCGCCTTCTACGACTGGCGAAACTGGCCGCCGAACTGAGAAGTTCGAGAGCATCGAACTTACGACCGCCGAGCGAGGCTGCCCGGAGAAAGTTCGTACCGTCCCTGTACCGTCCCGAAATGACGGTACGAAGCTCTAGGCCAGTTCTCATCTGCGTTGCGGACATGGCATGTACCGTTGTACCGTCTTTTCAACCTTTCACATGGGCCCGTATTTCAGCCGTTTGCAGCTATTTAGCGACCCATCCCGAAAGACGGTACAACGGTACGAAGGATCGGCTCAAACCCAGGCTGGATCAGGGCTAGAGCACTGCACCGTCCTTCTAAGACGGTACGTGGACGGTACGAAGGTTCAGACGGCCCGCAGCGACCAGCGGGTCGGTCGGCCCTCGTGCTTGACCAGCTCGTACTCGTCCGAGCGCTGCCCTTGGTGGTCCCGCAGCCAGGTCGCCAGCTTCACGGCGAGGTCGTCCGGCCTCATCGCGTAAAGCTCAAGCGGTAGCGACTCGCGGACGGGAGATACGGGGTCTTTGCACTCCTCAAGCAGCGCCTTGTAGACCATCTGCTCCATGCCAAGATGCTCGCCCCAAGCGGCGAAGAACTCCACTTTGCCACGGCTGGCGTCGTCTGCCTCGGACCTCAGCCGCTCGTCGTTCCGCAGGAACCCAGCGAAGTGGGCAGCCTCAAGGACGCCGCCGACGACCGCTGCCCACCGCTCGAACGACCCCTTGGTCAAGCTGCTCTCCTCGGGCGCATCGCCGCTGCGGAGGAACAGGTAGCCGCCCTCGACCTGAGCCGGTCCCTCGGCCCAGTGAGCGATGAGCGTCAGCACCGCGCCCACGATGCGGATCCGCTCTGCTTCGGCCCAGCCGATCAGGTCCGGGTGCTTGTAGTCGTCGCGGGAACGGTCTGCGGGCTTTTTGCTGTACCCGTCCGCGTACGGGTCGAGGAAGACGCCATACGAACGGCGGGCGAGCTCAGGTGAGAGGGAGAGGTTGTTCCCGGTCGCCGCCCAGATCGAGCGGATCGGCAGCGTCGCCATCTGCGACTTGCCCAGGATGCGGTCCTTCCAAGTCTCCGCCGTGAGGACGGCGGCGATGGCACCGGAGTCCAGCGTGGCGGCGAGGTTGTCGAGGAAGATCACCGGATCAGCGGCGAGCAGGCAGGCCGTCACCTTCTTGCGCCACTCCTCACTGTTGTCGGTCCCGGTGCCGGTCTCGACCCGTCCACACCCAGGGTAGAGCGCGGCCTTGACCAACTCGGTCTTGCCTGAACCCACGTCCGGCGCACGGACGACGAGCAGCGGCGTCGGTCCGGGGATGAGGTCGCGTACGAACGGCAGGACGCACAGCGCGAGGGCGTGGGCCTTGCTGGCTGCGTCGTCAAAGCCGAAGTCACAGAACAAGCCCTCGGACCCGAACAGCAGGTCGATGGCGTCGTCCAAGTCCTCGGTGGTGATCTGTCCGACCTCGGGAGGCCGCAGGTCCTCAAGGCCGGTGGCGGGCACGTAGTAGACGCCGCTCGGATCGAGGCCCGGCTGCGCTACGAGCTTCGGGCGGTCCTCACCGGGCACGAACACCGGCACTTCGGTCACGCGGGTGACTGTCTGGAGGCCAGCCAAGTCCTTGACGTCTCGGTCGAGCAGGATCTTCGCCACGCGGTCGGGTGGCACGACCGGCGAGATGTTGTCGTCGGAGCCTTTCTCAAACTGAGCGACGGCGGAAAGCTCATCGACCATGCTGTTGACGCTCAGCGACTCCAACTCAGAGGAGCCGGTCAGGCGGACGATGGCGTTGCCGTGGATCATGACGCGGGGCTTCGTGCCCTTGTTCGCCTCAGCCAGCGCAGCGAGCGCGTCGTTGGCTTGACGGTGGGGGTCACCGCCGTTGGCGTTGATGCGAATCAGTTCGCTCATCGAGTCACCGGGTATGGCTTCCGCTCGGGAGGCGGCGGCGTCCCGGCCGGTCCCTGTCCGGCCCGCGCCACCATCAGCCGACGCGCGGCGAGGATGCAGGGCTGCGTAGCCTCCACGGCGGGCGGAATGTTCGGGGTAGGATCTTTCTGGATCACATTGGGTCTTTCTGAAGGCGTCCTAGGGGTAGGGCGCCTTCTTCACGTTCTAGGTCTTGGTCCGTGTCTTGCGGCTCAACTGCCCGCCCGCGCCGCTTCGACCGTGACGCGGAAGCGGGTCGGCCACGCCGGTCAGGATTCCGATCTGGTCGCGGATCAGGGCGGAGGCGGTGGTGCCTCGCTGCTTGGCGATCCTCTCCAACGCCCGACGCTGCTTCGGGTGTATGCGGATCGGCATCTTCGGAACTTTTGCTTGTACAGGAGGCATCAATTTGATCCTACGTCGCGTGTATACGTTGGAGACGAACTTGGACGCCATCCAGCGAGGTTCGCTGAGAAGTCCCATCGCGGCTTCGGATCGGCTGCATGGCGGCACCCCCAGCCCCCGTAGGTCAAGAGGTCGTGAAGCTGCTCGTACGGGTCGTGGTCCCACTGGAGCATGACGCTGTGGATACCGAGTGCGGGGGCCTCTGCGGCCCGCCGATCAACGGCCCGGCGCATCGCCTCGATGCGGTTCGATTTCGGCGGGCCGCTGGCGCTCGTCCCCCGTTCCTCGCGCCGCCGCAGCACCCGCCGAACGCACTCCTCGGCGGGCGTGTCGAGGGTGGCCCAGACCACGCCGAGGTCGCGGTATTGGGACAGGCGCGGCTCCTTCGGCATCACCGACGAATCGCGGGCGCTCTCCCAGATGAGGTGCGGCAGGCCGAGGCCGGTGAAGTAGGCAACCATCTCGTCCGCCACCGGGCCGTTGATCGAATCGCCGCCGCTCCCCCGCGACACCGACTCGCCGGGCCGTCTGGAGTAGTTGCCGACGACGTGCAGCCCGGCCTCACAGCGCCAGAGCTTCAGCCGCTCCCGTTCCTCATCGCCCGACCGGGTGCGCCGGGTGAACTCGCGCACGTCCACGACCTCGCCGCCGTGGTCCTCGATCAACCGGTGGACGAGGGTGGACTTCCCCGCGCCGGTCGGTGCCCTGAGTTGAACGATCATGGTCGGGGTCCTCTCGATGAGCCGATCGCCCGTTGCGGTCGCACTCGAACTGCCCTGTGTCAGGACTCCGACGTGCCTAGAAGTCTAGGCGATTGAACAGGGTCTGTGGGCGTCCGTCAAGGCCGCTGAATGGCGGTGATTTGCGGGGCGATTAGACTGCCGCGCATGTCAATCCAGAGCAAGACGTTCGAGGAGCTTGACCTAGAGGTCCGCTCGGCCGAGAACCAGATGCTGCTAGTGGCCGGGGGCGACCTCTCCGGCATCATCGGCATGAAATGGACCGAGAAGCAGCAAGCGATCTGCGAGGAGCGCCTGCACGGGATGGGCCTGTTGGCGATCCCCCGCGTTCCCGATCACGTCAAGAAGCTCTGCTACCTCACTCGTGCCGGGTCGGCGGTCGAACGGCTGTCCAACGCCATCGACCACCCGGAAGAGTCGAACGTGCCGGTGGTCAGGAAGGCGGCGACGGCCATCGACATTGAGGCCGAACTACAGGCGGAATCGCTGCTCGACAAGGCGATGGAGCTAGTGCGGCTGCTTGAGGACCGGCGCTCCGTCTAGAGCGGTTGAGCTTCCAGCCAAACGGTCTGTTCAGCACACCAGGAAGCGACGGTTGGCCGGAACTCAGGCCACACGTCGGGGGCCGCTGCCATCACGGCGTCGAGCACGCCGAAGGCGGCACCACCGAGCGGCAGTAGCCGCTCTCTCAGGGCGGGGGTGCTAGCGTCGAGGCGGGCGCGGAAGGCTTCGATTGGCATGGGAGATTGTTCCCCGTCACCCGTCGCCCTGCCCGGAAGACCAGGTGCAGAACCGCCTACTTCCCAATTATCTCAATACGGTACCCATCGGGGTCGCGGACGAAGCAGATCCGGTGGCCCTCGGTGCGGCCGCCGGGGCGGTAGGGCGGCTTCTCCGGGTCGACGCCTTCGGCGGCGAGGCGCTCGAGCGTGGCGTCGAGGTCGTCGACGGCGATCGCGATGTGGTTGTAGCCGCTGCCGAGCTCGTAGGAGTCGACGCCGTGGTTGTAGGTCAGCTCCAGCCGCGGGTCCTCGCCGGGCATGCCCATGAAGACGTTGATCGCCTCGTCGCCGATCGGCATCCGCGCCACCTCCTCGAAGCCGAGCTTCTCGTAGAAGGCGACCGAGCGCTCGATCTCGCCGATCCGGTAGCAGGTGTGGAGGTAGGCGGCGATGGCGCTCAGCCTACCTATCTGGGGCATGATGACGCCATGCTCGATTCCGCCGCTCGCCACGAGCTCACGGTCCGCTTTCGCAAGGCTCGCCGCGACCCCGGCCTGACCGTGGTCGAGGGCTTCCACGCGCTCAAGCACGCGCTGCGCTTCGGCGCCGAGGTGCGCGAGGCGGTCGCGGTCGATCCCGACGCGGTGGCGGCGCTGGCGCGCGAGCTGGCGCCCGACGTCGAGGTGGAGTTGCGGGCGCGGCTTGAGCCGGTCGATGCCGGGACGCTGGCGGCGCTGGTGCCGCTGCCGCCGCGGACCGGGGTGGTGGCGATCGCCCGCCGGCCCGCGGTCGACCTCGCCGCGACCCTCGCCGACCCGCGCCCGGCACCGGTGATCCTGCTCGAGCAGCCGCGCAACATGGGCAACATCGGCGCCTGCGTGCGGGTCGCCGCCGCCGGCGACGCGGCGGCGCTGCTGACCACCGGCGAGAACGACCCCTGGTACCCGGCCGCCGTCCGCGGCGCCGCCGGCCTGCACTTCGCGCTGCCGGTGACCGTGGTCGAGGCGCTGCCACCGAGCGACCGGCCGCTGCTGGCGATCGACCCCGAGGGCGAGGACCTGCGGCCGGGCGAGCTGCCGCCGCGGGCGGTGCTGGCTTTCGGCACCGAGCGCCACGGCCTCAGCGCCGCGCTGCTGGAGCGGGCCGACGCCCGGGTCGCGATCCCGATGCGGGCCGGGGTCTCCAGCCTCAACCTCGCGACCTCGGTCGCGGTCACGCTTTTTTCACTTCGCATCGGCCCGGGCGCGGGTTAGGATCGCCCTAACCGACCGAAAGGACCACCCTTGCTCCTCGCCGACATCAACCTCGGGGAACTGCTCCTCCTCACCCTCGAGATCTTCTTCTTCGTGGTCTGGATCTGGATCCTGATCACGATCCTCTCCGACCTCTTCCGCGACCACGAGCTCTCCGGCTGGGCCAAGGCCGTCTGGGTCCTGTTCCTGGTCTTCATCCCGTTCCTGACGGCGCTGATCTACCTGATCGCCCGCGGCAGCGGCATGCGCGATCGCACGATCAAAGCCCAGGCCGACGCCAAAAAGCATTTCGACGAATACGTCCGGACGCAGGCCCATAGCACCCCCGCCGACGAACTGCACAAACTCAACGACCTCAAGGAAAAGGGCGCCCTCTCCGCCGAGGAGTTCGACAAGGCGAAGGCGAAACTGCTGGCCTGACCGACTCGACGGGCGCCTTCTGATTCCTTCAGAAGGCGCCCATTTGCACGGTAAGTTGCAGGTTATTAGCAACCACTCATAATCTTCAGGCTTCTTCGCTAGCCTGCGCGATCCACCGCCGGACCCCTGCCGGGGCGGCCAGGGACTCGATGCGGGCACTCTTCTCCGACACTCACGAAAGCGCGACCAGGCGGCGCGCGCTGCTGTTCGCGGCGCTGCTTTTGGCGGCGCTCTGCGCGCTGGCACTGTCCGAGGCGAGCGCCCCGGCGAAGGATCTGCAGGCGCAGCTCCAGCACACCCAGGGCAAGCTCGAACACGTGCAGGCGAACCAGAGCTCGCTGGCGGAAACGATCGCCGAACAGAACGCGGCGATCGACTCGATGATCGGCGAAGTCTCCGACCTGCGCCGTAAGCAGGCCGCGGTCGAGGCCGAACTGACCGCCAAGGAAGAAGAACTGGAAGCGGCGACCGCTGCCCTGGAAAAGGAAAAGGCGCACCTGGAAAGGGTGCGGGCCCAGCTCGGCCGCGCCCTCGGGGTGCTGCGCGGGCGCCTGGTGGCGATCTACGAGTCCGGCTCGCCGGACGTCGTCAACGCCATCCTCGAATCCGAAAACTGGTCTCAGATGGAGGCCCAGACCGAATACCTGAACCGGATCCAGAGCTACGACGACTCGGTCGTCGAACGGGTGAAGACGCTGCGCGACCAGGTCACCAGCGCCGTTGCGCGGCTGGCCAAGACCCGGGCCAAGATCGAAGCGGCGCGCGACTCGATCGCCGCCACCGAGCGCGAAGTCGCCGCCGCCCGCCAGGAAGCCGAGGCCCGCTTCGCCGAACTGAAGTCGGCGCAGGCGCAGCGTCGCGAGGCGATGGAAACGCTGGAGTCGCGCGAACAGGCGCTGAGCGACAACCTCGCCTCGATCTCGAACCAGCTCGCCGCCACCGGCGCCGTGACTGGCGTGCCGACGGCCGAGGTGCCGGCGCCGCTGACCCCGGGCGAGAGCGCCACGGTGATCAACGAAAGCGAGGCCAGCGCTCCGGCTTCGGCACCGCAGGCGGTCAAGGACGTGATCGCGGCGGCCAACTCGATCGCCACCACCCCCTACATCTGGGGCGGCGGCCATGGCTCCTTCGAAGACTCCGGCTACGACTGCTCCGGCGCCACCAGCTTCGCCCTGCACGGCGGTGGCTTCCTCGAAAGCCCGCTCGACTCGACCGGGCTCGAGACCTGGGGCGAACCGGGTGCCGGCAAATGGATCACGGTCTACGCCAACGCCGAACACGCCTGGATGGTGATCGCCGGCATCGCCTTCGACACCGTCGGCGGCCCCGGCCCGCGCTGGCACGATCCCTGGGTCGACTCGCCGGAAGGCTTCATCGTCCGCCACCCGGCCGGTTACTAACCGCAGGGTCGGGCGCCGCGAATAGAGTCGCCCGGTAATGGAACCGATCTCCTACTTCCAGGCGATCGTGCTCGGCGCCCTGCAGGGGATCGCCGAGCCGTTCCCGATCTCCAGCCTCGGCCACGGCGTGATCGCGCCGTCGCTGTTCGGCTGGAACATCCACCAGAACGACGAATTCTTCCTCTCCTTCCTCGTCGCCACCCACTGTGCCACGGCCCTGGTCCTGTTCTTCTTCTTCCTCGACGACTGGAAGCGGATCTTCCGCGGCCTCGGCCGCTCGCTGCGCGGCCGCGCCACCCCGGCCGACTCCGATGCCCGCCTCGCCTGGGTGATCGTGATCGGGACCGTCCCCGCCGGCATCCTCGGCCTGGCGCTGGAGCACAAGCTGCGCGACCTCTTCGCCTCGCCCGAGTCGGCGGCGATCTTCCTCACGATCAACGGCGTCCTGCTGCTGCTCTTCGAGCGCCTGCGGCGGCGGCCGCCGCGCGCCGGCGACTACGAGGGCGACGCCGATGGCCGCATCGCCAAGATCGGCTTCAAGCAGGCGCTGGCGATCGGCACCGCCCAGGCAGCGGCGCTGATCCCGGGGATCTCGCGCTCGGGGATCACGATGGGCGGCGGCCTCCTGACCGGGCTCTCCAACGACGACGCCGCCCGCTACGCCTTCCTGCTGGCGACGCCGATCATCGGCGCTGCCGGGGTGCTGAAGCTGCCGAGCCTGCTCGGCGCCGCCGGCGACGGCGTCCGCGGCCAGGCGTTGGTCGGGGCGATCGCCGCCGCGATCGCCACCTACGTCGCGGTCAAGTTCCTGCTGCGCTACTTCGAGAGCAACCGGCTCACCCCGTTCGGCGTCTACTGCATCGTCGCCGGCATCCTCTGCACGCTGATCTTCGCCTTCTGAGCGCTGGCCAGGAGGGCCACCAGGAGGCCGAAATTTGGGCCGGTCGGGCCTGCTTGCGGGCCCGGCAAGGGGGTATGTGGCAGAGGTCACCCCCTAGGGAAGGAGTGGATCATGGAGTCAGGATGGAAACCGGCCGATCCGGGGCCGCTTGGCCTCGCCGGCTTCGCTCTTACGACCTTCATCCTCAGCATGTTCAACGCCGGGCTGGTCGGCAAAGGGGCCGAACCCGTGGTGTTGGGGGTCGCGCTTGCCTACGGCGGCATTGCCCAATTCGCGGCCGGGATGTGGGAGTTCCGCACCGGCAACACCTTTGGCGCGGTCGCCTTCACCTCGTTCGGCGCCTTCTGGATCTCGTTCTGGGCACTGGTGACCTTCTTTGCCGGCAGCATCCCGGCCAACGAGGTCGCCGCCGGGCTGGGTCTTTACCTGATCGCCTGGGGAATCTTCACCGCCTACATGTTCATCGCCTCGCTGCGGACCACGACGGCGATTGCGCTGGTCTTCATCCTCTTGACGGTGACCTTCTTCCTGCTGGGGATCGGTAAAGCGAACGAAAGCAGCGGGCTGGTCGAAGCCGGCGGCTGGTTCGGACTGGCCACGGCGGCGGCCGCCTGGTATGCATCGTTCGCGGCGGTGACGAACTCGACCTTCGGGCGCACGGTCCTACCGGTGCACCCGCTCGGTCGCTGAGCGAAGAGGAAGGAGAGGGGCGGAATGGCAGCTGAGGGAGGTTCTTCGCAGCTGGAGCGCGAGCTGGAGGCGATGCTCGAGGTCGAGCGCTTCGAGCCGCCGGCCGGGTTCCGCGAGCGGGCGCTGTGGAGCGACGCCAAGGTCTATGAGGAGGCGGCGGCCGATCCGGAGGCCTGGTGGACCGCGCAGGCGAAGCAGCTGCTCGACTGGGAGACCGAGCCGAGCAGGGGGCTCGACGACGCCGATCCGCCCTTCTACAGGTGGTTCGAGGACGGCCGCCTCAACGCCAGCGCGCAGTGCCTCGACCGTCACGTCGAGGCCGGCAACGGCGACCGCGTCGCCTACCACTGGCGCGGTGAGGAGGGCGAGGAGCGCGACGTCACCTACGCCGAGCTGCACCGCGAGGTCCAGCGCTTCGCCAACGCGCTCAGGGACCTCGGCGTGCGCAAGGGCGACGTGGTCGGGATCTACCTGCCGATGATCCCCGAGGTCGTCGTCGCGATGCTCGCCTGCGCCCGCATCGGCGCCCCCCACAACGTCGTCTTCGGCGGCTTCTCGGCGGAGTCGGTGCGGGAGCGGATGGAGTTCTCGGCGGCGAAGGCGCTGGTCACCGTCGACGGCGCCCGCCGCAAAGGCAGGACGGCGCCGATCAAGGCGACCGTCGACGAGCACATGGGCGACCTCGACTCGCTGCAGAAGATCGTCGTCGTCCGCCACACCGGCATCGAGTGCCCGATGCGCGAGGGCCGCGACGTCTTCTACGACGAGGCTATGGCGGCGGCCGATCCCGAGTGCCCGGCCGAGCCGATGGAGGCCGAGCACCCGCTCTTCATCCTCTACACCTCTGGCTCGACCGCGAAGCCGAAGGGGATCCTGCACACGACCGGCGGCTACCTGACCGGCGTCACCGCGACCCACCGCTACGTCTTCGACCTCAAGCCGGAGTCCGACGTCTACTGGTGCGCGGCCGACGTCGGCTGGGTCACCGGCCACTCCTACATCGTCTACGGCCCGCTCGCCAACGGCGCCACCAGCGTCATGTGGGAGGGCGCGCCGGACTACCCGAGCAGGGGGATCTGGTGGGAGCTGGTCGAGCGCTACAAGGCGACGATCCTCTACGCGGCGCCAACCGCGATTCGCACCTTCATCAAGTGGGGCGCCGAGATCCCGGCCAAGTCCGACCTCTCCTCGCTGCGGCTGCTGGGCTCGGTCGGCGAGCCGATCAACCCCAAGGCCTGGCTCTGGTACCACAAGGTGATCGGCGGCGAACGCTGCCCGATCGTCGACACCTGGTGGCAGACCGAGACCGGGGCGATCATGATCACGCCGCTGCCGGGGATCACCGCGACCAAGCCGGGCTCGGCGACGACGCCGTTCCCCGGGGTCGAGGCGCAGGTGGTCGACGAGAGCGAGGGCGAGCCGATCTCCGAAGGCCAGGGGCTGCTGGTCCTGGAGCGGCCCTGGCCCTCGATGCTGCGCGGCCTCTACAAGGAGGACGAGCGCTTCGTCGAGACCTACTTCTCGCGCTTCGGGGTGGAGCGTTACCTGGTCGGCGACGCCGCCCGCCGCGACGGCGACGGCTACTTCTGGGTGATCGGCCGCATCGACGACGTCGTCAACGTCTCCGGCCACCGGCTCTCCACCGCCGAGGTCGAGTCGGCGATCGTCGCCCACGAGAAAGTCGCCGAGGCGGCGGTGATCGGCCAGTCCGACGAGGACACCGGCCAGGCGATCTGCGCCTTCGTCACCCTCAGCGGCGACCTCGAGGGCACGGACGAGCTGGTCGAGGGCATCCGCGCCACGGTCGCCGAGCGGATCGGCAAATTCGCCCGCCCGAAGCGGATCATCTGGGCCGACGACCTGCCCAAGACCCGCTCCGGCAAGATCATGCGCCGGCTCCTGCGCGACATCGCCGAGGGCCGGGCGCTGGGCGACGTCACCACCCTGCGCGACCCCGGCGTGATGGCTGAACTCGAGAAGAAGATCGCCGAGGAGGGCGACGAGGATTAGGGACGAGGGCGTGGGGGAGGGTCGGGTGCCCCTCTACCTTCGCTGGGATTTTCGCCGTTAACGGCTCGTCTCTCGCCGAGCTTGCGCTGCGAAAATCGGACGCCGCTCGTACGAGGGGCACCCAACCCCTCCACGCCAAACCCACCGCGCAGCACCGACCTAGCCGCCGCGCTGCTGGACCATCCGCTCGACCGCGACCTGCAGCGCCTGCAGCTGCTCCTGGAGGCTGCTGAGTTCGCGCAGGGCCAGCGCCTCGGCGGTCAGCTTCTCGTCTTCCAGCTCCTGCTCGATCTCGGCGATTTCGGGGGCGAGGAAGCGCTGGGCGAAGGCGCCGGTGAGCAGGGCGACGAAGCCGATCCCGACGATCATGATGAAGGTGGAGACGATCTGGCCGCCGGTCGTCGTCGGGTAGATGTTGGAGCCGAGCGTGGTCATCGTCGTGATCGCCCAGTAGGTGTCCTGCCAGAAGCTGAGGTGCTGGCTGTGCTTCTCGAAGGCGCCGAAGATGGCGCCGCCGCCGACCACGGTCAGCAGCGCCAGCAGCAGCGCGTAGCGCAGCCCCTCGAGCGAGAAGACCTCGCGCGAGAGCTGGGCCAGGCGCAGCAGGCGGAGCAGGCGCAGGAGCCGCAGCGCCCGCAGGCTCTGCAGTCCGGCTGGCAGCAGCGGCGGCGTCAGGAAGACGATGACGACGTCGAGCGGGTGGTGGCGGAGCCAGGCCCGGCGGTCGGGGACGACCGCCAGCATCACCACCAGCTCGCCCAGGAAGGCGGTCCAGGTGACCCAGTTGAGGGCGATCGCGATCGTCTCCAGGGCGCCGCCGGGGTGGGACTCGGTGATCGCCACCGTCGGCAGGGTCAGCGCCGCCGCGATCAGCATCGGCGTGTTGAGCAATGCCGCCACGCGGGTGCTGCGAGCGTCCATCCCCGGCGGGTAGCGCGCGGGGGGCTCTGCCGCAATCTGGCTCACCGCGACTGATTCGACGCCGGCCGGCCGACCCCCTTCGCGTACCATGGCCCATTGCTCAAATCGACCCAGGAGACGCTTACTCGCATGACCGTCAGCACGCCCACGCAGGACTACAAGGTCGCCGACATCGAACTCGCCGAGTTCGGGCGCAAAGAGATCGGCCTCGCCGAGGTCGAGATGCCGGGCCTGATGCAGACGCGCGAGGAGCTCGGCGCCAGCCAGCCGCTGAAGGGAGCCCGGATCACCGGCTCGCTGCACATGACCGTGCAGACGGCGGTGCTGATCGAGACCCTGGTCGCGCTCGGCGCCGAGGTGCGCTGGGCGAGCTGCAACATCTTCTCGACCCAGGACCACGCGGCGGCGGCGATCGCCGCCAGCGGCGTGCCGGTCTTCGCCTGGAAGGGCGAGACCCTGGAGGAGTACTGGCGGTGCACCGAGCAGGCGCTGCTGTGGCCTGACGGCAAGGGCCCGAACATGATCCTCGACGACGGCGGCGACGCCACCCTGCTCGTCCACAAGGGGGTCGAGTTCGAGCGCGAGGGCAGCGTTCCGGACCCGGCGAGCGCGGAGTCGGGCGAGTTCAAGATCGTGCTGGAAACGCTGCAGCGCTCGCTCGCCGAGGACCCGCGGCGCTGGACCAACGTCGCCGCCGGCATCCAGGGCGTGACCGAGGAGACGACGACCGGCGTCCACCGCCTCTACCAGCTGGCCGAGGCCGGGGAGCTGCTGTTCCCGGCGATCAACGTCAACGACTCGGTGACCAAGTCGAAGTTCGACAACCTCTACGGCTGCCGCCACTCGCTGGTCGACGGCATCAACCGCGCCACCGACGTGATGATCGGCGGCAAGGTCGCGGTGATCTGCGGCTACGGCGACGTCGGCAAGGGCTGCGCCTCCTCGCTGCGCGGCCAGGGCGCGCGGGTGATCGTCACCGAGATCGACCCGATCTGCGCCCTGCAGGCGGCGATGGAGGGCTACGAGGTGCGGCGGCTGGAGGACGTCGTCGCCAGCGCCGACATCTTCGTCACCGCCACCGGCAACAAGGACATCATCACCGCCGCCGACATGGCGAAGATGAAGCACAACGCGATCGTCGGCAACATCGGCCACTTCGACAACGAGATCGACGTCGCCGGGCTCGAAGCCCGCGACGACGTCGAGCGGATCAACATCAAGCCGCAGGTCGACGAGTGGCGCTTCGCCGACGGCCACTCGATCGTCCTCCTCTCCGAGGGCCGCCTGCTCAACCTCGGCAACGCCACCGGCCACCCCAGCTTCGTGATGTCGAACTCGTTCACCAACCAGGTGATCGCCCAGATCGAGCTGTTCGGCCGCAGCGTCCAGTACGAAGCCAAGCAGGTCTACGTACTGCCCAAGCACCTCGACGAGAAGGTCGCGCGGCTGCACCTGGCGGCGCTCGGCGTCGGCCTCACCGAGCTGACCCCGGACCAGGCCGCCTACCTCGGCATCCCGGTCGACGGGCCGTACAAGCCCGACCACTACCGCTACTGAGCGCGGAGCGGCCGGGGGCCGCCTTGTACGGTGTCGGGATGGAACGCGATCCGGCCCTCGAGGCCGTGTTCGAGCCGGTGCGCCCGCCCAGCACCTTCGAGGAGACGGTCGAGCGGCTCGGCACCGCGATCCGCCTCGGCCTGCTGGCGCCCGGCACCCGCCTGCCGCCCGAGCGCGAGCTGGCCGGGCGGCTGCGGATCTCGCGCTCGACCCTGCGCCAGGCGCTGACGACGCTGGTCCAGAGCGGCCACCTGGTCTCCCTGCGTGGCCGCGCCGGCGGCACCTTCGTCGCCGCCCAGCCGCCGCTGGCCGAGCGCGCCGCCGAGCCGCTCGACCAGTGGGCCTGGGCGGTGCTCGACTACCGAGTGGCGATCGAGACCGGCGCCGCCCTGCTCGCCGCCGAGCGCGCCCGCCCCGAGCAGCTCGACCGGCTCGACGCCCTGGTCGCGAAGATGGCGGCCGAGGTCGAGGACTTCGAGGAGTACCGCCGCACCGACATCCGCCTCCACATCGGCATCGCCGAGGCCGCCGGTTCGCCGCGGCTGATCGGCGCGATGACCGACGTCCAGGGCCAGATGACCGACCTGATCGCGCTGATCGCCCACCCGCCCGAGGTCCTGGCCCGCTCCAACGAGCAGCACCGCCGCCTGGTCCGGGCGCTGCGCCGCGCCGACGCCGCCAAGGTCGTGCGGGCGATGCGCGAGCACATCGAGGGCACCGAGCACATCCTCGCCGGGCTGCTGCCGGCGCCGGCCCGGCTCGACCATCTCGCCGCCGCCGGCTGAGCGCTCAGGCGCGGATCCGCTCGCCCTTGGGATCGAAGAGCGGCTCGCCGGCGACCTCGCCGCCGACCCAGCGGCCGAAGATCTCGACCTCGACCGCGGTGCCGGGTGCGGCCGCCTGCGGCGGCAGGTAGGCATAGGCGATCGAGCGCTCGACCGTGTAGCCGTAGCCGCCGCTGGTGACGCGGCCGCCGAGCTCGCCACCGACCCGGACCGGCTCGTTGCCGAGCGCGACCCGGCGCGGGTCCTCCAGGGTCAGGCAGCAGAGCCGCCGCCGCGGGCCGCCGCGCTCGGCCTCCAGCAGCGCCTCGCGGCCGACGAAGCCGCCCTCCTTGTCGAGCTTGACGCAGAAGCCGACGCCGCCCTCCTCGGGCGTCTCGTCGGCAGTGATGTCGGCGCCCCAGACGCGGTAGCCCTTCTCCAGCCGCAGGCTGTCGATCGCCCGGTAGCCGCCGGCGAGCATGCCGTGCGGCTGGCCCGCCGCCCAAAGCGCCCGCCAGAGCCCGAGCCCGTACTCGGTCGGGCAGTAGATCTCCCAGCCGAGCTCGCCGACGTAGGTCACCCGCAGCATCCGCACCGGCACGTCGCCGACCGTCGTCTCGCGCAGCGACATGTAGGGGAAGGCGCTGTTGCCGAGGTCCTGCGGGGTGAGCGGCGCCAGCACCTCGCGCGCCCGCGGCCCCCAGACCCCGAAGCAGGCCCACTGCGAGGTGACGTCGGCGATCCGCACCCCGCCGCCGGCGGGGAGGTGGCGCTGCATCCAGGCGCGGTCGTGGTTGCCGAAGGCGGTGCCGGTGACGACCGAGAAGCGCTCGGCGCCGAGCCGGGCGACGGTGAAGTCGCACTCGATGCCGCCGCGCCGGTTCAGCATCTGCGTGTAGGTGATCTGGCCGACCTCGCGGGCGACCCGGTTGTCGCAGAGGGCTTCGAGGAAGGCGGCGGCGCCCGGACCCTCGATCTCGAGCTTGGCGAAGGAGGTCTCGTCGAAGATCGCCACCGCCTCGCGGGTCGCCCGGTGCTCGGCGCCGATCGCCGGCGACCAGTGCTTGGCCGACCAGCCCTGGGGGCGCAGGGCCTCGGCGCCGGCGGCGGCGTTGGGCTCGAACCAGTTGACCCGCTCCCAGCCCGACTTCTCGCCGAAGGCGGCGCCGTGCTCGCGGTGCCAGGCGTTGACCGGCGAGACCCGCAGCGGCCGCCCCGCCTGGCGCTCGTGGTTGGGATAGCGGATGTCGTAGTAGGTCTCGTAGTTCTCCCGCACCCGGGCGTGGGTGTAGGCGGGCGAGCGGTACTGGGCGCCGAAGCGGCGGACGTCCATCGGCCAGAGGTCGACGCCGGGCTCGCCGGCGACGATCCACTCGGCCAGGACCTTGCCGATGCCGCCGGCGCCGGCGAGGCCGTGGGCGCAGAAGCCGGCGCAGACGAAGAAGCCGGCGACCTCGCTCTCGCCGAGGCAGAACTCGTTGTCGGGGGTGAACGCCTCCGGCCCGTTGATCAGCTTGGTCACGGTGATCTCCTCCATCGCCGGCACTCGCCGCTTCGAGTTCTCGACGATCTCCCCGAAGCGCTCCCAGTCCTCTTCCAGCAGGCGGCCGTTGAAGTCGGCCGGGATCGCCTCGAGGCGGCCGGTCCCAGCGGGGAGGAAGGCGGGCTCGCTGCGGCGCTCGTAGCCGCCCATCGCCAGCCCGTCGCCGTCCTCGCGGTAGTAGACGAGCAGATCGGGGTCGCGCAGGGTGGGGAGGTGCTTGCGCCCGCCGCCCTCGGCGCGGCGCGCCGCGGCGACGGCGTCCAGCGGCTGCGTCACCAGGTACTGGTGCGACATCGGGATCAGCGGCACCCGCACCCCGGCCAGGCGGGCGATCTCGGCCGCGTACATGCCGCCGGCGTCGACCACGACCTCGGCCGCGACGTCGCCGCGGTCGGTGCGGACCCCGCGCACGCGGCCGTCGCGGACCTCGATCCCGGTCACCCGGGTCGAGGTGAAGATCCGGCAGCCGCCGCGGCGGGCGCCGTCGGCGAGCGCGTAGGCGAGCTGGGCGGGGTCGATGTAGCCGTCGGTCGGCAGCCAGGCGGCGCCGAGCACGCCCGCCGTCGACATCAGCGGGAACAGCTCCCGCGCCTCGGCAGCGGAGATCAGCTCCAGCGGCAGGCCGAAGGTCTTCGCCCAGCCGGCCTGGCGACGCAGCTCCTCCATCCGCTCCTCGCTGGAGGCGAGGCGGATGCCGCCGCACTCGACCCAGCCGGGGTCGAACTCGGACTCCGCGCCGAGCTGGCGGTAGAGCTCGACCGAGTGCATCATCATCTCCGTCAGCGTCACCGAGCCGCGCAGCTGGCCGACCAGTCCGGCCGAGTGGAAGGTCGAGCCCGAGGTCAGCTGCGAGCGCTCCAGCAGCACCACGTCCTCCCAGCCCAGCGCCGCCAGGTGGTAGGCGAGTGAGCAGCCGCCGACGCCGCCGCCGACGATCACGCAGCGGGCGGAGCCCGGCAGCTCAGCCGGCGGCACCGCCGGCCTCCTCCAGCAGGGCCTCGAAGCGGGGCTCGGCTTCGGCCGCGGCGAGGCGGTCGAAGTGCTTGGCGGCGTAGGCGGCGAAGTCGAAGTCGAGGTCGGAGAGGGCGCCCTGCAGGACCCCCCACATCGCCTCGCGGAAGTCGGACATGAAGCGCATCAGGCGCAGCGCCGCCAGCTGCGCCGCCGTCGCCGGCCGGCCGCCGTAGGCGGCGAGGAGCGCCTCCTCGTCGCGGTCGGAGAGCCCGTTGTTGACCGCGAAGTTGCCGAGGTCGAAGTAGCGGTCCCCCATGCCCGCATACTCCCAATCGACGATCCGCAGGCCGGCGGGGGAGGCGATGAAGTTGGCGGCGAGCAGGTCGTTGTGGCAGAGGACCGCCGCGCGCCGCCGCCGCAGCGCCGTCTCGATCCGCGCCGCGGTCGCCCGCGTGCGCTCGTACTCGGCCGGGACCGAGCCGCCGCGGGCGGCCGCCTTCGCGGCGTAGTCCTCGACGACGCGAAAGGCGGAGAAGCCGGCCGCGATCGGCTCGCAGCCGTGGACGGCGCGCAGCGCCGCGGCGACCTCGGCGAGGGCGGCCGGCTGGCGCAGCCGCTCGGCGTCGACCGCGCCGCCGGCGACGAAGTCGGTGACGAGGCAGGGCGGGTCTTCGAGCAGCAGCGCCACCGCGGGCGCCACCCCGGCCCCGGCCGCCGCCGCGTTGGCGTCGCGCTCGGCGCGGCGGTCGATGCCGAGCGCCTCGGTGTCCTTGCCGGGCAGCCTGACGACGAGCTCGCGGCCGCCGAAGCGGGCGCGGAAGTTGCGGTTGGTGATGCCGCCGTCGAGCGGCACCGGCTCGCCTTCCAGCTCCCCCAGACGGGAGGTGAGTCGATCGAGATTGTCTGCCAGTGGGGCCAAGTGGGTGCGGAGAAAATTCTCCAGTTCGGCATTGACATGGATCTTGCGCCCGGACTAGGCTCGCCCAGAACCCATTAGGTCGGTTCAGCACACCTTTTATCGCAAGGTCCGACGCTGAGGAAGAGAGGCGGCATGGAGAGCAGTGTTTCTATCCCGACCGGAAGCGACGAGAAGCGCCTCGCCGAACTCGGTTACAAACAGTCGCTGAACCGAGCCTGGAGCGGGTTCTCGAACTTCGCGATCTCGTTCACGATCATCTCGATCCTCGCCGGCTGCTTCACCACCTACGGCCAGGCCTGGAACAACGGCGGCCCGATCGCGATCTCGATCGGCTGGCCGCTGATCTCGATCCCGATCCTGATCATCGGCTTCTGCATGTCGGAGCTGGTCTCCGCCTACCCGACCGCGGGTGGGATCTACTGGTGGGCGGGAAGGCTGGGCGGCCCGGTCTGGGCCTGGTTCACCGGCTGGTTCAACCTGATCGGCCTGGTCGCCGTCGTCGCCTCGGTCGACTACGCCTGCGCGACCTTCCTCAACGTGATCCTCAGCCTCTACGAAGTCAACATCTTCGGGATCAACTTCGCCGACGAATCCCACATCCTCACCGAGACCTTCGGGCTCTTCGTCCTGATCCTGCTGCTGCACGTGACGATCAACATCCGCAACACCCACCTGCTGTCGCGGATCAACAGCGTCTCGGTCTGGTGGCACGTGCTCGGCGTCGCCGCGATCGTCCTGGTCCTGATCTTCGTCCCCGACGGCCACCAGAGCTTCAGCTTCGTCTTCGGCCACCGGATCAACAACAGCGGCTTCGGCAGCGGCATGTACTGGTTCTACGTGCTGCCGCTCGGCTTCCTGCTGACCCAGTACACGATCACCGGCTTCGACGCCTCGGCGCACATCTCCGAGGAGACGCACGGCGCCTCGACCGCGGCGGCCAAGGGGGTCTGGAGATCGATCTTCTACTCGGCGGTGATCGGCTGGATCGTGCTGCTGGCGATCACCTTCTCGGTCACCAACGTCGCCGGCGCCAACGAAGCGTTGGGCTTCGCGCCGACGCTGCTGACCGAAGCGCTGGGGACCGGCTGGGCGAAGTTCGTCCTGATCATCTCCACCGCCGGCCAGCTCTTCTGCGGTGGCGCCTGCCTGACCAGCGCCTCGCGCATGTGTTACGCCTTCTCGCGCGACCGCGGCTTCGGCAAACGGCCCTCGGCGGTGATCTCCCGCGTCAACAGCGAGCGGGTGCCGCTCTACGCGGTGCTGCTGATGGCGACGCTGGCGCTGATCATCACCCTGCCAGCCCTCGCCGGCAACGGCGAAAACGTCCCCTTCGCCTTCTTCGCGGTCGTCTCGGTCTGCGTGATCGGGCTCTACATCGCCTACGTGATCCCGATCTTCCTGCGCTGGCGCAAAGGCGACGACTTCCAGCCGGGGCCGTGGACGAACGGCAAGAAGTACAAGTGGATGAACAGCTTCGCGACCTTCTGGGTGATCCTGATCACGATCATCTTCTGCCTTCCCTTCACGCCGGCGGCGGTGCCGTGGAACAGCGAATTCAGCTGGGAGTCGTTCAACTACGCGCCGCTGACGGTCGCGGTCGTGATCATCGGCGCCGCGATCGCCTGGTTCGTCAGCGCCCGCAAGCACTTCACCGGCCAGGTTCGCGAGATCGAGATCGAGGCGGCGATCGGGGCCGAGGTCGACGTCGGTCCTCACGCGCCGTGAGCGGCGTAACGTTCGCGGCGTGACGGTCGAGGAGCTCAGGCAGGCGGTCGCCGACGGCGCGGTCGACACCGTGCTGCTGGCGATCGCCGACATGGAGGGGCGGCTGCAGGGCAAGCGCCTGACCGCCTCGCACTTCCTCGACGACGTGCTCGAGCACGGGGCCGAGGGCTGCAACTACCTGCTCGCGGTCGACGTCGAGATGGAAACCGTCGGCGGCTACGCGATGGCCTCCTGGGACACCGGCTACGGCGACTTCGAGATGGTCCCCGACCTCGACACCCTGCGGCCGGTCCCCTGGCTGCCGGGAACGGCGATGGTGATGGCCGACATCCAGTGGGGGGACGGGCGCGAGGTCCTCGCCTCGCCGCGGCAGATCCTGCGCCGCCAGCTGGCTCGGCTGGCCGAGCGCGGGCTCGGCGCCAACGCCGCCACCGAGCTCGAGTTCATCGTCTTCCGCGACACCTACGAGCAGGCCTGGAAGCGGGGGTTCCAGGAGCTCGAGCCGGCCAACCTCTACAACATCGACTACTCGCTGCTGGGGACGGCCAGGGTCGAGCCGCTGCTGCGCCGGATCCGCAACGAGATGGCGGCGGCGGGGATGACGGTCGAGAACTCGAAGGGGGAGTGCAACCTCGGCCAGCACGAGATCAACTTCCGCTACGCCGAGGCGCTGCGCTGCGCCGACGACCACGCGATCTACAAGAACGGCGCCAAGGAGATCGCCGCCCAGGAGGAGCACGCGATCACCTTCATGGCCAAGTTCAACCAGCGCGAGGGCAACTCCTGCCACATCCACTGCTCGCTGGCGAACGCGGACGGCGGCAACGCCTTCGCCGCCGACGAGGCGCTGTTCGAGCACTTCGTCGCCGGCCAGATCGCCTGCATGAGGGACCTCACCCTCTTCTACGCGCCGCACGTCAACTCCTACAAACGCTTCGCCGCCGGGTCGTTCGCGCCGACCGCGATCACCTGGGGGCGGGACAACCGCACCTGCTCGCTGCGCGTGGTCGGGCACGGTGAGGGGCTGCGGGTCGAGAACCGGCTGCCCGGCGCCGACGTCAACCCCTACCTGGCGCTGAGCGCGCTGATCGCCGCCGGGCTGCACGGGATCGACAACGAGCTGCCGCTGGAGCCCGTCTTCGAGGGCGACGCCTACAAATCGGACAAGCCCCGCGTCCCCCACAACATCTACGACGCCCGCGCCGCCTTCGGCTCCAGCGAGATGGTCGCCGAGGCGTTTGGCCCCGAGGTCGTCGACCACTACCTGAACCGGGCCGGCGTCGAGATCGACGCCTTCGAGGCGGCAGTCACCGACTGGGAGCGCTACCGGGGCTTCGAGCGGCTCTGATGGGCGCTCCCGCGGTTGGGATCTGCGCCGCGGTCGAGCGGGTCTCGTGGGGAGTCTGGGACGGCTACGAGGTGGCGCTGGCCCCGCGCGCCTACGTGCGGGCGGTCCAGCGCGCCGGCGGCCTGGCGATCGTGCTGCCGCCGGACGAGGCGGCGGTGGCGGACCCCGACCTCCTGCTCGACCGCGTCGACGCGCTGCTAATGGCGGGCGGCGCCGACATCGACCCGGCCAGCTACGGGGCCGAGGCCCACGCCGAGACGCGTGGCACCTGGCCCGAGCGCGACGCCTTCGAGATCGCCCTGGCGCGGCGGGCGCTGGCGCGCGATCTGCCGCTGCTCGGCATCTGCCGCGGCATGCAGTTGCTCAACGTCGCCCTCGGCGGCACGCTCGACCAGCACTTGCCGGAGTCGATCGGCAGCTCGGCCCACCGGACCGTCGCCGGCACCTTCAGCGAGCACCGGGTGCGGCTGGCGCCGGGAACGCTCGCCTGCAGCGCCGCCGGGACGGAGGGGCTGACGGTCTTCTCCCATCACCACCAGGGTCTGGACCGGCTCGGCGAGGGGCTGCGGGTCAGCGGCTGGTCGCAGGGCGACGACCTGGTCGAGGCGATCGAGCTGCCCGACAAGCGCTACGCGCTCGGCGTCGTCTGGCACCCCGAGGAGGACGAGGACAGCCCGGTGCTCGCGTCGCTGGTCGAGGCGGCCAGATGAGCGCCGCGACGACCGCGGTGATCGAGCCGGCGACCGAGCGGACGCTGGCCGAGGTGCCGCGGGCCGGGGTCGAGGAGGTCGACGCCGCTGTCGCCGCCGCCAAGGCCGCCTTCCCGGCCTGGCGGGCGCTGGCGCCGGCGGACCGGGCGGCGCTGCTGCACCGGCTCGCCACCGCGATCGAGGGCCGCCAGGAGGAGCTGGCGCGGCTGGAGGCGCGCAACGCCGGCAAGCCGATCGCCGACGCCCGCGGCGAGATCGGGATGGTGGTCGAGACCTGCCGCTACTACGCCGGCGCCCCCGAGCGGCTGCTGGGGCAGACGATCCCGGTCGCCGGCGGCGTCGACATGACCTTCCGCGAGCCGCTCGGCGTCGTCGGCCTGATCGTGCCCTGGAACTTCCCGCTGACGATCGCGTCCTGGAAGCTGGCGCCGGCGCTCGCCGCCGGCAACTGCGTCGTCCTCAAGCCGGCCGAGCTGACGCCGCTGAGCGCGCTGGAGCTGGAGCGGATCGCGCTCGAGGCCGGCCTGCCGGAGGGTGTGCTGAACGTCGTCGCCGGCCCCGGCAGCGTCTGCGGCGCCCGCCTGGTCGAGCACCCCGACGTCGCCAAGATCGCCTTCACCGGCTCGACCGCGGTCGGCCGCGGCATCGCCGCCGGCGCCGCGGCGACGATCAAGCGGGTGACGCTGGAGCTGGGCGGCAAGTCGGCCAACGTCGTCTTCGCCGACGCCGACCTCGAGGCCGCCGCCGCTGCGGCGCCGGCCGCGGTCTTCGGCAACGCCGGTCAGGACTGCTGCGCGCGCTCGCGGATCCTGGTCGAGCGCTCCGCGTTCGACGACTTCCTCGCCCTGCTGAAGCCCGCGGTCGAGTCGCTGCGGGTCGGCGACCCGCTCGACGAGGCGACCCAGATGGGGCCGCTGATCTCGGCCGACCAGCGCGACGCCGTCGCCGCCTACGTCCCCGCCGAGGCGCCGGTGGCGATCCGCGGCAGCGCCCCCGACGGCCCCGGCTACTGGTTCGCGCCGACCGTGCTGGCGCCGGTCGCCAACTCGGCGCCGGCGGCGCGGGAGGAGATCTTCGGCCCGGTCGCCTGCGTGATCCCGTTCGCGGGCGAGGCGGAGGCGGTGGCGCTGGCCAACGCCACGATCTACGGCCTCTCGGGCTCGGTCTGGACCCGCGACGGCGCCCGGGCGCTGCGAGTGGCGCGGGCGCTGGAGACCGGCACGATCTCGATCAACTCGAACACCTCGGTGCGGGTCTCGACCCCGTTCGGGGGCTTCAAGCAGTCCGGCGTCGGCCGCGAGCTCGGCCCCGACGCGCTCGAGCACTACACCGAGTTGAAGAACGTCTACTACGCGACCGGGGAGGACTGATGGCGGCGAGGCTGGAGGGCAAGGTCTGCGTGATCACCGGCAGCGCCAGCGGCATCGGCGCTGAGTCGGCGCGGCTCTTCGCCGCCGAGGGGGCGCGGGTGGTCGGGATCGACCTCGACGCCGAGCAGGCGGTCGGGGCGCTGACGATCGCCGCCGACGTCGCCGACGAGGAGCAGGTGCGCGGGGCGCTGGCGGCGGCGCGCGAGCAGTTCGGCCGGATCGACGTGCTGATGAACAACGCCGGCATCAACCCGACCGACGACGGCTCGGTCCTGGAGACGCCGCTGGAGGCCTGGCAGCGGGTCCAGGACGTCAACCTGCGCGGCGTCTTCCTCTGCTGCAAGCACGGCATCCCGCACCTGCTCGAGGCCGGCGGCGGCTCGGTGATCAACGTCGCCTCCTTCGTCGCCACCGTCGGCGCCGCCGTCTCGCAGATCTCCTACACCGCCTCCAAGGGCGCGGTGCTCTCGCTCTCGCGCGAGCTCGGGGTCGAGTTCGCCGCCCGCGGCGTCCGCGTCAACGCCCTCTGCCCGGGCCCGGTGAACACGCCGCTGCTGCGCGAGCTCTTCGCCAAGGACCCCGAACGCGCCGCCAAGCGCCTCGTCCACATCCCGATGGGCCGCTTCGGCGAGGCCGACGAGATCGCCAAGGCGGCCCTCTTCCTCGCCAGCGACGACTCCAGCTTCGTCACCGCCACCGCCTTCATGGTCGACGGCGGCCTCGCCGCCGCCTACCTCACCCCCGGCCAGGTGGAATAGCTCGTGTGTCGGCAGCGGTCAGGCTTCCTCTGGTGGAGCTATTGACCAGCCACATAGGGCGCTACCCTACGTATGTGCCACTCAAGAAGACGAGCCTCTACATCGACGACTCGCTCGACCGCGCGCTCGCGGTGCGAGCGGCCGAGCGCGGGATCACCAAGGCGGAGCTGATCCGCGCGACCCTCGGGGCGGCGGTCGCGAAGCCGAAGCGGGTCAAGCCCAAGGCCGTGGCCGTGGTCAAGGACGGGAAGCCCGCGATCGCCCGCGACCTCGATGCCTACCTGGCCGAGACGGGATTTGGCGAATGACCGTGGTGCTCGATACCTCGGTCGTCGTCGCCCTGGCGATCGCCGACGAGCCGGACCACGAGGCGGTGCGAGACTGGATCGCCGGCGAGGACGATGAGCTGGTGACGACGCCGCTGGTGCTGGCCGAGGTGGACCACGTGATCGAGCGCCGGGCCGGACCGGCGGTGGCCGCCCGGGTGCTGGCCGATTTTCGCGACGGCGCCTACCGGGTGCACTGGTGGGAGAGCGCCGTTGCCGACTCCCTCGACGTCCTCGGCGCCGAGCGCCGGATCGGGATCGGCGTCGTCGACGCCTCCCTGGTGGCGCTGGCCGCTCAACTCGGGACGGCCCGCCTGGCGACGCTGGACGAACGCCACTTCCGGCGGCTGGGTGTCGCGGGCGCGCCCTTCACGCTCCTGCCCGCCGACCTCTGAGGAGGCGTCAGCCGCGGCCGGACTGCGGCTCCCAGCGGAAGCGCTTGCTGGCGATGCGGGCGCCGAGCAGGGCCCAGGCGAGCAGGATCAGGACGTTTTCGGTGTCGAGGCCGCTGCCACCGGCGCCGGGGGCGAGGGCCGTCTGCAGGCCCAGCGCCAGGTGGTAGAGCGGGAACACCTTGCCGACCGTTTCCAGCCAGTGCGGCAGCTGTTCGACCGGGATCCAGACGCCGGAGAAGAAGGCGAGCATGACCACGGTGAAGGGGGCGATCGTCGAGGCGGCGTCGGGGGTGGGGGTGAAGGCGCTGAGGGCGATCCCGAGCGAGCAGAGGGTGGCGGTGCCGAGGACGACGTAGAGGACGAAGGCGGGGAAGGTCGAGCCGGGGATCGGGACCCCGTAGGCGACGGCGCCGACCGCGAGCAGCAGCGCCGCCATCGCCAGCGCCTGCGCGGTGGCGCGCAGGACCTGGGCGGCGATGAAGGTCCAGGGCGGCATCGGGGTGCCGCGGTAGCGCTTGAGCTGGCCGTTCTCGCGCTGGGTGGTGAGCGAAACGGCGAGCGTGGTGAAGGTCGAGAGCGCGACCGCGTAGGCGACGATGCCGGCGGTGAAGTAGGCCTGGGCGCTGAGCTCGAGCCCGGTGGGGAGGGTGGCGCTGTCGCTGCCGTGGATGAAGATCGAGTTGAAGAGGACGAGGAAGACCAGCGGGAAGGCGATCGTGAAGATCAGCGTCCGCGGCGTCCGCAGGGCGACCAGGATCGCCATCCGCGCCTGGGCGAGGACGATGCCGCGGTCGTTCACGACTCCCGCCCCGGGTCCCTGGTCAACTCGAGGAAGACGTCCTCGAGGCTCGGCCGCCGCACCTCGAGCTCGTCGAGCCGGGCGCCGCGCCGCTCAGCCAGGTCGAGCAGGCGATGGAGGTCCTCCTGCGGCCGCTCGGTCTCGACCTCCAGCTCGTTGCCGTTGACCGCGACCGGGGCGGAGACGGCGGCGCGGACGTCCTCGACGTCGAGGCCGCCGTTCAGGGTGAAGCCGATCACGGTGCGGCGGCCGAGGCCCTCGCCGAGCTCCTCGGGGCGGCCCTGGGCGACGATCGCGCCGTCGCGCAGGATCGCCACCCGGTCGGCGAGGTGCTGCGCCTCCTCCATGTAGTGGGTGGTGAGGAAGACGGTCTTGCCGAGCGCCTTCAGCCCCTCGATCATGTTCCAGGCGTCGCGGCGGGCGGTCGGGTCGAAGCCGGTGGTCGGCTCGTCGAGGAAGATCAGGTCGGGGTCGCCGACGATCCCGATCGCGACGTCGGCGCGGCGTTTCTGGCCGCCGGAGAGGGTGCCGACGCGGGCGCCGCGCTTGTCGCCCAGCCCGACCAGCTCGATCGTCTCCGCGACCGGCCGCGGCGCCGCGTAGAAGCGGGCGAAGAGGGAGATCGCCTCGTGCACGGTCCAGAGCGGGTCGAGCTCACACTCCTGCAGGACCAGGCCGACGCGGTTGCGCCAGGCGCGGGTCGGCTGGCCGGGGTCGACGCCGAGGACCGCGACCTCGCCGGCGCTGCGCTCGCGGTAGCCCTCGAGGATCTCGATCGTCGTCGTCTTGCCGGCCCCGTTGGGGCCGAGGAAGCCGAAGACCTCGCCGGCGGCGACCTCGAAATCGATCCCGCGCACGGCCTCGTGCTCGCCGTAGGACTTGCGCAGCCCGCGGACGCTGATCGCGACTTCGCTCACCGATCTCAGGCTACCTAAAAGTATCGAGTGGGGCTCTCAGGCGAGGAGGGTAGTTTGCTAGACTAATTATCAACGCTAATCAATGACCCCGAAGACCGCCGACATAGCCAGGCCGAAGCAGGGCAGCGCCCTCACCGACGCCGCCGCGAGGCTGCGCCTGGCGGTGGTGCGGACGGCGCGGCGGCTGCGCCAGGAGGCGGCGGGCGAGGTCTCGGGGCTGACCCCGACCTCGACCGCGGCGCTGGCAACGATCGAGCGCTACGGCCCGCTGACCCCGAGCGAGCTGGCGGCGCTGGAGCGGGTCAAGCGGCCGACCGTGACCCGCACCCTCGGCTGCCTCGAGCGCGAGGGCCTGGTCGAGCGCGCTCCCGACCCCGCCGACGGCCGCAGCGCCCTGGTCAGCGTCAACGCCGCCGGCCGTGAGCGGCTGCGGCGGATGCGCGGCCGCAAGAACGCCTACCTCGCCCGCCGCATGCGGGCGCTGCCCGCGGATGAGGTCGAGACGCTGCGGCGGGCGGCCGAGATCCTCGAGCGGATGCTGGAGGACGAGCGCGGGTGAGGCACCACCTGCGACGCTCCTTCAACTCGCTCGCGGTCCCCAACTACCGGCGCTACTTCGCCGGCCAGCTGATCTCCCTCTCCGGCACCTGGATGCAGACGGTGGCGGCGCTGTGGCTGATCCTCAGCCTCACCGGCAGCGGCCTCGCGGTCGGCCTGACCACGGCGCTGCAGTTCCTGCCGATGCTGGCGATCGGCGCCTGGGGCGGGCTGCTCGCCGACCGCTTCCCGAAGCGGCGGCTGCTGATCACGACGCAGACCCTGATGGCGATCCCGGCCCTCGGCCTCTTCGCGGTCACCGCGACCGGCGTCGTCGCCCCCTGGATGGTCTTCCTCGCGGTCTTCGCGATCGGCACCGTCAACGCCGTCGACAACCCGACCCGGCAGAGCTTCGTCTTCGAGATGGTCGGCCCCGACCGCGTCGTCAACGCGGTCAGCCTCAACAGCGTCATCGTCCAGTCGGCGCGGATCGTCGGCCCCGCCCTGGCCGGGATCACGATCGCCACCCTTGGCATCGTCCCCTGCTTCGCGCTCAACGCGCTCACCTTCGCGGCGATGATCTTCGCCCTCTGGGGCATGGACACCGACCGTCTCCACAGCGCTCCCGCCGCACCCCGCGGCCCGGGCGCGATCCGGGCCGGGCTGCGCTACGTCGTCCGCAACCCGGAGCTGGCGGTGCCGCTGGCGCTGATGGCGCTGGTCGGCACGCTCGGCTTCAACTTCCAGGTGATCCTGCCGCTGCTGGCCCGGTTCAGCTTCGGTGGCGGCGCCGCCACCTACGCGGTGCTGGTCTCCTCGATGGGCGTCGGCTCGATCGCCGGCGCCCTCGTCAACGGCTCCCGCGGCCGCACCGGCCCGCGGCTGATCGCCGGCGCCGCGCTCGCCTTCGGGGTCGGCGGCCTGCTGGCGGCGGCGATGCCGGCGCTGGCCTTCGAGATCCCCGCCCTGGTCCTGCTTGGCGCCGCCTCGGTCACCTTCGCCGCCGCGATCAACTCGACCCTGCAGCTCGCCGTGGTGCCGGAGATGCGGGGCCGGGTGATGGCGCTCTACTCGGTCGTCTTCCTCGGCTCGACCCCGATCGGCGGCCCCCTGACCGGCTGGCTCTCGGAAGCGTATGACCCGCGCGTAGCCCTGCTCCTCGCCGGCGTCACCGGCATCTCCGCCGCCTGGGCCGCCCACCTCTCCTTCGCCCGCGTGCGCAAGCGAGCGGGCCTCGAGGCCCGCTCGCTCAGCGCCGCGTCCTAGCCGGTGTAGCCGGCTGACTTCAGGTACGCGGCCGCGGCCTGCTTCGGCGTCTGCTTTTCGAGTTCGACCCGGGCGTCGAGCTCCTGCATCACCGGCAGCGTCAGGCCCTTCTGGACCTCGACGATCGTCTTTTCGTAGTCCGGTCCGGCCTTTTCCACCACCTTCGGAGTGGTCACGAAGATCACGTTCCCAGCCGGGAAGACGTGCTTGTCGTCTTCGAGGATGACGAACTTGTTCTTCTCGGCCGAAAGCTGCGGGTCGGTGGTGAAGAGGATCGAGAGATCCGCCTGACCCTTTTCGAGCACCGTGTAGCGGAGGCTGATGTCGACCGGGTGGAACGACTTGAACTTCAACCCGTAGAGTTTTTCCAGCCCGGCCAGGCAGTCGATCCGCTGGCGGCACTCAGGTGAGCCGTAGAGCGAGAGCTTTTCTGAGACGCCCTGCAGGTCAGAGACGTCTTTCAGCCCATACTTTTCGGCCGTGCTCTTGAGGAGCCCGACCGCGTTAGCGCTCGCGAACGGGGTAGGTTCGAAGGCGACGAGGCCTTCCTTTTCGAATTCTTCGTTCGCCTTTTCCCAGGCTTCGTTGGCGTCGGAGGGGACTTCTTCGGGTTCGAGTCCGAAGAAGGAGGTGAGGGCGGTGCTCGCGTACTCCGGATACCCCGAGACAGCACCCGATTGGACCGCCTTGTGGGCGACCGTTTCGGACCCTAGGCTAAGGTCGCTTTTCGCCTTGTAGCCGGCTGCGGTCAGGGCCTGAGTGTAGATTTCCCCGAGGATTTCCTGTTCGGGGAAGTTCTTCGAGCCGATGGTGAGACTCACCTTGCCGTTGGCGGGATTGGAGACGATCGTGCCTCCGCCTCCGCTTCCCCCTTCGCTCGAGGTGCTGGAGCTGTTGTCGCTGCTACTGCCGCAGGCGCTGATGCCGACCGCCAGTGCGAGTGCGGCCAGCATCGCGAGCGTCATGCCCAGCCTGGTCTTGTTGAACCTCACTGTGGTGCCTCCTTGTGTGTTTTCGGGACGGATCATGCGGCCTTCAGCTTCAGGCCCCTGGAAGTGAGTAAGCGCTGCAACCCGGCGAGTGAGAACTCAAGGACGAGGGCGAGTAGTGCTACCAGAATCGCGCCCGCCAACACGCCGTCGGGGCCGAAGACGTTTTCACCGAGGATGAATTCACCGAGCGTCGCAACGCCTGCCAGGGGAGCGATCGTCGCGGTGGCGACGATGTTGATCGTCGCCCCCCTGATACCGGTGAAGATGCTCGGTATTGCCGTCGGCGCCTCGACCTTGCGGACGATCTCGAACTCGGTCATCCCGATACCGCGGGCCGCCTGGACGGTGGCGGGGTCGACTTGGCGGATGCCGACGAAGGTGTTGGTCAAGATCGGTGGGACGCCGAGCACGGCCAGCGCGATGGTGAGGTTCAGCAGCCCGACCCCGACCACCGCCGCCATCAGCGCGATCAGCGCCAGCTCGGGCACCGCCCGCCCGGCGTTGCCGAGGCCGACGGCGACCAGTTCGCCACTTCCCTTGTGGCCGAAGTAGAGGCCCACCGGTAGCGCGATCACCAGTGCCAGCAACAGAGCGAGCACGGTCACTTCGAGCTGGTTGAGGGTGAGTTCGATGGCTTGGTGCAGGCCGCCGACGGTGTTGCCGCCGGTGACGTTCGAGGTCTGGGGCGTGAAGATGAATTCGAATGCTCCGCCGAAGGAGGCGAGAACCGGTGCCGCGCTCATGACGACCTCGTCCGTCGCCAGGGGGTGGCGAGGTACTGGACGCTCAGCAGGATGGCGTCGAAGAAGAGCGCCATTGCGACCACGATCACGAACGAGATCACGATCGTGGTCGGGAATTTCAGGTTCGCTTCGGTGAGGATCTGGGTGCCGAGGCCGCCGGCGCCGGCGAAGACGGCGAGCGTGGCGATCGCGATCGTGCTCACGGTCGCGATTCTCAAGCCGCCGATGATCTCCGGAATCGCAAGGGGCAGTTCCACCCGCCAGAGGATCTGTCGCTCGGTCATGCCCATGCCGCGTGCGGAGTCCTTCGCCGACTCGGGGACGTTGTCGAATCCGAGCGTGACGTTGCGGTAGATGATCTGCAGCGTGTAGGCGCTGAGGGCGATGATCGCCGTCTCGCGACTGCGCCCGGTGATCGGCAGCAGCAGCAGGAAGAAGGCGATGCTGGGGATCGCGTAGAGCACGCCCGTTCCGGCCAGCAGCGGCGGCCGCAGCCAGCGGTTGCGATGCGCCAGCAGGGCGAGGGCGAAGGCGATAGCGAAGCCCAGGACGACAGAGATCGCGACGAGTTCGAGCTGTTGCAGCGCGGGCGTCCCGTAGCGGTCGATGTGTTCTCGCGCCCAGTTCCAGCAGAACAGGTGGGATTCGCTGGCCTGGCAGGGCAGCGTCGCTTCGCTGCGTTCGTGAAAGAAGCCTTCGCCGACTTCGCCCACCGCGGCCAGCGGCAGCGAAGCGAGGCTAGCCATGCGGACGCTCCACGGCGCTGTGCTCCTCTTTCTTCGCCTGTGGCGATTTGAGGAACTCGGAGATGATCTCGACCGAGAGGACGCCGGCGATCCGGCCCTCGTGGTCGGCAACCGCCGCGTACTGGGCCTCGCCCTGGAGCAGGTCGGCGAGGGCGTCGCGCATGATGTCGTCGCGTTCGAGCAGCGGGCCCAGCGGCGAGTCGGGGCGGGCGGGGACGGTGGCGGCGGCGAGGTCGCGCTCGGAGAGCCAGCCCAGCGGCCGCCGCTCGGCGTCGACCAGCAGCGGGTAGGGGACCTCGACGTCGGGCGCGTCCAGCTTCGCTCGCACCTCGGCGGTCGGCTGGCCGACGTAGGCCAGCGGCGCCTCCCAGAGGTCGATGTCGGCGACCCGCATCAGCGCCAGCCGCTTCAGCGCCCGGTCGGCGCCGACGAAGTCCTCGACGAACTCGTCGGCGGGGCTCATCAGGATCTCCGCCGGGGTCGCGTACTGGGCGACCCGGCCGCCCTCGCGCAGGATCGCGATCCGGTCGCCCATCTTGATCGCCTCGTCGATGTCGTGGGTGACGAAGAGGACGGTCTTGCGGACCTGTGCCTGCAGCCGCAGGAACTCGTTCTGCAGGCGCTCACGGTTGATCGGGTCGATCGCCCCGAAGGGCTCGTCCATCAGCATCACCAGCGGGTCCGCCGCCAGCGCCCGGGCAACGCCGACCCGCTGCTGCTGGCCGCCCGAGAGCTGCGCCGGGTAGCGCTCGCCGAGCTCGGGGTCGAGGCCGATCAGCGCCAGCAGCTCCGCCGAGCGGGCGCGGATCCGCTCCTTGTTCCAGCCCAGCAGCTGCGGCACGGCGCCGATGTTCTCGCTGATCGTGCGGTGGGGGAAGAGGCCGATCTGCTGGATCACGTAGCCGATCTCCCGCCGCAGCCGGGCCGGATCGCGGCTGCGCACCGACTCCTCGCCGACGAGGATGTCGCCGGCGGTCATCTCGACCGTGCGGTTGACCATCCGCATCGCCGTCGTCTTGCCGCAGCCGGAGGGGCCGACCAGGACGCAGATCTCGCCCGCCGGGACCTCGAGCGTGAGGTGGTCGACGGCGGCGGCGCCGGAGTCGCCGTAGCGCTTCGTCGCTCCCTGGTAGCTGACCGAGGAGGCCCCTGGCTTCGACTGTATGTCGGTGGCGGCCTCGTGAGACTGCACTGCCGCAACTCTATCCATGCCGCCCCTTTTTTGACCAAATCACTCAACTTTCAACGAGATCATTCCCCGTGGTGCTCGCAGTGAGCGCTGCCGGCGCTGCCGCGGCTGACCCAGAGCAGGGCGAGGAAGAGGACCGTCGCGAGGACGTTGAGGACGAGCTTGTAGTCGAGCTCGATCGTGCCGAAGATGTCGGTGCGGGTCGGGCGCGGGCCCTCGGGGATCAGGCCGAGGACGCCGAAGAGGGCGTCGACGACGAGCGCCGCGATCACGATCGTGACGAACATCAGGGCGGTGATCCGCAGCGCGAAGGCGGTGCCGTAGTACTTGCGGTAGGCGAGCACGATCGGGATCACGATCAGGTCGGCGAAGATGAAGGCGACGACGCCGGCAAAGCTGATCCCGCCCGACCACAGCACCGCCGCCAGCGGCACGTTGCCAACCGAGCAGACGAAGCTGAGGATCGCGATCACCGGGCCGACCAGGACGTTCTCGATCGTCTGCACGAGGGCCGGGGCGTCGGTGATGAAGAGGACGTTGAAGAAGTCGTCGCCGAGCAGGCCGATGAAGCCGGCCAGCAGGAACCCGATCGTGATCTCCTTCCACAGCATCCCCCAGTCGCCGCGGAAGTTGCCGCCGACCTCAGACCAGGCCTCGCGCGAGCCGAATTTCTCGCGCCAGCCACGCTCGCCGCCGCCGTGGTCGTGCTCGTGGCCGGCGTCGGCCCGTTGGGCGTGAGCCCGCGCCTGCTCCTCGAGTCGCGGTGAGACGAAGCGACGCAGCAGCAACGCCATCAGTGCGATCAGGACGATCCCGCCGACGTACTCGGCGAGCGCGAACTGCCAGCCGATCAGGACCCACAGCACCAGGCCCAGCTCCCAGACCAGGTTGGTCGAGGCGAACTGGAAGGCGAGCGCGGTCACCGCCGAGGCGCCCTTCTGGAACAGCGACTTGGCGATCGCGATCGCCGCGTAGGAGCAGGAGGAGGAGGCGGCGCCGAGCCCGGTCGCCTTCGCCACCGGCACCAGGCCGTGGCCGGCGAGGTTGGCTTCGATCCGCTGCCGCGGCACCCAGGCCTGGACGACGCCGGAGATCGCGAAGCCCAGCACCAGCGCCCACCAGACCTCATAGGCCATCAGGAAGGACTGTTCGAGGCCCTCGCCGATCTTCTCCAGGACCGGGCTCACCGGCCGACGAAGCGCCCCAGCGCCGCCATCAGCTCGTCGACCTTCGCGGCCCGCTCGCCGCCCTCGGCCGCGACCACGCAGTGGCGGGTGTGGTCGTCGATAAGCCCCAGCGCGACCCGGTCCAGCGCCGCCTCGATCGCCCCGATCTGAGTCAGCACGTCGATGCAGTAGCGCTCCTCCTCGACCATCCGCGAGACCCCGCGCACCTGCCCCTCGATCCGCGCCAGCCGCTTCAGCAGCCTCTCTTTGTCCGCTTCGTATCCGACCATGCGAACACCGTAGCAGATACCCCTAGGGGGTATATCTAGAGGCCGAGGCGGGTGGCCCGCTCGCGGGCCCGGGCGACGATCTCGTCGAGCCCCGGCAGCTCGCCGCCGCGCACCAGCACCCGGCCGCCGACGACGGTGGTGTCGACCGTCGCGCCGGCGGCGGCGTAGACGAGGTCGGCGGTGAGGTCGCCGATCGCCAGCTCCGGAGCGTCGGCCCGCAGCAGCAGGAAGTCGGCCGGAGCGCCGGCGCGGAGCGGCTCGCCGGCGCCGAGCAGTGGCGCTCGGGCGCCGGTGGCGACGGCCCAGGCCTCGGCGGCGTCGATCGCGGTCGGGTCGGCGGCGGCGTGCTTCTGGGAGAGCGCGAAGAGCTTGAGGTCGGCGAGCAGATCGAGCGAGTCGTTGGAGCCGGCGCCGTCGGTGCCGAGCCCGACCGCGACCCCCGCTGTTCTCGCCGCCGGATAGGGGAAGACGCCGCCGACCGCGAGCTTCATGTTGGCGACCGGGTTGGCGACGACGGTGCAGCCGCGCGCGGCGATCAGCTCCAGCTCGGCCCGGTCGAGCCAGACGCCGTGGGCGAGCACGGTGCGCTCGCTCAGCATCCCCAGCCGGTCGAGGTAGGCGGCCGGGCGCACGCCGTGGGCGGCGAGGCAGTCCTCGACCTCCCGCTCGGTCTCCGAGAGGTGGATCTGGATCGGCACCCCGCGCTCGGCGCCGAGCGCGGCGATCCAGCGCAGCGAGTCCTCGCTGACCGTGTAGATCGCGTGCGGGGCGAGGGCGGGGGAGACCGCCGGCTCCAGCCCCTGCAGGCGCTCGAGGCTGCGCAGCGCCGTCTCCTTCATCCCCTCGACGTCGCCGTCGGCGTCGAACAGCGGCGCCCCCACGGTCGCCCGCAGGCCGGCGTCGGCGACCGCCCGCGCCGCCGCCTCGGGCTGCCAGTACATGTCCCAGAAGCGGGTGGTGCCGCTGCGCGCCATCTCGGCGCAGGCGAGGCGGGTGCCCCAGTAGACGTCCTCGGCGTCGAGCCTGGCCTCGACCGGCCAGATCCGCTCGCGCAGCCACGGCAGCAGCGGCAGGTCGCCGCCGCTGCCGCGGAACAGGGTCATCGCCGCGTGGGTGTGGCCGTTGACCAGCGGCGCCAGCAGCGGCGCCCCGGCGGCGTCGATCGTCTCGTCGCCGATCGCGGCGACGACCTCGGGGCCGATCGCGGCGATCCGCCCCTCGACGCAGCGCACCCCGACCCGTTCGCCGTCGAGCACGGCGCCGAGGATCGTCAGCGGCTCGCTCACCGCCCGATCGCCCCCAGGCGCGGCAGCACCGCGGCGAGGCCGTCGCGCAGGCGGGCGGCGTTGAGGGCGCGGTCGGCTTCGATCTCGGCGACGCTGAGCGTCCCCGCGCCGATCCCGTTGGCGAGGTTGTCGACCACGCACAGCGCCGCGTACTCGAGCCCGAGCTCGGCGGCGACGACGCACTCCGAGGCGACGGTCATCCCGACCACGTCGGCGTGGGGAGCGATCAGGGCGATCTCGGCCGGGGTCTCGAAGCGCGGCCCGCGCGCCTGCCAGTAGACGCCACCGTCCCGCGCCGCCACTCCCCCCGCCGCCCAGGCCTCGAGCAGCTCCCGTCGCCAGCCCGGGGCGAAGCCGGGGGCGCTGTGGGCGCGCTGGTCGGCGAAGATCGAGGGTCCGGCGTGCAGGGCGATGAAGTCGTGCGGGCAGAGGAAGCTGCCGACCGCGAACTCGGCCCGCAGCGAGCCGACCGAGGCGATCGCCAGCACCCGGTCGCAGCCCTGCGCCGCCAGCGGCCGCAGGTTGGCGACGTGGTCGATCTCGTGCGGGAGGACGTAGGGGGCGCCGGCCTCGCCGTGGCGCTGGACGATCGCCGCCCCGCGCTCGGCCGCCGCCGCGGCGATCTCCGCCCCACCCGGCCCGAGCGCGTTGCTGCCGAGAACCACCGCCAGTCGTCCCACGGCCCGATCCTAATCCGCTTATGGTGAGCGCATGGCGGATCGACCGTCGGGACGCAAGGAGAGCGAAGACGAGCGGCTCGACCGCAACCTCGGCGAGCTGCTGCAGGAGCTGCGGGTGGCGCTGCCCGGCGTCCAGGTGCTCTTCGCCTTCCTGCTGGCGGTGCCGCTGCAGCGCAACTTCGAAAAGATCACCCCGTTCGAGAAGCACGTCTACTTCGGGACCCTGCTCTGCACCGCGGTCTCGGCGGCGCTGCTGATCGCCCCCTCCGCCTACCACCGGCTGACCTTCCACTACCAGCAGAAGCGCGAGCTGGTCTTCCTCGCCAACCGCTTCGCGATCGCCGGCCTCGCCTTCCTGGCGCTGGCGATGACCGGCGCGATCATGCTGATCACCGACATCCTCTTCGGCACCGTGACGACGGTGGTGACGACCGCCGCCGCCTTCTCGATGTTCCTCCTGCTCTGGGGCCTGCTGCCGTTGCAGCGCCGGCTCAGGCTTCGGGCCGAGGGGGCGCCGCGCGACGCTCCCCGCGCATCCGAGTGAGCTCGGCCCCGAGCTCGTCGAGGAACGGCAGCTCCGACGCCAGCCGCCGCAGCAGCTCCAGGTCGGCCTCCCACATCTCCAGCTTCAGCTCCAGCGGCACCCTGAACTCCGCCGCGACCGCCTCGCCCTGGCTCGCGTAGGCCCGGCGCAGCGTCGCCACGTTGGTCAGCTTGTCGGCGCCGTAGATCGCCTGGGCGCCGTCGCTCGCGGCCGCGATCCGGTCCCGGTGCTCGGCCTTGCGCTCGACGTAGGGCTCGATCGATTCGTCGTCGCTGAGGACCGCGACCAGGCCGGCGACCGGTTCGCCGAAGCGCTCGCGTAGCTGCTCGACGGTGAGGGCGCTGTCCTCGACGACGTCGTGCAGCAGCGCCGCCGCCAGCAGCTCCTCGCCGTCGTAGCCGTGCTCGGCCAGCAGCGCCGCGACCGCCCGCGGGTGCTCGATGTAGGGCATGCCGCCGCTGCCGTTGCGGACCTGGCCGGCGTGGGCCGCGGTCGCCGTCGCCAGCGCCTCGCGCACCAGCGGCGAGCGACCGGCGGCCGTGTCGATGCGAGCGGACGAGAGCTCGGTCATTTGCTGGCCGAAGTCGAGAGCCGGGCCACTCCCGGCAGGGTAACGCTCAGGCCGTGGCGGCCGGGCTCGGCGCTCGCACCGGCAGCTCGTACTCGGCCCGCTCGGCACCGAGCTCGACCGCGCCCTCGGCGCCGCCCATCTGGGCCCAGCCGCGCTGCGCCTCCCGCTCGAGCCCGTCGAGGAAGTCGTCGCTGTGCATTGGGTCGTGGTGGAAGAGCACGGTGCGCTCGGCGCCGGTGCGGCGGGCGAAGGAGAGCGAGTGGCTGAGGGCCGAGTGGCCCCAGCCGACGTGCTCCGGGTACTCGGAGTCGGCGTACTGGCCGTCGTGGATCAGCAGCGAGGTGTCCTCGGCGAGGGCGAAGCCGGAGATCCAGTCCTCGTCGAGCGCCTCGAGGTCGGCGCCGAGCGCCGGCTCGTGGTCGGGGATGTAGGTCAGCGAGGAGTCACCGTCGTCGATCCGGTAGCCGAGCGTCGGCCCGCGGTGGGAGACCGAGGCGGCGCGGATCCGCGCCGAGCCGATCTCCCACTCGGTCTCCGGGCAGTGGCGGAAGGAGACGTCGCAGGGCAGCTCGCGGACCTCGACCGGTGAGAGCGGGGCGGAGATGTAGCGGGCGATGCGGTCCCGCAGCGAGGCCTCCGGCGAGGCCGGGCCCCAGATCACGATCTCGGTCTGCGGCCGGAAGGCGGGGGCGAAGAAGACGAGGCCCTGGATGTGGTCGAGGTGGAGGTGGGTGAGGAGGATGTGGAGCCGGGTCGGCTTCGCCGCCAGCGCCAGGCCGAGGCTGCGGATGCCGGTGCCGCCGTCGAGCGCCAGCATCGAGCCGTCGGAGAGGGTGACGCCGACGCAGGAGGTGTTGCCGCCGTAGCGGATCGTCTCCGGCCCCGGCGCAGGGATCGAGCCGCGCGTTCCCCAGAGCTTGGCCCTCATGCCGAGCGCGCCCCGTTGCCGTTCATCGCCGTCGGCCAGGCGATCGCGATCCCGCCCTGGGAGCCGTGCGCGGTGAGGATCGGGAAGGCCGAGACCTCGACCGCGTGGCTGGCGCCGTCGGTCGAGTGGATCTCGTAGGCGCCGTGCGCGGGGCGGCCGTCGCGCACCGCCGAGACCAGCGGCAGCTCGTCGTAGGGGATCGGTGTGCCGTCCTCGCCGAAGGGGCCGAACAGCGCGCCCCACTCCTGTGGCCCGACCGTGCCGAGCTCCTCGAAACGCTTTCCCAACATCATCCCGGCGGCTTCGTTGTAGAAGACGAGCATGCCGCCCTCGTCGACCAGGAAGGCAGGGGTCGAGAGCGCCGACATCAGGTTGCGGGCCAGGATCAGCTCGAGGGGCCTCTGCGTCACAAATGACACTTTAGTTCGTCGGATGTGAAGTGATGGGCATTAGCCGGGGTTGCCCTGCAGAAAAGCCAGATACTCCAGCCTCTCTGCCGGGGCGCCCGCGATGAGTGAGTTTGATCACACGCTGCACGGATTCGAGTAGAACTCACGGGCCGGTGAACGAGCCCAGCCCCATGTACCGCGTCGCGATGGCCGTAAACCGGCCGGTCTCCCTCTGGGGGCGGCTGCGGGTCGAGGGCCTCGAGTCGCTGCCGGCGAGCGGGCCGGTCCTAGTCGTCGGCAACCACGACAGCCACTGGGACCCGGTGATGGTCGGCATCGCCGCGATCAGGCGGCGCCAGATCCGCGCCCTGGCCAAATCCGACCTCTGGAAGGTGCGCGGCCTGGCGCCGATCCTCAACGGCATGGGGCAGATCCCGATCGAACGCGGCGCCGGCGACGCCCAGGCGCTGGCGCGGGCGATCGAGGCGCTGCGGCAGGGGGCCTGCATCGGCGTCTTCCCCGAAGGCACGCGTTCGCGCGGCAAGGTGCTGCGGGCCCGCAGCGGCCTCGGCCGGCTGGCGCTGGAGGTGCCGCAGGCGCACCTGACCCTGGTCGCGATCGAGGGCACCTCCGACCTCACCGGCTTCCCCCGCCGCCCCCGCATCAAGGTCCGCTTCTTCGATCCGGCCGGCGGCCAGGCGCGGCCCGACGAGGACCCGGGCGAGCTCTCGGCCCGGCTGCTCGCCGAGATCCGCGAGTTCGTGCCGCCGACGATTTCGTATCGGAAGCGATAGGCCCGCGCTGACGGATGCTGCTCCGGATCGGCGAGCGTTCGCCCATGGTCCGACTCAGCAGGACAAAAGACGAACGCACTGTCACAGAAGCTCGGACCTTCGGGACATCCCTCCTGGCTAACTCCCCGCCTCTTCCCCGTTCGCATGCAGCGCATACCACTGCGCCCCGAACGAGGAGAAGTCGTTGCCGTTGGCTTCGCCCGGCTTCTTGTCGGCGACGTAGGTGTAGAGCGGGTGGCCGGCGTAGGTGACCTGGGTGGTGCCGTCTTTGCGCTTGGTCGTGCCCAGCTTGGAGGCCATCGCCCCTTCGCCGGTCAGCGGCGCTCCTTCGGTGATCAGCGGCGGCCAGACCTTGGCGCAGGCGCCGTAGCAGGACGAGGTCGTGCCCTTGTCCTTGTGGAAGTCGTAGAGCGTGAAGCCTTCCGGGTCGACCAGGACCGGTCCCGCGTCGCCGGCCTTGGCGACCGTCAGTACGACCGCGGTGCCGCCGGTGGTGGTTTCGCCGCCGGTGCTGGAGGCCGTCTTTTCGCCGCCGGTCTTGCCGCCGTTGCCGTAGAGGCCGCCGGAGCCGCTGCCGCTGCTTTCGCTGCTGCCGCCGCAGCCGGCGATCGCCAGCGCCGCGGCAATCGCCAGCAGCACGAACGCGCAGGTGGTCCTGGTCACGTGTGCTCCTCCTGGATTGGTCGTCGTCCTCGAACTTCTATCGCAGAGCGCTCAGTGCCCGGCCTTTTGGCCGTTCGGGTGCAGCGGGTACCAGGAGGCCCCGAAGGCCTTGCTGTCGGTGCCGTTGTCTTCACCCGGCTTCTTGTCCTCCACGAAGGTGTAGAGCGGCCAGCCGGCGTAGGTCACCTGGGTGGTCCCGTCGCTGCGTTCGATCGTGCCCAGCATCGACGTCTGAACGCCACCCATCGCTTTTGCCGGGCCGCCGCTGGTCAGCGGTGGCCAGGCGCTCGCGCAGGCGCCCGAGCACTTCGATTTCCCGCTGCCTTTCTGGTCTTTCTGGAAGTAGTAGAGCGTCATCCCCTTGGAGTCGACCAGCACCTGGCCGACGTTCGCGGCGGTGCCGACCGAGATTGCCGCCACGGGGGTCGAGGACGGCGCTTCGGCCGGGGTGGACGTGGTCTTTTCTTCGCCACCTCCGCCACCGTAGGCGCCGCCCGAGCTGCTGCTGCTGCTGCTGGTTTCGCTGCTGCTGCCGCAGCCGGCGATCGCCAGCGCCGCGGCAATCGCCAGCAGCGCGAATGCGTAAGTGGTCCTGTTCACGTCGTGTCTCCCTCGTCTTGGTTGTATGCGGTGGCCCCGGTCGCGTCGACCGGGGCGATGAAGGTTCGGTTGCCGGCCTGGACGCCGATCGCGCGGGTACGGGAGAGGTCGAGCGCCGAGCTCAGCACCGCGGTCGAGTCGTCCCCCCAGCGGTAGCGGAAGGTCCCGGCCGGCACCCGCACCCCGTGCGGGCCGCGCAGGAAGACGCGGCAGAGGGTGCCGGAGCGGACCCCGCTCACGTACATCCGGATCTCGGTGCCGTAGGCGTGCGGTTCCAGCGTCGCGTCGATCTTGACCCCGGCTGGCAGGGCGGCGAACTGGACGTGCTGCGCGGGCCCGCCGCCACCGCCGCCGGGCAGGACGAAGATCGCCAGCAGCGCCGCCACGGCCGCCGCCGCCGTCGCCAGCCCGAAGCCGAGCCGCCAGCGCCGCCGGCGGCCGGCCCGGCGCTCGCCGCCGATCGAGGCGGCGATCCGCTCGCCCAGCCGCGGCGAGGGCCGCGGCGCCGGGCTCTCGAAGCGGGCCGGGTCGGCCAGCGGCAGCAGGCCGCCGATCGTCGCCAGCGATTCCGCCTCGGCGCGGCAGCCGGGGCAGCCCTCGAGGTGCGCCTCCAGCCCCGCCCGCTCGGCGGCGGGCAGGTCGCCGAGCGCGTGGGCGCCCAGCGCCGAGCGCCACTCGCGGCAGCTCTCGGCCGGGCGCTCAGCCTTCATAGCCGAGCTCCTCGAGCACGACCCGCAGCGCCCGCAGCCCGTAGTAGACGCGGCTCTTCACGGTTCCCTCCGGCACCCCGAGCTCGGCCGCGACCTCGGCGTAGGGACGGCCGCGGTAGTGGGTCTCGACCAGGACGTGGCGATGGTCCTCGCCGATCCGTCGCATCGCCTCCTCGACCTGCCAGGCCAACAGCGCCTGCTCCAGCGGTTCGACGCTGGGCTCGATGCCGCCCTCGGCGACGCCGGGACGGACGGCGCGAGCGCGGCCGAGGTCGATGACGACGTTGCGCAGGATCGCGAACAGCCAGGTCCGCAGCGAGCCGATCTGCGGGTCGAAGCGGTCGCCGGCGCGCCAGGCGCGGAGGAAGGTCTCCTGCACCGCCTCTTCGGCGAGGCCGGCGTCGCCGAGCGAGCGGACGGCGAACCCGAACAGCTCGCCCGAGTGCGCGGCGTAGGCCTCGCGTACGTCGCGTTCGTGTTTCAAGGCCCCGGACTGCATCCGCCTCGTTCTACGGGACGGACGCAGCCCGGGTTCAAGCTCGCTATGCCTCGAGTTTCCCGATCTTGAAGATTTTGGTCCCGCAATCGGGGCAGGTGCCCTGGATCGCCGGGCGACCATTTTTCATGGTCACCTGTTTGGCGTCCTTGATCTCAACCTTCTTGCGCTCTTTGACGCAGTAGCCCTCCGGCATGGCGGGCCCTCCTTTCGTTGCCGCTGGCGGCAAAACTCACGTTGGACGCGAGGTGGATTGAGGCGAATGTAACGCAGCCCGGGGACGCGACGAGAAGATAACGTGCTTTTTCGCACAAAACGCCCGCAAGTCCGGTCAACTACCCTGCGGCGCGCACTTCAGTAGCTACCCAGCCCTTAAGGAGACCACGCATGCCCGAAGCAGTCATCGTCGACACCATCCGCACGCCGATCGGCCGTGCCTTCAAGGGCTCGCTCGCCCAGCTGCGCCCGGAGGAGATGGGCGCCTACGTGGTCGACCAGCTGCTCGAGCGCAACCCCGAGGTCGACCCCGGCTCGATCGAGGATCTCTTCTGCGGCGTCGGCATGCCGCAGGGCCTGGAGGCCTTCAACATCGGCCGCATCGTCTCGTTGCTCTCGGAGAAGCTGCCGCAGAGCGTCAACGGCGTCACCGTCTCCCGCTACTGCTCCTCCAGCCTCGACGCGATCCGCCACGCCGGCAACGCGATCAAGGCCGGCGAGGGCGACGTCTACCTCGCCGCCGGGGTCGAGTGGGTGAGCCGCTTCAACGAGCGCACCGAGCCCGCCGGCGCCGCCGACCAGAACGAAAATCTCCAGGGCAAGGACGGCCAGCCCAACGCCTACATCGACATGGGCGTCACCGCCGTCAACGTGGCGAAGAAGTACGAGGTCAGCCGTGCCGACATGGACAAGTTCGCCCAGCGCTCGCAGGAACTGGCGGTGAAATCGCAGGAAGACGGCTTCTTCGACCGCGAGATCGTGCCGGTGACGCTGCCCGACGGCAGCGAGGTCGCCAAGGACGACGGCCCCCGCGCCTCCTCGACCCTGGAGAAGCTCTCCGAACTGCCGGAGGCCTTCGGCGGCGGCGGCGTCACCGCCGGCAACTCCTGCCCACTCAACGACGGCGCCGCCGCGGTGCTGCTGATGAGCGACACCAAGGCCAAGGAGCTGGGCCTGACCCCGCGTGCCCGGATCATCACCGCCGCCACCTACGGCAACGAGCCGGAGCTGATGGGCGTGGCCCCGATCGGCGCGATCAAGAAGGTGCTGGAGCGGGCCGGGATGACGATCTCCGACGTCGACGCGGTCGAGCTCAACGAGGCCTTCGCCGCCCAGGTGATCCCGATCATGGACGAATGCGGGATCACGATCGACAAGCTCAACACCCACGGCGGCGCGATCGCCCTCGGCCACCCGTTCGGGATGACCGGCGCCCGGATCATGGGGACGCTGCTCAACGTGATGGAGACCGACGACCACCAGGTCGGGCTCGAGACCATGTGCGTGGCGGGGGGCCAGGGCAAGGCGATGCTCGTGGAGCGGATGAACTAACGCGATCGATGAGTTGACCCGGTCATAGCCGGGTCAACTCATCGAACGTTTGGCGCGATGAAGCTCGAGACGCTCACCTACGAGGTCGACGGCCGGGTCGCGCGGATAACGCTCGACCGGCCGGAGCGGGGGAATGGGATTACGGCGCGGATGCCGGCGGAGCTGGCGGAGTGCGTGGAGCGGGCGAACCTCGATCCGGCGGTGCATGCGATCGCGCTGGCGGGGAACGGGAGCGGCTTCTGCGGCGGCTACGACCTGGTCGCCTCGGCCGAGGGCGAGATGAGCGAATTGGGCGGTGTCGAGGCGCCGCCGGGCTCGGCGCTGGACCCGGCGACGATCGCCGCCAACCACGCGCCGGAGTCGAACTGGGACCCGGTCACCGACTACCAGTTCATGGCCCGCAACGTGCGCGGCTTCATGAGCCTCTTCCACTCCGAGAAGCCGGTGCTCTGCAAGGTCCACGGCTACTGCGTCGCCGGCGGCACCGACATGGCGCTCTGCTCGGACCTGCTGGTGGTCGCCGAGGACGCCAAGATCGGCTACCCGCCGGCGCGGGTCTGGGGCTCGCCGACGACGGCGATGTGGGCGCTGCGGCTGGGCCCGATGCGGGCCAAGCGGCTGCTGCTGACCGGCGACTCCCTGACCGGGGCCGAGGCGGCGGCGTGGGGCCTGGCGACCGAGGCGGCGCCGGCGGCCGAGCTCGACGCCCGCTTCGAGCGGCTCTTGGAGCGGGTGGCGCGGCTGCCGATCAACCAGCTGGTGATGATGAAGCTGCTGGTCAACCAGACCGTGCAGGCGCAGGGCCTGGCCCAGTCGCAGACCCTGGGCACCTTCTTCGACGGCATCGCCCGCCACACCGAGGAGGGCCACGCCTTCGTCCGCCGCGCCGCCGAGTCCGGCTTCCGCGAAGCGGTGCGGGAGCGCGACGAGCCCTTCGGCGACCACGGGCTCGACGGCTTCGGGCTGGGCTGAGATGGCGCGAGCAGCGGACCTCTCCACGGTCACCGCCGCCGACGCGCGCGGCTTCATCTCCGGCAGCTTCCCCGGCGACCTCGGGATCGAGCCGCTGGAGATCGAGCCGGCCCACGCTCGCGGCCGCATCGTCGTCGACCGCCGCCACCTCCACCCCGGCGGCTTCGTCCACGGCGGCGTCTGGACGGCGCTGGGCGACACCGTCGCCGCCTGGGCCACCTTCCGCAGCATTCCCCCTCGGCACGACTTCACGACGATCGAGCTGAAGCTGAACGTCTTCGCCGCCGGTCTGCTCGGCGACGAGATCGTCGCCGAGGCGCGGCCGCTGCACAGGGGCCGCAGCACCGTCGTGATCGAGGTCCGGATCGAGCGCGTCCGCGAGGACGCCGCGAAGCTGGCCGCCAACCTGATCGTCACCCAGTTCGTGCTGCCACCCCAAGAGGGCTAACCGGCGGCGAGGAAATCGTCCGCCAAGACGGCGACCAGGCGCGGCAGCGAGCCGAGCGAGCGCGAGAGCTCGAGCTGACGGGTGGCGCCGGTCTTCGCCGCCAGCCGCGTCACCTCCTCCAGCTCGGCGGCGCAGCCGAGCTCCTCGGCGTGGGGGCGGCAGGCGACCAGCAGCTCCTCGAGCAGCGCCCGGGCCGGCACCCGTTCGCCCAGCCCGACCTCGATCAGCTCCGCCTCCATCCCGTCGCGGGCGGCGAGGAAGCGGTTCTCGGCCAGCACCTCGTGGGGGACGCCGGCGTCGAAGGTGTGGCTGCCCGCCTCGACCTCGAGCCGGACGATGCACTGGACCAGGGCCGCCAGCGCCGCGGTGTCGGCGAGCGTCGTCTGCGCGTCCATGATCCGCACCTCGACCGTGCCGAAGCGCGGCTGCGGCCGCACGTCCCACCAGAGGAAGGTCGGCTCGGGGACGGCGCCGGAGCGGATCAGGACATCCACCGACTCGACGTACTCGGCGTAGTCGGAGAAGGCGCGGGGGATGCCGACCCGCGGGAAGGCCTGGAACAGCGGCGTCCGGGCCGAGGCGAGGCCGGTGTCGCGCCCCTGCCAGAAGGGCGAGTTGACCGCGAGCGCCAGCAGCAGCGGGATCAGGGTCCGCAGCCGGTTGCTGGCGTGGATCGCCGCTTCGGCGTCGGGGACGCCGACGTGGACGTGGAGGCCGAAGGTCGGCTCGCGCCGGGCCAGCTCGCGCATCGAGCCGTAGACGAACTGGTAGCGCTCGCCGGCCGAGACGACGATCTCCTGCCAGACCGCGAAGGGGTGGGTGCCGGCGCTGGCGGCGCGCATCGAGAGCGGCCGCAGGGTGGCGTCGAGCTCGCCCCGCAGCGCCGCCAGCTCCTCGATCGCGGCGCCGATCCGGGCGTGGACGCCGGTCTGGATCTCCAGCGCCGAGCCGTGGGTCTCGGCGGTGAAGCTGGCGCCGCGGCCGTGGGGCAGGCGGGGCAGGACGCTGTCGATCCGGTGCGCCAGCGCCCAGGTCAGCTGGTCGAGCAGCATCACCTCTTCCTCGATCCCGACCGTGTAGGCGCCGAGCTCCTGCGGCGGCGCCCAGGTCGCCCAGGCGGGCAGGGCGCTCACCTCGCTCATGCCACCTCGCGGCCGCTGCGGCGCTGGAACTCGGCGCCGTCGCGGCGGCAGGCTTCTACGAAGCGGCGGAACAGCGCCGCCTCGTAGGGGCGGTGGACGAGCGTCTCGGCGTGCCACTGGACGCCGATCAGGAAGGGCCGGGTCGGGTCCTCGACCGCCTCGACGGTGCCGTCGGGGGCGCGGGCGCTGACCACCAGCCCCTCGCCGAGCCGGTCGATCGCCTGGTGGTGGAAGGAGTTGACCTCGATCTCGCCGACCTCGCCGTCGCCCCCGAGCGTCGCCGCCAGCAGACTGCCGGGCTCGATCTCGACCGGGTGGCTGGGCTGGTCGCCGGGGGTGCGCTGGCGGTGGGCGATCTCGGTCGAGATCTCCGGCAGGTGCTGGTGCAGGGCGCCGCCGCGGATCACGTTGAGCGCCTGGGTGCCGCGGCAGATCGCCAGGATCGGCATTTCGCGGGCGTCGGCGCGGCGCGCCACCGCCAGCTCGAAGCGGTCGAGGTCGGGCTCGATCGGGCCCAGTTCGGGATGCGGCTTGGCGCCGTAGCCTTCGGGGTCGAGGTCGGGGCCGCCGGAGAGGCAGATGCCGTCGAAGCGGTCGAGCAGCGGCTCGATCGCCTCGTCGTGCAGCGGCGGCATCACCACCGGCAGCCCGCCCGCCGCCTCCAGCCCGCGCAGGTAGGGGAGGCCGAGCGCCATCTCCAGCCGCGCCGGCGGCTCGCCCTCGGGGGTCGGCTGGATGCTCTCGGCCCGCCGCATCTCCGAGGTCGTCACCCCGATCAGCGGCCGCTCCCGGCGCGAGGCGAGCGAGCGGCTCTTCATCGCCGGGCCGCCCCGGGGGAGTCGACGATCCAGGTGTCCTTGCAGCCGCCGCCGCGCGAGCTGTTGACGATCATCTCGCCGGCACCGCGGGCGTAGCGGGTGAGGCCGCCGGCCAGTGCCCGGCCGCCGCCGGGGCCGCTGAGGACGAACGGCCGCAGATCGACCCGGCGCGGCCGCAGCCGCCCGTCGCAGACGGTCGGGTGGCTGGAGAGCTGCACCGTCTCCTGGGCGACGAAGCGCTCGGGCCGGCGCCGCACCAGGCCGATCGCCCGCCGCCGCTGCGCCGCGGTCGCCCGCGGCATGATCGTCACCCCGCGGCCGCCGAAGCCGTCGCGCGGCTTGATCACCAGGTCTTCGAGCCGCTCCATCGCCGCCGCCCGGCCGGCCTCGTCGGAGAGGTCGAAGCTGGGGACCGAGCGCAGCAGCGGCTCCTCGCCGAGGTAGAAGCGGACCATGCCCTCGACGTAGGGGTGGGCGAGCTTGTCGTCGGCGACGCCGGTGCCGAAGGCGTTGACGCAGCGCAGCCGGCCCGACTCCAGCGCCGGCAGCAGCAGCTCGCCGAGGCCGGTGGGGGAGCCGTCGGCGGCGCTGAGCCGGTCCTCGTCGAGGCGGCGATAGACGACGTCGAGCTGGCGCCGCTCGCCGCCGGCGCGGGCGAACAGCCGCCCCCGCGCCTGCTCCAGCTGCGCCGGGGTGAAGACCGGGATCCCGAGCTCGCGGCCGAGCCGGCGGTGCTCGTACCAGGCGCCGCTGGCGGGGCCGTCGGAGAGGATCGCCGCCGCCGGGTCGGCGCGGCCGTCGGGGGCGGCGGCGCGAATCGCCTCGCCGAGCAGGCCGACGTAGCCGTCCAGCGGCCACGGTCGCAGCGGCACCCCCAGCGCCGGCTCGACCGCTTCGCGGACGCCGATCGCGTAGCTCGCTCCCGACGGCATGCGCAGATTGTCCTCCAGCACCCGCAGGGTGCCGCCGGCGTCGCGGACGAGGTCGAGGCCGGCGACGGTCGCCGGCGCCACCGCCGGGTCGAGCAGCCCCCGCATCCGCGGCTCGTAGCCGGCCGAGGTCTCGAGCAGCCGCCGCGGCACTACCCCGGCCTCGAAGATCCGCTGGGCCCCGTAGGCGTCGAGCAGGAAGTCGTTGAGCGCCCGCAGGCGCTGCAGCAGCCCCGCCTCCAGCGCCTCCCACTCCGCCGCCTCGAGCAGCCGCGGCACCGGGTCCACCGCGATCGCCTCGCCCTCACCGAAGGAGAGCCCAAGCGAAGCGGCGGTCGACTGGACGCGCTCGCGCAGCACCACCAGGTCAAGCCGCGCGAGCGCGCCGATCAGCTCCGCGTAGGGACGGCGCGGAGCCGCAGCCGTGGCGAACGCCTCGTCGAAGTGCCCCGCCTCGAGCGGGTACTCATCGGCACCGGGAAAGGGGCGGGCCGAATCCAGGGTCGTCGCCATGTATGGACGCTACCCGCGGAAATCCGCCGCCAACATGGCCCTCGGTCGAAAATCGCCCAGGTCTGTATGGACAGGAGGAGAAGTCCTCTGTCAGTCGACTTCTTGTCGCTCTACTGGTGCTTCTAAGCGTTCGATCTGGGGCAAGCGCCACAGGACGCTGGCGATCGTCAGCCCGATCGCGGCCGAGAGCAGGGCCAGGAACCACTGGGCGGCGCTGAGGATTTCCATCTGGAAGAAGGCGCGGACCGGGGCGGCGGCGAGGATCAGTGCGTAGAGGGCGCCGAGGCCGGCGACCAGGGCCAGCATGTAGCTCTGGATCGCGATGTGCTCGCGGCCGGGGCCGCGCTCCAGCAGCAGCACGAAGGCCAGCCCGAGCACGATCAGCGTCGTCGTCGCCGCGGTGCGGCCGGCGTCGAGGCTGGCGCCGGCGACGGTGTCGACGAGGAAGAAGGAGAGGATCGAGCCGAGCGCCGTCGCCACCCCGGCGGGGACGGCGAAGGCGGCCAGCGAGCGCAGCAGGTGGCCGCGGTACAGCGGCCCGTCCGAGGGCGCCAGGGCGAGCACGAAGGAGGGGATGCCGATCGTCAGGAAGGCGGCCAGGGTGAGGTGGCGGGGGAGGAAGGGGAAGGCGAAGCCGGGCACGGCGACGAGCAGGATCAGGGTAGCGGCGTAGACCGTCTTGGTCAGGTAGAGGCGGCCGAGGCGGTGGATGTTGCGGGCGATCCGCCGCCCCTCGCCGACCGCCTCGGGCAGGCGCGAGAACTCGTCCTTGAGCAGGACCACGTCGGCGACGCCCTTGGTCACCTGCGCCCCCGAGCCCATCGCCACCGCCATCCGCGCCCGCTTCAGCGCCGGCACGTCGTTGACGCCGTCGCCGATCATCGCCACGTAGCGGCCGGCGTCGACCAGGGCCCCGGCCAGCGCTTTCTTCTGCTCCGGCTTGATCCGGCAGAAGACCGTGTTGGCCAGCGCCACCAGCGCCAGCTCGTCAGGGTCCTCGGGCAGTTCCGGGCCCTCGACGACGCCGGCGTCGGCCGGCACCCCGACCGCGTAGGCGACCGCGGTCACGGTCGCCCGGGCGTCGCCGGAGATCAGCTTCAGGTCGACGTCGTTCTCGCGCATGGTCGCGATCGTCGCCGCCGCGTCGGGCCGCAGCGTCTCCTCCAGCACGACCAGCGCCAGCGGCGCCAGCCGCGGCGGTGGCGCCGCCGCCGGGTCGGCCGGCAGCCCCTCGCCGGACTCGCCGAAGGCGACCACCCGCCGCCCCGCCGCGGTCTCGGCTTCGAGCTTGCGGGCCAGCCCCGGGGGCAGGGTCAGGGCGCCCACCTGGGCGAGCACGTCGGGGGCGCCGAGGACGTAGGTGCCGCCGCCGCCGAGCGCGACGCCGCTCCACTTCCACTCCGAGGAGAACGGGACCTCGGCGCCGACCCGCCCGGCCTTGCCGGGGAAGCGCGCGGCGATCGTCTCCAGGGTGCGGTTGCGGTCACCGGCGCTGGCGGCGAAACGCCCCAGCGCCGCCTGGGCGGCGGCGGCGTCGACGCCCTCGGCGAACTCGACCCCGACCAGGCTCAGCTCGCCGGCGGTCAGGGTCCCGGTCTTGTCGATGCAGATCGTGTCGACCGCGGCGAGGCTCTCGCTGGCGCTCATCTGCTGGACCAGGGTGTCGCGCCGCGCCAGCCGCACCGCGGCGACCGCGAAGGTGACGCTCATCAGCAGCACCAGGCCCTCGGGGATCAGCGTCACCAGGCCGGCGGTCGCCGTCTGGGCGGCGCTGTCGAGACTGGTGCTGTGGATCTTCAGGCTCAGCAGCAGCAGCACCGCCAGCGGCAGCATGATGTAGGTCGAGGCGACGATCACCCGGTTGACCTCCAGCTGCAGCGGCGAGAGCGGGTGGCGGAAGGTCTGCGCCTCGCCGGCGAGGCGGCCGGCGTAGCTCTGCTCGCGGACCGCCTCGACGACGTAGTGGCCGGAGCCGGAGACGCAGAAGGAGCCGGACAGCACCCGGTCGCCGGCCCCCTTGGGGATGCCGTCGGCCTCGCCGGTCAGCAGCGACTCGTCGAGGGTGAGGCCGCGGCTGGCGATCGTCTCGCCGTCGGCGACGAGCTGGTCGCCGGGGCCGACCTGGACGACGTCTCCGGGGACGACCTCGCCTGCCAGCAGCTCCAGCGTCTCGCCGTCGCGGAGGACGCGGGCGTGCGGGGCGACGAGGATGGCCAGCTCGTCGAGGGTCGCCTTCGCCTTCAGCTCCTGGCGGATGCCGATGTAGGAGTTGATCACCGCGATCAGCCCGAACAGCGAGTCGGCGTAGAGACCCAGCGCCAGGTCGAGGACGAAGAAGACGCCGATGATCGCGTTGAAGAGGGTGAAGACGTTGCCGGCGACGATGCTCGCGGTCGAGCGCGAGGAGGTCTGCGGCGGCGGCCCCAGCTTGCGCAGCCGCGCCGCCGCCTCGGCGCCGGAGAGGCCCTGTTCCGCGAGTGCTGGGGCCGTGGCCATGGCGGTATTCAATAGGGTGGAGGTCGGATGCCGCTGAAGCTCGGATTGAACCTTGGCTACTGGGGGATCGGCCCGGCCGGCGAGGACGCCGTCGAGGTCGTCGGCGCCGCCGAGCGGCTCGGCTTCGAGTCGGTCTGGGCGGCCGAGTCCTACGGCTCCGACGTCGTCAGCGTGCTCGCCTGGCTGGCGGCGCAGACGACGACGATCAAGCTCGGCGCCGCGATCCTGCAGGTCCCGGCGCGGCCGCCCGCCGCCGCCGCGATGGCCGGGGCGACGATCGACAAACTCTCCGGCGGCCGCTTCCTCTTCGGCTTCGGCCCCTCCGGCCCGCAGGTCTCCGAGGGCTGGTACGGGGTCCCCTACGCCAAGCCCTGGGGGCGCACCCGCGAGTACATCGAAGTCGTGCGCGAGATCATCGCCCGCGAGGGCCCGGTCGACCACCAGGGTGAGCACTACCAGCTGCCGCTGACCGGTGGCGAGGGCAAGCCGCTGAAGCTCAACTTCCACCCGCTGCGCAACCGGATCCCCGTCTTCGTTGGCGCGATCGGCCGCAAATCGGTCGAGATGGCAGCTGAGATCTGCGACGGCTGGATCCCGATCTTCTTCAGCGTCGACGCCTTCGAGCAGACCTGGGGGGAGCACCTCGAGGCGGGCTTCGCCAGGGGTGGGCGGCAGCGCTCCGACCTCGAGGTCTCGCCCTCGCTGCAGGTCGCGATCGACGGCGACCTGGAGGCGGCGAAGAGCGTCGTCAAGGCCGGCCTGGTCCTCTACTTCGGCGGCATGGGCAGCCGCAAAACCAACTTCTATGTCGACCTCGCCCACCGTTTCGGCTTCGGCGAGGTCGCCGACGAGGTCCAGCGCCGCTTCCAGGACGGCGACCGCGCCGGGGCCTTCGAGGCGATGCCCGACGAGATCGTCGAGGCGACCTCCCTGGTCGGCACCGAGGCCGAGGTGGCGGCGCGGGTCGAGCGCTTCCGCGGCGCCGGCATCGACCGCCTGATCGTCTCGCCGGTCCACGTCGACCGGGCCGAGCAGCTGCACACTCTCGAGCGTCTCGCCTCGGTTGCCGGGGTCGAGGCGCGCTCCTGACCCTTTCGCATAACCTACCGCGCCGCACGGGTATGAGAATCGGAGTGCCGAAAGAGTCCGCGGATGGGGAGCGCCGGGTCGCGCTGGTCCCTGACGTGGTCAAATCGCTGAAGAAGAACGAGCAGCTCGAGGTGCTGGTCGAGCGCGGCGCCGGCGCGGCCGCCGGCCATCCCGACTCCCAGTACGAGGAGGCCGGCGCCGACCTCGTCGAGGGCGAGGTTGCCTGGGGCGCCGACGTGGTCCTGCGCGTCGCCGCCCCTGCCAGCGAGGAGATCGGCAAGCTCAAGTCAGGCCAGGTCCTGATCGGCCACCTCAACCCCTGGACCGCGGCCGAGACGAATAGAGCGCTGGCCGCCGCCGGGGTCACCAGTTTCGCGATGGAGGCGATCCCGCGCACCACCCGCGCCCAGGCGATGGACGCGCTCTCTTCCCAGGCCGCCGCCGCCGGCTACGCGGCGATGCTGATCGCCGCCCGCGAGTCCGGTCGCTTCTTCGGGATGATGACCACCGCCGCCGGCACCGTGCCGCCGGCCAAGGTCCTCGTGCTCGGCGCCGGCGTCGCCGGCCTGCAGGCGGTCGCCACCGCCAAGCGGCTGGGCGCGATCGTCACCGGCTTCGACATCCGTCGCGCCGCCTGGGAGCAGATCGCCTCGCTCGGCGGCCGCCCGCTCGAACTCGACTTCATCCCCGACGCCGAGGGCGAGGGCGGCTACGCGCGGCCGCTGACCGACGAGGAGAACGCGCAGGTGCGCGAGGCACTCGGCCAGAACGCCGCCAAACAGGACATCATCGTCACCACCGCCGCGATCCCCGGCCGCCCGGCGCCGCTGCTGATCACCGCCGAGGCCGTGCGCGGGATGGCGCCCGGCTCGGTGATCGTCGACCTCGCCGCCGAGACCGGCGGCAACTGCGAGCTGACCGAGGCCGGGGAGACCGTGGTCGAGAGCGGCGTCAGGGTGATCGGGCCGCGCAACCTCGCCTCGGAGATGCCGGTGCCCGCCTCCCAGCTCTACGCCAAGAACCTCGAGAACCTGCTCGGCCTGCTGGTCGGCGAGGAGGGTCAGCTCGAGGTCGACTTCGCGGACGACATCGTCGCCGCCGCCTGCATCACCGAGGGCGGCGAGATCAGGAACGAGAGGGCGGCCAAGTAATGACCCTGTTCAGCGAGATCACGATCTTCGTCCTGGCGATCTTCGTCGGCTTCGAGGTGATCTCGAAGGTGCCGACGACCCTGCACACGCCGTTGATGTCGCAGACCAACGCGATCCACGGCATCGTCATGCTCGGCGGCCTGATCGTCGTCGGCATGTACGCCAACGACCCGCTCGAGTACGTGATCGGCACGATCGCAATCGCCTTCGGCGCGATCAACATCGTCGGCGGCTTCCTGGTCACCGACCGCATGCTCGGCATGTTCTCCAAAAAGCCGAAACCCAAATCGTCTTCCAAGGACGGCTCGGACAAGGGATGAACGTGGCCGGCGTCCTGTCCCAAATTCCTTATGGGGTTCTGAAGCCGGGCGGCGACGCCGCCACGGCGTTCTACATAGTCGCCTTCTCGCTCTTCATCATCGGGATCAAACGCGGCACCCACCCGACCACCGCCAAGCAGGGCAACATGGTCGCCGCCGTCGGCATGGGCATCGCCGTCGTCACCACGCTGCTGCTCGACGGGATGGGCAACTGGGGCCTGATCGTGATCGGGCTCGGGGTCGGCTCGGCAATCGGCTTCGTCGCCTCGGTCCGCGTGCAGATGACCGAGATGCCGCAGATGGTCGCCCTCTACAACGGCGTCGGCGGCGGCGCCGTCGCCCTGATCGCCTGGTCCGAGCTCCGCCACGGGATCTCCGTCGGCGGCGACATCCCGCTCGAAGAGCTGATCCCGACCCTGCTCGCCGCGGTCGTCGGCTCGGTCTCCTTCTGGGGCTCGAACATCGCCTTCGCCAAGCTCCAGGACCTGATCCCGACCCGGCCGCTGGCGATTCCCGGCCAGCAGCTGATCAACGGGGCGCTGCTGCTCGCGATCCTGGCCGCCTGCGTCGACATCGCCGTCAACAACGGCGATCCCTCGCAGGGCCTCTTCATCGGCATCCTGATCGCCGCGGCGATCCTCGGCAACCTCGTCGTGCTGCCGATCGGCGGCGCCGACATGCCGGTCGTGATCTCGCTGCTGAACGCCTTCACCGGCCTCTCCGCCGCGGCCGCCGGTTTCGCCCTCGACAACGTGGCGCTGATCGTCGCCGGCACCCTGGTCGGCTCCTCGGGCACGATCCTCACCCTGGAGATGGCGACGGCGATGAACCGCTCGGTCGCCAACATCCTCTTCGCCGGCTTCGGCGGCGCCCCCGCCGGCGGCGCCGCGACCAGCGGCGAGGAGCGGCCGCACATCTCGATCGGCGCCCAGGACGCGGCGATCAAGCTCGCCTACGCCGACACCGTCGTGATCGTCCCCGGCTACGGCCTCGCCGTCGCCCAGGCCCAGCACGCGGTGAAGGAGATGGCGAACGAGCTCGAGGCGCGCGGCGTCACCGTCAGCTACGCGATCCACCCGGTCGCCGGCCGCATGCCCGGCCACATGAACGTCCTCCTGGCCGAGGCCGACGTGCCCTACGAGCAGCTGAAGGAGATGGACGAGATCAACCCCGAGTTGCCGCGCACCGACGTCGCCGTCGTCATCGGCGCCAACGACGTCACCAACCCGGCGGCGAAAAACGACCCCGACAGCCCGATCGCCGGGATGCCGATCATCGAAGTCAGCGAGGCCAACGAGGTGATCGTGATCAAGCGCTCGCTCAGCCCCGGCTTCGCCGGCATCGACAACGGCCTCTTCTACGAACCGAACACCTCGATGCTGTTCGACGACGCAAAAAAGGCCGCGGCGGAGATCGCGGCGGAGATTCAGAGCCTCTGACGGGGGAGAATGCCGGGACGCCCGTGCCTTGACTGCGGCATGCGGGCGGAGCGCGGGCAGTCGACGGTCGAGTGGGTGGGGACGCTGGGCGTCGTCGCGCTGCTGCTGGTCGGCCTGGTTGCGGCCGGGGTGCGGGTGCCGGGGGCGCCGCTGGCGCGGGCGCTCGCCTCGCGGCTGCTCTGCGCCGCCGCGCTCGCCGACGGCTGCGGCGACGAGCCGGCGCTGATCGCCGCCTACGGCAGCGAAGTCGGGGCGCTGGTGCGCCGGCACATGCCGCTGCTCGGCTTCGAGCGGGGGTCGCGGGCGCTGCCGGTCGACTTCCGCCACTGCCGCAGCAGCGCCTGCGGCGACGGCTCCGCCCGCGGCCTCGTGCACCGCACCGACGCCGGCCTGCCGGTCACGGTCTTCGTCCACGTCGTCGACTGCCGTGCCGCCACGGCGGCCCAGACCGAAGCGGAAGGCGCCGACTGCTCCGGCGAGCGCGCCGGCAACCTCTACCTCGAGTACTTCACCTACTACGCCGATTCCGCCACCCTGCGCGACCTCCCCGTCGTCGGCGCGGCGGGCTACCACCGCGACGACTGGGAGGGGGTCGAGATCCGCCTCGGCCCCGACGGCGAGGCCGACGAGCGGGCCTCCTCCCACGATGGCTACAACTACGCTCGCAGCACCGCCAACTGGGGCTCCGACGCCGGCATCGACCCGCTCAGGGACGCCGCCGAAGCGCTCGGCGCCCGCGCCGAGAACGGCTGGGGCCCCGAGACCCACCTGCTGCTGGTCGCCGGCGGCAGCCACGCCGGCGACGCGATCGGCCTCCCGCACACCGACCGTTTCACCCCCGGCCGCCGCGTCCACCTGGTGCCGCTGGAGCCGGTCGCCGCCACCAGCACCGCCCGCTTCGCGATCAGCCCGCCCTGGCGCAAGCGCGTCTGGCGCGATCCCGAGGCCGAAGGCACCGACTGAGACCTACTTGGGCGGCATCCGCAGGGCGCCGTCGAGGCGGATCGTCTCGCCGTTCAGCATCGGGTTGGCGACGATCGCCAGCACCATCTGGGCGTACTCCTCCGGGCGCCCGAGCCGTGAGGGGAAGGGGATGCCGGCGCCGAGCGCGCTGCGGGCGTCCTCCGGCAGCGCCGCCAGCAGCGGCGTGTCGAAGAGGCCGGGGGCGATCGTCGTCACCCGCACCCCGCGCGAGGCCATGTCGCGCGCCGCCGGCAGGGTCATGCCGACGATGCCGCCCTTGGAGGCGGCGTAGGCGATCTGGCCGATCTGGCCGTCGTAAGCGGCGATCGAGGCGGTGTTGACGCAGACCCCGCGCTCGCCCTCTTGGTCGGGCTCGTTCTCGCTCATCGCCGCCGCCGTCAGCCGCAGCACGTTGAAGCTGCCGATCAGGTTGACCTGGACCACGTTGGCGAAGTACTCGAGGCTGTGGGGGCCGCGCTTGTGGCTGAGCCGCTCGGCCCAGCCGATGCCGGCGCAGCAGACCGACACCCGCAGGCCGCCGTCGGCCGCCGCGGCGCGCTCCACCGCCGTCCCGACCGCCTCGGCGTCGGTGACGTCGGCGGGGAGGAACTCGGCGCCGATCTCGGCCGCCAGCGCCTCGCCCTGCTCGGCGTCGAGGTCGGCGATCGTCACCCGCGCCCCGGCCGCGGCCAGCGCCCGCGCGCTCGCGGCGCCGAGCCCCGAGGCCCCGCCGGCGACCAGCGCTCCCGCCCCCCTGACATCCATCGAACCACCCTAATCGAGAGGGGGTGTCTGAGTTTTCGGGTGCAATAGACCCCGAAAGCTCAGACACGCCAGTTCAGATCCCGGTAATCCGACCTCTATAGGGTCTTCGTATCGCCACTGAGGTGACGGCAAGCTCCAAGGCTGCGATTACGGAACGTCTCGCCGAGGCGCGGCAGCGGACCCTGGAGCTGATCGAGCCGCTCGACGACGAGCAGCTCAACCGCGTCTACTCGCCGATCCTCAGCCCGCTGGCCTGGGACCTCGGCCACATCGCCAACTTCGAGGAGCTCTGGCTGGTGCGGACGATCGGCAGCCGCGAGCCCCTGCGCGGCGAGCTCGGCCGCTTCTACGACGCGATCGAGAACCCGCGCCGCACCCGCGGCGAGCTGCCGATCCTGCGCGACGCCGAGCTGCGCGCCTACATGGCCGACGTGCGCGAGCGCGCGCTCGAGGTGCTCGACACGGTCGAGATCGGCCCCGGGGCCGAGGACCCGCTGCTGCGGGAAGGCTTCGTCTACGAGATGCTGCTGGCCCACGAGCTGCAGCACAACGAGACGATGCTGCAGCTGCTGCAGCTCCTCGACGGCTACGAGTCGCCGCTGACCGCGACGGCGTTCGCGGCCGAGCCGCTCCCCGCCCAGCCGCGGATGCTCCCCTTCGCCGCCGGCGAGCACCCGATCGGCGCCCCCGCCCGCGGCTTCGCCTACGACAACGAGCGCCCCCGCCACACGGTCGAGCTGGCCGCCTTCGAGATCGATCGAACCCCGGTCAGCAACGCCACGTATACCGCTTTCATGGAGGAGACCGGCGCCGCGCCGCCGAGCTACTGGGAGCGCGACGGCGACGGCGGCTGGCTCAGTACCGCGATGGGCCGCAAGGCGCCGATCGACCCCGGCCAGGCCCTGACCCACGTCTCCTGGCACCAGGCCGACGCCTTCGCCCGCTGGGCCGGCAAGCGGCTGCCGAGCGAGCACGAGTGGGAGGCGGCCCGGCCTGGCCTCGACGCGGTCGGGCGCGCCTGGGAGTGGACCTCATCCGACTTCATCGCCTACCCCGGCTTCGCGGCGTTCCCCTATCGCGAGTACTCCGAACCCTTCTTCGGCAACGAGCACAAGGTCCTGCGCGGCGCCTCCTGGGCGACCCACCCCAGCGTCGCCCGGCCCAGCTTCCGCAACTGGGACCTGCCCCAGCGCCGCCAGATCTTCGCCGGCCTGCGCTGCGCGAGGGACGCATGATCGCGATCGACGTCCACCTCGACGCCGACGCCGCCGCGACGATGGCCCGCGACGTCCGCGCCGGCCTCTGCGCCTACCCGAAGGAGCTGGCGCCGAAATACTTCTACGACGAGCGCGGCTCGCTGCTGTTCGAGCGGATCACCGAGCTGCCCGAGTACTACCCGACCCGGGCCGAGCGCGAGATCCTCGCCGCCCGCTCGGCCGAGATCCTCACCGCGGCCGGCCGGCCCGGGACCCTGGTCGAGCTCGGCTCCGGCTCGGCGGCGAAGACCCGCCACCTGCTGAGCGCGATGCGCGACGCCGGCAGCCTCGAGACCTACGTCCCGGTCGACATCTCCGAGGAGATCACCCACCAGACCGCCGCCCTGCTGGTTGACGAGTACCCCGGCCTCGACGTCCGCGGCCTCGTCTGCGACTTCGAGCAGCACCTGGAGCGGATCCCGGCCGGCGCCGGCGGCAGGATGATCGCCTTCCTCGGGGGCACCATCGGCAACCTCTACCCGCGCCAGCGCCACGCCTTCCTGGAGCGGATCGCGGCACTGCTGGGCCCGGGCGACCGGCTCCTGCTCGGCACCGACCTGATCAAGGACAGCGCCCGCCTCGAGGCCGCCTACGACGACGCCGCCGGGGTCACCGCCGAGTTCAACAAGAACGTGCTCGAGGTGCTCAACCGCGAGCTCGGCGCCGACTTCGACCTCGACGCCTTCGAGCACGTCGCCCGCTACGACGCCGAGGCCGAGCGGATGGACATCCGCCTGCGCTCGCTCGCCGACCAGGAGGTGCGGATCGACGGCCTCGACCTCGAGATCGCCTTCACCAGCGGCGAGGAGATGCGGACCGAGATCTCGACCAAGTTCACCCGCGAGCGGCTGGAGTCGGTCTACGCTGGGGCGGGGCTGGAGATGTGCGGCTGGTTCACCGACACCGCCGGCGACTACGCGCTGAGCCTGGCGCGGACAGCCTGAGCGCCCGCGCTCAGGCCGGGGCCAGCGCGGCGATCGTCTCGCCGAGCTTGTCGGGAGTGACGATCGGGGTCAGGATCGGCAGCGTGATGCCGCCCTCGACGAAGGCGGCGAGCCGCTCCTTCATCTGCTCCGGCGTCCCGAACAGGAACATCTCCTCGATCACCTCCCAGGGCGCCGCCGCCGCGGCCGCCTGGCGATCGCCGGCCTCCCATGCGGCCAGCATCGGCTCGATCTGCTCGCCGTAGCCGAGCCAGCGGTAGAAGGCGGTGTAGACGGGGACGGTGATGTAGGAGGAGAACATGAAGCGGGCCAGCGGCTCGACCGCCTCGCGCTCGCCGGGCAGGCAGAAGAAGCGGCAGAGCAACTCGAAGCCCGCCGGCGCCTCGGCCAGCTGGGCGGCGACCTTCGGCAGGCCGCCCAGCGGCAGGAAGTTGGTGAAGGCGCCGTCGGCGCGCTCCAGCGCCAGCTCCAGCATCTTGCCGCGCAGCGCCGCCAGCACGATCGGCACCCGCTGCGCCGGCGGCGCTTCGAGCTTGAAGCCGCTCGCGGTGCGCTCGCCGGCGAGCGCGGTCTGAAGGAAGTCGAGCGTCTCCCGCACCTTGCTCAGCGGCCGCTCGAAGGGGATCCCGTTCCAGCCTTCGACGATGCGGTCCGAGGAGGAGCCGATGCCGAGCACGAAGCGCCCGCGCGAGGCGCCGGCGAGCGCCGCCGCCTCCTGGGCCAGCAGCGCCGGGCCGCGCTGGAAGACGCCGACGATCCCGGTCCCGAGCCGGGCGCGCTCGGTCCAGGCGGCGCTCAGGGCCAGCGGCGTGAAGCCGTCGGGGCCGGCGGTCTCACCGCTCCAGAGGTCGGTGTAGCCGAGCGCCTCGGCTCGCTTCACGTACTCCTCGTGATCGGCCAGCGAAAGTCCCGGCAGCGGCAACGTCATTCCCCAACGCGCGTCCACCCAACGACCCTATAGCCTGCGGCGCCGATGCCCGAGAGCGCCGCACAGGCGAGGCCCGACCGCAACCTGGCGCTGGAGCTGGTGCGGGTGACCGAGGCGGGCGCACTCGCCGCCGCCCGCTGGGTCGGCCGCGGCGACAAGCTCGCCGCCGACGGCGCCGCGGTCGACGCGATGCGCTTCGTCCTCGACTCGGTCGCGATGGACGGCGTCGTCGTGATCGGCGAGGGCGAGAAGGACGAAGCGCCGATGCTCTTCAACGGCGAGCAGATCGGCGACGGCTCGCCGCCGGTCGTCGACATCGCCGTCGACCCGCTGGAGGGGACGACGCTCTGCGCCCGCGGCATGCCCAGCGCCCTGGCGGTGATCGCGCTCGCCGAGCGCGGCTCGATGTTCGACCCCGGCCCCTGCGTCTACATGGAGAAGATGGCCGGCGGCGAGGAGATCGCCGACCTGCTCGACCTCGACCGGCCGCTGCCGGAGACGCTGAAGCTGATCGCCGCGCGCAAGGGCGAGAGCGTCGGCGACGTGATCGTGGTCATGCTCGACCGCCCCCGCCACGAGGAGGCGATGCGCGAAGTCCGCGAGGCCGGCGCCCGCATCCGCCTGATCAGCGACGGCGACGTCTCCGCCGCCCTGCTGGCGGTCAGCGAACGCTCCCCGGTCGACCTGCTCTGGGGGATCGGCGGCACCCCCGAGGGCGTCCTCTCCGCCGCCGCATTGAAGTCGATGGGCGGCCAGCTGCTGGGTCGGCTCTGGCCGCGCGACGACCTCGAGCGCCAGGCGGCGCTCGACGCCGGCTACGACCTCGAGCGGGTGCTCACGGCCGACGACCTCTGCTCCGGCGAGGACGTCTTCTTCTCCGCCACCGGCGTCACCGACGGCGACGTCCTGCAGGGGGTCCGTTACCGCGGCCCCGGCGCCACCACCGAATCGCTGGTGATGCGCTCGCGCTCGGGCACCGTCCGCCGCGTCCACGCCCGCCACGACCGCTCGAAGCTGCGCCAGCTGATCGGCGACGACCAGCGCTACGGCTGAGACCGCCGCGGACATTCCAAGGCAAAATCCTCTGATAACCTTGGAGTCAAGGGAGGTACACGGCTTTGGTCAGCGCTGGAAACGCCCCAAGCGAGGATGGAGCGGTCGCAACGGGAATGGCGACGGCGCCGTCGCGCGCCCGGCTGCGAGCCGGCGGATGGGTGCTCTCGGTCCTGGCGACGCCGCTGAACTTCCTCATCCTGCGCGCCCTCGGCGAGCGGCCGATGCGATTGGCCGAGCTGCGCAAAGCGACCGGCCTGCCGGCGCAGACCACCCTGCGCGCACACCTGGCCCGCCTTGACGAGATCGGCGCCCTGACGAAGCGGCCGGCGCAGCGGATGCCCTACGCGGTGGAGAGCGAGCTGACCGCGATGGGGCGGAACCTGCTCTACGTCGGCGATCGCCTCGACGCCTGGCTCAGCCGCGCCCCCGACGGGCCGATCTCACTCGACAGCGCCGCCGCCAAAGGCGCGGTCAAGGCCCTCGTCGACAGCTGGGGATCGCGGATGATGCGGGCCCTGGCCGGCCGGCCGCTGTCGCTGACCGAACTCGATCGCCTGATCGCCGATCTCACCTACCCGGCGCTGGAGCGGCGCCTCTCGAGCATGCGGCTGGCGGGCCTGGTCGAGGCTCAGCCCGGTCGCGGCGCTGGAACCCCCTACGGGCTGAGCGACTGGGGCCGGCGCGGGATCGGCCCGTTGGTGGCCGCGAGCCACTGCGAGCACCTCCACACGAGCCCGGAGACGGCCCCGGTGACCCAGATCGACATCGAGGCGGCCTTTCTGCTGGCGACGCCGCTGGTCGGGCTGCCGGAAGGGGCGGATGGAGCCTGCCTGCTCGAGGTCGAAGCGGGCCGGGAGCTCGCCCGCCGCCCGGCCGGCGTGACGGTGACCGTCGAGCGCGGCAGGGTCGTCTCCTGCACCTCGCGGCTGGAGCCGAAACCCGGCACCTACGCGGTCGGCTCGCCGACCAAGTGGTTCAGCGCCGTCGGCAAGGGCGACATCGATCAGCTCCGTTTCGGCGGCGGCCGCCGCCTGGCAAAGAGCCTCGTCAATGGTCTCCACACGGCGCTGATCAGTGGCTAGCCGGCTCCCGACATCAATTCGGCGGCGCTGCCGTGCCGATCCGGTACCACCGGCAAATCCGCGCGCGCGCGGATTTGGGCATCCTGCGATTTGCAGGGGAAACGTGAAATACCGAGACTTGCGCTCGGGGACCGAGCAGGTTGCGGCGGCGACTTTCTTGACTGTAAGGCGGCGTTCACGGTATGCATTGCGAGCTCAGCGGCCGGGAGGCACGTGGAGCGGCAAGAAAACACTTGTGCTGGCCGGCACAAGATGCAGGTTGCGTTGTTACTTCCCTGGCGACGTTCCTGCGTAGAGCAGGGGCGGCGGCGAGTCCCATCCACTCGTCGCCGCCCTTCGCTCGCTGGCGCGGCCTCAGGGGTCCTTCTGGGTCGATGCGACAGGTGGGCTCGTCGCGGCGTCGCCGCAGCCCTGGCACGGCCGCTCGGCCCCGTAGCTGGGCAGCTCGCCGGTGTCGTGCACCTCGTGGCGCAGCGAGTTGATCACCGCCCCCGCCATCAGCGCCAGGCTGAGCACGTAGAACCAGAGCAGGGCGATCAGGATGAAGCCGAGGGTGGAGCCGAAGCGAGAGAGGCTGGAGACGTTGGTGAGGTAGATCGGGAAGAGCCAGTTGGCGAGCCCGGCGGAGACGGTGACGAAGGCGGCCCCGGGCCAGACCGCGCGCCAGGGCATGCGCCCTTTCGGCACCGCCCAGAAGATCACCGTGCAGATCGCGAAGGAGATGAGCAGCGCGGCGGCGAGCAGCAGGACGGTGTCGATCGCCTTGATGTCGGCCAGCCCGAACGGCAGCCGATCGGTGCTGGTGACGATGCCGCTCTCCAGCGCCGGCACGAAGATGCTGGCGGCGATGAAGAGCAGGACGACGCCCAGCATCGTGAAGGAGAAGCGCTTCTGCTCGACCCAGCCGCGGCACTCGACGTGGTAGATGCGGCAGAAGGCGGTGTCCATCGCCCCCCAGAAGGAGGCGCCGATCCAGAGCGAGCCGGCGAAGGCGGCGATCCCGATCGTCGTCGAGTTGTCCTCGATCCGGGAGAGGGCATCGGTCAACGTGTGCTGCTCGGTGTTGGGGAAGAGGCGCTGGAGGTCGTTGAGGACGCTGGTTTCGACGCCGCCGATCTTCAGCACCTGGCCGAAGACGAAGAGGACCAGCAGGGCGAAGGGAAAGACCGCCAGCATCAGGTTGTAAGCGACCATCGCCGAGAGCCCGGTGACGTTCTCACGGTAGGCGCGCTGCCAAAAGGCGCTCAGCCAGGGGCGGGGATGGCGCATCGAGTTGGGCATTGACTTCACAAACTGAAGCAACTACCATACGAACAAGCGTTTGACGCCTGCCCCATGGGCTAATTTCTCATGTACGGACTTAATTCGCGGACCAGGTCGTCGGTCCGCTTTTTCGTCGGCCGCCGCGACTTTCGGCGCGCCACCGCATTTTCATTGCCAGGACTAAACACGAAGCATTAGGGAAACGAGTAGATCAGGATGCTGGTAGCAGAGCTTCAGGAGTTGGAGGAGGTCAAAAGCCTCATCAATCGCGGGCAGCAGCTCGGCGTATTGACCTTCGGCGACATCGCCTCGGCGGTCTCGGAGGTCGACCTCGACGAGTCCGACGTCGAGGACCTCTACGGCCACCTCGAGAAATCGGGGATCGAGCTCGTCGAGGACATGGACCCGGCGCAGAAAGCCGCGGCCGACGCGATGCCCGCCGACACCGGCAAAAAAGGCCGGCGCCGGCAGAAAGCCGCGCTCGACCTGAAACCGGACATGACCACGGATTCCCTGCAGCTGTTCCTCAAGGACATCGGCAAAGTCCGCCTGCTGACCGCCGCCGAGGAGGTCGAACTCGCCAAGCGCATCGAGCGCGGCGACCTCGACGCGAAGCAGAAAATGGTCGAGTCCAACCTGCGCCTGGTCGTCTCGATCGCGAAAAACTACCGCAACCAGGGCCTTCCCTTCCTCGACCTGATCCAGGAGGGGACGCTGGGCTTGGTCCGCGCGGCGGAGAAGTTCGACTACCGCAAGGGGTTCAAGTTCTCCACCTACGCGACCTGGTGGATCCGCCAGGCGATCGCCCGTGCCCTGGCCGACAAGGCGCGGACGATCCGGATCCCGGTCCACGTGGTCGAGAAGCTGAACAAGATCGGCCGCGCCGAGCGCAAGCTGGTCACCGAGCTGGGCCGCGAGCCGACCCCGGAGGAGATCGCCGAGGTGACCGGGATCGACCCCGAGGAGGTCGACTCGATCAAGCGCTCCGCCCAGGCCCCGGTCTCGCTGGAGAAGCCGGTCGGCGACGAGGAGGAGTCCGAGTTCGGCCAGTTCATCGCCGACGAGAAGGCCGAGTCCCCGTTCGACCGCGCCGCGGACCTGCTGACCAAAGAGGCGCTGAAGGAAGCGCTCGAGAACCTCTCCTACCGCGAGCGCCGCGTGCTCGAGCTCCGTTACGGGCTCGGCGGCGAGCACCCGCGGACCCTGGACGAGGTCGGCCGCACCTTCAACGTCACCCGCGAGCGGATCCGCCAGATCGAGAACCAGAGCCTGAAAAAGCTGCAGTCGCTGGGCGAGGCCCAGAAACTGCGCGAGGTCGCTTAGCTCCAGGGTCAAGTTGACGAACGTCCCGGCCGATAACGGTCGGGATGTTCGACATCGACTCAGCGCTGCGCACCCTCGTCGAGCGAGGGGGCTCCGACCTTCACGTCAAGGTGGCCTCGCCGCCGGTGATCCGTCTGCACGGTGAGCTGCTGCCGATCGAGGGCCATGGGCCGCTGCGACCCGAGGACACCGAACAGGCCTTCCACACGATCTCCGAGGTGCGGTCCCAGACCGAGTTCGAAGAGAACGGCGAGGCCGACTTCTCCTACGCGATCCCCGACGTCGCCCGCTTCCGCGTCAACGCCTTCAAACAGCGCGGTTCGACCTCGATCGTCTGCCGCGCGATCCCCTACGGCATCCGCTCGATCGACGAGCTCGGCCTGCCCGAGGTCGTGCGCACGCTGGCCGAAGAGCAGCGCGGCATCGTCCTCGTCACCGGCACCACCGGCTCCGGCAAGTCGACGACCCTGGCGGCGATGATCGACCAGATCAATCGCACCAGCTCGCGGCACATCGTCACCCTCGAGGACCCGATCGAGTACCTGCATAAGGACAAGCTCTCGCTGGTCAACCAGCGCGAAGTCGGTTCGGACACCAAGAGCTTCGGCCGGGCGATGCGGCGCGTCCTGCGCCAGGACCCCGACGTGATCCTGATCGGCGAGATGCGCGACGAGGAGACCGTCCGCACCGCGCTCTCGGCCGCCGAGACCGGCCACCTCGTGCTCTCGACCGTCCACACCCTCGACGCCACCGAGACGATCAACCGCATCATCGACTTCTTCCCGCCCTACCAGCAGCAGCAGGCGCGGGTGATGCTCGCCGGCACCCTCAGGGGGGCGATCGCCCAGCGCCTCGTCCCCGACGTCACCGGCGAGGGCCGAGTCGCCGTCTCCGAGATCATGGTCGTCACCGGCCGGGTCCAGGACCTGATCCTCAATCCGGAGGAGACCGGCAAGATCACCGAAGCGATCTCCGAGGGCGAGTTCTACGGCATGCGCACCTTCGATCAGGCCCTGCTCGGATACGTGATGGAGGGCCGCATCTCCGAGTCGGTGGCGATGGACACCGCCTCCAGCCCCCACGACTTCAAACTGATGCTCGCGGCCAAAGGACAGCGGGCGAGCGGCATCGAGCAGGTCGGCGAGCGGGAAGAGCAGCCGGTATGAGCGTGCGGGCCAGATGCCTCTCGGCGCTGCGTCGGTTGCGCCGTTCCGAGGAGGGGATCGCGCTGCCGCTGGTGGTCATCATCACCGCGATCGGCCTCACCTTCGCCTCGGTGACCATCGTCGCGTCGGTGCATACGCAGACCGGCGACAGCCGCGATCAGGCCAGCAATGCGGCACTGGCGGCAGCAGACGCTGGAGCAAACCTGGCAGTCCTCCGCCAGAGTCAGATGATGCCGGCATCGACCGCTCCATGCGTGACGGAAAGTGGTGGCAAATTGGTGACCGGAGCCGCTCAGACGAGCGGCTCTGCCTCGGGTTGGTGCACGGCCGTCGGTCCCATAACCCTGAGTCAGGGCACTGTCACCTATCAGGTGAAGCCTGAATACGCCACCGAAGCCAACGCAATCAAGGTGGTCGCGACCGGATCGTCCAGCGCCGGTGCCACGACCGTCACCCGAAGGATCGCCCTCAAAGCATCCTCGACCGCTGGCTCCTCGACGGCGACCAACGTCTGGGCCGGCGGCCAGGTCGTCGGAATCAAATCCTTGACGATGAGCAACGGCGCCCAGGTGTACAACGGCGGTGCCGCCTCGAATGGCTCGGTCAGCCTCACCGGCGGTGCCAACGTGTGCGGCGCCGTCCACTACGGGACGACGTACACCGCCAACAACGGCTCCGAAAACCCTCCCTCGGGATGCTCCGCGGGACGCCCCTTCGTCAAAGAAACCGGGGAATACCCGTCGGTGTCGCTGCCGACCAGTAACGCCGACAGCAGCCTCGCCAGCAGCGGCAACACCATCACCTGGAACAAATCCAACAAGACGCTCGTGATCGGCAACGGGGGCAAACTCACGCTCAGCACCGGCCCCTACTTGCTCTGCAAGCTCGAAGTGACCGAAGGTGCCACGCTGGCAGCGGCAAGCGGAGCGAAACTCAGCTTCTTCTTCGAAGCCCCGCAGAATTGCGCGGGCTTGAACGGCGCGCCGCAGCTGGCGATCTGGGACGGCGCCACCGTGCTACCCGATTCGGGCAACGGGCCGGGCTTCTACCTCGTCGGATCGACTACGGCGGGGGCCAGCAAGGTCGAACTGCAGGGCGGCTCGGAATCGGAGCAGATCGTCATCTACGCTCCGCACTCGACCATCAATGCCGCCAACGGGATCATCACCAACGGCGCGATCATCGGCGAAACCCTCAACCTGGCGGGCGGCAGCTCGATCAACAAGAAAGGCACGTTCACGCCGCCCTCGAGCAGCGGATTCGTCGAATCGACCGCCACCGCTCCCACCCCTTTCGCCCGCAGCGCCTACATCGAATGCTCCGCCGCGGGCAGCGGTGCGCCCGATACGGGGTGCTGAGACAGGCGAACGCCCACCGATGCAGAACTCAAGGTCGTCAGCGGTGCTGACGACCATAGGTAGAGGTGGTTATTCCGAATGCGTGAGAAGCTGAACGAAAATCCGGTGGCGCAGATCGTGATCGTTTGCGTGCTGCTTCTGGTCGGTGGCTACATGTTGCTGAGCCAGCTTGGTGGCAGCGAAGCCTCAGAAGAAAGTGGCACTCCCGCGAGCTCGGTTTCCACCAGCACGGAAGCTGAAGGCGCGGAAACCGAAGGCGCGGAAGCGACCGAAGTGGCCGGCGAAGAACCCGCAGTCGCTGGCGAATCCGCCGAAACGGTCAGCGGCTTGTCCCCTCCCACCGGCCGTTCCCTGCCGAAGGCCGTGGAGACCGCCTACTCGCATGGCTCGACCATCGTGCTGCTGGTCGTTCGCAACGGCGGCATTGACGATCGGCTCGTCGAGCGTGCCGTCGATGCGGTCCGGGGCGATCCCGGCGTCTCCCTCTTCGTCGCTCCCGCCAACCAGATCGCTCGCTACACGCCGATCACGGGGCCGCTGGGGGTCGATCAGGCCCCGGCGCTGATCGTCATCAGGCCCGTTGCGCTGAACGGCGGCGGCCCGGCCCCAGCTTCGGTCACCTACGGGTTTCAGCGAGCCGCCGATGTCGAACAGGCTGTGCGGGACGCGATCTACCACGGTCCCAAGCTCAGCTACGCACCGAATTGATGGGCTGCCGATGAGCGAATTCCACCCACCCCACCTACGGTCGGTTCCCGGTTCGGGCGAGGCCGTGGCCCGGGCAGAGCTCGGTGGACGGCCGGGGCTGACGCCGCCGATCGGTGGCCACAACGCCCGCTTCGTGACCGATGTCCTGCGCGAGATGGGCTACGTGACCCAGGAGCGGGTCGAAGCCGCGGAGGCCGAATCGCGGATTGCCGGCAAGCCGCCGGAGCAGATCCTGCTCGAGCAGGGAGCGGTCGATTCCGACCAGCTCGCGAGCGCGGTTGCCGAGCGCTACGGCCTCGACCACGTCGACCTCTCGATCTTCGAAGTGGACATGGCGGCCGCCAACCTGATCCCGATCGAGTCGGCGCGGCGCTATCAGGCGGTCCCGATCGGCTACGCGAATCCCGAGACGTTGCTGGTGGCGATGGCCGACCCGGCAAACGTGCTGGCGGCCGACGACATAAGGATGGCCACCGGCCTTGGCTGCAAGGTGGTGGTGGGCAGCCCCGCCGACATCGAGTCGCTGATCGCTCGCCTTAACAACCTCCAGGGCGCCGTCACCGAGGCGGTCGACAGCGACGACGCCGAAGATGCGGCCGCGTCGCTGGAGGCCGTCAGCGATCTCCAGGCGACGGCCCAGGACGCCCCGGTGGTCAAGCTCGTCTACAGCATTCTCGGCCAGGCGGTCAGCGAAGGCGCGTCCGACATCCACTTCGAGCCCGGCGCAGCCGACATGCGGGTTCGGTTCCGCGTCGACGGCGTCCTCCACGAGGCGGCCCACGTGCCGAAGCGGATGGTCTCGGCCGTGGTCTCGCGGATCAAGATCATGAGCGACCTCGACATCGCCGAAAAGCGAGTGCCCCAGGACGGCCGGGTCAGCGTCAACGTCTCCGACCGCCGTGTCGACCTGCGGGTGACGACGCTGCCGACCCAGGGCGGGGAGGGGGCGACGATTCGCATCCTCGACATGGAGAACGCGATGCGCTCGCTCGACGACCTCGGCATGACCGGGGAGGCGCGGGAGCGCTTCGAGGCGGCGGCGCTGCGCCCCTACGGCGCCGTACTGGTCACCGGCCCGACCGGCTCGGGCAAGTCGACGACGCTCTACGCGGCCCTGCAGGCGGTCAACTCGGTCGAGAAGAAGATCATCACGGTCGAGGACCCGGTCGAGTACCAACTGCCGGGGATCAACCAGATCAACGTCAACCCCCGGGCTGGCCTGGACTTCGCGACCGGCCTGCGCTCGATCCTCCGCGCCGACCCCGACATCATCATGGTCGGCGAGATCCGCGACGTCGAGACCGCCCGGATCGGCATCGAGGCGGCGCTCACCGGCCACCTCGTCCTCTCGACCCTTCACACCAACGACGCCCCTGGCGCGATCACCCGCCTCTCGAAGATGGGTATCGAGTCCTTTCTTACCGCCTCGGCGGTCGACTGTGTGGTCGCCCAGAGGCTGGCCCGAACCCTTTGCCTTCACTGCAAGCGACGCGTGATGGTGCCTTCGCGCGCCCTCTCGGAGGCCGGCTTCGGGCCGATTCCAGATCTGGAGGCCTACGAGGCCGTCGGTTGCCCGCGATGCGGGCAGAGCGGCTACCGCGGCCGGGTCGGCCTCTACTCGGTGATGTCGATGAGCGAGCGGATCAAGGAGATGGCGGTCGCACTGGCCTCCGAGGCGGATATCGACGAGGCCGCCCAGCAGGAGGGCATGCGGACCCTGCGCGAGGATGGCCTGGCGAAGGTGCGAGCGGGCGTTACCAGCCTCGAAGAGGTCATCCGGGTGACGGCATGATTTCGCCGCTTCAGGAAAGCGGCCACGGGGACGATGAGTAACGCTATGGACTTCGATTTCGCAGACGTGCTCGGCCGCATGGTCGAGTCGCGCGCCTCCGACCTTCATCTGACGCCCGGCTTCCCCCCGGCAATGCGCGTGCGGGGCAAGATCACGCCGGTGGAGGGCCTGCCGGTGGTCACCTCCCAGCAGACTCGCGACATCGTCTACAGCATCCTCAATGAGGATCAGCGCAAGCGCTTCGAGATCGGCCGCCAGCTCGACTTCGCCTACTCGATCCCCGGGGTCGCCCGCTTCCGCGTCAACTGCTATTTCCAGCGCGGCGCGGTCAGCGCCGCCTTCCGGCTGGTGCCGCAGGAGATTCCCACTCTGGAGTCGCTCGGCCTGCCGCCGATCCTGCGCGAGTTCACCCGCAAGCCGCGTGGCTTCGTACTGGTCACCGGCCCGACTGGCTCGGGCAAGTCGACGACGCTGGCGGCGATGATCGATCTGATCAACCGCGAGCGCGAGGATCACATCCTCACGATCGAGGACCCGATCGAGTTCCTGCACCGCCACAAAAGCTCGATCGTCAACCAACGAGAGGTCGGCGCCGACACCCCGGATTTCGCGCTTGGCCTGCGCGCCGCCCTGCGCCAGGATCCCGATGTGATCCTGGTCGGCGAGATGCGCGATCTGGAGACGATCTCCACGGCGCTGACCGCGGCCGAGACCGGCCACCTGGTCTTCGCCACCCTCCACACCCAGTCGACCGCACAGACGGTCGATCGGATCATCGACGTCTTTCCGCCCGAACAGCAGCAGCAGGTCCGCACCCAGCTCTCGGTCGCGCTCGAGGGAATCGTCACCCAGCAGCTGCTGCCGACGGCCGACGGCACCGGGCGAGTCGTCGCCTGCGAGGTTTTGGTGCCGAATCCCGCGGTCAGGAACCTGATCCGCGAGGCGAAGACGCATCAGATCTACTCGGCGATCCAGACGGCCGGATCGATCGGCATGCAGACGATGGACGCCGACCTGGTTCGCCTCGTGCGCGAAGGCAAGGTCACTCGCGCGCTCGCCGAACAGCGAGCTTCGGTGCCGGAGGAGTTGCGCCGCCTGATGGGTGGCTTCGAGGCCCCGATCGCGCCGGCCGTCGCCTACCAGGCGGGTGTCCCGCAGGGAACGGGGTAAGCAATGAGCGCCGCCACTTTCGCCTTCGAGGCCGTCGACCTCTCCGGGATTCCAACCAAGGGGGAGATCGAGGCTGAATCCAAGTCGCAGGTCGCCGAGCAGCTGAGGCAGCGAGGCCTGGTCGTGCTCGACGTCTCCGAGAAGTCGGAAGCGATCAAGATCGAGGACGTCCTGCGCCGCTTTCGCGGCGTTCCGATGCGCGATCTGGCGGTTGCCTCGCGCCAGTTCGCGACGCTGATCGCCTCGGGAATGCCGATGCTGCGCGCGCTCGACACGCTTCAGGAGCAGACCGAGGACGACGAGATCTCCGAGGCGATCGACAGTGTGCGCCGCGACGTCGAGGCGGGCACCTCGCTGGCCCAGGCGATGGAGCGCAAGCCACGCGTCTTCGACCGCCTCTACCGGGCGATGGTCCGCTCGGGGGAGCAAGCCGGACGCCTCGAGGAGGCGCTCGATCGGATGGCGCAGCACATCGAGAAGATCGACAACCTTCGTCGCGAGGTGAAAACGGCGCTGCTGTACCCGGTGCTGGTCTTCAGCGTGGCGATCCTGGCGATGGTCGCCATCGTCGCCTTCGTCGTCCCCGTCTTCATCGGGATCTTCGAAGAACTCGCCAAAGAAACGCCTGGGGAAAAGGCCGAACTTCCGTTAATGACGCAGATCACGGTTGGGGTCTCGAATGCGGTCACCGGCTACTGGTTCATCGTCTTCCCGGTCCTGGCGCTGCTCGCCTATGCGGCGTTTCGCTGGCGCGGGACGGAGCGCGGCCGGGCGGCGTTCGATCGGGTCAAGCTGCACCTTCCGTTCAAAATCGGCGACGTAGTCCAGAAGGTGGCGTTGGCACGATGGTCTCGGACCTTCTCCGGCGGGGTCAGTTCCGGGGTGCCGATCCTGCAGGCGATCCAGATCACTGGCGAAACCTCCGGCAATATCGTGGTCGAGGAAGCGATGGAAGACGTCTACGACTCGGTCAAACGGGGCGGCTCTATCGGGGCGCCGATCGCCAGGCACGCGATCTTCCCGCCGATGGTCGCGAACATGGTCTCGGTGGGTGAGGAAACCGGTCAGCTCGAGGGAATGCTGAGCAAAGTCGCCGACTTCTACGAGGCCGAGGTGGATGCCAAGGTCAAAGCGCTCACCTCACTGATCGAGCCGATCCTGATCGTCTTCATCGGTAGCGTCGTCGGCTTCATCGTGATCTCGATGTACCTGCCGATTCTGAGCATCTACGAAAAGATCCGCTGACCTGCGGTCGAGCAATCTAGCTGCCACGCCTAAAGCAGCCGCGCGGGTCGCCGATAGCTGGGCATCGTCCAATGATTGCCAGTTGCCCCTGACGCCGAGAGGCGAGTTCGGGCCCCTGGCGCACGATAGGTCCAATAGGAGGTACCTATGTTGCACCAGCGTTTTCGGGCCCGAATCGGTGCCCGGCTCAACGGCGACAGCGAGGCTGGCTTCACGCTGATCGAGCTGCTCATCGTCATGCTGATCCTCGGCATCCTGGCCACGATCGCGCTGCCCGCGTTCTTCAACCAGAAGAGCAAGGCCAACGACGCCAAGGCGAAGGAAGTCGCGCATACCGCGCAGGTCACGGTGGAGACTTGTGCCACCGAACACAACGGCACCTACACGGAATGCAAGACGACCCCGACCGCAAACCTCGAAGCCCTGCAGAAAATCGAGCCGACGTTCCCCTCGACTGGCGTGACGGTTACGCCCGGCGCGGAAGGTGGCTACACGATCGTCTCGACCGCCACGGGCAGCAGCAATAAATTCGAAATCATCCGGACCAAAACCGGAGCCGTCGAATTCAAATGCACGACCGGGGGAACCGGCGGCTGTCCTAGCACCGGCAAATGGGGCGAATAGAGGTTCCGATCCTTCCCTGCTCACTGCGCCACGATGTGCTGAAAGGGCGGGCTGATATGCCCGCCCTTTCTCTATATGCCGGGCTCGAGGATCCGGCGGACGGCGATTACCCTCCCCGAGCCGCTGGACGTCTGTATGGGAAGAGCGACCCCGATTTTGCTGGCGCCCTCTTGCGCATCGGCATTTTTAGTGACTGCCGACCCGAGTTTTGGCCGCCCAGGTGCGAAAACTCGCATTTCAGGAAATCCGCCGTGCAGACCCTAAAGGTGCGGCGGGCAAGGCCGATGAGGGGGGTAGGTAAAGGAAAGCCAGCGCCTCGGTGCCGTGAGGCAATTCCGGGCTCTGGCGCAAACGATAGGTCCACTAGGAGGTACCTATGTTGCTCCAGAATATCCGGGCCCGAATCGGCGCCCGGCTCAACGGCGACAGCGAGGCCGGCTTCACGCTGATCGAGCTGCTCGTCGTCATGCTGATCCTCGGCATCCTGGCCGCGATCGCGCTGCCCGCGTTCTTCAACCAGAAGAGCAAGGCCAACGACGCCAAGGCGAAGGAAGTCGCGCATACCGCTCAGGTCACCGAGGAGACTTGCGCGACCGAACACAATGGCGCGTACGGAGAATGCGGTACGACGGTCACCGGTGGACTCGCTGCCCTGCAGAAAATCGAGCCGACCTTTCCCTCGACGGGTGTGAAAGTCGAACCGACTACCACCGGCAAGGGCTACACGATCGAATCAACCGCAAGCGGTAGCGGCAACGTGTTCAAGATCCTGCGGTTGGACACTGGTGCTGAGGAATTCAAATGCACGACCGTTGGCACCGGCGGCTGTCCTAGCACCGGCAACTGGGGCGAATAGCGCTCTAGGCTGAAACCTCAGCGAACGTTGTTTCCGAAGGGCGGGCCATGTGCCCGCCCTTCGGCTTTCACGCTTCAGCTTCCGAGGCGGGAAGCCGATAGAGCCATGCACCCTCCGATGCCCAGGCAATCTGTCGATGAAGAAGACCATCCAAATCCCCCCGCTCTCGTCCGCCGACGGCTTGACCCTGATCGAGTTGCTGGTCGCGTCGGCGATGGGAGTCGTGATCGCCGGGGCAGCCATAACGCTGTTGATCACCTCGCTCCACCAGCAGCCGCGCATCACCGGCCAGGCGGAGCAGGTGGGAGAAGCCCGGGTCGCGATGGATCGGATAGTCCGCGACCTGCGTCAGGGCAGCGGCGTGTCGGAAACCCCGACGGCGAAAAAGCTGATCCTCACCACCTACGTCCACGCGACCTCGTGCACCGCGGCGCCGTCGGCGACCGCCACCGCGATCAAGTGCCGAGTCACCTACGAATGCAGCAGCGGGACCTGTACCCGTCGAGTCGCGACCACCACCGGGCCCGCGACCGAAGGGACCGCCGTGACGCTGATCAGCGGTCTCTCCAGCAACGAAATCTTCTCCTACTCGCCAAGCGCGACTGCGCCCACCTACATCGGCGTCAAGCTCGTGCTTCCGGCGTCCAGCGGGAGCAACACGACGACCCTGGAAGACGGGGCGGCCCTCAGGGACGTCGCCTCCAACCTGGCGGCCTGACGATGAGGCCCGTCCGCCTCTTCTCCAGCGCCTGCCGCCGCCTCGCCGACGAGCGGGACGGATTCACGCTGGTCGAGGTGCTGGTCGCCGCCGTCATCCTCGTCATCGGCTCGGCTGGGATCCTCCTCACCTTCGTCGCCGGAATCCACAACGTGCAGCGAGGCAAGGAAAGCCAGGTGGCGATCAGCGTCGCGGAGCGTGAAATGGAAAAGGTGAGCAGCCTCCCTTACGAAAAAATCGCCCTCACCTCGACGCCAGCGCACTCGACCGAAACGGCGAATCCCAACTCCCGGGTGACCGGCTCCACCTTCAACCTCAATCGCACCGGAACCGCCGAAAACGCGACCATGGTCGTCGAAAGCGCGGGCGGCGTCGCTCCCGGCCCGACCGCCTTCTCCTCCGGCGGCGTCAGCGGCGAGGTCTACCGCTTCGTGGTCTGGCGCAAGGACGCCGCCTATTGCGCCGCGAACCCGACGAAATCGTCCTGCACGTCTGGGCAAAGCTTCAAGCGGGTCGTGGTTGACGTCTGGCCCGACAAGCCCGGGAGTGGATCGCAGCGGGCCTATTCCGAGCTTCAGTCGGACTTCGTCGATCCCACGCCGGAATAGGCTCCAGCACAGGGGAATCGGTGGCCCGGCGACGAAGGGGGCCAGCCATGGCAATAGCGAAGGTCATCATCGCCGCGTTCGCGGGGGCCATGATCGGCAGCTTCGTGACCGTCGTCGCCCACCGGGTTCCTCGCGGCGAGTCGATCGTCGCCCCCCGCTCGCGCTGCCCGCATTGCGGCGAGCAGATCGCGGCCTACGACAACGTGCCCGTCGTGTCCTGGCTCTTCCTGCGGGGCCGCAGCCGCTGCTGCGGGACCGCGATCTCGGCCACCTATCCGTTGACGGAGCTCGCCTTGGCGGCGCTGTTCGCCGGCGTCGCCCTTCGCTTTCGCGACAACGCGGGGGAGATCGCGCTCGGGCTCGTCTTCGTCTCGATGCTGACCGCGATCACGCTCACCGACCTCGAGCGCAGGATCATCCCCAACCGGATCCTCGCTGTCGCATCGATCCTGGCCGTCGCGGTCGTCGCCATCGCCGATCCGGGCTCGCTACCCGAGCGCCTCGCCGCCGCCGCCGGCGCCGGCGGCGTCCTCTTCTTGACCGCGCTTGCCTATCCGCAGGGGATGGGCATGGGGGACGTCAAGCTGGCAGCGGCGATGGGCCTTTTCCTGGGGGTGTCCGTGGTCCCGGCGCTGCTGATCGCGCTGGCGGCCGGCGCCGCCGTTGGCATCGGGCTGATCGCTCGCCATGGAGCGGCCGCGCGCAAGCTCGCCATCCCGTTCGGCCCCTTCCTTGCCCTTGGAGGAATCGCCGCGCTGTTCGCGGGCCAGTCCCTGATCGATTGGTACACGCGCAGCTTCACTTGAAGGGCGCAGCCCGGCGACTCAGAAATAAAGGACGGTGACAGTCCTGTCGATCAGGACTGCACGGGCAACTCGTCCCCTTGAGCATGCTGAAAAAGAAGAAAAAAGACACCATCGTCGGCCTCGAATTCGACTCCGGCAGCATCGCCGCCGCCGAGGTGCCGCCCAGCCCTGGGGGGCCGGTGGCACACGTGGGCGTCCAGCAGGTGGCTGCAGGCGCGGTTCGCGACGGCGAAATCATCGACGCCGATGCCGTCGCGGCGGCGCTCGCGGAGCTGTTCGATCGCAACGAGCTGTCCAAGCACGTGCGGCTGGGGATTGCCAACCAGCACGTCGCCTTTCGCACCCTGCGGCTGCCGCCGATCGACGATCCGAAGCAGCTGAACAACGCGGTGCGCTTCATGGCGCAGGAGCAGATCCCGATGGCCCTCGACTCGGCTGTTCTCGACCACCAGGTGATCGGCGCCACGGTCAGCGAGGAGGGTAACCGGCAGGTCGACGTCGCCGTCGTCGCCGCTCGCAAGGAGATGGTCGCGACTCTGCTGGAGCCGGTAAGGCGAGCTGGGCTGGATCCGGTGGGAATCGACCTGACCGCGTTCGGGATGATCCGGGCGCTGGCAGGCGCCTCCGCCGCCCCCAGCATCTCACCACAGACCGGCCCCGCTCCGGAGACCTTCGTGCAGACGACGCTCTACTGCAGCCTCGGCGACGTCACCAACCTCGCGATCGCTCGCGACCACGCCTGCCTTTTCGCGCGCGTCGCCGAGTTCGGTGTGCGGCAGATCTCCGAGCGGTTGGGCGCCGACCGCGGCCTGTGGACCGAGCACGCCGACCAGTGGCTTCTTCACGTCGGGCTCGAGGACCCGCTCGAGCGGGTCGAGGGAGACCCCGAGGTCGTCGCCGCCACGCGGCGGACGCTGGAAGACGGAGTCCTGCGACTCGCCGACGAGCTGCGCCTCTCAATCGACTCCTACGTGGCTCAGGAGGGGGCCGTGTCGGTGGGCTCGGTCGTCCTCTGCGGCTGGGGCAGCGCGATCCCCGGGCTCCCAGCGAAGCTGATGGAGGAGCTGGGCCAAGAGGTCTCGGTGCGGTGCCCGGACGCTCTCGCTGGACTCGCCGACAACCTTGCCGGCCGACTCACGGTCCCCTATGGGATTGGGCTGGACAGCTAGCCATGCGGCCGATCGAACTGATGCCGGAAGAGGAGCGCCGCAGCCGCCTTGGCACTCTGCGCACCGGGCCGCTGCCCTTCATCATCGTCGGCGCGCTGGTTGCCCTGCTCGCGGGCGTCGTGATGCTCGCCCTCACCTCAAACCAGATCTCTGACCGCAAGAGCGAGATCGTGCGGCTCGAAGGCGAAAAAGCGACCGCCATCGCGCGGGCTGACGAGCTTCAGCCCTACAGCGAATTCCAGCAGCTGAAGGATCAGCGCACCAGCACCGTCGCGAACCTCGCCGACAGCCGCTTCGACTGGGTGCGGACGATCCGCCAGCTCTCGCTGGTCATTCCGGGGGACGTCTGGCTCATCAAGCTGGAAGCGAGCGCTGCTCAGGGGGCGGCCTCCGGCGGCGAAGCATCGTCGTCGACCGCCGCATCCTCGATCGCCGGCCCGTCCGTGACGATGGAAGGCTGCGCGCTCGGCCAGGATTCCGTCGCGGCTTTCGTCGCTGCCCTCAAGCAGATCGACGGCGTCACCCGAGTGGGCCTTTCCGAATCGTTCGAAAACGAAGAAGAAGGAGGAGGCGAACCGAGCGAAAGCGAAGGAGGAGGCGAATCGAGCCAAGAGGGGGGCTGTGGAGGGAATCGCTTCCAATTCAAGCTGGTCATCGCCTTCGACGCGGCACCGCCGTCCGCTGACTCCTCGACCACGACGGCAGCCCCGGAAACGCCGGCTCCCACCGAATCCCCCGCGGAATGACGATGAGCCAGGCGACCAAGACGACCGTGGCGGTGGTGTTTGTGTTGGTACTCGCGATTGCCTTCTGGCTGCTCCTGATAGCGCCCAAGCGCGAAGAAGCCGGCGAACTCTCAGAACAGGTGAGCGCCCTTGGCTCCGAAGTCTCGACCGAACAGGCCAGGGCCGACGCCGGGGCCGCAGCGAAACACAGCTTCGCGACCGACTACCAGGAACTGATCGTGCTCGGCAAGGCCGTGCCGAGCGAAGCTGACACCGCCTCTCTGCTCGTGCAGCTCAACCAGCTTGGTCGCGGGGCGCGTACTCCGTTCCATTCGATCGCACTCGCGTCGGGATCCGGGACGGCGGCGGAAGCCACCGCAGCACCGACGACCGAAGGCAGTGCAGCGTTATTGCCGATCGGCGCGACGGCTGGTCCCGCTGGGCTCTCCGCGATGCCCTACGACCTTGGGTTCAGCGGCGGCTTCTTCGACGTCGCCAACTTCATCCATGGCGTCGACGCCCAGGTGAAGACGGTCGACGGGAAGGTCGACGCGGAGGGGCGTTTGATCACGATCGACGGCTTCACGCTGGAACCGCAGGAAGGCAAGCTCTCCTCAAAGCTCGAAGCCGCGTTCCATGTCACGACCTACGTCACCCCCCCCGGCCAGGGCCTCACTGGTGGCGCTACGGCGGCGGGCCCGACTGGGACGACGCCGTGAGCCGCTTCAAGGGAGTCTCGGTGTCGAAGCCGCCCGCGTTCCTCGTGGACCTATACACGGACCTGCGCGACCGGCGGCTGCTGCCGCTGATCGCGCTGCTCGTCGTCGGCATCATCGCGGCGCCGATCCTGTTCAAGGACAAGAGCGAACCGGCGGCGGCACCAGCTGTTCCGGGCGCGGGCCCAACGCCCGCCAGCGCCGCCAGCTTCTCGGTGGTCCCAGCCCAGCCCAGCCTGCAGGACGACCGCGAGCGCTTTGGGCACCGACAGGCGAAGAACCCGTTCGACGCGCCTGTGGGCGTCGAGCACACCAGCGGGAAGGGCCACGGTGGGAATGGCGGTGAAGCGCCTGAAGCCCCGGCCGGCGGCACCGAATCCGGTTCGACCGTCACGGGAGAAGAAACGACGGAATCGAGCCCATCCGGCTCCGGGCCGGTGCGCTACGTGCCGGTGCCGACCCCGGTGAGCTACGGAATCGACGCCTCGATCGGGGTTCCCGGCAATCCGCACGAAGTGCGGGCGATCCGGCCGCAGACCAAGCTTCCGAGCTCGAAAAATCCGGTGGTCATCTACATGGGTCCCTCCAGGGACAAAAAACACGCGCTGTTCCTGCTCTCCTCCCAGGTTCTCTCCTACACCGGGCCGGTGAAGTGCGCGGCCGAGAAGTCCAACTGCCAGTTGCTCGAAATCGGGTTCACGGCTCCGGTGCATTTCCTCTACGGAGGCAAGGAACGGCATTTCACCCTGACGGTGGAACGCTTCGTCCCGATCCTGCAGCTGCCGAACGGCAAGGAACGCGTCGTCCACGGCCACTGAGCTGTTCCCATTGCTTCAGTTTGTGAAGCGCTGCCGCTACACTTGGCGAGAAGCCAGATTCGGCTTCCCAAAGCCGCCTAGAAGAATGCGATGAGCGCGAGCACAAATTCCGATTGTCCCGTTTGCCGCACCGCCGAAGTCGTCTGCGGCAAGTGGACGCTGCTGCTGATTCGCGACCTCGCTGAGGGCAGCGGCCGCTTCTGCGAGCTCGAGCGCTCGCTGGCGGGAATCAGCCCGCGGACGCTGTCGCTGCGACTGCGGGCGTTGGAGGAGGAAGGGATCGTCGAGCGCCACACCTACCCCGAGGTGCCGCCGCGGGTCGAGTACGCGCTGACCAAGAAGGGTGAGGCGCTGGTACCGCTGGTCGAAGACATGCGGCGCTACGGCACTCGCTGGCTCCTGGCCGAGGGGGCCGAGCTGGCCTCTGCGGTCGCCTGAAGTTTCCTCGTTCGCGCTCAGCAGAGGACGGTCAGATGGAAGCCTATGTCGGTGCGTTCTTCCCGGACGTTGTACGTCTGTACCAGCACGCCGTTCGGGTTTTCCGACCAGCGGACGACGGTGATGAAGCCGGGGTTCGCGGTCGCGGTCGTGCCGGAGAGGCCGATCGTGGCGGTGTAGGCGCAGTTGGTGACGTTTTCGTCGAAGACCACGTCGTAGCTGCCTTCGGCACTTCGCGTCGCGGTCGCGTTGGGGTCGCTGCTGCGAGCGATCGATCCGTCGCCATTGACGACGGCCCAGTGCCCAGCCGAGACCGCTCCGACCGGGGCGGGATCACCTGGGGGTCCCTTGTCGCCGGTTGGGCCCTTATCGCCCGCCGGGCCCTGCGGGCCCTGGGGGCCGACCGGGCCGGGGGTTCCCTGCGGGCCCGGAGCGCCCTGTGACCCGTTGCTTATCTGTCCGCCCGGTGAAGGCATCGCCGCTAGTTCACGCAGGACTTTCGGGGAGATCTGCTGAGAGGTGGTAATCAGGTAGTGGCGCGCGGCGAGCGCGGTGCCGCCGAGGGAGAGGATGAGCGCGAGGATCGCGATCACCAGGGCCGGGCTGGGGTGGCGCAGGCTGGGTCGGTTCACATAGGCGCATTCGACCGGTTGGCCGCGGACTGAACCCGCTGCCCGGGGGGCTCGACGGATGACCTACGGATTGAGCACTGCAAGCGTCCATGCAGGCGCAGGAGGGCGCCGTGGGGGGCGGAAGCCTGAGCCGTGCGTGATTTCCTGCTCAACGAAGCCCTGAAGCGGCTGGCGACCGAGGCCGCGACCCGTTTCAGCGCGCTCGTCGCCGGCGGCGACCAGATCCCCTTCGACGTCGCCGCCGACAGCGGCGAGGAGGCCGCCTTCTACAGCTACGTGCCGCTGACCGCTCGCTACGTCGAGGAGCGCGGCGAGGAGCTGCGCTCGCTGCCGAGCTTCGGGCCCGCCCGCGAGGCGGCGATCGAGGCCGGCGTCGCCTCTTCCTACCTGGAGGAGCGCGGCGAGGCCGTGCCCGCGGACCCCGGCGCCCGGGCCGAGCGGATGCTGACGATCTTCATCTCCTCGCTCTGGGACGGCAGCACCGAGTTCGCGCTCGACCGCGCCAAGCTCGACAGCGCCCTGCAGACGCTCGACGCCGAAGCCCGCGACGCCGACGACGCCGAGGTCGTGATCGTGCCGATCGTCGGCCTGCGGATGTCCTCGGCCCGGCTGGGACTGCCGCACGGGGTGCGGGTGGTGCGCGCCGACTCGATCGACGCCCCGGTCGAGGCGATGCGCAGCGAGGGCATGGGCCGCGCCGCCTGGGAGCCGCAGTACCTCGCGATCGCCGAGCAGGACCCCGACGGCGGCGCCGAGACGGCGCTGCAGCAGCTGCGCGAGCTGGTCAGCGTGATGAGGCTCTTCAAGGGCGGCGGCGTCGGCCTCGGCCCCTACGCCTTCGCCCCCACCGGGGAGGGCTGCTGGCGGCGGATCGCCACCGGCGCCCCCGCCACCCGCGCCGGCGGCTACCGCCTCAGCGAGGCCGAGGCGACCGAGCTGAGCGCGCTCGCGAGCGCGCTGGAGGCGCGCCCTGACCCCGACAGCGCCCTCACCTGGGCGGTCGGCCGCTTCGAGATGGGCTGCGAGCGCGAGAGCGCGCTCGACGGGCTCAGCGATCATCTGCTGGCTCTGCGCGCGGTGCTCGAGGGCCATGGCCCGGTCGGCGCCTCGCTGCCGATGCGCGCCGCGGCGCTGATCGCCGGCGACTCGCTGGACCGGATCGAGGCCCGCGAGCGGGTCGAGCACACGCTCGAGCTGGAGCGCTCGCTGATGAACGGCCGGCCTGCCGCGGGTGCCGCCGAGCTCGCGGCCTGGGCCGAGGAGGGCGTCCGGCTGCTGCTGCGCCAGGCCGCCCTCGGCGAGCTCGGGACCGACCTCAGCACCGCCGCGGACGAGACGATCCTGGCGAGCGGGCTGGAAGCCGGCGACGCGGCGATCGCGATCTCGATCGGGGACTCGCCCGCCCCACCGCAGATCCCGCATATGCCCGCAGCCGCAGGCGAGGGCATGGGCGGAATTGATTCTTCGTCGCCCTCATCCGGGCGCGATCACGATCTGATTCTTTCGCGGCCGGATGAGGGCCCGGATCACCTCTCGAACCAGGAGGAACCAATGCAGGAGACCCGCATCATGGAGCCGATCCCGGCCGAAGACGAGATCAAGATCACGGCCACGCCGTGGCTCGACGAGGTCGAGGACGAGGGTGAGGGACGGGGGCGCTCGCTGGAGTGGCCGGCCGTCCCCGACCGCGACCTCCAGCACCGCGAGCGGGTCGACACCCCGCGCGTGCGCCACCTCTTCCCGGTCCCCGAGGACGCGGACTGGGAGGTCCGCGAGCTCGACTACAGCCGCCGCGCCGGTTAGGCCCGGCCGGCGGCCATCGCCACCCGCTCCTCGCCGGTGGCGAACAGGTAGCGGTTGATCTGCGCCAGCCCGGCGAGGTCGTGGACGTCCTCGTCGAGGTAGGGGACGCGGATCACGCCGCTGGTCCGCAGCTCCGCCGCCAGGCGGTCGATGTTGCGGGCGTCGCGCTCGGCCAGCGCCTGGTAGTCGGAGAAGTTCGCCGCCACCCGCTGCGCCAGGCCCTCGTCGCCGAGCTTCTCGGCCAGGGTCGCCGGCAGGTCGACCGCCTCGCCCTGCAGCTCGTCGGCCGGGTAGTGGACCTTGTTGACGATGACGCCGCCGAAGGGCAGCTTCGCCTCGACCAGTTTGCGGTGGAAGTAGACCGCCTCGTCGACCGGCTCCCCCTGCGGCCCGCAGACGACGAGGAAGCAGGTGCCGGGGTCGGCGAGCAGCTTATTGACCCGTTTCGCCCGCGCCTGGAAGCCGTCGACCATGCCGCTGAAGGCGTTGAAGAACTCGGCCAGGTCGGCCAGCAGGTCGAAGCCGACGATCCGCTTGAAGACGCTGAGCGCGACCGAGGCGCCGCGGCCGGCGACCTTCGCCGCCAGCCCGGTCGGCTTCATGAAGACCCGCAGCGAGCGCCCTTCGATGAACTGGGTCAGCCGTTTCGGCGCGTCGAGGAAGTCGAGCGCGTTGCGGCTCGGCGGCGTGTCCAGCACCAGCAGGTCGTAGTTGCCTTCGCTGTGCAGCTCGAACAGCTTCTCCATCGCCATGTACTCCTGCGAGCCGGCGAGGGCGCCGGAGATCTGCTGGTAGATGCGGTTTTCGAGGACGCGGTCGCGCGACTCCTCATCCGGTGCCTGGCGGGCGATCAGCTCGTCGAAGGTCGCCTTGGCGTCCAGCATCATCGCCCACAGCTCGCCCTTGATCTCGACCCCCTGCCGCTCGAACAGGGCCGGGTCGACCCGGCGCGCCTCGTTGCCCAGCTCCTTCAGGCCGAGCGAGTCGGCGAGCCGCTTCGCCGGGTCGATCGTCAGCACGCAGACCTTCAGGCCCTGGGCCGCCATCCCGGTCGCGATCGCCGCCGAGGTGGTGGTCTTGCCGACGCCGCCGGAGCCGGCGCAGATGCAGATCCGCTTGTCCTCGAGCACCTCGCCCAGCGTTGGCATCAGCCCAGCCTCCGCGAGAGCCGCCGCGCCGCCTCCGGGCCCAGCTCGGGCTCGAAGAGGAAGGGGAGGGTCTTGACCGGGGCCTGCACCCGGCGCCGCAGGCGCGAGAGCTGGGCCCGCTGCGAGCGCGCCCGCCCCTGCTCGGAGAGCGCCGCCCGCGCCGCCGCTCTCACGGCGCCCTCCTCACCGGTGGCCAGCCGCGCCAGCCGCTCCGCCTCGGCCTTGGAGAAGCGCTCCGGGTAGAGGCCGTTGAGGTAGACGCGGTCGACGGCGACGCCGACCTCGTCGCGGAGGTCGCGCTCCAGCGCCGCCGACTCGTTGACCGGCATCTCCTCCGGCAGCGAGACGATCGCGCTGCCGGTGTGCTCGTGGTCGGTGATCAGGCGGTCGAGCTGCTGCGCCTGGGAGTGGATCGGGCCAACGCGGGCGATCGCGGCGAAGGTGCGGGGGGTCTGCAGGAAGCCGATCCCGTGGCCGGTGGCGGGGGCGTCGACGATCACCAGGTCGTATTTGCGGCCCTTCTTGACCTTGCGGTCGAGCTGGGCCAGCTCCCAGATCTTGCCGATCGTGACCAGCTCCTTGAGGCCGGGGGTGGCGGCGGCGAGGTAGTTGAAGATGCGGCTGCGGAAGAGCATGTCGCGCATCGCCCGCACTTTGAGCTGGAGCAGCACGTACTCGCGCATCGACTCGTCGGGGTCGATCGAGATCGACCAGAGGTTCTCCTCCATCTCGACCTCGTGGAAGCCGACGGCGGTGTGGTCGAACATCCGCGAGGCGTTCTCCTGCGAGGCGACCTCGCAGACGATCGTCCGCTTGCCGGCCGCCGCGGCCCGCAGGCCGAGCGCCACGGCAACGGTCGTCTTGCCGACGCCACCCTTGCCGGTGACGAAGACGAGGCGCTTGTCGAGGAGGTCGGGGATCGGGCAATTCCTAGCAATTTCGTTGGGCGGCAGGAAAAACGGGTGCCCATACGAATATCCGCGCAATGGGATTTCTAAGCCGCAAGCCTAAGCCCGCTCCTGTGGTCGTCGAAGAAGAGCACCCGATCGTCGACGAGCTGCGCCGGATGGAGGAAGCCGTTCCCGAGATGCCCCGGTCCGCGGGTCCTGTCCCAGGGGACGACTCCTCGTCCTCGCAAGCTGCGGGCGAGGAGCCATCCCCTGCGCCACCCGCGGAAGAGGCGTCTGCGGCCGCCGAGGAGAGAGCCCCTGCCACGCCGGTCATTGAGGCCGAGCCCGAGGGGCCGGCGCGGATGAAGGCCGCCGATCTGCTCGGGCCCAACCGGCTCGACCTGGGAGAGGAGAAGGCCGAGCCGGAGGCGCCGGTCGGGCACCCCGAGGTGATCGCCTTCGCCAACCAGAAGGGCGGGGTCGCGAAGACGACGACCACGCTCAACCTCGCCGTCGCCTTCGCCGAGTCCGGCTACCGCGTCCTCTGCGTCGACCTCGACCCGCAGGGCAACCTGACGATGAGCCAGGGGATCGACCCCGACAAGGTCGAGAAGAGCCTCTACGACGTGCTCGTCAACGACATGCCGATCAGCGAGATCATCGTCAAGCGCGAGATCGACATCGCCGTCGCCTCGATCGACCTGGCCGGGGCGGAGATCGCGATGAGCACCAAGATCGGCCGCGAGCGCTCGCTGGAAAAGGCGCTGAAAGAGGTCGCCGGCGACTACGACTTCGTCTGCATCGACACCCCGCCCAGCCTCGGCCTGCTGACGATCAACGCGCTGACCGCGGCGAACAAGGTGATCGTCCCCGTCCAGTGCGAGTATCTGTCGATGCGCGGACTGGTCCAGCTCCAGAACACGCTGCGGATGATCCAGGAGAACCTCAACCCCGACGTCAAGATCGAGGGCATCCTGCCGACGATGCTGGACTCGCGGACCGTCCACGCCAAGGAGGCGGTGGAGATCCTCGAGGAGAACTTCGGCGACCTCGTCTTCCAGTCCCGGATCAAAAAGGCGATCAAATTCGCCGAGGCGCCGGTCAAAGGCGCCAGCGTGCTCAAGTACGATTCCGGCAGCAGCGCCGCGAACTACTATCGGGAGCTGGCGAAGGAGGTTCTGGCGAATGGCTCGGCGGAATAAGCGCGCAAGCATGCGCGAGGGTCCCCTCGCCGATCTCTTCCGCTCGACCTCCGAGGACGCCCCGGCCGAGCCGCCGGAGGCGCCGCGCTACGGCCGCGAAGATCCGGCCGAGGTGCAGAAGGCGGAGGCCGAAGCGCCGCCCGTCGAGCAGCCCGCGGCCGAGGAGCCGACTCCTGCGGCCGTCGAGGAGCCGGTCGTTGAGACCGCTCCCGAGAGGCTGAAGCGGGTCTTCTCCGAGGAGCCGAAGCCGCGGCGCGAGGAGCCCTACCTGAGCACGCCGCGCTACGGGCGCGAGGAGCCGGCCTACGAGCCGCCCGGCAGCGGCGAGCCGCACCAGCCGGTGATCAAAGTCGTCGGCGTCGGCGGCGCCGGCGTCAACGCGGTCAACCGCATGGTCGACGCCCGCATCCCCGGGGTCGAGTTCATGGCCGTCAACACCGATCTGCAGTCGCTGCAGCTCTGCGTCGCCGACGTCACCGTCCACATCGGCGACGAGCAGACGCGCGGCCTCGGCGCCGGCGCCGACCCCGAGGTCGGCCACCGCTCGGCCTTCGAGGAGCAGGACAAGATCAAGCGCCTGCTGAAGGGCTCCGACATGGTCTTCGTCGCCGCCGGCGCCGGCGGCGGCACCGGCAGCGGCGCCGCCCCGGTCGTCGCCCGCCTCGCCCGCGAGGTCGGGGCGCTGACCGTCGGCATCGTCACCAAGCCGTTCAGCTTCGAGGGCAGCCGCCGCGGCAACCAGGCCGACAAGGGCATCGAGGACCTGGCCGCCGAGGTCGACACCCTGATCGTCGTCCCCAACGACCGCCTGCTCGAGGTGCTCGACCAGCAGACCTCGATGGTCGAGGCCTTCCAGGTCGCCGACGACGTCCTGCGCCAGGGCGTGCAGGGGATCTCCGACCTGGTGACGCTGCCGGCGGTGATCAACCTCGACTTCGCCGACGTGCGGACGATCATGTCCGACGCCGGCCGGGCGCTGCTCGGGATCGGCATGGCGCACGGCGAAGGCCGGGCGATCCTCGCCGCCGAGAAAGCGATCTCCTCACCGCTGCTCGAGACCTCGATGGAGGGCGCCCGCTCGATCCTGCTCTCGATCACCGGCGGCTCCGACCTCTCGCTGGTCGAGGTCTCGGAGGCGGCGAAGGTGGTCGGCGAGGCCGCCCATCCCGACGCCAACATCATCTTCGGCGCCAACGTCGACGAGGAGCTCTCCGACCAGGTCTGGGTCACCGTCGTCGCCACCCGATTCGACGGCCGCCCGGCGTCGCGGCGAGTCGCCGAGCCGACGATTCGCCGCACCAAGGACGCCGGCCGCGGCCGCGCGCCCGAACGGGGCGGCGAGCTCGGCATCGACGTCCCCGAGTTCCTCCCCGGCTAGCCGAGGCCCCATGCCAGGGGTCGCCGCCGCCGGCCATCCGCTCAGCGCCGAAGCCGGGGCCGAGATCCTGCGCGAGGGCGGCAACGCGGTCGACGCCGCGGTCGCCGCGGTGCTCGCCTCCTTCGCGGTCGAGAGCCCGCTGACCGGGCTCGGCGCCGGCGGCTTCATGATGGTCCACCGTGACGGCGAGACGGCGCTGATCGACTTCTTCGTCGCGGCGCCGGGACGGGACGGGATCGAGCGCGGCGCCGAGCTGGCGCCGGTGCCGGTCCGCTTCGATGCCGAGACGGTGCAGACGTTCTACGTCGGCCCCGCCTCCTGCGGGGTGCCCGGCACCCCGGCCGGCCTGGTCCGGGCGCTGGAGCGCTTCGGCTCGGCGCCGCTGGCGGATCTGGTCGCCGCCGGCGTGCGGCTCGCCCGCGAGGGGGCGCCGGTCAACGCCGAGCAGGCCTACATCCTCGACATCCTGGCGCCGATCCACGAGCGCCTGCCGGGCACGCGGGAGCTCTACGCGCCGCGCGGGCGGCCGCTGCGGGCCGGCGACGTCTTCCGCTTCCCCGAGCTGGCGGAGGCGCTGGAACGCTTCGGCGCCGAAGGGGCGGAGCCGTTCTACCGCGGCGAGGTCGCGGCCACGCTCAGCGACTTCGTCCTCGCCGACGGCGGCACCCTCGGCCGCGGCGACCTCGTCGCCTACGAGGCGATCGAGCGCGAGCCGATCCGCGCTCCCTTCCGCGGCGCCGAGGTCCTGACCAACCCGCCGCCCTCCTCCGGAGGGATCCTGATCGCCTTCTGCCTCGGCCTGCTGGAGCGGCTGGGCGAGCGCAGCGGCCCCGAGCAGCTGGTCGCGGCGATGGACGCCGCCAACCGCCGCCGCGGCGAGCGCTTCGCCGCCGCCCTCTACGAGGAGGGGATGGAGGCGGGCTTCCTGGCGCCGGTCGGGCTCGACCTCGCCGCCGCCGACCTGCTTGGCTCGACCACCCACATCTCGGTCCTCGACGGCGCCGGGATGTGCGCCAGCGTCACCTGCTCCAACGGCTCCGGCTCCGGCGTGCTGGTGCCGGGGACGGGGGTGATCCTCAACAACATGCTCGGCGAGGAGGACCTCAACCCGGGCGGCTTCCACCGCATCCCGGCCGGCCGCCGGGTGCCGTCGATGATGGCGCCGACCCTGGTCCTGCGCGACGGCGAGATCGAGCTCGGCCTCGGCAGCGCCGGCTCCAACCGGATCCGCTCGGCGATCCTGCAGACCGTCGTCCGCGCGGTCGAGCAGGGCTTCCCGGTCGCGGCCGCGGTCGAGGCGCCGCGGCTGCACTTCGAGGCGGGCCTGGTCCAGGCCGAGCCGGGGATCGACGAGGCGGCGCTGGCGCGGCTCGAGGCGCGCGGCTTCGCGGTCGCCCGGCGGCCGGCGATCAACCTCTTCTTCGGCGGCGTCCAGGCGGTCGCGCGCGACCGCGCCAGCGGCGCCCTCAGCGGCGGCGGCGACCCGCGCCGCGGCGGCGCCGTCGCCTACGCCTAAGCGCGAGAATGCGGCCGATGCCCGCCGAGATCGACTTCGCCGCCGAGGGGCTGCTCGACGACCTCGAGGGGGAGGCGCGGGAGGCGCGGCTCGTCCTGCTCGGAGAACTCGCCGCCGCGGGCGTTTCCCTGCAGGAGCTGCGCGAAGCGGTGGCGGCGGGACGGCTGGCGCTGCTCCCGGTCGAGCGGGCCCTGGCCGGGGACGGGCGCCGCTACACCGCCCGCGAGATAGCCGCGATCGCCGGACTCGACCTCGAGCTCCTGCGCCGCTTCAGCGCCGCTCTCGGCGTCCCCTACGCGGACCCCGACGAGCCGCGCGGGACCGAGGCCGACCTCGAAGCCGCGCTGCGGATGAAGGCCTTCCGCGACGCCGGCCTGCCCGAGGACGGGATGCTGCAGGTCGCCCGCACGATCGGGATGGGCATGGCCAGGATCGCCGAGGCAAACCGCGAACTGGTGATCAGGACGCTCGCCCAGCCCGGCGACAGCGAGCGCGACCTGGCGCTGCGCTTCGCCGCCGCGGCCGAGTTCCTGCTGCCGCTGATCGGGCCGACCCTCGTCCACGCCCTGCAGGCGAACATGCTGGAGCAGATCCGCCGCGACGTGATCGCCACCGCCGACCTCGCCGCGGGGGAGATCGGGGGCACCGCCGACCTCGCCGTCTGCTTCGCCGACCTGGTCGAGTTCACCCGCCTCGGCGAGGAGATTCCCGCCGAGGAGCTGGGCCTGGTCGCGGGCCGCCTGGAGGAGATGGCGAGCGTCGTCGCCGAGCCGCCGGTGCGGCTGGTGAAGACGATCGGCGACGCGGTGATGTTCGTCTCCACCGACGCCGAAGCGATGCTGAACGCGAGCCTGAGCCTGATCGCCGCCGCCGAGGCGGAAGGCGAGCAGTTCCCCTGGCTTCGTGCCGGCCTCGCCCGCGGCTCGGTGCTGCCGCAGTCGGGCGACTACTACGGCCGGCCCGTCAACCTGGCGAGCCGGATCACCGGGGTGGCCAGGCCCGGCAGCGTCCTCGTCGACGACGCCTTCAGGGAGGCGGCCGGCGATGGCTTCGCCTACACCTTCATCGGCGAGCGGCGGCTCAAGGGCATCGACTCCCGGGTCAAACTGTTCCGGGCGCGGCTCGGGCAGAGGGACTAGCTAGGGACGACGAACTTCGGGGCGGGTGTGGGGGAGGGGTCGGGGTGCCTCTCTCCCTCGCTGGGCTATTCGCCTGGAGACGTTGCGGCCGTCCGAGATCGCGTTCTCAGGCGAATAGCTAACGCCGCTCGTACGAGAGGCACCCCGACCCCTCTACTCAGATCGCGCCAAAGGTCGTCAGCAGGACGGTTTGCCTGCCCGATCCCCGGTTCTTCTTGGTTTGGAGGTGACCCGAATCGCGAAGGAGGGTGCGGGTGTCCCTCGGACGCGCGGCGCTAGCTATTCGCCCGAGAGCACGTCCTCGGATGGCCGGCAGCTCTCCAGGCGAATAGCCCAGCAAGGGAGAGGGACACCCGCACCCTCCTCCCGCCTTTCGAGGTAGCCGAGCTACGCCGACTTACGCGCCGAGACCAGCAAGTTGTAGAAGAGCTCGGCCGGGAGATAGGGCTCGAGTACCCGCGTGTCGACCTTCTGCAGGGCGATGTAGCTGCGGAAGGCGAAGCGGCGCCAGCGGTAGGGGACCGAGTCCGGCTCGGCGCTCGACTCGACCGTGCGCAGCCCCCAGCCCCAGGCGTTGGAGAGCAGCTCCTCGCCGCCGACGCGGCGCTGCTCGAAGCCGCCCTCGCGCAGCAGCCGGCGCAGGTCGGCGGGGGCGAAGGCGTGGACGTCGACCTCGCCCTCGAGCGCGTGGCCGTGCGACTGCTCGGCCTCGGGGACGGCGCGGCGGTGGGCGCCGACCAGGCGGCGCCAGGCCGGCGCGACCGCGGTCCCGGCCCGCTTCGGCAGCGCCGCCAGGCGGTCGCCGTAGCGGGAGGGCTCGCCGGCGAAGGCGATCATGCCGCCCGGACGCAGGACGCGGCGGAACTCGGCGAAGGCGCGGCCGAGGTCGGGGATGTGGTGGAGGACGGCGTGGCCGAAGACGAGGTCGAAGCTCGCGTCCTCGAAGGGGAGGCGCTCGGCCTCGGTGGCGACGGTGGTGACCTCGTCGAGGCCGAGGGCGGCGGCGGTGGCGCCGAGCCGCTTCAGCATCCCGGGCGAGATGTCGGTCGCGGTGAGGCGCTCGATCACGCCGAGCTGAACCAGGTTGAGCGAGAAGTAGCCGGTGCCGGAGCCGATCTCCAGGGCGTCGCCGAAGCTGCGGCCGTCGAGCCCGCCCAGCGCCTTGACCAGCTTCAGCCGCACCTGCTCCTGGCCGGTGTCGCCGAAGTCGATGCCCCACTTGGTGTCGTATTCCTCCGCCGCCGCGTCGTGATAGCGCGTGTTCACATCCTTGATGTGCTCGGGACTGGCGGTGGGGGAGGCCGGCATCGGCGCGGAAGATTACGCGGAATGGCGCAACCGACGGTGTCTAATACGGTGCCGGGCGTGGAGGGCCGCTACGTCCAGCTGAACCAGCCGCCCGGGGTGCCGCCGCTGCCGCTGACCGGCGAGCGGACGCTGCCCGACGTGCCCGAGGAGAACTACTGGTACCGGCGCCACCTCGTCGTCTACGAGTGGATCGCGGCCCGGGTCGGCGGCCAGCGGGTCGTCGACATGGCCTGCGGCGAGGGCTACGGCTCCGACGTGCTCGCCGGCACCGCCGCCAGCGTCGTCGGCGTCGACGCCAACCCGGAGGCCCACGAGCACGCGCGCCGGCGCTACCGGCGCCCCAACCTGCGCTTCGAGCGCGCCCTGGTCGAGGGCTTCGCCGAGCCCTGCGACGCCGTCGTCTTCCTGCAGACGATCGAGCACGTGCGGGACGCCGGCGCGATCCTCGAGCACTTCAAGTCGATGCTCGGCGCGGGCGGCGTCGCCTTCGTCTCGACTCCCAACCTGCTGACCCTGGCGCCGCCGGGGGCGGAGAAGTCCGACAACCCCTGGCACGTCCACGAGTTCCGGGCCGCCGAGTTCCGGGCGCTCTGCGAGGCCCACTTCCCGCGGGTCGAGCTGCTCGGCCTCTTCCACGCCCGCAAGCTGCGCGCGCACGAGCTGGCGATCAAGCTCGGCTGGGACGGCGTCCACAGGCGGCTTGGCCTGACCAAGCGCTTCTACGACCGCTTCACCCCGGCGATCGCCGCCTCCGATTTCGCTCTCAGGGAGGGGAACCTCGACGCGGCGCTGGACTTCATCGCCGTCTGTAGCACCGCATGACAGGAACGCCGGCATGAGCCGGCGCGAGAGCGCCGGCGACCTGGCGCTGGTCCTCCACTCCCACATGCCCTACGTGGAGGGCTTCGGGACCTACCCGTTCGGCGAGGAGTGGCTGTTCGACGCGGTGATCCGCTCCTACCTGCCGCTGCTGGAGTTCGCCGAGCGGCTGACGCTGACGGTGACGCCGGTGCTGGCCGACCAGCTCGAGGACGCGGCGACCGCGGCGCGGCTGCGCGACTTCCTGCTCGAGTGGCGGATCGGCGCCGCCGAGGCCGACCTCGGCGAGGTGCCGGCCGAGTGCCGGGCCGCCTGCGAGGCCGAGCTGGCCCGCTACCGGCGGGCGCTGGAGCTGCTCGACGCGGCCGGCGGCGAGCCGCTGGCGCCGTTCCAGCGGGCGGCGGCGGAGGGGCGGGTGGCGCTGGCGGCCTCGGCCGCGACCCACGCGGTGCTGCCGCTGCTGGCGACGCGGGCGGGGCAGCGGCTGCAGCTCGACGCCGGCATCCGCTCGCACCGGCGCCGCTTCGGCTGGGAGGGCGGTGGCCTCTGGCTGCCGGAGTGCGCCTACGCTCCCGGGCTCGAGCGGCTGCTCGCCGAGCAGGGCGTCGAGTGGTTCTGCGTCGACCAGAGCGCCCACGAGGCGCCGCTGGGGGCGCTGGCGCCGATCGCCACCGCGGCCGGGCCGGTGGCGCTGCCGATCGACTGGGAGGCGGTCAGCTGGCTCTGGGCCCTCGACGGCTACCCGTCCGACCCCGCCCACGCCCAGTTCGCCGGCAAATCGCTGCGCGGGATACGACTCTGGAAGGTGGGGGGAGGCGCCTACGACCCCGCCGCCGCCGCCGCCGCCGCCCGCCGTCAGGCCGACGAGTTCCTCGCCGCCGCCGCCGCCCGCCTGCGCGAGTTCGCCGCCGGCCGCGAGCGCCGCGGCCTGCTCGTCTTCGCGATCGACACCGAGCTGCTCGGCCACTGGTGGTCGGAGGGCCCGCTCTGGCTGCGGGCGGTGCTGGAGGGGGCGGAGGCGGCGGGGGTGCGGCTGCTCACCGTGCCCGAGGCGCTGGCCGAGCACGAGCCGCTCCCGCGCCCGCTCGCCGCCTCGACCTGGGGCGAGGGCAAGGACCTCCGCACCTGGGACTCGCCCGCCGTCGCCGACCTCGCCTGGGCGGCCCGGCGGCTGGAGCTGCGGCTGCTGCGGGCGCTGTCGGCCGGCCTGCGCGGCGACGCCGCCCGGCGCGCCGGGCGGGAGCTGCTGGCGGCGCAGGCCAGCGACTGGGCCTTCCTCGACCAGCGCGGCCAGGCCGGGGACTACGCCTTCCAGCGCGCCAGCGACCACGGCCGGGCGATGTTGGAGGCCATAGACTGCCGATCTGCCACCGATTCGCGTATGCGTTCACTCGCCCCGGACCTGAGCCTCGCTCCGTTGCTGGAGCCGTAGCACCCCGTCGATGACCCGCGTCCTGATCCTCTCCTGGGAGTACCCGCCGCTGATCGAGGGCGGCCTCGCCCGCCACGTCCGCAAGCTCTCCGAGGCGCTGGTCGAGCGCGACGTCGAGGTCCACGTGCTGACCCGCGGCGGCGAGGAGTCGCCGGCCGAGGAGCGCAGCGGCGGCGTCCGCATCCACCGCATCCGCGAGCCCAAGCGCCCGACCGACCTCGGCGAGTTCGTCGCCTGGGTCGAGCGGATGAACTCCGACATGCTCGCCGCCGGGGTAGAGCTCGGCGACCGCTACAGCTTCGACCTCGTCCACGGCCACGACTGGCTGGTCGCCAACGCCTGCGACCACCTCGCCAAACGCTTCGAGGCGCCGCTGGTGACGACGATCCACGCCACCGAGTACGGCCGCCACCAGGGCTGGGTCGACAAGCACCCGCAGACCTACATCCACGGGGTCGAGCGCTGGATCACCAACCGCTCGCGGCGGGTGATCGCCTGTTCCCACTACATGCGCGAGCAGATCGCCGACATCTTCGGGGTCGACGAGGAGCGGATCAGCGTCATCCCCAACGGGATCGACCCCGACGACCTGCAGGTGCCGGACCCGGCCGAGCTGCAGCGGCTGCGCGGCGAGTTCGCCCGGCCCGACCAGAAGCTGGTGCTGCTGATCGGGCGGCTGGTCTACGAGAAGGGCTTCCAACTGGCGCTGGAGGCGATGCCACGGGTGCTGGAGGTGGCGCCGAACACGCGCTTCCTGGTCGCCGGCTCCGGCACCCACGAGGCCGAGCTGCACCGCCAGGCGCAGGAGCTGGGCCTGATGGAGCACGGCACCTTCCTCGGCTGGATCGGCGACGACGCCCTGCACTCGCTCTACCGGATCGCCGACCTCACCGTGGTCCCCTCGATCTACGAGCCCTTCGGGCTGGTGGCGCTGGAGGCGATGGCCTCCGGCTGTCCCTGCATCGTCGCCGACACCGGCGGCCTGCGCGAGGTGGTCCCCCACGAGGAGGCGGGCCTGCGCTTTCGGGCCCACGACCCCGACGCCCTGGCCGAGGTCGCGATCCGCGTCCTCTCCGACGACGAGCTCGGCCGCCGCCTGGTCGCCGAAGCCTACGAGCACATCCGCCGTTTCGAGTGGGGCGACGTCGCCGAGCGCACGGCGGCCGTCTACGCCGACCTGGTCGGCGCCAAGCTGGACCCAGCCTGATGGTCGCCGCTCAGGTGCCGGCGATCGCGATGTCGGTCAGCGGGAAGCCCTTGCCGGCGTAGAGGAGCGGGGCGCCGGCGAGGCGGGCGGTGGCGTAGGCGGCGCAATCGGTGGAGGTCAGCGCCGCCGGGTGGCGGCCGTCGCCGAAGCGGACGAAGGCGCGGGCGGCGATCCGCTGGCGGCCCTGGTCGAAGGGGACGGCCTGGACCTCGGCCTCTTCCAGGAACCGGGCCAGGACCAGGCGGCCGAGCGGGCCGAGGCGGCCGACGAGGAGCGCCGTGGCCTGCAGCAGGGTCGGCGTGGCGATCGCCAGCTCCGCCGCCTCCTCCATCGCCGCGAGCAGATGCCGATAGCCGTCTTCGCGGTGGATCACGGTGACGACCGCGGAGCTGTCGAGGACCAGTGTCCCCACGTCCAGGCGACTTCGCGGCGCTCTTGCCGGAGCGCGCCACGGCGCCGCCGGGGCCAGCTCCGCCGTTGGGATCAGCGGCCAGATCTCGAGCTCGAAGAGCTCGGCCAGGTCTCGGTTGTCGTTGTCCGCTGTCATTGGGAAGACGATGCCAGTCAACCAGGGCGGCAAGCAGGCGTCGTCTCCAGGGATTATAAACGATGGGAACGCCTTGTCTGCCAGACGAAAGACCTCACATCCCTGGGTGTAGAGGCACGGGGTGACGAGGCACCGTGCGTCGATTCCCAGGGCGGATAGGCCCAGGGCGGATAGGGGAGGATGTAGATGCTGGATGTCTCAGACAAAAGAATGCGGCGGGTGGACATCGCCGCCCGTTTCGGAAGGAACCTGGTTCGCAGTCGCAAGGCCGCCAAGCTCTCGCAGGAAGAGCTCGGTTTCCGCGCCTCGTTGCACCGGACCGAGATCGGTCAGCTCGAGCGCGGCATCCGCCTCGCCCGCATCGACACCCTGGTCAAGCTGGCGGGCGCGCTCGGGGTCTCGCCAATGGCGCTGCTCGACGGCATGGACTGGAACCCGGGCAGCACGATGATCGGCAACTTCGAAGTTCGCGCCGGCGACGGCGAGGCTGAGACAGAGGCCGCTTAGGGACTGTCCTTGCCGGGCGGCTGCAGGGTGCTGGCCGCCGCCGGGTCGGGCTCGACCGGCCGTGGCCAGCGCAGCCGCTCGGGCGCCTCGCGCATGCGGATCACCCGGGCCGGGATGCCGGCGACGACGGCGTTGGCGGGGACGTCCCTGGTCACTACCGAGTTGGTGCCGACGATCGAGTTGTCGCCGACCCGGACCCCGCGCAGGACGCAGGCGCCGTAGCCGATCCAGACGTTGTTGCCGACCTCGACGTCGCGCATGTAGATGCCCTGGACCCGGATCGGCCGCTCGACTTCGACCACGCCGTGGTCGAAGTCGATGAACATCGCCCGGTCGGCGATCACGCACTGCTCGCCGATCCGCACCTGGCGGTAGGCGGAGATCGTGCACTCCTGGCCCATTACCGTCTTGGCGCCGATCTCGACGGCACCCTCGTGGCAGCGGATCTTCGAGCCGTCGCCGATCCAGACGAAGCGGCCGAAGCGGACCTCGGCGCCGCGGGCGATCTGGATTTCCAGCCGCCGCCCGAAGAAGACGAGCCCGTCGGTGCGCCAGCGCCAGCCGGCGCGGGTCAGCAGCCGCCGCCGCAGGTAGCGCCAGCCCAGCCGCGCGTAGGGGAGGTTGAGCATCCGGTTGCGGGCGAGGAAGCGGCTGAGGCGGATCATCGCGGCCGGGACTCTAGACTGGCGCCCCAGTGGTTGACGCCGCCAAAGCCGCCTCCCTCGCCGAGCGCCTGCTGGCCGGCGACAAGCGGGCGCTGGCACGGGCGATCACCCTGATCGAGTCCGACGACCCGGCCGGCTGGGAGCTCGTGCGCGAGGTCTACCCGCGCACCGGCAGGGCCCGGATCGTCGGCTTCACCGGCCCGCCCGGGGTCGGCAAGAGCACCCTGATCGGCGCCCTCACGGCGGAGCTGCGCAAGCAGGAGCGCCAGGTGGCGGTGCTCTCGATCGACCCGTCCAGCCCCTTCACCCGCGGCGCCCTGCTCGGCGACCGCATCCGCCTCTCCGAGCACTTCCTCGACCCCGGCGTCTTCATCCGCTCGATGGCCTCGCGCGGCGCCCTCGGCGGCCTCTCGGAGGCGGCGCTGCAGGTGGCGCTGGTGATGGACGCGGCCGGCAAGGACGACGTCCTGATCGAGACGGTCGGGGTCGGTCAGGCCGAGATCGACATCGTCGACCACGCCGACACGATCGTGCTGGCGCTGATGCCCGGCTCCGGCGACTCGATCCAGGCGCTGAAGGCGGGGGTGATGGAGATCCCCGACGTGATCGTCGTCAACAAGGCCGACCACCCGATGACCGACACGATGGTGCGCGAGGTGCGCGGGGTGCTGGCGCTCTCCCATGACCCTGCCGGCTGGAAGGTGCCGATCCTGCGCACCGAGGCCGCCCGCGGCGAGGGCGTCGAGGAGCTGGCGACGCAGATCGCCGCGCACCGCGCCTTCATCGAGGCGGAGGGGACGCTGGCCGAGCGCCGCGCCCGCAACCTGCGCAGCGAGGTGCTCGGCATCGCCACCGCGCGGATGCGCCGCCGGCTCGAGGCGACCGCCGCCGCCGACCCCGCCACCGCCGAGCTGCTGGAGCGGGTGGTGCGGCGTGAGCTCGACCCGGCCAGCGCCGCCGCCGAGCTGCTGGAGCGCCAGGCCGATGGCTGAGGCGGTGGCAATGCCGGCGCTGGCCGAGGCGATGCGCTGGGTCGGCGCCGAGCTGACCGACCTCGACGGCGCCGCCGCCGGCGAGGTCCACGGTTTCTTCGTCGACGCCGAGAGCGGCGAGCCCGCCTGGCTGATCGCCCGGGTCGGCCGCCGCCGCGGCGCCCGCCTGGTGGCGGTGCCGCTGCGCGAGTGCGCCGGCGCCGCCTTCGGGGTCTGGGTCGCGCAGCCGGGCGAGGCGCTGCGCGCCGCCCCGGTCGTCGATCCGACCCGGCCGCTGCGGCGCGAGCACGAGCTGACGATCTGCGCCCACTTCGGCGCCGGCGAGGCGGCCGGCCGCGCCGCCGAGGTCGCCGGCCGGCCCGAGGGCGCGGTCACGGCGACGCCGCCCGGCGGCTGAGCCAACGCCGTCATCTCCTCGTAATCCCTTGCTGGGAAGGTTGACGAGATGGTCCTGCTGATCCTCTTCGGCTTCATCGCCGGCGCCGCCACGGCGGTCTCGCCCTGCGTGCTGCCGGTGCTGCCGATCGCGCTCTCGGCCGGCGCCACCGGCGGTCGCCGCCGCCCGCTCGGGATCGTCGCCGGCCTGGCCGTCTCCTTCACCTTCGCGATCGTCGCCCTCGTCTACGTGATCTCCGCCCTCGGGCTGCCCAACGAACTGCTCCGGGACCTGGCGATCGGCGTCCTGCTCGCCTTCGGCGCGGTGCTGATGATCCCGCCGCTGGCGGCCCGCCTCGAGGCCTGGCTCAGCGGCCTCTCGGGCCGCCTCGGGGTGCGTCGCACCGGCGGCGACGGCTTCTGGTCGGGAACCGTGCTGGGCGCCAGCCTCGGCATCCTCTACGTGCCCTGCGCCGGCCCGATCCTGGCCGGCGTGATCACCGTCACCGCCTCCCAGAGCTTCAACGCCGGCAGGCTCGCGGTCGCCCTCGCCTACGGGCTCGGGTCCGCGCTCGTCCTCTACCTGCTGATGATCGGCGGCCGTCGCATCGTGCGACCGCTGGCGCGGCGCGGAGCCCTGCTGCAGGTGCTGACCGGGGCGGTCATGGTCGTCGTCGGCCTGGCGATGCTGGGCGAATACGACCTCCGCTTCCAGCGCGACGTCACCGCCGACCTGCCCTCGTTTCTCGTCAACCCGGCGGAAGGGCTGGAGAACACCGCCTCGGCGCAGGCCGCGCTGGTTAAGATCCGCGGCATCTCCAGCCATGGGATCGGCGTCCGGGCCGCGGGCGACCCGCAGCCGGAAGCGGCCGCCGGCGCCAACCGCCTGCAGCTGAAGGACTACGGCGAAGCGCCGGAATTCACCGACACCGAGCGCTGGTTCAACACGCCGGGCGGCCAGCCGCTGACGATGCGGGGGCTGCGGGGGCGGGTCGTCCTGGTCGACTTCTGGACCTACACCTGCATCAACTGCATCCGCACCCTGCCCTACCTCAACGCCTGGTACAGGCGCTACCACAGGGACGGCCTGACGATCGTCGGCGTCCACACCCCCGAGTTCCCGTTCGAGCGCGAAGCCGACAACGTCGAAGCGGCGATCGCCCGCGAAGGGATCGAATACCCGGTCGTCCAGGACAACGAATACGGGACCTGGAACGCCTATAGCAACGCGTACTGGCCGGCCGAGTACTACGTCGACGCCGACGGGCACGTCCGCTACGCCGACTTCGGCGAGGGCAGCTACGGCAAGAAAGAAGAAGTGATCCGCCAGCTCCTCGCCGAAGCCGGCGACAGGGTCGGGCGCCGGCGCTCGGGCGCCCACGGCATCGCCCCCTCGGCCGGAGTGACGACGCCCGAGACCTACCTCGGCCCCTACCGGGCCGAACGCTTCACCAATCCCGAACTCTCACCCGGCCTGCACGACTTCAGCGCCCCCGCCGCGTTGCCTCCCAACGAATTCGCCTACCACGGCCGCTGGCGGATCGGGCTCAAATCGGCGACCGCCGCCGGCGGCTCGCTCGACCTCAACTTCGGCGCCCGGCGGGTCTACCTGGTGCTCGGCTCGCCCGGGCACAGTCGCAAGCTGCGGGTCATGCTCGACGGCCGCCCGATCCCGGCGGCGGCTGCCGGCAGCGACGTCCACGGCGGCGTCGTCACGGTCAGCGGCCAGCGCCTCTACAACCTGGTCGATCTGCCGCGGGTCGAGCACCACGTGCTCGAACTGGTCCCGGAAGCCGGGGTGACGGGCTATGCCTTCACCTTCGGCTAGCGCCGCGCCGGCCGCAGCGGCGACAATCGTGGCGATGGCCGGGTCCGAGAAGCGCACCGTGCTGGTCGTCGACGACGAGCCGACGATCGTCGAGATCGTCGCCCGCTACATGGAGCGGGCGGGCTACGAGACCCACCAGGCCGGCGACGGGCCCGAGGCCCTGCGCCTGGCCGAGCTGCACCGTCCCGACCTGGTCGTGCTCGACCTGATGCTGCCTGGGCTCGACGGGCTCGAGGTGATGCGGCGGCTGCACGAGCGGCCGGGGCGGCGGATCGCGGTGATCCTGCTGACCGCCCGCGGCGAGGAGTCCGACCGCCTGGTCGGGCTGCGCGACGGCGCCGACGACTACGTCGTCAAGCCGTTCTCGCCGGCGGAGCTGGTCGCCCGCGTCGACGCCGTCCTGCGCCGGGTGGCGCCGCCGGTCGCGGAGGAGCCGCCGATCGAGCACGGGCCGCTGCGGCTGGAGCCGGCGACCCGCCGCGCCTTCTTGGACGGCGAGGAGCTGGCGCTGACGATGCGCGAGTTCGACCTGCTCGCCTACCTGGCGGCGCATCCGGGGCGGGTCTACTCGCGCGACCAGCTGATGGAAGCGGTCTGGGGCGAGCCCTTCTTCAACGACACCAGCACCGTCACCGTCCACGTCCGCCGCCTCCGCGCCAAGCTCGGCGACGACCCGGCGGCGCCGCGCTTCATCGAGACGGTCTGGGGCGTCGGCTACAGGTTGCGGCCGTGAAGCGCGCCGTCGTCATCGCCCTCGCCGCCTTCCTCGCCGGCGCCGCGGCGGTCGCGGTCCCGAGCCGGATGGGCGCCGTCCAGGTGCTGCTGGTCCTGCTGGCGGCCGGCGCCGCGGCGCTGGCGGCGGCGCTCGCCGTCCGGCTCTCGATGGAGGAGCGCTCGCGGCGCCAGATCGAGGCGGCGCGGCGCCAGCTCGTCGCCGCCGCCTCGCACGACCTGCGCACGCCGCTGGCCTCGCTGCGGCTGCTGGTCGAGTCGATCGACGACGGGGTGGCGACGGGGGAGACCCGCGACCGCTACCTGAGGGAGATCCGCACCCACGTCGCCGTCCTCAGCGACCTCGTCGACGACCTCTTCGAGCTCTCGCGGATCGAGGCCGGCGACATCTCCTGGACGCTGCGCCAGGTCGAGCTGCACGAGCTGATCGACGACACCGTGGCGGCGATGCGGGCGCCGGCGGCGGCCCGCGGGGTGACGGTCTCGGCCGAGCTGCCGCCGGGCGCCGTCGTCGCCAGGGCCGATGCCGAGAAGCTCCAGCGCGTCCTCTTCAACCTGATCCAGAACGCGATCCGCCACACCCCCGCCGACGGCAGCGTTACCGTCCGCGCCCACGCCGCCGGCGGTGGGGTGGAGGTCGAGGTCGCCGACGACGGTGAGGGGATCCCGGCCGGCGACCGCGAGCGGGTCTTCGAGGCCTTCTACCGCGGCGACGACGCCCGCGGCGAGGACGGCGCCGGCCTCGGCCTGGCGATCTCCAGGGCGATCGTCGAAGCCCACGGAGGGCGAATCTGGCTCGAGGAGCGGCAGCCCGGGACGACGGTGCGCTTCACGCTTGGGGCGGCCTGAGGGAGGGAGCAGCGACGTTCGTCCTTGGTCCGACCCAGCACGACAAAAGACGAACGCACTGTCACAGAAGCTCAGTGCGCCATCTTCAGCAGCCCAGCTGCCGCGCGATCACCATCTGCTGGACCTCGTCCGTCCCCTCGCCGATCGTCAGGATCTTGGCGTCGCGGTAGAAGCGGCAGACCGGGTACTCCTCGATGAAACCGTAGCCGCCGTGGATCTGCACCGCCTCCTCGGTCGCTTTGACGGCGAGGCGGCCGGTGATCAGCTTCGCCTGGGCGGCGGTGAGGGTGAAGGACTGGCCGGCGTCCTTCTCCAGTGCCGCCCGCCAGGTCAGCAGCCGCGCCGCCTCGATCTGGGCCGAGAGGTCGGCGATCTTGGCCTGGATCGCCTGGAACTTGGAGATCGACTGGCCGAAGGCCTGGCGCTCCTTGGCGTAGGCGATCGCCTCGTCAAGGGCGCCCTGGGCGACGCCGACGCCCATCGCGGCGACGCCGATCCGGCCGCCGTCGAGGATGTGGAGGAAG